>JAJDYU010000037.1 GCA_022825005.1 Acidimicrobiia bacterium
GCGCACAGAGGTCTTCGTCGTTCAGACTCGACAGATCGATGTCGTCGATCTCGGGCGTGTCAGTCATTCGACACACTCCTTCTGTGGTGCTGGACCCCAGGGCGGGTTCCATACTGTGGACCAGTACCGCAATGCGGAACAGTGTCACTGTAGCACGACGAGTGAGCGTTTGCCTGTGTCGGTGGCCACTGCTGGCTATACGGTTCTCGGGTGCCCTCAGTGCTGAAGATTGCGGTGGCGGTGGCGGTCGCTGTGGGGTTGGCGGTTGTGGGGCTAGGGGTTTCTTCAAGCGTGGTGTTGGCCGATGCGGCGGCTGATCGTTGTTTCGGGGTTCATCGGTTTGGGCAGCAGCCGGTGGATGTGGCGAAGTCGGCCGATGGGTCGGAGGTGCTGGCTCAGGTGCGGTGGGGGTATCACGATTCCTTCGGCTGCTATCTGGTGTTGGACGACAAAGCAGTGGGGGTGCTGCGGGCTTCGGGTCGGCCGGTGTCGTCGGGGGCGACTGCGGGAGATGGCGCAGCCGCTGATCGGTGTTTCGGGGTTCATCGGTTCGGGCAGCGGCCGGTGGATGTGGCGAAGTCGGCGGATGGTTCGGAGGTGCTGGCCCAGGTGCGGTAGGGGTATCACGATTCCTTCGGCTGCTATCTGGTGTTGGACGACGGTGCAGTGGGAGCGTTGCGGGCTGGGGTGCCGGAGCCAGCGTCACCGCCGGGTTCGGTGTCGGTTGGCGGGGGCCATTCGTGTCGACTTGGGGCCGATGGCGCCGTGAAGTGTTGGGGCAGAGACGACTTTGGGCAGGCCGCCGCGCCTGACGGGGAGTTCTTGTCGGTGTCGGCGGGTGGTTGGCATTCGTGCGGTTTGCGGGCTGATTTGGCGGTCGAGTGTTGGGGTGACGGCATCTCCGGGCAGGCGACGGTGCCTGACGGGCGGTTCTTGTCGGTTTCGGCTGGCGGGCAGCATTCCTGCGGGTTGCGGTTGGATCAGACCGCGGTGTGCTGGGGCGACAACTGGGCCCGACAGGCGACTCCGCCGCAAGGGCGGTTCACCGCGGTGTCGGCCGGCGACTCCCACACCTGCGGACTGCGAATCGACCGGGCCATTCGCTGTTGGGGCCGCGACCTCAACGGGCAGGCCTCGCCGCCGGACGGGGTGTTCACCGCGATTTCGGCTGGTGGTCGCCATTCGTGCGGGTTGCGGGCTGATGGCTCGGCGGTGTGTTGGGGCGGCGACGACGACGGGCAGGCCTCGCCGCCGGACGGGGTGTTCACCGCGATTTCGGCTGGTGATCGCTTTTCCTGCGGCCTGCGGACCGACATGGAATCCGTGTGCTGGGGTGCTCAAGACGAACCTGACAGGCTGCCTGAGGTCGCTGGGCGGCAAGTCGAACTGGTCTCGGCCGGTAGCAATCATGTGTGTCGAATCCAAGGGAGGGTCGCTATCGTGTGCTGGGGCGACGACGAAGATGGCCAGGCCACCGCTCCCGTCGGAGCATTTGTCTCGGTATCGGCTGGTTGGCGTCATTCGTGCGGGCTGAGGGCTGACGGGGCCGCGGTGTGCTGGGGGTCGGACGAGGATTACCGGGGCGGTGCGGCCGGTCAGGCCACTGCGCCAGCTGGGGAGTTTTTGGCGGTGTCGGCGGGTGGTTTCCATTCGTGCGGGCTGCAGACCGATGGAGCCGCGGTGTGCTGGGGGTCTGACGAGGACTGGGAGGGCAATCACCTTGGTCAGGCCACTGCGCCAGTTGGGGAGTTATTGGCGGTGTCGGCCGGTAGTTGGCATTCGTGCGGTTTGCGAGCCGACCAAACCGTAGTGTGCTGGGGTTGGCAGACCCATGCACCGGGCGGGCGGTTCTTGGCGGTGTCGGCCGGTTACGGCCATTCGTGCGGGGTGCGGGTCGACAGCACGCTGGTGTGCTGGGGCGATAACGGCTCGGGTGAGGCAGCACCACCGGCTGGGGAGTTTTTGGCGGTGTCGGCCGGCAGCGATCATTCGTGCGGTTTGCGAGTAGACCAAACCGTGGTGTGCTGGGGATCGGATGAAGACTGGACAGGCGATCACGTCGGGCAGGCCACTGCGCCTGATGGGGAGTTCTCAGCGGTATCGGCGGGCGGCCGGCACTCGTGCGGAATGCGGTCCGACGGCTCGATTGCATGCTGGGGGTCCGATGCCTCCGGCCGCCTCGACGTTCCCGAGTCGCAGCCTGGTCCGCTGTCAGTTGGCGGAGGGCACTCGTGTCGACTCCAGTCCGACGGCACCGTGAAGTGCTGGGGCCGCGACGACTACGGGCAGGCCATGACCCCGGACGGGCACTTCCTGTCGGTTTCTGCCGGGTTTGGCCACTCGTGCGGTTTGCGGGCTGATCTGGCGGTCGAGTGTTGGGGTGACGACATCTCCAGGCAGACCGCGGTGCCCGTCGGGCGGTTTTTGGCGGTGTCGGCTGGCGGGCAGCATTCGTCCGGGTTGTGGTTGGACCAGACCGCGGTGTGCTGGGGCGACAACTGGGCCCGACAGGCGACCCCGCCGCATGGGCGGTTCACCGCGGTGTCGGCCGGCGACTCCCATTCGTGCGGCCTGCGATTCGACCGGACCATTCTCTGTTGGGGCCGCGATGACCATGGGCAGGTGACGCCTCCGGAGGGGGAGTTCGCGGCGGTTGCTGCGGGTTGGCGTCATTCGTGCGGGCTGCGGGCCGACGGCGCGGTGGAGTGCTGGGGCAGCGACGACTATGGGCAGGCCGCCGCGCCGGGCGGGGAGTTCTGGGCGGTTGCTGCGGGTTGGCGTCATTCGTGCGGCTTGCTGGCCAACGGTGCGGTCGAGTGCTGGGGCATTCAAGGCGAGGATGACGAGCAGTCTGAAACGACCGACGAGCAGGTCGAGCTGCTCTCGATCGGGGGCACCCATCTGTGCGGGCTTCGGATTGATCAGACTGCCTTCTGTTGGGGCTACAACAATTACGGACAATTGAACGTCCCGGATGGGGAGTTCGCGGCGGTGTCAGCGGGTTGGCGTCATTCGTGCGGACTGCGGCCCCCAGGCGCCATTGTGTGCTGGGGCAACAGCGATTTCGGCCTGTTGAACGCCCCCGATGGGGAGTTCGTGGCGCTTTCGGCCGGCCAGTGGCATTCGTGCGGGTTGCGAGCCGACCGCTCTGTTGTGTGCTGGGGGTCGAACGATGACTGGATGGGCGACCACATCGGGCAGGCGACCGCGCCTGGTGGGGAATTCACGGCGGTATCGGCCGGCCAGTGGCATTCGTGCGGGTTGCGAGCCGACCAGACCGTCGAGTGCTGGGGTTAGCAGTCTTCCGCACCGGGTGGACGGTTTTTGACAGTGTCAGCCGGCGGTTCCCATACCTGTGGCCTGCGGTCTGATCAGACTGTGGACTGCTGGGGCCATGACAGTTCTGGGGAGACGGCGGAGCCCGGCGGGGAGTTCTTGTCGGTGGCGGCCGGCGGTTCCCAATCGTGCGGTTTGCGAACCGATCTGACCGTCGAGTGCTGGGGCGGTGATGAAGGCGGGCAATGGACGGCACCGGATGGGGAGTTCTTGTCGGTGTCGGCGGGGCCGCGCCATTCGTGTGGAGTGCGGGCCGCTCGGACCGTCGAGTGCTGGGGCTATACCCGGCGACCGTTCACCGGTTCCTTCGACGTCCACGTGTTCTATTGCGTATCCGAAGGCTTGGGATACTCCGACGCCGACTTGGAGCGAGAAGTCGAGGAGCTGAGCAACGTGGCCCAGTTCTTCGCCCGCCAGTCATCGGGCTTGGCGAGTATTCGCTTCATCCCGGCGGCGGTGATTTCCCCGAATGTGGATTGGGACGAAATCCTGCTGGACACCTGGCATGGAGAGGTGGGCTCTCATCCGTGCGAGGAGGAGATCAAGGAGTGGGGCGATGTCCCCGATGTGCTCGTGTTGACCGGCGCTAAGACCGGCGGCCTCACGTCGGGCTATGCCTACTGGGGTTCAAATTATTCCTATGCGACGGCGTCAACACTTGAGGCCCGATACGCGAGCTATTGCCCCGATTATGCCAGGCCCCACCGGGTACGGGATCTGGTCGGCGCAGGGCAGTGCCCGATCAGCGTGTCGAACCTGATTGAGGAATTCGAAAATGTCGTTCTTCATGAGATCGGACACGGGGTGTTCAAGTTGGACCATCCGCTGGACTGTTCGTTCATGAGCTATGTCTGCCCTGACTATTCGAGGATGGGATGCGCCCACATTTGGATGCTGGGATGGCCTCCGCCCGATGAGTGTCCGACGGAGCGCTCCGACGAAGACGGGGAGCGGTCCAAGTTGCTCAGCATTGCTCCCGGGGCCACCCACTATTGCGGCCTGCGGGTAGATGGCACCATCGATTGCTGGGGATGGAACGACGCCGGGCAAGCCGAGCCCCCCGGAGGCGTGTTCACCGCCCTGTCCGCCGGGTGGGACCACAATTGCGGGCTGCGAGACAACGGCACTGTCCAATGCTGGGGCGACAACCGCCACGGGCAACTGGATGCTCCCGCCGGCACCTTCATCGCCGTGCAGGCCAATCAAAATTACTCCTGCGCCACTAGAGCCGACGGCACCGAGAAATGCTGGGGAGACCACGACGAGGAATAGCCAGCCCGGTCGGGTCGCAGTACCCCCCCTGGGACTCGAACCCAGAACCTGCGGATTAAGAGTCCGTTGCTCTGCCAAATTGAGCTAGAGGAGCATGTTGGGCAGAATCATCCATTGCGTCCTTTCGGTTCGAAGACCGTCTGATTTGCGTGGCAATGTCATCAACAAGAGGTAAAAGAATTCGTGGCAGTGGCAGACGACGATCAACTGGGATGGCTCGAGCTTGAGCGCATCGACCGCGACATACTGCGCGGGAGTGGAAACGCGTGGCGCCGCGAGGGGTGGAGCCTCTACGGGGGCCAAGTAGCGGCACAAGCGCTGGTGGCTGCGGCATCCACCGTCCCGAGCGGGCGCACACCCCACTCGCTGCACGGGTATTTTTTGCGTCCTGGCGACCAAGACCGACCCGTCATATACATGGTCGAACGTGACCGTGATGGCCGTTCTTTCTCCGCCCGCAGGGTGGCCGCCGTGCAGGACGGCAGCGTGATTTGGGAGATGGCATGCTCATTTCACGAGCCAGCAGAAGGATCCGAGTACACGCCACCAGCGCCGATCGATGTGGCACCTCCGGAATCGTCTGCTGCAGCGGCGGGAAACGCGCATCCAATACTGGACATACGAGTGCCGCCGTCCGACCTGACGAAGTCCACGGAAATGCCGGTTGACCGGGCTTGGGTCCGCATCAACCGGCGACTTGGGGACGACCCGCTGATTCACGCCAGTCTGCACGTCTACGCCTCCGACGTGACTACCGGCTTCGAGCGCCTGGATCTTTCTCAAACCCCGGCGGCGGGTCCGAGTATCGACCACGCGTATTGGTTTCACCATCCATCTCGGGCCGATGACTGGGTGCTCTACAACTCCGTTGCCGCAAAGGTCGGGGGCCACAGAGGTCTCTACACGGCGACCGCCCATGACCGTGCGGGCCTCCTCGTCGCCTTCCTCGCCCAGGAGATGCTTCTTCGCCCAACCGATGGTGTGCATCAGGATCGAAGTCGGATGCCTTAAGTTGGTTCGATGGGAGTCAGGCTCGGATCAGACGACGAGGGCATGCATTTGCCAGGCGACGAGATCAACTGGAATGAGAGTCGCTACATCGACGGGTGGGATCCAATGCGCAAGATCGGCTGCTGGTTGCGGATCGGGGTTCGGCCCAACGCTCGCTATGCCGAGATGTCGGCTTGTGTCTTTCTGCCTGATGGCTTCGTTGGGTTTGCGTTCGGCCGCCCCGAGGTCGATGCCAACACAATGTCGGTAGGCGACGAGCGGGGTCACCAGTCGTGGGAGATTGTCGAACCCTGGAGGGCCAACAAGGTCTCGTTCAACGGCTCGATGTCGGTTTTCGACGACGGATGGAAACTCACCGATCCCAAAACCGCCTTTCGCACCAGCCCCAAAGCACAAGCCGAAATCGACTTGATGGCCACCACTGAGGGGCTAGAGGCAACCATGGGTCAGGACCAAGACCAACACCATCTGATCTTTCTGCCCGGGCAGGCCGACTTCCACTACCAGCACATCACCCGGGTAACGGGCTCGATCCGCCTTGGTGACAAGAGATTCGAGATCGACGGAAGCGGTGCCAAGGACCACTCTTGGGGACCCCGCAACTGGCACGCCAAGCGGTGGCTTAGGTGGCTGATATGCAGCATCGACGCCGACAACGGGTTCATGCTGGTCCGGGCAGTGGGACCGACCAAGCAGACCCGAAGCGGATTCGTGTGGGTCGACCGCGAGTTCCGGGTCGTGGATGGCTTCGACATGGTGAACCAATACGCCGGACCACCGTGGTACCAGCTCGAGCGGGCCGAACTCGTGGTCAGAGCGGGCGATGTTGAGTGGACGGCGACAGGCGTTCCCCAGAACTACCTGCCGGCTAGGCATCGCCAGCCCGGCCCCGACGGCAAAGAGGCGATACTGCGCATCGTCAAACAGCCCGCAGAGTGGAGTCTCTCTGATGGGCGTATGGGCACGGGCCATCTGGAGTACCACGATCTGCTCGACGACGCCATTCCCGTTGGACTGCACGAGTGATGGGCAGCGGTGGCAAAATTGTCGGTCTGAACGAGCGACCAGTCACCGAGTGGTCGACCTTCTTGAGTTGTCCCACAGTTTCCTCGCCAAGTTTGGCGGATTTTGACCAGGAGCATTTGAATCGCCTGCAAGCGAAAGGAACCCACCAATGGGACTCTTAGACGGACGAGTGGTGATTGTCACTGGGGCGGGACGCGGCTTGGGCCGCGACCATGCGCTGGAGTTGGCCCGGGCCGGGGCCACCGTGGTGGTGAACGATTTGAACGTCGGAGTTGGCGGCGACCGGGTTGACGCCCCATCGCCAGTAGAGGAGGTCGTGTCCGAAATCGAGGCCATGGGCGGGACGGCAGTGGCCAACGGGGATTCGGTTTCCGACTGGAACGCAATGGAGGCACTGGTTGCCGACACAGTCGACCAATTCGGCGATCTCCACGGGGTGGTCAACAACGCAGGTATCTTGCGGGATCGCATGGTGTTCTCCATGACTGAGGACGACTTCGACATAGTCATAGACGTCCATCTGAAGGGCACCTTCAACCTGCTGCGACACGCATGTTCGTACTGGCGCCAGCGGGCCAAAGCCGGACAGCCGGTGAGTGGACGCGTGGTCAACACGTCATCGGGCACTGGGCTCTTCGGCAACATCGGACAGTCCAACTACGGTGCGGCGAAAGCCGGAATCGTGTCGCTTACCACCATCGCTGCGCTCGAAATGGACCGGTATGGGGTCACGGTGAACGCGATCTCGCCGATCGCCGCCACTCGCATGACTGCCACTGCCGGCCTGGTCGAACCTGCGGAGGTCGAGGCGGCTTGGGATCCCGGGGATCCAGCCAACGCCTCACCAGTGGTTGCCTGGCTGTGCTCAAAAGAGGCTGGCTGGGTGACCGGTCAGGTGTTCCGGATCGACGGCCACACGGTCATGAAAGTGGAGCCCTTCTCAGTGGGGGCCACATACAGATCGACCGAAGGAGAGGCGCTCACCGTTGACGAACTCACCAGCGGTATGCGCCGCCTCTATGGCTCGTATCCGCCGGTGCCACCCCAAAGGGTGTCCTAAATGCCCTCTGTGGTGCATCACTCCTCGGGAGTTTGGGGGACGCCAAGCGCCATGAGGAAAGAGTCGGGCTATAGGCGCTCGATAATGGTGCCCGTGCCGAGTCCGCCACCGCAGCACATCGACACCAGCGCTCGGTGCCCGCCGGTCCGCTCCAACTCGTAGAGGGCCTTGGTGATTAATACACCTCCGGTGGCGCCCAGTGGATGGCCGAGTGCTATTGCCCCGCCGTTGGGGTTGACCCGATCGGGGTCGGGACGGAGTTCTGCCTGCCAAGCAAGGGGCACGGAGGCAAAGGCTTCGTTTACTTCGAAGAGATCGAAGTCGTCGATTTCGAGCGCGTTGCGCTCAAACAGTTCCTGAGTGGCAGGGATCGGACCAGTGAGCATGAGCACCGGGTCGCTTCCCACCAGAACTGAATCGGCGATGCGCGCCCGCGGTTCTAGCCCCAGTCGTTCAGCAGCAGCCTCGGTCATGAGCAATACGGCGCTGGCGCCATCGCTGATCTGCGAAGAAGTTCCTGCGGTGTGGAGCGCGTCGGGTTCGTCGCCGCGGTTGCGGCGCAGTCCGGCAAGCGCTTCCAAAGAGGTCTCCCGCAGGCCTTGGTCCCGCTCGAAGGCTGCGACGCCTGCGGAGTTGCCTTCGGCGTCGAGCGTAGCCACTTCTATTGGGATGATCTGGCCATCGAAGCGGTCTTCGGCCCACGCCCGGGCAGCAAGTTGCTGGGAACGCAGTCCATAAGCGTCGAGATCTTCTTTGGTGAAACCCCATTTGGCGGCAATTCGATCGGCACCCTCGAACTGGGTGGTTGGCTCCCAGATCTCGGCGTATCTGCCTTCTTTGGGGCGGCCCACAAAGGGCTCCTCGGGCACGTTGGATCCCATCTTGACCAAGCTCATGTTCTCGATGCCGCACGCGACCGCGACATCAACGAGTCCCGACCCAACCATTGCGTGGGCCAGCGTGGTGGACTGCTGTGACGAACCGCATTGGGCGTTCACCGTGGTTGATGCCACCTCGTGGGGGAGCCCAGCAGTGAGCCATCCTTGGCGCACAACACTCGACGCCTGTGCTCCAACTTGGTTTACGCACCCGCCAATCACCTGGCCGACCTCAAGTGGATCGATTCTGGAGCGCTCGATGAGGCCGCCGATTACTGCCGCAAGTATCTCATTCGGATGCTTTGAGGACAGCGCTCCATTTCTCTTACCGACCGCGGAGCGCACGGCCTCGACGATCACGACTGGTGAGTTTGCAGGCATGCCGAAAAGAGTAGCTTCGAGGAGCAACGCGAACAGGCGGGCGAGGGTGTCCAGGAATTCGCCGTCAACGCTTACGATTACCGAAAGCCAGTTAGCCTGGTACCCCCCCTGGGACTCGAACCCAGAACCTGCGGATTAAGAGTCCGTTGCTCTGCCAATTGAGCTAGAGGGGCTTGTGTTTGCGGCGGACCGAGGGGATTTGAACCCCCGACCTCCGGGACCACAACCCGGCGCTCTAACCTGACTGAGCTACGGCCCGCAAGCCTGGTCAGTCTATGGGCAGCAGACGGAGACCGGGAAACCGTTTGAATTGCTCTCCCGACGAATTGGTGACTTGTGGCTTAGCGAGAGCGAAAGTTCTCTATGGCCTTGGCGATGTCGCCGGAGTAGCCCGCGAGCACCTGAGTCCGGTTCTCGAGCAGAATCGCATAGTCCAGGCTGGGCGCGTCTCGTCCCGCGGCAAGCATCTCTTTCGACAACTCCACTCCGAAGGCGGGATTGGAGAGTACGAGTCGGGCCCGATCGCTGGCGGCATCCAACAGTGCGTCGGGTTCGTGTACCTGAGAAATCAAACCCAGCGCAAGTGCCTCGTCGGCATGAACTGTCCTTCCGGTGAGCATCAGATCAGTGGCGTGACCTCCGCCAATGATCCTGGGTAGGAGGTAGCTGATGCCCATCTCGCCTGCTGAGAGTCCGATCTTCACGTTGGCCACCAAGAACTTCGCGGTGGTAGAGCCGAGCCGAATGTCGCAGGCCAAAGCCAGCGCAAATCCCCCTCCAGCGGCTGGCCCGTTCACCGCGGCGATGAACACCTTGGGTATTGAATGAATACGGGCCACTAGCTGGGAGATTCGGCGTTGCCCCAGATATGACCTATCGGCGGGAGTGAAATTCGTCTCCGAAGGGGCTTCATCCCAGCCGCCCATCAAGTCTGCCCCGGCACAAAAGCCGCGTCCTGCTCCAGTGAGGATCACGACCCGGATTTCGGGGTCGGTCTCCACGTCGTCTAACCGGCCGTGGAGCACTTCGATCAGATCCGTCGTGATGGCATTGAGGCGCTCCGGACGATTCAGCGCTAATACCCTCACGCCCGGTTCGGTGTCTTGCCTGACAACGAGCTCGGTTTCCATTGTCCACTCCTTCGTCGGCGGTCCAGAACAATCTATTGGTTCTCGCGAGTCTCGTTTGGCGCGTCGGAACATTTGGGAGCAACCGTCTCGACTAAGGCCTTCGACTTAGCGGCCAGGTGCTTGGGTAGTGTGGCAGGGTGGCCTTAGCCTATGCACCTGACACAATCCATCCGACCCAATTGGCGCTGATCGTCGCCGGCGAGAGGATCTTCGCCGACCGGGGTTTGCACGGTGTTTCCCTGCGGGAGATCGGGGCGGCCGCCGGGCAGCGAAACAACAATGTCACCCAGTACCACTTTGGATCCAAGGAGGGTCTCGTGGTCGCGATCTTCAAATATCGCTCGGCTGTGGTGAACGCCAACCGGCTCAGGCGACTAGAGGCGGCAAGCCGGTTGGGCCCACCCAATGCCCGGTCGCTCATTGAAGCATTTTTGGTCCCGCTGGGTGAGCAGATTGCCGATGGGAACTCCTACGTTCAATTCCTTGCCCGACTCCGGACCGACGGAAACAACTCAATCCTCTACGACTGCCGAGAACCGGAGATGGTGTCCGCGTTCTATCAAATTGCCGAGGCACTCCGAAGCGGTGAGCTGGTCCACCTGACTCAAGAGCGGTTTCGGTGTCGGCTTCGGCTCATTGTCGATCTGGGCATTTCAGCCCTAGCGAAATGGGATGACGGCATGCTCGCCTTGGACGAATACATGTACGAACTGGTGGATGGGCTAACGGCGATGGCCCTTGCCACCGGACACCGAGCATCCAACGCGGCAAGCACTTCGTAGACACCTTGCTGCCAACCTGTCTTCGGAAATTGGCTGCCATGCCGTTCTGTGGCCCTTCGTTGATTTCGCCGGGCCGCCGCGGTCAGGCGAGCCGGGCCGCACTGCGGCATCCGGCCCGCCTACCGGGTTGGCTGCTGTAGCCTTAGGTGACTCTTACGTACACCTCGGTGACGTCGAGTTGGTTCTGAAGGATGGGATCAATCTGGTAGGCCACATTGGCCAACTTTTCGGAGTTGATGCCAATCGACTGGATCACAAAGACCGTCATCACGCCGACCACCGCGTCCCGTATCAGGATGGCCTGGCAGTCTTTGGACCGCTCAAAGTACTCATCGCTGCCGGGAGTGAGAGCAACGAGCTCGGAGCTGCACTCGTCAATGCCTGGGAAGGTCGTGTCGCAGATGTTGGCGAACGCCGTGGTCTGGAACATGCGGGGGAACGAATCGGGCAAGCCGCGAAGCAACGGCACCGGATTGAGGTCTCCGTTGGCGCCAGCCGCAAGGTACCACTCGCCTACGAGATCGGTGGTTGGTACGATCTCAAGATCAATCCCAACCCGTGACCACTGGGCCTGGACGACCTCTGAGATGGTCTGGGAATCGCCGGTGGTCGTGACGATCTTCAGATCCAATCCGTCTCCGTATCCGGCCTCGGCAAGAAGGTCTCGGGCCCGGTCGGGGTTGTAGGCGTAGAGGCCTTCTAGGTCGGGGTTGTACTCCGCGCTGCCGGGCGGAACCATTCCCCACGCTGGTGCGCTTAGCCCGCCGTAGACGAGTTCGTTCAGTTCGTCGCGATCGGTGGCGTAGTTGAGGGCCTGGCGGACCAAGACGTTGGCGACCGGACTTGGCTCCGAGAAGCATCCGTTAATCAGGTACGCGGCTGGAAGCTGCTTGGCGATGCCCTCGACCGAGTCGCCCAGAGCCTCTAGCTCTTGAGGAGTGATGAGTGACGGGCCCGTGGCAAAGTCGGCCGCGCCGCTCCGCAGCGCATTGACCACCGCAGTGGGTCCGTCGGTATGAACGAGTTCGATCGCATTCAATCGGACGTTGTCGGCATCCCAATACAGGTCGTTCTTCACGAGGGTGACAACGGAGCCCTCTTGGTAGCTGTCGATCTTGAACGGTCCGGCGGTTATCACGTCGCGGGCATGGTCTCCCCCGTCCATTGAGGCTGGCGACACGGGAGTGGTTTCGGCGTCGGCCAGAAGCTTGAACCATGAGCCGCCAACCGGTGCCGTGAGATTGATGACGAATTCGGTATCCGAAACGACGTCCATTGACTCGATGAGCGACAAGCCTCCGTTGATACGAAGCCCGGGCGCCGCGGCTTCGGTGGTTCGAATGATGCTGTCGACCGCCACCTGAGCCGTGAGTGACTCACCATCGCTGAACACGAGGTTGGGCTTGAGCACTACCCTGATTGTGGTGGCATCGACGATCTCTGCCGACTCGGCTAGGTCCATTTCAATCTCACCGGACGGGAGGTACTTCACCCATGAGTTTGTGACCGGATAAGTGAACTGGTACTGACCGGCCTGCATCGAGGCCGGGTCGAAGCTCAGGCCGCCGTATTCGGTCAGATTGACCGCCCGGCGAAGGACTCCCTCGGGGTCGACATCACTTACTTCTTCGACTGCGGTCTCCTCTGGGTCGGTTGACTGTTCAGCGTTGCCGGTCGTCTCCGCTCCCTCATCGGTGGTGCCCTCCGATTCTCCGGCAGTCTCCTCTGGAGCCGTTGGCTCTTCGGCTGCGCCGTCGGATGCCTGGTCGCTCACCGCCGGGGGATCAGGCTCGCTTGCCACTGGGCCGTCATCATCGTCGTTTCCGCAAGCCGCTACTAAAAGAGCGAACACTGCGAGCAGCACGACAAATTTCCGCCAGATGAGTCCATTGGTCATAACGAGATCCCCTTTCTCGAAGATCACAGGCGTTGACTCCTGAGATCGCTAGTAGTTACGTCATGCCAGTTGTAAGTCAAATGGCTTACCGGAACTTCGCTCAGCCTAATCCTGGGTATCCAATCGGGCAAGAGGGTCGGCGGAATCGAACAGACCCCCGTCAATCGACGGCTTCGAATACTGAGCGGCCTCGAAGTTCGATGCCGCGTTCGTGCAGGTGACAGCGTACAACCGTGCCTACTGGCGTGAGGTAGGGATCTGGGGACTCAGTACGACAGACATCCATTACGAACGGGCACCGGGTGTGGAATCTGCATCCGGAAGGAGGGTTTGTGGGGGATGGGATGTCGGCGCGGACCCCGATGCGTCGCCGGGCCCTTTGCTTGGCGGGGTCAGGAACGGGTATCGCCTGAAGCAAGGTAACGGTGTAGGGGTGCTTCGGTGATGTGTACACCTCTTCGGCAGGACCGGATTCGACAATTTGGCCGAGGTACATGACCGCGATGTTGTGGCTCGCATGGCGAACAACCGCGAGATCGTGGGCGATGAGCAGAAGTGAGATCCGCTGTTGTTGTTGGAGGTCGCTCAAAAGGTTGATCACTTCAGCTTGGGTTGAGACGTCAAGGGCGCTGACCGGCTCGTCGAGCACCAATATCTGCGGCGACAGGGCCAGGGCTCGGGCCACTGCCACCCGCTGGAGTTGTCCCCCCGACATTTCGCTGGGATAGCTGTGGCGGTGTTCAGGACGCAGTCCGACCATTTTCAAAAGCTGCTCGACCCGGAGCCGGCGCTCGTCGAACGACGATGTGGCTCGGTGCGATCGCAGCGGTTCGACAATCGACGCGCCGACAGTGGACATGGGATCGAGCGACGAATAAGGGTCTTGAAACACCATTTGCACGTTGCGGCGCAACTGTCGACCGCGGCGCCCTCGCCAGTCGTTGGCGTCCTGGCCGGCGATTTGCAATGTGCCCGATGTTGGCTTGATCAATCCGGTTACGAGGCGGGCAAGGGTGGACTTACCCGAACCCGACTCGCCGACAAGGCCCAGCGTGCGTCCCGCATCGATGGTGAAGGAGGCGTGTTCCACTGCTCTGACTCGAGCGACCTCGCGGCGCATTAGTCCCCTTCTTATTGGGAAGTACTTGGACAGCCCGGTCGCCTCCATAACGGTGCTCACAGAATCACCTCTTGCTCAGGCACAGGATGAGCAACGGAGTGCAGAACGCAGCGCACTGTCGCCTCGTCGGGTAGATCAGTCAATTGGATCGGACTGGCGTCGCACTCGGGCTGTCGGTGCTCGCATCGTGCCGCAAATCGACAGCCCGCGGAATGGGTGCCGGGAAGCGGGACGACTCCCGGGATGGAGGGCAACCGTTCGCCAGGCTGCGCGCCTTGTGGCATGGCCCGCAGCAAGGCCTGGGTATAGGGGTGCTTGGGTGCGCCGAATACCTCGTCCACCGTCGCCTGCTCCACAACTTGGCCCGCATACATGACGGCGACTCGATCACAGATGTCGGCGACGACACCGAGATCGTGGGTCACGAAGATGATGGCCATCTCAAGTTCGGATTGAAGAGAGCGCATTAGGTCGAGGATTTCGGCCTGCATGGTGACGTCGAGCGCGGTGGTTGGCTCGTCGGCAATAAGCAGCTTCGGCTCGCAGATCAGCGCTTGGGCGATCATCACTCGCTGGCGCATGCCCCCGGAGAGTTGATGGGGGTATTCGCCGAAGCGGAGTTGCGGTTCGGCGATCCCGACCCGATCGAGCAGTTCGATGGCGCGTTGCTTGGCGACTCCCGGCTTGACTGGCAGGTGGAGGCGCATTGCCTCGGTGAGCTGATTGCCAATGGTGAATGCAGGATTCAAGCTGGTTAGAGGATCCTGGAAAATCATCGAGATCTCGCGCCCTCGGATTTGGCGGAGTTCTCTCGAAGAGCAGCGGAGGAGGTCCCGCTCTTCGAACACAACTTCGCCGCTGCTTATCCACCCCGGCGGTGTCGGGACCAATCGCATGATTCCCAGCGCCGTCATGGTCTTGCCTGAACCGCTCTCGCCCACCAACCCGAGTACCTCGCGCCTAGCTACGTCCAGGCTGACTTCCTCGACAACATGGGCAGGCTGGGAGCGAGTAGCGACTGTGACGGTGAGGTTTCGCACTCTTAAGAGGCTGGCTGCGCCTCCCGGCTCACAGTGGGCTTCGGTTGAATCCCTCGTGCTTAGCGCTGTTATCCCCAAGTTGGCCCGGCGCTGAATTCGCCGTGGCGCTTTCGCGGCCCTGTGGCCGAGCGAGTCGCGAAATCCGTCGCCCACCACATTCCAGGCCAAGACAGTGAATGCGATGGCGGCTCCAGGCGGCACCATGAGCCAGGGGTGGGTGAAGATGGCGTTGAATGCCCGTCGAAGCATCTGACCCCAACTGGGGTTGGGCGGCTGCACCCCCAGCCCCAAGAAGCTTAGGGAAGCCTCGGCCAGCAACGAGGCGCCGAGCAAGATGGTTACTTGGATGATCAGGGGCGATGCCACGTTGGGCAACACCCGCCGCCACATAATCGTGAACCCAGGCGTTCCGATGGACCGCGACGCCTCGACGTATGACTCCTCCTTCACGGCCAATACCTGGCCGCGTACCAGACGCACTATTCCGGGAATGAAAATCACGGCGATGGCGATCATGGCGTTGCCGAGCCCCGGCCCGAGGACGCCGGCGATCGCCAACGCGAATATAAGCGGAGGGAAACTCGACATCGCGTCGATGGCCCGCATCGCCAGGTAGTCGGCCTTACCGCCCAGATAGCCGGCGATCACCCCGAATGGCAGCGCCACGGCGAGCGCCATGCCGACAATCTGGAGGGAAGCTCGCAATGCGACGCGCGAGGCGAAGACCATTCTGCTGAATACGTCCCGACCCAAGTCGTCGGTCCCGAACCAGAACTCGCTGCTCGGGCCTTCAAATCTGCTGCCTTCCAGAGCATGGGGTTCGTGCTGGGTTATCACTGGCGCCAGCACCCCGAGGAATAAGATGATCAACAACCAAGTCACGCCAAGCATTGCGATCGGATCGCAAATGAACCGGCCCGTCGCCACTACAAGCGGGCTGGCGTGGCGCCGTTCGGTTGGTTTCTCCCTCTTTTTCATGTGACCCGCACCTTGGGATTGAGGATCCCGTATGCCATGTCAACCAGGAACATCAACACCACCTGCAAAATGGCGAAGAAGATCACAACCCCCTGAATTACCGGCAGGTCCCTGGCCAGCACCGCTTGGAGGAGAAAGGTCCCTAGGCCAGGGATGCTGAAGATCTGTTCGATGATCACGCTTCCCCCGATCAGCACGCTGACTTGGAGGCCGAGCACCGTTACGACGGGCATCGCTGCATTCTTCAGGGCATGCTTGCCTACCGCCCGATACGGCCCGCTGCCCTTTGCCCATGCAGTTCGGACGTAGTGCGAAGACATAACGTCGATGAGCGAAGCGCGTAGTTGTCGGGAAATGGTGGCTGCGGAGAGGAGGCCCAGCGAGATCGCGGGCAGCGTGACTGACTTCAACCACTCGTAGAAGCTGTCGGTAATTCTGGTAAAGCCCAGAGCGGGAAACCACCCGTATTCAATGGCGAAGACCGATATG
Source organism: Acidimicrobiia bacterium (assembly GCA_022825005.1). Classification (GTDB taxonomy): domain Bacteria; phylum Actinomycetota; class Acidimicrobiia; order Acidimicrobiales; family Bin134; genus Poriferisocius. The sequence goes on from JAJDYU010000037.1 coordinate 16,401, forward strand.
AAGATCATGGCGAGCAGGAAGTTCGGTACGGCTAGGCCGATGCTCGCTCCCACAACAGTCAATCGATCTAGCACCTGTCCAGGGCGCATGCCCGCGAAGACACCGCTTGTGACGCCGATGATCACGCCGACAACGAGTGCCGACAACGCGATGCTTATGGTGATCGGGAGGCGATTGAGGATCTTGTCCAGTACAGGGCGACCGTCCACAAGCGAATCGCCCAAGTCGAAGCGAACAGTGTCTCCGAGCCAGGCCAGGTACCGGACAATGAGCGGGTCATCGAGCCGAAGCTCTTCTCGCACTTCGGCAATCCGCTCTTCGGTGGCGTTTTCCCCGCCAGCGAGGGCAACCGAAGGGTCACCGGGAACGAGTTCGATGAGGAGGAATACGCCGAAGGTCGCAAACAGCAGAACGGGCAAAATCGCCGCTAGGCGCCGTCCCATTACCCCCAGCATGTTCTACTCCCAATGTCCAGTGATGGTAGCACTGCAATAAGCCGGGTGTTTTAGGGATGGCGCACCTCAAGGTCCCGCCGACAGTCCAAGGGGAATGGATTCGCTGGTTACATCCACGCGGTGTACCCAGCGGGGGCGGGATTACACCTTGGTGGCTCCCATGTCGGTGGGAATCTGCGCCGCGGTGATGACCGCAGATTCGTCGCTGGCCAAAAAGACGACAACGTCGGCAATTTGGCGGGGTGAGGCGATTATCGGATCGGCGAGAATGGCTGCGAACGACGCAGCATAGGTGGGGTGCTCCTCGAAGACGTGGTCAAGCGAATGGCCTTCAGCCATAGGGGTTTCCACACCCCATGGGTGGATGGTGTTGACCCGGATGTTGTAGGGGCCGAGTTCGATGGCTGCCGATTTGCATAGGCCGACCAAGCCGTGTTTCGCCGCCGAATAGTGGGCCTGGCCCGGCAGTGACTTGAGGCCAGCCACAGAGCTGGTGATGATGATAGAGCCGCCACGGCCTTGTTCGATCATGATGGGCGTGGCCGAGACCATGGTCTTCCACGCCCCGGTGAGGTTTACGTCTACGAGCGTCTGCCACTGGCTTTCGGGCATCTCCCAGAATCGGTTCCAGTTGGATATGCCAGCATTGGCCACCACGACGTCAATGCTTCCCAATTGCTCAGCGCCGTCTTGGCAGAGGTGCTGAAGCCCGGCGAGGTCCCGGACGTCTCCGTGGCGGGCCACGATACGCTGACCGAGGTTTTCCACCAGGCTGACTGTCTCGGCCAAGTCGCCGTCGGTGGCAGCGGGAAAATAACTGTCTTCGCTCACATCGGTACAGATGTCGACGGCAATGATGTCAGCGCCTTCCTCGGCCATGCGGACACAGTGCTCGCGTCCTTGGCCCCGTGCCGCGCCGGTTACGAACGCCACCTTTCCGTCAAGTCGCCCCACGGAGATACCTCCTCGTTAGTGAATCTTTCCTGCCAAACAGGATCTGGCCGGTTCTATCGGCTCCGGTCGAATCGGCTTGCCGACTAGTGTGCCAGAGGTGAAGACAGTTATCGACGACGACCGATGCACGGGCCACGGACGCTGCTACGCCGTGGTTCCAGCCCTTTTCGACGCCGACGATATGGGCAGAGGTACCTTGATCGTCCAAGACGAACTTACCGATGAACAGGTTCAAGAGGCGCGTACCGCAGAGCTCAACTGCCCCGAGCGTGCCATCTCGCTCGTCGACTGACCGCGCCGCTCAGAGGCTCGCGAAGTCAGAGAGAGCGCGGGCCAACTCGACTGGGGAGTCTCCCTGAATGCTGTGGCCCGCTTCTGCGAAGTGCTCCACCCGGGCACTTGGGCACCTGCGAAGCAGTTCAGCTTCATCGGCATCGTCCACCACGGACTGATCCCGCATCCCCCGGGCGAGCATGAGCGGTTTCTGGATAGTCGAGACCACATCCCACAGGGGTACGAAATCAGGAAAAGAACCGGGGTCGCGCTCGAGCCCCCGGGCCCGGGAGTACCGCCACACCCAGGTGCCGTCTTCTAGTTGGGCGGCATTGTGCAGCACGCCTCGTCGTAGCGAGTTGACGGTGCGCGTCGGGTTGTGCTTGATCGTCCTGTTCAGGATGTCGTCAAAGCTGTCAAACCCCGCTGGCCCGTCGATGAAGGCCGATATTGCACTGGACTTTTCGGGGGTGACCCCAGGAGTGACATCAACAAGAACAATGCGGCTTACCAGGTCGGGGCAATTGGCGTAGAGGGCAAGGGCGGTTAGCCCTCCCAGCGACATCCCCACCACCGCTCGGGCGTTCGGGGCCAATGATTGCACTGCTGTGGCTATTTCGGGGGTGCGATCATCAAGGTCGAGCGCGGAGCCTGAAGGGGCCGGATCAGAGTGCCCGTGGCCAGCGAGATCGATGGCCACGAGCGGACAACCTAGCGCGAGTGCCACTGTGTCCCAGGTGTGGGCGTTTTGCGCTCCGCCGTGGAGCAACACAAACTCAGGTGGACCGTCTCCCCACACCAAGGCGCTGAGACGGCAGCTGGGGGCAACCTCGACCTGCTCTCGTCGCACGAGAGGCGCCTCGGTGAATTCGATGCCGAACTCCTCGGCATTCTCCTGGAAGAAGGAAAACTCGTCGTATGGGATGCGCCCGACCACTCTTAGGTGCTCCGGGCCTCGGCCGCTTGTCGGACGGCCCGCAAAATGCCCTGGTATCCCGTGCACCGGCACAGATTTCCCGACATGCCCTCCCGTATCTGCTGATCGTCGGGATCGGGATTGGCATCAAGGAGGGCGGTAATAGAAACCACCATTCCCGGGGTGCAGAAGCCGCATTGGAGACCGTGATGGTCGGCCATTGCCTGCTGCACTGCGGTCAGCTCGTCGGCACTGGACAACCCTTCGATGGTGGTCACACTTGCCCCATCAGCCTGCACTCCGAATTGCAGGCACGAGCGCACCGCGTCGCCATCGACGATGACCGTGCAAGCGCCGCAAACACCGTGTTCGCAGCCCAGGTGTGTGCCGGTTAGGCCGAGATCTTCACGCAGCACATCGGCGAGGATCTTTCGGGGCTCAACCGAGAGCTGGTGGACAGTGCCGTTGACGATGATCGTGATATCAGCCACGTTGGGCCTCCTCGATGGCTCGGGTGACGGCTTGGGCGACGACGTTGGCGCCGACCGCCTTTCGATACTCGCTGCTGGCATGGACGTCAGAGGTGGGTTCAAGATCGCCAACCGCGGTCGTGCCGATCGCGCCCAGGTCCACATCACCCGGGTTGGTGCCGATGAGGAGCGCCTCGGCATCGGGGGCTCGCAACGGAGTCGACCCCATGCCGAACAGTCCAATGGATGCCGCGGCAATGGCACCGTTGTCGATTCGAACTCCGCACGCGGTGCCCACGATGGCGAAATCACCATGACGCCGGGAGATCTCCTCCACGGCAAAGCCCGATTGCGGGCCCCATATCGGAAACCGAATGGAAGTGAGTATTTCGTTTTCGGCTAGCGCAGTGGTGAATGTCGACTCGAAAAAGTCCGCTGCTGTAACGGTGCGACGGCCTGATTGTCCGGCTACCTCCATCGAAGCATTGAGGGCCAAGGCTACGGCGGGAAGTTCGGCCGCGGGATCGGCGTGGGCGATCGATCCCCCGATGGTTCCCCGATTCCGGATTTGGAAATGCCCTACATGGGCCAAGGCCTGGCCGAGCAGGGGAACCGCGGCACAGAGCTCTTGGTGTTGTTCTGCGGTTGCCTGGCGCACCATGGCGCCCACTGTGGCTGAGTCGTCGGTTATCTCGATGCGCTTCAGTTCATCTATGGCCCGCAGATCGATCAGCTCGTCAAACGCGACGAGGCGCATGGCCATGACAGGGATGAGGCTCTGTCCTCCGGCGAGCACCTTCCTGTCGCCCTCGCCAGCGAGAGCAGAAACGGCCTCTTCCACCGAAGATGGCAGCACGTAGTCGAATGCAGCAGGCTTCAAGGGTCTTCACCTCCTCGTAATTCGCCATAGTGAGTGGGCGGGATTTGCCCCGTGGACCATAGTGGTTTGGAGGCCATCAGCTCATGGTGAGCCCGCCGCTCACCGAAAGAGTCTGACCAGTGATGTAGCCGGCGCCTTCGCTCAGGAGGAAGGCCACGGCAGGGGCAATATCGTTTGGCAGTGCCGTCCTTCCCAGGGGTATCGCCCTGGCCAGCCCGGCGTACAGTTTCTCGGAGAATTCGGCGACCTGAGCCAACAGGGCTGTCTCGGTCGGTCCGGGGCACACGCAATTGACGGTGATGCTATTGCGGGCCAATTCCCGGGCCAAGGTCTTTGTGAATGAGATGACGCCGCCTTTTGTTGCGGAGTAGACTGCCTCACCCGAAGAGCCAACGCGGCCGGCGTCTGATGCGATGGAAACAATGCGGCCGCTCTCGCGCTCGATCATGCCGTCGATTACGGCGCGACAACACGCAATCGTCCCCTTGAGGTTGACGGCGATAATGCGGTCCCACTCTTCTTCAGTGGAATCAACAAACGGCTTGATCACGTCTATGCCCGCGTTGTTCACCAGGGCCTCAACTGGCCCCAGTGCTGATTGCGTCTGCTCAAGCCCGGCAATGATCTGATCGCCCGAGGAGATGTCCACCGGCACCCCTAGCGCATGTATAGAATGTTCGCCCTCTAGTTGGGCCGCACGCAGATTGGATTGGTCCAGGTCGAGGTCCCATACGGCGATGTCCCATCCGTCAGCGGCCAGGGCATCGCAAATGGCAGCTCCGATTCCCCGGGCGCCTCCGGTGACAATCGCAACTCCTCGATCCCCAGTCATAGGCCGATTCTCCTTAGGTGGGAACCAGTCATTCCGAAGTGGGGCCTTCGAACACCGGGTCGCGTTTATCGCGCAGAGAGATCAGACCCTCGGCTGCGTCGGGACCACCGAATCCATAGAATTCCAGCCCCAAGGAGGCGTCGAATGCGGGACCGGCTTGGCGGTACCAGTGGTTCAGGGTGTGCTTCGTCCACCGGAGGGCAGATTGCGCCATCCCGGCGAGCTGGGTGGCCACCTCCAGGGCCCGGTCATGGACTCGGTCGTCTTCCACGCACAATGACACCAACCCAATGCGCTCGGCTTCTTCGCCGGTGAGGGTGTCGTTGGTGAGAAGGTAGTACTTCGACTTGGCCATCCCGGCCAGCAGCGGCCAGCACACGGCGGCATGGTCACCGGCGGCTACGCCCAGCCGTGTGTGCCCGTCGATGATGCGGGCAGTTCGTCCTACGATAGAGATGTCGGCCAACATCCCGGCCACGAGACCAGCACCAACCGCCGGGCCATGCATGGCCGAGACAATGGGCTTGGAGCAATTGATCACGTTCCAGACCAAGTCACGTGCTTCGCGCAAGACCCGGGTGCGCATGGCGTAGTCATTGATGATCCCATCGATCAGCTCGAAGCTGCCGCCCGACGAAAAGCCCTTTCCCGCTCCTTGCAGGATTGCCACCCGCACGTCGGGGTCGCGGTCCACCGTGAGCCAGATGTCGGCGATCTCGCGGTGGGCATCGGGTCCCACCGAGTTGAGACCGGGAGAGTCGAAGGTGATTCTGAGCACGCCTTCAGCAGGTCGGTCGTATTTGAAGGAGGGGTACAGCTGTTCGTACTCGGTGGTCATATGGACCCCGACTGTAGACCACAGCAAAACTAGTGAGATTATTCAGCGGAATGCGGCCGGGCACGGTGCCCGCCGGGGGAATGCAACGGAAGATGAGCCACGAGTTCAAGGCCGAGCATCGCAGAAAAGCAGATCCAGGATGGGGGCATCCTCGAACATGGCTCGACCTTTACGGCGCACGGGCCTTCGACGACAATGCCGCGGTGGTCGGGGCCGACGGCATTCTCACCACTCGTGAGCTCACCGCCCGAGCAGCCACGGCTGTTCGGTGGCTCGACGAGATCGGGGCGCCGCCGGGGCAACCGGTAGCCGCTCTGCTGTCGACCACCACCGAGGCATTCGCCTTGGCGGTTGCTTGTGCCGCCAGCCGCCGGCCTATAGCTCCACTTGGCGTTCGCCTTACCGAGGCCGAGATCAGCCGAATTCTCCACACATTGGAACCAGGGGTAATTGTGGCCGAGCCCGATACTTCTGGGCTGGCCAAAGAGGCTGCCCAATCTTCGAGCTGCGGTGTACACACCCATCCGGCGTTCGACCCCGGCAACGAAGAAATCGACCTTGAGTCGTCAGAACCCGGCGACATCGCGGCAATTCTCCACACTTCTGGAACCTCAGGTCTGCCCAAACCCGTGCCCTATCCGCAAGGTCGGTTGCTGGCCCGTACCCAGGTGAACGGTGGGGTTCTGGGCATTGGAACCGATTCGGTTTATGCCACGGCCTCCCCGTTTCACCACATCGCCGGTCTGGGAATGCTGTTTGTGGCCCTCGGATCAGGGGCCGCGCTGTGCCCGTTCAGGCAGTTCTCGCCTGAATCTTGGGAGGAGGTAATCGGCTGGGGAGCGACTCACGCCCTGTTGGTCCCATCGATGATCGAGCACCTTATGGACGAGAAACGCCTCGTTCGAGGCGATCTGCGGTACCTGCACTATGGAGCGTCTCGTATCGATCCGACCACCCTGCGGAAGTTGCTGGACGCCCTCCCTGGGCTCAAGGTGGGCCAGATCTACGGCCAAACCGAGGGAAGTCCAATCACGATTCTCATGCCCGAAGATCATCAAGCTGCGGCTGCGGGCAAAGACCATTTGCTCCGGTCGGCGGGGCGGGCCGCTCCTGGCGTCATCGTGGTGATCGATAACCCCGACGAGAATGGGATTGGGGAGATCTGGGCCCGCGGCGACCATCTGATGAAGCCAGATGCCGATGGTTGGCTGCGTACCGGTGACCTCGGACGCCTCGACGGTGATGGCTATCTAACCGTCTTGGATCGCAAGGGCGACTTGATCATCCGAGGCGGTGAGAATGTGTATCCGGTCGAGGTTGAGGAGGTGCTCCGGCGCCATCCCGGTGTCGCCGATGTTGCCGTCGTCGGCATTCCTAACCGGCGACTCGGCCAAGTCGTGACAGCTCACGTGGTGGCCCAGGAACCGGCCAACCCCCCCGATGTGGCGGAATTGCGGCACCACGCCAGAGAGGTGCTAGCCGGGTTCAAAATACCTGAGCGCTGGACGTTTGTGCCCGAGCTACCCCGCAATCAAGCCGGCAAAGTCCTAAGACGCCTTCTCAACGACGAACCAGACCAATGACTCTCGACCGCCCGCGGTCGGCGCGACCATCCGAAACAGGCGTACTGTGGACTCGCCCCCGGTCTGGCATGGCTAATCTTCAATAGAAAGTGAATCTCCGTGAAAATCGACGCTGCCCTCACCAAAAGCATCGACCACACCCAAGCTGAGGCCGCTGCGCTTGAGGCCGCGGGCCATGACGGGATCTGGACTGGGGAGACCCAGTTCGACCCCTTCATGCGTTGTCTTCAGATTGCCCAGGCAACCGAGCGGGCCAACATCGGAACCTCGGTCGCCATCGCATTCGGGCGCACGCCTATGACTCTTGCCCATTCGGCCTACGACTTGGCCCGATATTCGAAGGGACGCTTCGTGCTGGGGCTGGGCTCACAGATAAAAGGGCACATCGAGCGACGGTTCTCGATGCCGTGGTCCCGGCCAGCGGCGAGAATGCGGGAATATGTCATGGCGCTTCGGGCCATCTGGTCGGCTTGGAACGACGGTGAGCGGCTGTCATTCCAGGGGGAGTTCTACACCCACACCCTGATGACCCCTTTCTTTTCGCCACCAGCCCATCAATACGGGCCTCCAGAGGTGTGGTTGGCTGGCGTGGGGGAGAAGATGACCGTAGTGGCCGGCGAGGTCTGCGACGGTTTCGTCGTCCATCCGTTCACCACAAGGGAGTACTTGACCGAAGTGACCCTCCCGGCGCTTTTGCGGGGGCGGGGCGCCGCCGGTAGTCCAGACCTTGAGGGCTTCAGCGTAGCCACAAGTGCATTTGTGGTTATTGGGCGCGACGATGACGAGTTGGCTGATGCTGTTCGGGGAACGAAACAGCAGATTGCCTTCTACGCGTCGACCCCAGCGTACCGCCCTGTGCTTGAGCACCACGGCTACGGAGAAGTCCAACCGGAACTCACCAGGATGACAAAGCAGGGGCGATGGACGGAGATGGCCGATGTGATCGACGATGGACTGCTACATCTCGTGGCGGTGGTGGGCGATCCGGCTTCGGTTGGCCCCGGAGTGGCCAGTCGCTGGGGCAATGCCTGCGACCGGATCTCGCTTTATCTCAGCTACAAGGCCGATCCGGCGCTGGTGGCGGAGACCACCGAGGCGCTCCGAGGGGCCTGAGGAATCGGCAGGAGGAGTTCTCATGGGCCGCCATGGGACCCGGGCGATGTACCACGCCACTGCGATGGTGAGAGATTACGACGCGGCCGTTGAGCGACTCGGAGAGCTGATCGGACTCAGGGTTCTGGAGTACAGCGAGCTGAGCGATCCCCTCATCGGGCGGCGAGGGGGCATGACCTGGGTCGGCGACGGTTCGCTTGAGCTATGCGAGCCGATTGTCGACGGTGCCGCCCCCGACAGGTTCGTCCGGCGAACCGGCGGCGGGATGCAGGGTGTGGCTCTCTTGGTAGAGGAATTCTCGGCCACAATTGATCACCTCGACAAGCTTGGGACTCCGATGCCGGTGCAGATGCCTGAAGGCTTCGGGTTTTCGTCGCCCCGCACCACTGCGGGGATCCAACTCGAATGGGCGGAGTTCAGTGTCGAGGAGGATCCCCGGTTTGGGGCGCAACCCCCAGAATATGGCCCACAACCGGTGCTGGATGTTGCCCATTTGGCCTATGTGGGTGCAGTTGTCGACGATCCGGTGCCCGACGGGCGTCGCCTCGCGGCACTTTTCGATACCGAAGTGACCTTCGAACGACCTGCGGCCGGCCCCGGTGAGCCAGTGGCAGGAGTATCGGTAGGGGACTGTACCCTGGCCCTGTTTCCGCGGGTTGGTGATGAGGAGAGCTTGGCGCTTTGGGGACGGGCTTTCGACCGACCACGGGTTTCGCTGATGGCAGTAATGGTGGCGGGACTCGATCAGGCCCGCGCCGCGCTATCCGCCGTCGGAGTGCGGGTACTCGATAAGCGTCCCGGGGTGTTGGTGCTCGACCCGAAGACGACGGCGGATGTGGAGTTGGCCGTGGTCGACGACTTGTTGCTCGGTGATCCGCGCCGGTGAGCCTCCGACCTGGACAATGACCAGTTCGCTTGAGGGCCATGTCGCGCTCATTACCGGGGCGGGGCGGGGGATAGGCCGCCATCACGCGCTGCTGCTCGCCGAACGAGGGGCAAAGGTGGTGTGCAATGACCTGGGAGTAGAACTCGACGGGTCGGGCCGAGATGTCTCGGTGGCCAGCGACGTAGTGCGAGAGGTCACCGCGGCGGGTGGTGAGGCCATCGCGGACACCAGCGATATCTCAGCCTTTTCGGGAGGCTCGGCTGCGGTAGAGACCGGAGTCCGGGCGTTTGGATTTGTTGACATTGTGGTCAACAATGCGGGGACTGCATCCAGTCTGTCGATCAGCGATGTCACCGAAGACCTCGTAGCCCGCCAATTGGCGGTTCACCTTTACGGAGCGATCGGTACGGCCAAGGCGGCATGGCCCATCATGCGAGAGCGGGGGTGGGGCAGGGTTATCAACACCGTTTCGGAGGCGGCGTTCCCGTCCCGGATAACGGCGGGCCAGGCCTCGGGTCTCGGTTACGGTCCGGCCAAGGCGGCGGTGTGGTCGGCCACCCATGCCCTGGCCGTAGAGGGAAAACCCTTCGGCATCACGGTCAATGGGATATCTCCGGGCGCGTTCACCCGGATGAATGAGGCGATGTTCGAAGACTCGCCATCGAGCCTCGACCTCGATCCCTGCCACGTAGCTCGGGTCGTCGCCTGGCTGGCCAGTTCTGACGCCGACGACGTGACCGGGGTGGTGATCCACGCCGCCGGAGGGCAGCACCGTGAATACCGGGTCGAGCGCCACCGTGACACCGAGCTAATGGCCAGGATTCGACGCGCCCTCCAAGGCTGAATTGACGCTTGAGCGAAACGATGGCAATTCCACAGGAGAAGGAGTCCTCGGAGTCGGGCAGTGAATGAGAGATTCCTCTAGATTGTCAAACCAATAGACCAAAAGTGAGCCCAGGGGGTAGTCGCTAACGTGCTTGAAGGATTGGTTGTGCTGGAAATGGGCGCGGGAAGTGCCCCGGGTGCCTTCGCTGGCATGCTCTTTGCCGACTACGGCGCCCGCGTCATCAAGGTTGAGCCGCCGGAGGGCGATCGTTTGCGCACGCAGCGCCCAGCAGCCCATTTGGTATGGGACCGTGGCAAGGAGAGCATGGTCATCGATCTCCGCATGCCTCAAGGCCAAGATGAGCTGCGCGGGCTTGCCGATGAGGCTGATGTTGTCCTGGAGGGGTTCGGCCTCGGCGTGGCCGACGGCTGGGGGGTTGGTTACGAATCGCTCTCGACCCGCAATCCGGCGCTGGTCTACTGCGACATCAGCGGGTTCGGCCGCAGCGGCGGCTACTCGCACCTTCCGGCCTATGAGGGCGTGGTGCGGGCCAAGACCGGGCACTTCGACCTGGGCCAGTTCGGTTTCCGCTCCGGACCGACCTATAACGACGCCCTGATGGCCAGCACGGGGACGGGTCATTTGGCCTTTGCCGGCTCGCTTGCTGCCCTGACCGTGCGTGAGGACACTGGGCGGGGACAGCTAGTAGAAGCGATGATGGTTCAAGGGTTGGTCGCCCAGGACTACTTCGGTGTGGCCATGGTCCAGCACATGGCCAAGCTGGCCGCGGAATCGGGTGAAGGCGATGCCAATGAGAACCCCATCTCGAAGATCGCAGCCGGGGCCAGCCGGCTCAATTTCACCTGCCCGACTTCAGACGGACGCTGGGTCAACTTCACCCACATGATGCCCAGACAAGCCCAGGCCCTCAGCAAGGTGCTGGGCATTGCTGAGTGCATTGAAGATCCGAAATACGCCCCTCAGCCATTCTTTGAGACACCCGAAATCGCTCAGTCATGGGAGGACATGTGTTGGGACGCGCTTCGCACCAAGACCTATGCCGAGTGGGAGCCCTTGTTGCTCGCTGAGGACAACATCGCATTTGAGATGGCCCGAACCAGCGAAGAGGGCCTCGACCACGCCCAGATCATTGCCAACGGAGAGGCTGTCACCCTCGACGACCCCGAATTCGGCCCCATCCGCCAGGTCGGTCCGGTAGCCCAGGTGCGCGACCGCTCTCATGGGCCCTTCCGATCAGCGCCCCGATTGGGGGAATCTGGTGGCCCGATCGAGGCCTCTCTCAAACCGGAAGGCGGTTCAATCGCGCCCGAACATCCTCTGTCCCATACGACGATCATCGAACTCGGCTACTTCTACGCCATGCCCTATGGGGTGACGCTAACCGCGGCAAATGGGGCCCGGGTGATCAAGATCGAAGCCCTCACCGGCGACCCCATGCGCGACTCGTTCTTGTTTCCCGATGTTGGCGGGGCCAAGACGATGGAAGGCAAGGAGAGCCTTCCCATCGACTTGAGCACCGAAGAGGGTCGCAGCATCATGCACCAACTCGCCGCCCGTGCTGACGTGTTCGTCAACGGTTTTCGACCGGGCGTCGCCGAGCGGCTGGACTTGGGCGAAGAGACCATTCGAGCAATCAACCCGAACATTCTCTTCGTCCACGCATCTGGCTATGGCGTCGAAGGCCCCTACGCCCATCGGCCCATCTACGCCGGTGTGGCCTCAGCGGTAGCGGGACAGATAACGCGCCATGGCGGCAATTGGCTTGATCCCGAGTTGACAATGTCGCTCGACACCACCGCTGAAGCCCAAGCGGTGGTGCTGCCTCGCATTCGCGGCCCGGTGGACGGGGATGCCAACGCCGCCCTGGCGGTGTTCTCAACCATTGCCCTAGGCGTCTTCCACCGCCGAAGGACGGGGGAGGGTTCGTGGATGTCGACCACGATGATCGGAGGCAATGCCATGGCCTACTCCGACGACTTCGTTGCCTACGCCGACAAGCAGCCGCTCCCAGTTGCCGACCCCGACATGAACGGCCTCAGCGCTTTGTACCGCTTGTACCCGGCCAAGTCGGGCTGGGTATTCGTGGCTGCCACTAGTCAGAGGGAATGGGAGTCGCTGGCTCAGGCAATTGGAGGTGCAGAGTTGGTTGGCGATGCTCGCTTTGCCACCGACGAGGCTCGCGGGGCCAATGATGGTGAGTTGAGCGCCGCGGTCGGCGGCTTGCTTGAGGCCCGAGATGCCCAGGATTGGGAAGATCTGCTTGCTCCCCAGGGCATTGCGATAGTCAAGGCATTCGAAGGTCCCCATTCAGCCTTTACGATCGGCGATCCGGTCATGCGCGAGACGGGGCTCACCGTCGAGGTGGAAAGCCCGATCTTTGGTCCTATCTTGCGGGCTGCGGCACCACTGCGTTTTTCGGAAACACCGGGTCGCAATGCGCCCGGTTGTGCGCTCGGCCAGCACACGCGATCGATCCTGGCCGAACTCGGCTACGACAACGCAGCGGTCGACCAGCTCATCGACAAGGGTGTGGTAGGCGAAAGGAAGTGACCAAAACGAGTCGCTCCCCCTCAGACGTCTTCGCCCCTCATCCTCCGCAGCCGGCGGTTGGTACCGTCAAGCCAGCGGTCGTAGTCGTTGGCTTTGCGGGCGAAAGACTCCCCGACTCGCGGATGGGGGAGAACCAGGAACCGGCCTTCGCCCATGGCGTCAAACGCCATCTCGGCGCACAGTTCCGGGCTGACCACCTCGCCGAGCGCGGTCCGGTGCGCGGGGTCAAGGGTTGTGGTCCCGTCGTCTTCGTTGCGGCCCAAGAAGCCGGTGTCAACCGCATTTGGACACAAGCAGGTTACGGTGATGCCGAGATGGGCATAGTTGAGCGCGACCCATTCTGCGAAACCGAGCGCTCCGTGCTTCGTGAATGTGTAGCCCATACCTGATGGGCCAGTGATGAGCGAAGCAGACGAGATCGTTTGGACCAAGTAGCCTTCGCTGCGCTCGACCATGCCAGGGATGACCTCTTGGGCGGCCCAAACGTGGGCCAGCATGTTGACGTCGACGATCCGATGGATTTGCTCGACGGTAGACTCGAGGTCGACTCCTTGGTCGGTCATTCCGGCGTTTGAGCAAAACACGTAAACTGGGCCGAACTCGCTCTCGGCTGTGGCGACGAGATGGGCGACGGCACCAGGATCACTGACGTCACACACGACGTGCATTCCTCCTACGCGGTTGGCGATCTTGACAGACCGTTCCGCGTGGAGGTCGGCGACCACGACTCGGGCACCGGCAGAGGCCAGTCGTTCGGCTAAGGCCCGGCCAATCCCGTGGGCTCCTCCCGTGACAATTGCGCACTTGTTGGCCAAGTCCATCTAGTTCTCCTATCGTGCTACTTCGCAGATCATCGCCTCATTGCCTATACAGTTCAACAATTCATAATTCCAGGGACAAAAAGCTGAGGTTGCGATGATTCCACCGACCGATCTTTCCGGGAAAGTTGCAGTGGTTACCGGCGGCAGCCGAGGCATCGGTCGCGCCATGATCCAGGGCTTCGCCGAAGCCGGCGCAGACGTGGTAATCGCTAGCCGCAAGCTCGACAACTGCGAGGCGGTAGCCGCCGAAGTGGAGTCCTCAACCGGGCGCCGGGCGCTAGCGGTGAGATGCCATGTCGCCTATTGGGATGAGTGCGACAATCTGGTTGCAGCCACCTACGAGACCTTTGGACGCTGTGACGTATTCGTGAACAATGCGGGTATGTCGCCGCTCTATGGCTCGCTGGCCGACATCACCGAGGCCTACTACGACAAGGTCCACGGCGTGAACCTCAAAGGGCCTTTTCGGCTGGCGGTTGAATTCGGGCGCCGCATGGCCGATGGTGAAGGGGGCTCGATCATAAACGTCAGCACCATTGGGTCTCTGCGACCGGGCAAGACCGAAATTGTCTATGCCTGCGCCAAGGCGGGTTTGAACGCGCTGACCGTGGCCATCGCCGATGCGTTCGGTCCCAAGGTTCGCTGCAACACCATCTTGCCTGGATCGGTCATGACCGATATCGCCGAGTCATGGCCCGAGGAAATGAAGGCGCAGATCGGGGTGAATGAATCGCTGAAGCGGCCGGGCTATCCGGAGGACTTCGTGGGCCCTGGTCTGTGGCTGGCGTCGGAGGCGTCGGCTTTTGTCACCGGCGAGCACATACGGGTCGATGGGGGTGCGTATCGCCAGATGCCGTGAAGAGCTATGGGGCTTCGTTGCCTTCGCCGAGATATCGCTGGAACACGTCCTCTTGGCGGAGCTCGTCGGCGGTGCCGTTGAAAGTGATAACGCCGCGGTTGAGCACATAGGCCCGAGATGCCATGCTCAGTGCCCGGGCCACGAACTGGTCGACGATCAGCAACGAGGCACCCTTTTGGGTAATCGACGCCAGAAACCGGAAGATGTCGTCGACGATGACCGGAGCGAGGCCCAACGACGCTTCATCGACGAGCACCAGCTTGGGGTGCTGGACGTAGGCTCGGGCTACCGAGAGCATCTGCTGCTGCCCCCCTGAGAGCGTCCCTGCTACTTGGCTCAGTCGCTCTCCGAGGATCGGGAATGACTCGACAGCCGAGGCAATGGCTTCGGCCCTCTTGCCGGGGGCACCTTGGAGTTCCAGGTTTTCTTTGACGGTCAGCGATCGGAAGATGCCTCGTCCCTCCGGGATGTGGCAAAGGCCTCGGGCCGTGCGCCGAGCGGGTGATTGCTTGGCAGCGTTCTCTCCGAACAGCTCCACGGTGCCTTCTGTCGGTGGTAGCAGCCCAGAAATCGTTTTAAGCAGGGTGGACTTGCCTGCACCGTTGGCTCCGAGCAAGGCGACGACCGATCCGCTATCCACCACGATATCGATACCGCGAAGCACCTCGGTTCGGCCGTAACCCGCTCGCAGTCCCGAGACGTGGAGGGCAGCGGTCATCAGACCTCCTTGTTGAGCATCTCGTCCTCCAACACCGCTTCCTCGAAGGCGTGGATTTCGGTGACTTCCTCGCCGAGGTATGCGGCTCGCACCAGCTCGCTGGAGGACACCTCTGATGGGGATCCCTCAAACACCAGCACCCCGAAGTCCAGCACGTAGATGTGGTCGGACACGTTGAGAACAAGGGACATGTCGTGCTCTACCAGCAGGATTCCGCAGCCTCTGGATTCGACCACCGAGCGAAGGATCTGGCCGAACCGCTCGGTTTCTGTGCGATCGAGTCCTGATGAAGGCTCGTCGAGCAACAGGAGGTCGAATTGGCCGGCCAAACAGCGGGCCAATTCGATTAGTCGCCGTTCGCCAGTGGATAGCGAGCCTGCCTGTCTATCGGCCAGATGGGCGATGCCACAGAGTTCCATTGCTTCATGGGCTGCTGACACGCGCTGATTGCGTTCGCTCGTCGACGCGAGCATCTGGCCCACCACCCGACTGCCCGCCTGGCCGGACTCGGCTCCCAGAGCCACGTTTTCGAAGACGGTCAGTGTGTCAGCGAGCTCCATGAGTTGGAATGTGCGCCCGAGCCCTCGGCGCCCTCGGGCGGCCGAAGACAGCCGAGAAACATCGTGGTCGTTGAAGGTCACTTTGCCCGTGAAATTGCGATTGATTCCGGAAACAATATCAAAAGTCGAAGTCTTGCCGGCGCCGTTGGGCCCGATGAGCCCGGTGATACCACTGATTGGTGCCGACAGCGACAATCCCTGAACTGCCCTGATCCCGCCGAATGACACGCTGATGTCTTCCAGCACCAATCCAGTCCCACCGCTGATTGTCGGTCTGGGATGGTGAATAGGGGTAACATGTCGGCGTCTGCGGCGCAGTCGGTCGAGTCGTTGCCGAAGTCTCTGAGCCATGACGGGATGACCACCTTGCATCGCCACCAACACGGCGAAGAAGCCGAACATGAAATTGAGCCAGTCGGGAACCGAGTCGCCGGTCAAAAAGCCTGGGATGACCACGGTCACGCCCGCGAAAATCCCGTACCAAGGCTCGCGGAAGGGGGCCAATGACAAGATCGCGATCAACACGAGCGAATTGAATGTTTGATATGCCGGTGTGCCCGAGTCGATCCGGGTATAGGCCCCTCCGAACATGATGCCGCTGAGGGCAGCAAGGCCAGCAGATATGCAGAAGACGATGAGCTTGGTTACAGAAGTCGACAATCCGAGGGTCGAGACCGCGGTGGGGGCCTCCCCCATACCCTGGAGTATGCGGCCGAGTCGCGTTTGGGATATCGCAGCTATGAGGACCGCCACAATGGCTAGGACTATCAAGACCAAGTAGTAGTAGCTCTTGGCTGAGTCGAACCCGCTGGGTGCGGGAACAGGGCGCGACCCCGCAAACGTGGCGAACATCCACGTCTGCGGGAAAATCAGCCGCTGTACAAGTACCCCAAATCCGAAAGTGGCCAACGCTAGGTATACACCAGAGAGCCTGATGGCCGGAAGGGCGACGACGGCGCCAACCGGGATGGTGACCAGTATTGCCAGCGCCAGGGCCAGCAGCCAGGGCATACCTGCTTCGGATGTGAACTGGGAGAAAGTTACCGCCCCGATTGCCGCAAAGGTGGCATGGCAAAGCGACATCTGACCGCTGGTGCGAACTAGAAGACCTAGTGAGAGGATGAGAATTGCCTGACAGAGGCCGACGGTGAAGAACGACAGCTTCGATTCGAACACCATCGGAACCAGCGCCAGCAGGCCGAACACCATCACTCCGGTACCAAGCCGGAGTTCGATGGGGCCGCGGTATTGGAGCGGCGGATGGTCTCGGGGCCGTTCCTCCTTGCCCAGCCTGCGGGCATACAGCAACAGCATCAGGAAGAGCACCACGAAGGCCATTGCCTCCGGCAAGCCACCCAGGCTGGTCCATCCCTGGCGGCGAATGAAAAAGCCACTGACGTCTTCGGCAACTCCTAGGAAAAGGCCACCCGCAAACGCGAGGGGAATGCTGCGAAATGCGCCGAAGGCAGCAGCACCGAAGGCATAGGTGGCCAAGAAGGTGAGGGAGAACGGCTGGAGATTGACCAACGGAAGCAGCAGGACGCCCGAGAGCGCAGCGAACGTGCAGCCGATGGCCCACGCGATACGCCGAACGCGCGCTGGCTCGGTTCCGGTGAGGGAAAGCAGGTTGGCGTCGTCCACCGCCGCTCTCATGGCCAAGCCGAGCCGGGTAAATCGGAACAGCACGAAGAGCGCAATCACGCAGAAAATCACGATCCCGGCAACCAGGAGCTGATCGCCGAATACGTTGACGTCGAGTATCCGAACCCGGTACCTCTGGCGGTTGCTGAATGGCAAGAACCGCTGCACTCGCAGCCCGGTGTAGGCCTGTGGGTAGAAGATCAAGGTCACCGCGGGGACGAGGACGATGAGCCCGACCGTGCCGACCACCTTCATGGCCGTGCTTCGCACGGACAGTTGGCGGGCGACAACCTCCATGACCAGACCCATGAGGGGGCCGAGGACGAACACGCTGAGAATGAAGGCCAGTTTCCAGTCCAGACCGTGGCTGATCGTCATGCCGTAAAAGGCCAGGGTGCCCGCAGTCAGGACTGCCCCGTGTCCAAAGTTGAATATTCCCGAGGTCTTGAACGTGAGAACCAGCCCGGTCGACATCAGGCCGTACACCGTCCCAGCCAGGAGGCCGGTAATGATGAACGGCATGAGGTCAGTGAGCATCTATCCCCCGGTAGATACAGCGAGAGCAGATCCCGCTACTGGTCTGTGGAGTTCGGCGGTGCTGTGGCGACGGAGCATATCGCAAAATGATCTAACCGATTGCTGGATAGGTCGGGAGTCAGTCATACCTTAATACCCTCGCAGACCCATCGATCGGGCGATGGCGTTTCGTTGGATCTGACTGGTGCCGCCGGAAATGGGGGCAACGATCGATTCTCGCCACCGGAAGCTCATAGTGCTCTCGGTGGAAAATCCCATTCCCGCGCAAACCTGCATTCCAAGCCTGGCCGCAGCCACGTAGGTCTCCGATCCCTTCAGCTTGGCCATCGAAGCCTCCGGCCCGCACGGCTGGCCAACGCTGTGAAGCCAGGCGGCGCGATACACCAGCAAACGAGCCGCGTCGATCTCGGTCTGAAGGTCAGCAAACGCGTGAGTTAGAGCTTGAAACTCGCCCACCGGCCGGCCGAACTGCCTTCGAGTCTTAGCGTGGTCAAGGGCTTCATCGAGCGTCGCCTGCGCCGCGCCAACGTAGCCTCCAGATATCAACACTCGCTCTACATCGATCCCGCCCAACATAACGTCCCAGCCACCGTCTAGGGGTCCGACTAGTCGCCCTGCGGACACGCGTACATCAGACAGGAACACCTCGTAGGTCCCGAGGATGTGCCGGGCCAAAGTCGGGATTTTGCGCAATTCCACCCCGTTAGCTGAAGGGTCGACTAGCAGCGCTGATAGTCCATCGTGTTTCTTGCCGCCAACTGAGGTGCGCACATAGGCGAGTATGTCGGTACCGGGAAGGCCCGCTCCGGTACACCAGGTCTTCTGACCGTTCACCACGAAGCTATCGCCATCTCGAATCGCTGTAGTCCGTAGCGCGGCGATGTCGGACCCGGCGTCAGGTTCAGACATGCCGATGGAAAGGCGACGCCGTCCGGCCATGATGAGGGGCAGTAGCTCGTCACGCATTTCAGCAGTGCCATGCCGCTCGACCACCAGCGCGGCCATGAGGGTTAGGGCGTAGGTCTGGGCAACGTCGAGACTGGCTCGGCCCAGTTCCTCGCCGATGATGGCAAGCTCGACTGCGGTTCCACCACCCCCTCCGACCGATTCAGGAAGGGCGAGCCCCAGCCAGCCGAGCTGGGCGAATCCCTCAACAAGTTCGGGCGGGTAGTGGTGCTCGTCGTCCCATTTCTTGGCCTGCTCGGGAGGACAGACTTGGTCGACGAAGTTGCGGGCCGTTTCTCGGAGAAGGTCTTGCTCCTCTGTGCAGTCGAACCGCATAGGGTTAGATGATATTCCTATAACGTGGTGGCAATACCGGCTTGCTGCTACCAAACGGTCTCAGGCCTAGCGTCGGCGGCGGAGCCAGACAGCGGTAACCAGGAGAATCCCCATGGCAGCGGAAACGGGCTTATCGGAAGAAAGGGCAATCAGGGGTCGGTGGGCCTCATCGGTGGACGACCTTGTCTCCTATCGCTACTTGGGGTGCCAATCTGAAGCCACGGACACTGATCATGCGGTGGGAAGGATGCAGCTGCGCAGTGATATGCGGTGGAGCGGGGGACTGTTGGGCTCGCCGCTGGCCATTGCCATGCTCGACACCGCGGGTATCAACATCGACGGCATCCGATTTGGGGCCCTCACCCATGTGGCCATCCGAATCCACGAGAGTGCCGCGGACGTGTCAAGGATTCGAGTCGACGGGGAGGTGGCCCGGTTGGCAAAGCGGGCAATGTTCACCGAGTGCCAGATGGTGGACTTCGACGATCCTTCACGAGTCATCGCAAACGGTTCGGCAGACTGGATCAGCCTCGGCGATGTGGCCCCTGGGTTTGAATACCTCGATCCCGGACCCGGGATTCTCGACGAGCCGCCAATGCCGCCGCTTAGTGAGGCCTATTTCGCGGAGACATTCGAAGAAGGCGGGTATGTGATCCGAGAGCTTCGCTCAGAGGTTGGGGCTGAACTGCTCCATCATGGGCCGGCAATGGTGGCACTGGAGTGGCAGGCCAAGGATTCGGCCGAACAGACGGCGCCAGGAGAGGTGCTAAGCCTGCGCACTTTCGACGTCCGCTTCCTGAGGGGCGGTACCAGGCCATCGTTTGCCACTCGTTCTCGGGGGACCGGACGCGCCGGGAACATCGTGTGGATTCAAGCCGAGTTGGTTGACGACAAGGGGCTGGGAGACGTGATCTCCCGTATCGAGATTACGTACCAGGTGACAACGTGATTCTCCCCGACCCAAACAGCTCCCAGGCCGCCGACATGGTGGCCATCAGCCGGCTGGCGGTCTCCTATAGCGAAGCAATATGCCGGTCGGCCATTGACGAAGCTGTTCTGGTATACGCCGAGGACGGCGTGTTGTCGTCTGGAATCACTGAGGATGTTGTGGGCCCGGACGCGATTGCGGCCTTGATCCGCGAGCACACCAAAGACTTCGAATTCGTTTTCCAAACCACCCATAACGGTCTCATACACGTGGACGGCGACCGAGCCTGGGCCCGTTTTCCGACCACCGAGTGGTCAAAGCGCCACGACGGGAGCGGGCTTCAATTTCTTGGGATCTATGAAGACGAGGTGGTGCACACTGAGCACGGTTGGCGGTTCCAGCGAAGGTTCCTCCACGGACTGGCGCTCGGCCGCATCGATAGCTTCTCCCGGTCCAAAGCCCATCCGATTGCTCCACCATCGCTTGAGCTCTAGCCGCGCTTTGCGGAGGAAGCGCGCGAGGGCTTCATGAGAATTTCGTGCTCGTCTCGGCGAAAGAATCGTTAGACAATTTGGCGGATTTTTCCTAGGATTTGCCTATGACTGGCAAGATTTGGACCCACTCCGGTGATTCGCACTTTTTGGAACCCGAAGACCTTTGGCATCAGATTCTGCCCTCCTCACAGGCCGACCGGATGCCCCGCACTCGGATGATCAGCGACGACGAGGAGCTCGTCGAGGTTGATGGTAAGTCATTCACCCGCAAGGTGCCCAGGGTTATGACGGCCAAGGGATCCACCGGCGAAACGATGACCGAGATGGCCCATCGCCCTCCCGGTTCGCGCGATGTCAAGCTTCGACTGGCTGATCTGAATAATGAAGGGGTTTGGGGCGAGGTGATGTACCAGTCGATCGGATTCTGGTGCACCCTTATTGAAGATCGCGCCCTAATTGCCGAAGCGGCCCGGGCCGAGAACGAATGGATGGTGGACGAGCTAAAGGGAGCAGCGCCTGATCGACTTGTTCCGGCCGCGCTGATGCCAGTGTTGGAGGTAGAGGACTCAGTGGCCGAGGTGTATCACGCCGCCGAAATCGGCCTGCACGTCATCAGCCTTCCGTCCGGACAGGTACCGGGCCGGGAGTATTGGAATCACAAGGAGTGGGATCCCCTTTGGGCCGCTGCCGAAGAGTCCGGCATGGTGGTGGGATTCCACATCGGAACCAACGGCGACCCGGTAAAGTATCGGGGACGAGGCGGGGCAATCATCAACTATGTGGAGTCGGGCCGCGACGGGATCTATGCGGTCATGTGCCTGGTTTCGGCTGGCGTCTTCGATCGCCGCCCAGAACTCAAGGTACTTGTTTCCGAGGGCGGTGCCACTTGGGTTCCCTACATCGGTGACCGCATGAATGAGGCCTACCGACAGCACGCCGAGTTCGTGCGGCCACAATTGTCTAAGCTGCCCAAGGAATACCTTTACAACAACGTGTACGCCAGCTTTCAGCACGATGAGTCGGCCCCGGCCGCGATGTGGGCCATGGGCTACCAGAACGTGATGTTCGGAAGCGACTACCCCCACCTTGAAGGCACCTACGGTCATACGCAGAAGACGCTCCATGAGTTGTTCGACGACGTTGAGCCCGAAGTTCGAGAGCGAATTACCCGCGGTGCCTTCGAAGAGTTGTTTCCCCATATCACCATACCTGAAGAGGTTTTGGCTGCATCCTGACTGGGCGCGGGAATTCACCGCATGACCAGGGAGTTTGAGTTCACTGTCTCAGCGCCGTTTGAGATTGGCTCGGTGGCGTCTTGGTGCGACGAGCTACGCCGGATCGAGGCTCTCGGCTTTCATGCTGTTGTTATGGCCGACCACTTCACCGATGGGTACACCCTGGAGCCGGTGGTAGCCCTGACCGCGGCGGCCATGGCAACCTCAAAACTTCGCCTCCAGACTGGTGTTCTGGGCAACGACTACCGCCACCCGGTGCTGGCCGCCCGGATGGCGGCAGCGCTGGATGTCGTCTCAGAGGGCCGATTAACTCTTGGCCTCGGAGCTGGATGGATGCGGTCTGACTATGAGGCGGCTGGCATACCGCTCGACCGAGCCGGTGTTCGGGTAAGTCGCCTAGATGAAGCGCTTTGCGTAGTTCGGGGCTTGCTCGGCGGCGGTCGCTTCCAATTCAAGGGGGATCACTATCAAGTCGACCTGGAGTTGTTCCCGGAAACGGTGCAAAGACCGGTTCCTCTCTTTGTGGGTGGTGGCGGTCAGCGGGTGCTCGGAATCGCCGGGCGACACGCCCAGAAGGTCGGGATCGTGGCCAATCTAGGGGCCGGAGAGCTCGGCACCCATGCGATTGAAGATCTGTCGGCAGAGAGGGTTGAGGAGAAAATCGGTTGGGTCCGGGCTGCTGCCAAAGCCGCGGGCCGTTCCATGGACGACATCACAATTGAAATGAACCATTGGCTTGTCAGAGTCACCGAGTCGCCTCGAGAAGGTCAGAAGTTCCTTGCTAAAGTGGCATCGCGACAAGGGGTCACTCTCCAGCTCTTGGCCAATTCACCTGCCGTGCTTGTGGGCACAGTAGGACAAATTGTCGAACAGCTCTTGGAGCGACGAGAGCGATTCGGGATCAACTGCATTCAACTCGACGCCGGCTTCACACCCTCAAATCTTGACTCTTTGGTGCCAATAGTCGCTGAGCTTTCTGGAACATGATGTGAAGCGGTACGCCATAGCCGATCTACCAACAGCTCGATTGAGAAGAAGCGCGACTAAGAAGGTGGATTCATATGACATATGAGACGATCGGCTACAACGTCCATAGGAGAGTGTTGACCGTTACCCTTCGCCGGCCCGAGCAGCGCAACACGGTCACCTATCAGATGCTCGACGAGCTCATTGAAGCGTTCGACCGGGCCGAGGGCGACGACGAGGTGCGGGTTGTCGTCCTGACCGGGGAGGGGACCTTTTTCTCGGCGGGAACCGATCTCAGCGCGCAGAGCGGCGGGTATGCGGCGGACACCGCGGGCTTCAAGCCGTTGCGAGGGGGCAACCGCGACGTGGGAGGGGAGTTGGCGTTGAGGATGTTCTCGTCCAACAAGGTGCTGATCGCGGCGGTCAATGGAACTGCTGTTGGCATCGGGGTGACCATGGTCCTGCCCATGGACATCCGGATCGCGGCCGACTCGGCCCGATTCGGGTTGCCATTTGCACAACGGGGGATCGTCCCCGAGTCGTGCGCCACTTGGTTCCTGCCTCGGATCGTCGGCATCGCCCAGGCCATGGACTGGACGGTTACCGGTCGGATCTTTCCGGCTTCCGAGGCGCTTCAAGGCGGACTGGTCAGGGAGCTGCACCCGGCCGGTGAAGTCTTGGCCCGAGCCCAAGAGGTGGCAGAGGGAATCGCTTCTTCGACCTCAGCGGTTTCGGTGGCACTGGCCCGCAATCTGATGTGGCGCCAATTGGGCTCACCTCATCCGATGACCGCCAACCAACTCGAGTCCAAGGCGCTGCTGGCGTTGGGCCGGTCCCCCGACGTGAGGGAAGGTGTGGCCTCATTCAAGGAAAAGCGCGAGCCGCGGTTTACCATGTCGCCGCGCGAATTGCCCGAATTCGTACCGTGGTGGGAGGAGCCGAGCTTTGATGACTGAAAGCGAGAACTCGGGGAGCGGCCGGGAGCTGACCCCTGAACGCCTGAACCAGCTTCTTCGGCCGTCGCATCCCGATGTGGATGTCGAGTCGGTTCGGGTGCTGGACACCACGGAGGGATCGGCCAGCCGAGTCCGAATCGAGGTCGAGTACGTTGAGGGCCGAGATGCTGGTTTGCCTCCTCGGATATTTGTCAAGCGCAATCTGGCCAGGTTCAACTTCCCTCCCGAAATGTATTCGACGGAGGTCCGGATCTATCGCGACGTGCTGCCGAACCTCGACATAGAGAAGCCCGAGGTCTATGCCATCGAGGCAACCGGCGACGACATTGAGTTCACCATCCTCATGGAAGATCTCTCCCGGCGTCCTGGAGGTCGACTCGGTATCGTCACCGACCCCAACACGGTTGAAGAGGTCGGTGCCGTGCTCGATACGGTTGCCGACTTCCACGCCCCGTGGTGGGGCGGAGATCGGCTCGACCGCGAGCTTCCGTGGCTGATGCCGCCCTCGCTCAATGCCCAGATGCAATTCTGGCGCAACTTCGGACCCCGGCTCGCCGGGCGCCACATGGAGCGCGGCCACAGAGCACCCCTAGTGGATCGGGCGGTTTGGACCGACGACGCGTTGTGGGGTGGATACGACCGACTCCTTCAGATCATGGACACCAAGCCTCACACCCTGGTACACGCTGATGTGCATTCTGGGAACTTGTACTACGTCGACACAGGGCAAGAGCCGCTGGGAGGGGTGCTCGACTGGCAGATGGCAATACGGGGGTGCTGGGCGGTCGATGTCGCCTACCTGCTCACCACAGCACTCGATGAAGACCAGCTAGCTGAAAACGAGGGAATATTGATTGAGCGCTATCGAGATCGAATTGCATCGGCCGGAGTCGAGCCTCCGTCAATAGCCGACTTATGGTTTCTCTATCGATGCCATGCCCTGTACGGCGTCCTGATGTGGCTCATCACCCCAGATGGAGTACACACCGACGAGGCTCAGATCGGGTATTTGACCCGCTGTCTGGCTGCTGCCAATCGACTCGGCACACTCGTCGAACTCGGCGTGGGTTGATGGGGCCGATTGCCTCAGGTCGCCACACAGCAAGCAAAGGGACACGGCTATGACTAAACCAGCTACTCGGGATCCATTCATGCCACCTCTGCCTCCGAGTTGGGATGGAGGAGGGGAGTTTGCCGACCTGCTGAAGGCCACCCGGCTGGTCCAGGACTTGACCAACGGGACCAATCCTCCGGCTGAGGTAATGCGCGAGATCACAGATCAGCTTGGCGAGGTGGCCAACCGGCTGAAGCCGTGGACGTGTGAGGAGTCGGATCTGATAGCTGGCCGTCGGCAGGATTTGCCCGGGCGGGGGCACTCTATGCTGCCGGCCTTTGTTGTGGACGAACAGACTGAGAATTCAGTCAAAGGGCGGGTGCGGTTCACCACATTTTACCTCGGTGGAAACGGTGCTGTTCATGGCGGAGCCCTTCCGCTGTTCTTCGACGACATACTTGGCCGTCTGAGCAATTGCGGTGGTCGCTCCATTGCCCGCACTGCCTATCTGCATGTCAACTATCGACACATCACCGAGATTGGTCGGGAGTTGAAGTTTGACGCGACGTTCGAGCGAGAAGAGGGGCGCAAGCGGTATGTCACGGGGCACCTCTTCGACAGGGGGACGCTGGTGGCCGACGCAGAGGGGCTATTTGTCATGCTCCTTCCCGGTCAACCCTGACCATGAAGGAATCTGCTCCCAGTCCATTTCGCAATACAGTGACGAGAAGCCCGCGAGTCCGTATCGACCTCAGGGGTGGCAGAATCCGTCAGATCATTGTACTGTTTCTTGGACTTGCCGCGGCTTGATGTCCTCGTGCATGCACAGCTGCGGCGGGCCTAGTATCCGTTGATTGCACCAGTTAAATGACGAGTCTGCGCCGCGATCGGTAGGGCTCGCTGAAGGGGGAAAGAAATGACCTTGATGGGTTTTAGACGAGTCTGGCTATTGCTGATGGCCTTGGCGGGCGCGTTCGCCTTGATCGCGGCAGGCTGCGGCAACGATGACGACGACACTCCGACTCAGCCCGCTGAGGAGGCGCCGGCCCCCGCGGAGCCTGCTGATGAGGAGGAGGCGCCGGCCCCAGAGCCTATGGATCCGGTGACCATTGCGTTCATTTCCGAGGAGACCGGGCCCAGCGCTATACCGCTCCACTCAGTCATGGACGCCACCATCGGCGCGATCAACGCTGAAGGCGGCTTCAACGGACATCCGGTGGAGGTCAGAAAATATGACTCTGCCGGAGTGGTTGCCGAGGCCCAGGCTGCCGTTTCAGATTTTCCCGATGACATCATTGCGGTGTTCTTGAACACATCGACCACAGAGTCGAGCATCGCCGACAGCCTTTCCGCTTTGGGCGTGCCCATCCTCGGCGTCGGCTACTCGCCGCCGGTGTGGAGTGGTGTTGTCACGCCGTTCGGCCTCTCGTGCGAGGTAGACCCTGAGGGCTTCTGCGCCAACGAAAACTTCTTCACCACGACCACCACGTTTGACGCTGTGGTCGCCCAGCAGCTGGTGGTGGCGCAGATCAATGGCGCCACCCATGCCACTTCGGCATCGTGTGTCGAGGTCGACAGCTGCGCAGCAGCCGACCCCGTCTTCCAAGCGGTGGCGGCTGGCATCGGGCTCCAATCCTCGCCCACAGTGAGGGTGAGCACCACCGCCCCGGACTACACGTCCGAATGCATAGGCTTCATTCAGCAAGGCGTCGACTTCATCCAGCTCAGCATGTCGGACTTTGCCGGGGTTACCCTGATGGAGAGCTGTCTGGATCAGGGCTATGACGGATGGTTCGGTGCATCCGCGGGATCGGTCAGCTCTGCTTTGCTGAATGCTCCTGGACGACTGAACGGCGGCCTCAACGGCTTCCCCTGGTTCATAAACCATCCACTGGTAAACGCCTATCGCGACATCATGGAATCGGCAGGAGTCCCCGAAGACGACTGGGGCCACTCACACGCCACCTCCACCTACACCGCACTGCGTTTGCTGCAAAAGGCAATTGCCGACCACGCCGACCCGTCGGCGCCTCTGGATGGAGCAGCGGCCCTAACCGCCATGTATTCGCTAGACGGCGAGACCCTCGACGGACTGTTGTCACAACCGGTGAGCTATAGCCCCGACGACTTGGACCGGGTCGTGGCTTGCTTCTGGCCGTACATCACTGACGGCGCTGGCAACTTTGATACTCCGCTCGGAGACTTGAACACCGCCTGTTACCCGGAATAGTAGTAGAGCCTCAGAATCTAGCCAAGCCCCGCGGGCCGCAGATGCGGACCGCGGGGCTTGGCGCGTCTTGGCTTTCCCTTGGTCTTTGATTCAGGCGATTCTGGCCCCAGGATCGAGCGAACCGAGTTCGATGAGATCGGCAAAACTGTAGACTCCGCCACTGCGGTCGCTCGGCTCAAGAATCAGCCAGGTAAAGGCCTCAGCCACAGCCACGGGGTCGTATACGGGCTCTGCGGAGTCTGTGCCTTGGCGTTCGAGAATGCCGGTTTGGTTGGCGTACTGCCATTGCTCGGTGCCCACCGCGCCTACTCGAATCGCATTGAACGATACCCCTCGCCCACCGGCTTCGAGGTGGAGTTCGGAAGTCAACCGATCGAGGGCGGCTTTGCTAGATCCGTACATGAACAAATCGGGAGGACAGACCACTGCCGCGCCCGAGCTCACGTTGAGAACCCGTCCCCAGCCTCGCTCGAACATTCTTGGTGTAAAGCCCTGGATCAGCTGGAGTGGTGCCACAGCGTTGATGCGGAAGACTGCAAGCCACCGACGCGGTGGCATCTCCAGGATGGGGCCCGACGGCATAAACGCGGCGTTGTTGACCAGGATGTCGCACCGGCCGCGTTCGGCCAGAGTTACCTCAACCACCCGCTCGGTGTCTTCGGCCGACCTCAGATCGGCGGGTATCGCCAGCACCTCCACTCCTTCTCCGGCTAACTCTGCACTTGCCTCTTCCAGAGTGCCGGGCAGCACGCGATTTCGATTCTCGGCGGTGCTTCGACCCACAAGTACCACCGAGGCGCCGCGCCGTCCCAACGCCCGGGCAGTGGCCCTGCCTATGCCCCGAGTAGCACCGGTGACAACCGCCACCTTGTCATCGAGATGCTTGCCATCGCCTTGCTGGTTCATGCTGTTGACCTCGTTCTGGCTCCTGTTCGGGCCGACCATGCCGGCTTGAGTACTACCGGGCCGACCACCCGCCATCAACGGGCATCGTTTGGCCGGTCACCATTGCCGACCCATCTGAGCAGAGCCACAAGATGGCGTCGGCGATTTCAGATGGCTCCACCATCCTGGGTATGACATGACCCCTGGGTATCTGCTGTTCTGGGGTCAAACTTGCTTTGACGCCTTCAGTTGCCGTGAGACCGGGTGCCACTGCATTGACTCGCACCCCTTGAGCGCCGTATAGAGACGCCGTGGTCTTGGTGAGCTGGATTATGCCTGCCTTGGCCACGGCATAGGCCACAGAGGCGTCGCTGCGCCCGAGATAAGCGGCCAGCGATGAAATGTTCACGATGGAACCCCCTCCGTGGTCCAGCATGTAGGTGATCTCGTGCTTCAAGCTGAGCCAAGTGGCTCGGAGGTTGGCAACTATGGTTCCGTCCCACTGCTCCACAGTGGACTCTACGACGTAGTTGCCCGGAAAGTCGCCCCCATCCATCCCCCCGACAATGTTTGCGGCGCAGTCGAGCCCCCCGAAGGTTTTGACTGCGGCAGCTACCATCGCTTCGACGTCTTCCTCAAGGGTGACATCGCCACCGAAAAACGCCGCTCGATGCCCGGCGTTGCGAAGCTGTTCGACGAAGGCGGAGCCGTCCTCTTCATTGATGTCGGCTATGAGCACTGCCGCACCTGCGCTGGCAAAGCCCAGTGCCGTGGCTGCCCCGATGCCAGAAGCTCCTGCGGTGACGAGGGCAACCTTCCCCTCGAAATCGTGTGCGACCATGATGATCCTCGCCTTCGTTAGGTTCGGCTGCTGCCCGAATTATTGTATTGAATTAGCTGTATTGATACTGTCGCCGCAACATACCGGATCGGGCATGGGGGAAGCATGGAAGAGCCAAACGCCGAACGGATGGACTACGTGCGGGGAAAGCTCGCCGCCGCCTACGAAAAGGGAACTTCACCCGCCTCAACCCTTGACCGCGACCCCCGCGAAGTAGAGGCCCCTCAAAGGTATTTCTCGGAGCTGTTGGAAGAAGTCAACATCCAGGAACGCCTCGGAGGAACGATGTTCCTCCGATACGAGGACAGCTTGGATCTGATGCGAAACAAGGCGATCGTGCAGCCTGGAAACGGCCTGCTAATGGGCTCTCCCCGCCCCCTTTTGCCGCTTGACCTCGACGGCGAACTGCATACCAAATACCGCAAGCTGCTGGACCCCTTGTTCGCTCCCCGCCAGATCAACCCATTGGAGGAGCGAATTAGAAGAATGGCCAACGAGTTGATCGACGATTTCATCGAAATCGGTCAAGTGGAGCTCTACAAGGGGCTTTGCGACCCGCTGCCGTCTCGGATCTTCGTGGCCATGATGGGGTTGCCGGAGTCGGATCGAGAACGATTCATCGCCTGGAAAGACCGCACGATAAAGCCCGAAGAAGGCGATCCTGTGGAGATGCTTGCTGGGATCCAAGCAGCCGGTGCTGAGATGGCCGAGTACATTGGCGGGGTTTTGGACGAGCGCTCAGCCGCATCAGAAGTGGGAGACGACTTGCTCAGCCAATTGCTCCATGCCGAGGTCGAGGGCGAACGATTGACCAAGCAGCAGGTTTCCGACATCGTCTATCTCCTCATGATCGCAGGGCTGGACACCGTTACCTCTGCGCTCTCTCTGATATTCGCCCGCTTGGCGGACGTTCCTGAGCTTCGCCAGTCCTTGGTTGATCGCCCAGAGCTGATTCCCAATGCAGTCGAGGAGCTCATGCGCTATGAGGCACCAGTGGCCAGCAGTAGTCGCCTTGTAACCGAAGACATCGAAGTGGGTGAGGTGCAGCTTTCCGAGGGCTCGTATGTGCTGGCTTCTTGGCAGGCATGCAACTTGGACCCAGAGATCTTCGAGTGCCCGCTGGATGTGGACTTCGAACGTCCCAACATCCGACACACCTCCTTTGCCACCGGCCCCCACCGCTGCATGGGCTCACATCTGGCCCGGGTGGAGATGCGCTGGGCGCTGGAGGAGTTCCACAAGAGGATTCCCTCCTACTGGATAACCGAAGGCGAGACCCCCGAATTCACCTACGGAGGCGTGCGGGCGGCCACCTACCTCCCGATTTCGTTTTCGGCGGTTGGACAAGCGGGCTGAAAGCCAAGGAAATGTCTGGGGGGCGGCTCGGGTCTTGGGAACCGGGGACTGCTGAGGAGCGGCTCGACCGTCTGGACTCTTTGGCCAACGTCCGCCAGTTGGCCATGCGCTACGGCCGGGCCATCGATGCTCGCGATTTGGATGCTCTGGTAGAACTGTTCGTTCCCGATGTGCGGGTGGGGCGGAATGAGCAAGGCCGAGGCGCCTTGCGAGAATGGTTCGACGGTGCTCTCCGGAGGCCCCGGTCAACTATTCACTTCGTGATGAACCATGTCATTGACTTCGAGGACGCCGAGAACGCCACTGGAGTGGTCTACTGCCGCGACGAATTGGAATATCCAGATACCGGCGAATGGAGAGTTGGAACCATTCAGTACTGGGACCGATACGTCCGAGTTGACGGGGTTTGGTGCTTCAAATGGCGCAAGTTCCATCGCTGGTACATCGTTGACGCATTGGATAGGCCGGGACACGGCGCCGGAGTTGCAGAGGAGGTTTCCGGCCTCAACACCCGCCAGTTGCCCGATGTCTACGGCACATGGAGTGACTTCTGGAACCAGCCAAGCTGAGGTCGCGTCTCGACGAATGCCTCAACGCGAAAGGATGAGTCGATGGTAGGAGTGGGCGTCTTGCTGAGCGACGATGACGCGGCTACCACGGTGCAAAGGGCTGTGCTTGCGGAGAAGGTCGGCTTCGACACCGTGTTTGTCGGTCATCATCGGTTCACACCGGGTTTCGGGCACACCATCCATCCATTGCCGCTGTTGGCGGCCGTCGCGGCCCGCACAGAGCGGATCCGGCTGGCCACGTCGATCTATCTGCTTCCATTGTCACACCCACTCGACGTGGCCGAAGAGGTCGCGTCGCTTGATGTCTTATCGGGCGGCCGGGTGATCTTCGGGCCGGGCGTCGGCTATCGGCCCTACGAATACGAGGCGATGGGCGTATCATTTCGGCGACGGGGGGCGATAATGAGCGAAGCGCTCCAGATTCTTGAGGGTGTCTGGCGCAGCGAGAGGTTTTCCTTTGACGGGGAGTTTTTCTCATTCCAAGAGCTCACTTTGACGCCGCGTTCCGCGCAAGACCGCATTCCAGTTTGGGTGGGTGCCAACACTCTCCCGGCCATGGAACGAGCGGCGCGTCTTGCCGACGGGTGGATCGTCGGCTTCTCCGACAGATTGCCCAGTCTTGTGCCCCAACTTGAGCACTACCGGGCCCACACGGACGAACATGGGCGCTCCTCGACTGTGGCCTTGATGCGGTTGGTCGGCCTCGGTGCCACCCGAACGGAGGTTGAGGACAGTTGGTTGCCAGCGATCTATCAGATGCTGAGGAGCTACGCCCGAGTTGAGGCGCCCAGCGACCGCGGAGATCGGACTGAGTCGAAGCTCAAAGCAGCCAACCGGGGCGAGGTCTCACTGGCAGAGTTAGGCAGCGACATGCTGGTGGCTGGGGAACCCGATGACGTGATTGCCGGCTTTCTGCGCAGCGTGGCGGAAACGCAATGCGAGCATATAGTCGTCTGCACTGGAGGCATGCCCACCGCTCAGTTCCTCGAGATCTTTGGGCGAGAGGTGTTTCCGGCTCTTCGCTAGGGGAGGCAGGCGTTAATTTGAGCGTCGACTTCTTACATACCGATGAATCATCTACCTGATTCAATGGCCTTGCGATAGGATTGCGGCCATGGGGACCGGCGCACGCGACAAGGTCGACGTTGATGCGCATTCGCTGCTGATCCATGGGCGGACGTGGGAGGAGATGACGCCGGGGTTCAGCTTTCGAACGGCTGCCCGAACGATCACCGACGCCGACGTGCATGCCTTCGTAACGCTGGCTGGCGTGAACGAACCGCTTTTTCTGGACGGGCGTGTGGCAGGAGAGCACGGCTACCAAGGCCGCTTGGTGCCGGGCATGATGACCTTCTCATACGCGGAGGGACTTGTTATTCAGACCGGCTCCATTCATGGCACCGGCCTAGCTTTTCTCCATGCGGACCTGGACATCAAACAGCCGGTCTATTGCGGCGACACCATTGCTGTCGTGGTGGAGGTCACTGAGCAGCGGCCCACGTCGGCGGGAGACCGGGGGCTCATCACCACTCGCAACACCGTCGTCAACCAGCACGGCGAGGTTGTGATGGAGTATTCCCCGCTGCGTCTCACCAGGGGTGCGGAATCGTAAGGCAGGCAAGGGGGGGCCGCAAGGCGTGTCCCTGAGGCTCAAGGAAAAGAGAAGGGAAATCACATGAGTGAATACACCGACTATCAGACGTTTACCGACTATGGCGTATGGGACTGCGATCAGCACATCTACGAGCCGCCCAATGTCTACGTCGACTACATCCCGGCCAAGTATCGGGACCGAACGATTCGACCGGTAGAAGTGGATGGTGAGACGGTCATGCTGGCAATGGATCGGCAGCTACCCATGGACAACAGGCTCGATGAGTGCTACCGCCCAGGTTCGTTGGCAGAGATGCTCAAGGCAATGAGAGCCGGCCCTGACGGCGCCAACCAATACCATTGGATGCCGGTAGACCCCGCATTCTTGGACCCTGACCTGCGCATCACCCAGATGGACATGCAGAACGTCGACGGTGCGGTCATGTACTGCGGCTCGTTGGGGTTGTTTGGCGAGCACTTCCTGACCGATGACAAGCTTTACTGGGAGTCTTCATACGCCTATCTCCGGTGGATGGAGGAGACCTGGGGGTTTTCCCGCGACGGTCGGATAATCATGTCGCCAGTGATCTCCATGCGAGATGTCGACAAGGTGTGCGAGCAGCTCGACTGGTTGTTCGAGCGGGATTGTCGCGCCGTGTCGATTTGTCCAGGCCCGGCCTACGGGCGATCGCCCGGCGATCCCCACTTCGACCGGATGTGGGGCCGCATCGAGGAAGCCGGTGCCATCGTTTGCTATCACATCAACGAGGGATTACCGGGATATAAGGCGAGTCGTTCGGCGTGGTGGGGCCAGGAGGAGTATCCGACGTTCTACGTGCAATCGGCGTGGCAGTGGATGTGGGGATACGGCGAGGTACCGGCCATGGAAACATTCTCCGCTCTCATCTATGACAACCTCTTCGGTCGTTTCCCCGGCCTCAAGATGCTCTCCTCCGAACATGGAGCGGAGTGGGTTCCCTACCTCCTCACCCGTATGGACAAGATGCGGGGCATGGGACGCAACGGGCCCTGGATCGGAGGCCAACTCACCGAACGGCCGAGCTCGATTTTCAAGCGTCACTTCCGGGTGGTGCCCTACTGGGAAGACGACATGGAGATGGTGATCGGCCAGGCGGGCAAAGAGGTCATCGTCGGGGGGTCCGACTTCCCCCACTCAGAGGGCATAGCCTTTCCCACCCAGCTTGTTGAGCATTTTTCTTTCCTGTCGCCCGAAGACCAGCGCTTTGTGATGAGTGACAACGCCCGTAAGTTCCTAGGTGTGGGCTGACAGGGTCCCCAAGTTCTGAATGGGAGTGCCTTTGGATGATTTGGGAAGCTGTTTGCCCGATAGTCGTTGTTTCTGAGCAGGAGGTTCGTTGAAATGAGCGAAAAAATGTGCGAGGGCCGGGTCTGCATTGTCACTGGAGCAGGACGAGGAATCGGGCGCGAATACGCATTGTTGTTGGCTACCGAAGGGGCCAAGGTCGTGGTCAACGACTATGGCGGTGCCCGAGACGGCACTGGCAGCGATCAAGGTCCGGCGCACGAGGTTGTCGAGGAGATCATCGCTTCTGGTGGCAAAGCCGTCGCCCATGTAGGCAACGTCAGCTCGCTTGCTGATGCCCAAACGATGGTGCAGTTGGCCCTGGACACATTCGGTGGCCTCGACGTGCTCATCAACAACGCTGGGATTCTGCGCGACCGAATGCTCTTTTCGATGACCGAGGAGGAGTGGGACGCGGTAATCAGGGTGCATCTCAAGGGCACGTGGGCGCCGAGCCGGGTGGCATCGGAATACTGGAGAAATCGAGCCAAAGCCGGTGAGAGCAACGACGCCCGCATTGTGTGTACCACCTCGGTGGCCGGCATCTACGCCAACACTGGTCAGACGAATTATGGAGCGGCCAAAGCGGGGATCGCCGCATTCGCCCAGATTGCTGCCCAAGAACTCGTCCGCTACGGCGTTACCGTGAACGCTGTGTGTCCGGGAGGGTTGACGCGGCTGACCGAAGATCTCAGCTTCTCCGATGAAATGCTGGCTCGGTTCCGGCCAGAACGGGTGGCCCCGGCAGTCGTATGGTTGGCTTCGGCTCAATCGGCTGGCGTGACCGGGCAGGTGATTGAGTCGTCGGGAATGGTCTTGGGCATCGCTGAGGGTTGGAGGCGGGGTCCGCATATCGACAATCCGCCCATGGACCCTCGAGAAGTCGACGGCATAGTGCGCGGTCTACTGGCGGAGGCGAAGCCGAGGACGACGATGGCCGACATTGTCTGATCGCACACCTGATCAAGCTCTTTGTCGTATAGGGCGCCCAAGGGGGATCCAATGCAGCTAGCCGAAAAGACGGCCATTGTGACCGGAGGCGGCCAGGGCCTGGGGCGTGCCATCGCGCTGGCCCTGGCAGAGCGCGGCGCTCGCATCGTTATCAACGGCCGGACCAAGTCAAAGCTGGATGCGGTAGTAGGCGAGATCGAGAGCCGGGGCGGCCGGGCGGTCGCGATTGCCGGGAACGTCGCCCGGCGTGAGGATGTGAACGCTACGGTGTCCGCTGCCGTCGATGCCTTTGGCAGCATCGATATTCTCGTTAACAACGCGCAGACAACCAGCGGGGGCCAGAAGGTGATCGGCATCGACGACGAGACATTCGAAGCAGTGTTCGGCAGCGGGGCGCGAGGCACCCTCTATTCGATGCAGGCTTGCCACCCGATCATGAAGCAGGGCGGTGGCGGCTGCATTGTCAACATGGGCTCGTCCACCGCCATCACCGGCGATCCCACCTTCGGGGCCTACGTTATGACCAAGGAGGCAATACGAGGTCTCACGCGGGTGGCGGCCCGAGAATGGGGCCGCGACAACATAAGGGTGAATGTGATTTGTCCGGCCGCCCTTACCGAATCAGCGGAGGACTTTCGCGACGCCCACCCCAAGGCTTACAAGGCCATGCTCAAGACTGTTCCGCTGGGGAAGCTGGGAGACCCAGGCGAAGATATCGCCAACGCGGTGGCTGCGCTGGTGAGCGATGACTTCCAATACCTCACCGGAGCCACCCTCATGCTGGACGGCGGTCGATTGCTCTTCCCGTAGCCTGAGATCGGAGGACTGATGGGGCGACTTGATGAAAAAGTGGTGATCGTGACCGGTGCCGCGTCCGGCATCGGTGCTACCACCGCGGCGATCGTCGCTGGGGAAGGGGCCAAGGTGGTGGTGGCCGACATCTCGGCAGACAAGAGCGCCGAACAAGCTGAGAGCATCGTGCGGGCCGGGGGCGAGGCCGTAAGCATTGCCTTCGATCTTGGCGATGTGAAATCTATTGAGGAGTTGATAGCCGCTGTGGTTGCGCACTTCGGCAGACTCGACGTCGTCCACAACAACGCCGCCGCCACCAACATTGCCGCCACCATCGACGGGCCTTTCGAGACGGCCGACCCGCAAGCGTGGGATGACACGTTCAGAATCAACGTAAGGGGCACGGCAATGATGATCAAGACCGCGGTTCCCCATCTGCTTGAGCAGGGCGGCGGCTCGATCATCAACACTTCGTCGGGGGCAGGGGCGGCGGGAGACCTCGGAGCAACGGCCTACGGAGCGTCCAAGGCCGCAATTAACGCCGTAACCATGTATGCGGCCACCCAATTGGGCAAGCGAGGGATCCGAGTCAACGCCATTGCGCCAGGGCTAATCGTGACACCGGCCTCGAAGAAGTCGGGCCACTCTAGCGGGGAGATGGGCGATATCGCGTTGGCCAACCACCTGACCCCCCGCCTGGGCACCCCAGAGGACATCGCCTACATGGTGGTCTATCTGGCCTCCGATGAGTCGAGATTCGTCACCGGGCAAATACTAGGGGTTGACGGCGGCGTGTTGGCCCATCAACCCTATTTCTCTGAATTCACGTCCTTGTTTCAACAGGGCGAACAGGGCTAAGCATCACCGTGGACGCCGCAGACCTAGACGCCTTCTTGGCCAAGGCCGCGGAATTCCTGGAGAGCAACGCATCGCGACGGGAAGTTCGAGGGGAATGGGGCGTGGGGTCGGATGTGCTTGCCGCATATGCCAAGGTAAGCGAAGAGGTCGAAGCCCAACGAATTGCCGATGCCCGCCAGTGGAAGGCCTTGGAATTCGACCAGGGATTCGGCTGGATCACCGGGCCGCCCGAGCTAGGCGGGCGAGGGCTGGCTCCAGAACATGAGCGGGGGTATCTGGAACTGCGTGCCGACTATGACATCCCGACTCTGAGTGTCTACACCATCAGCCTAGGCATGGTTGCGCCGGCTTTCGAGCAGTATGGCAGCGAGGAGGTTCGCAACCTGGTTCCCAAGCTGTGGCGCGGTGACCTTATTGGGTGCCAGCTGTTCAGCGAACCGACCAACGGATCTGATGTGGCGGGCCTGATCACACGGGCGCGCCGAGACGGCGATGAGTGGGTGATCGACGGGCAAAAAGTATGGACATCGGTGGCTCAACACAGCCAATGGGGACTCCTGCTGACACGATCCAACCCGGATGCCCCCAAACATTCTGGTATCACTGCGTTCGCCCTCGACATGTCCGCGCCAGGCGTGGAAGTTCGGCCGCTAGTGATGATCACTGGAGGCACAGAATTCAACGAAGTATTCCTCAATCAGGTGAGGGTCCCCGACAACTACCGGTTGGGCGAAGTGGATCAGGGGTGGAAGGTCGCCATCTCGACCCTAATGAACGAACGGGCCCTGGGAGCGGGGGGTGCCGATCTTTTCGGTGTGAATCAGGCCCTCCTGCGATTGCGCATGACCATTCAGCAGGTCGGCGCTTCCGGCAATCCTTTGGTGCGCAACGAATACGCCCGGCTGTACTCGATGGCCGAGACCATCCGTTATCAGGCCCAGGCTGCCGACGAACGCCGCCGGGCTGGCATGCCGCCCGGGCCAGCCGAGTCGGTGTTTAAGCTGGCCAACACCAACACGCTGACGCAGATTGCCTCGCTGGGTTTGCAGCTCTGCGGTGGGGCTGGCGTGGCCGACACGGGGGAATGGGGAAAGTACGCATGGGCCGAATTGGTCTTGATGGGAGCCGGCATGAGGATTGCCGGTGGTACCGACGAGGTGATGCGCAACATCTTGGCCGAACGAGTGCTCGGCCTTCCCAAAGAGCCCAGCTGATTCAGCAAGCCAGACCGGCAGGGAGGTTTCCGGATGCCGGGCGATCGTATGCGGTCAGCTTGACGCCATTGGGTCGTAGTCGGCCAGCAGGGGAGCGAGCTTGGTGCAAATGGTCTGGATCCCCTGAGCGACGGTGTATTCGGGCATACCGGCCAGTGATGCCCACAAGAAGACCTCCTCAGCGGGTGCCCCTGCGGTTTGGGCCTTGATCTTGGATGCCACGTCCTCCGGAGTGCCGTACACGATCGCGTCCAAGGGGCGGCCGCGAGTGGTTCGACTGCGGAGTTTTTCAGGATCAACAGGCCGGGGCACCGGCTGATCAGTTCCCTCCACCATGTGATAGCGATAGGAGTCGAGCTGGCTGGCCACGTGTTTCGCCACCAGAGGCCAATCGGCCTCCGGGTCTTCGGAAACCCAACCGGTTAGGCCTCCGGCCATCCGTCCCGTTGCCGGATCATGGCCCGCTTCGATCAGGGCATCGCGGTAGATCGGCCACAGGGCAGGGGTGGTGGTCAACAGCGACTCGCCCAGCAATCCCGCTCTCCGAGCGCCCTGGGGACCTTGGTACCCCATCCAGATCGGAAGGCGGGCCTGCACCGGCCCGGGTGTGACAACCTCCCATAGCCGGCGTAGTTCGCGGGCGCAATAGTCGGTGTTGGCGTAGCGAGTGGCCAGATCGGCATCGAACAGGTCGAATTCTGGCACCCGGTACCCGGCGCCGATTCCCAAGTCGATCCGACCGGAACTCAAGATGTCCACCACCGCAGCCTGTTCAGCGATGTCCGCTGGATGATGAAGGGGAGCAATCACTATTGCCGTGCCGATGCGCGGTGTCGTTGTTCGGGCTGCCACCGCGGCCGCGAATGTCAGCGGCTGGGGCAGATAGCCGTCGTCGAACAAGTGATGCTCGCTGAGCCAAATGGTCGGACATCCGAGGCGCTCAGCCTCCTGGCACATCTCGAGAGTGAAACCGTAGAGGCGGGACCAGTCGGTGGCCCACTGCGTTGGGTTACGCAGGTCGAAGTAGATTCCTACTCTCATCGGGCCAGGGCCGCTTCACGATAGCCGACAGCGGGGGTCGGAAAATAGGTGGCGATGGTCCGGGCCCCGGTTTCGGCCTCGATCAGGGCCAGGCGCTCCCGGCACTCCACCGGGGCGCCCCATACCACGAGCTCATCGAAGATCGAGGTGGGCACAGCGTGTCGGGCCCCTTGCCGGTCCCGCCTTTCCCACGCTTCCCACATCGGTTCAAGAGCATCGCCGCGGCCCAGACGCCGCTGCTGGTTGGCGTAAGCCGGTGCCATCAGGTAGTCGGCGATTACCGGCCGCATGATTTCCTCCATCTCAGCGCGGTCGCTGGTGGGACAAATGGGCACAACGATGGACACCCTACTGCGGTCGCTGGGCAGGGGTTTGATGTGGTCTAGGTCGCCGGGTCCAACCCAGTTGAGTACGACGCCGTCCGCTTCGGTTGCGGCTAGAGCCAAGGCTCGGGGACCGCAGGCGGCCACCAGCAGTTTCGGCGGTAATTCGGGAGGAGCGGGGAGGGCGAACCCGCTGGAGGTGATGGTGGCGAATTCGCCGGCCACCCGTCTGCCGTCAAGCGACAACCGCACAAAGCGGAGCACGTCGGCTAGCCGATCAGCCAATCTCCGGTAGGCAATGCCATTCCAACGCTCCACCAAGAGGGGCGACGCGACTCCCAACACGATATGGGCCCGCTGCGGGGCAATATGGCCCAGCGTCCAAGCTGACATGGCGACGAGGGTGGGCGCTCTGGTGAAAACGTTGACCAACACCCCGATGTCGGCATTTTCGGTGGCGCTTGCCGCCAAGGCGGCTGCGGCGACCCCATCGGTGGAATTGACCTCTCCAGTCCAAAGGCCGTTGTAACCCCCGTCCTCGAGCTCGCGGGCCAGCTCAGTGAATGCGGCCAAGATCTCGGGTTCATGAGGAAGGTGGATGGCAGCCAAAGCAACTCCGGTCTAGCTCAGGGATCTCGTCCCCTAGTTCGAGAAAGGATAATAGAATTGCCCTGATTGATCCGGCACCGACCAGGGACGGGGCCAGTTGGAGAGGAATGGTCATGAGAGACGACGTCGTAGAGATTTCCTACGAGGAGATGGATGATCTGCTCAAGTCGCTGATTGTCTACGAGGGAACCGGAGCACTGGATCAGCAGTGTCCGATGTCCGACCTGGGTCGAGTGCTGTCTGAGACTCCGGTTGTTCGCTGGGATATGGGGGTCGGCTTATTTTCGATGGCCGACGTCGTGGCTGCCGGCAACCATCCTGCGTTGGTCTCGACCCATCCAGAGCTGGGCCGCACACCGGGAATGGGCTCGAGGGAACCGCTCATACCCCTCCACCTCGATGGCGACATCCACCGGAAGTACCGCCGCCTGATCGACCCCATATTCGCCCCCAGACGAGTGGTGGCCTATGAAGAGGGATTTCGCCGTCTGGCTGACGAGACGATCGACGAGTTCATTGCCGACGGTCGTGTCGAGTTCTACGAGCACTTTGCCGTACCCCTTCCTTCCAAGATGTTCATGCAGATATTCGGAGCAGAAGAGGCGGATCGCGAGTTCTTCATCAGCTGCAAAAACGACATCTTGTTCACCGTGGGCACCACCATGGAAGAACGCGATGCGGTTGGAGTCGAGGTTGGCGATCGGATGCGGGCGAGGTTGCAGGAGCTGATTGACAAAGGGCGAGCTGGGGGAGGGCAAGGCGACGACCTGATCGACACGTTTCTCAGGTGGGAAGTAGACGGCGAGTCTCTGACCGACGACGACATTTTGAACATCATGCATCTGTTTGTTATCGCGGGGCTCGATACCGTGACCTCGTCGATTTCTTTGATCGTCGGGTGGCTGGCTCATAATCCCGAACAGCGCAGAGAGGTACTGAAAGATCCTTCGATGATACCCGCGGTGATCGAGGAGCTGTTGAGGTTCGAAAGCCCTGTTCCTTCCGGAGGACCTCGCTGGGCGATTGAAGACACCGAGATCAACGGCGTGCCAGTGAAGGTCGGGGACATGATCTACTTGTGTTGGGCTTCGGCCAATCTCGACCCGGAGTCGTTTGAGGATCCTCAAGAGGTGAGGTTCGACCGCGAGCACAACCGCCACATCGCATTCGCTGCGGGCCGTCACCGCTGCCTGGGTTCGCATTTGGCGCGACTAGAGTTGCGGGTGGCCCTCGAGCAATGGCACTCCCGGGTGTCCGACTATTGGGTAGACCCCGAAGGGAACCCTGAGTACGTATACAACGGTGTTCGCGGCGCAGAAGTCATGCCCCTGCGGTTTACCACCCGCTGAGCGCGACGCCTCAGTCGCGTATGAGAGTCAACCCTTGGGCATTGAAGAAGAAGCCACCGGGAGTCAGCAGAGCTGTGCGAGCTCCTGGCACTTGGCGGTCGCCGGCCAACCCCTGAAGCTGGTGGATCGCCTCTCGTACATGGCCTGAGCCCTGAGTTGCCCCCTCCGATAACGAGCCCCCATGGGGATTGAAGGGCACTTTGCCATTCAACCGAACGCTGTTGGACTCAGCGTCCCAGTACTGCCGCATAAATTCGCCCGCTTCACCGGCACCGCAATAGCCCACGTTTTCTATCCAGGCCAGGGCGATGATGCTGAACCCGTCGTAGGGGAAGAACACGTCGGCTCCGTCGATCCAGAAATCGCTCTTGGCCTTCAGGGAGTCCACCACGATGTGCTGCCCATGATGGGCCAAGCCGTCAATCTGGTCTTCTTCGTTGTTGGCCACCATTCCGTGTACTGCGGCGTTGATCAGCACCGGGGGCAGAGGCATGTCCCGGGCTCTCTCGGCGGTGGTGACGATGAAGGCGTCGGCGCCGTCCACGGCAACGTCCATGTCGAACAAGCAAAGGGGCCAGCGGATCATCCGGGCTTCCAAGTATTCCTGCATGGTCAGGGGATGAGTGAGGGCCGCGGCCGGATTGCGGGCGGCGTTGGAGCGGTCGTTTATGGCGATGAGTCCAAAGTCCTCCTTGGTGGCCCCGAACTCGTGCATATAGCGGGAAGCCCACGCGGTGTAGCCCACGGCGTGCATGACGGTGTCGGGGGATGGTGCCACGGCCGGGAAATTCTCAGCAGCCGCCCGGAATGGATCCTTGAGCGACCCCGCAGTATTCCAAGGCTGGCGGTAGGCGGCGTGCCACACCAGCGCAACCTCGCAGAGTCCGGCGAATACGGCGGCGGCCGCGGCGGAGACGTGGTTGATGAACGGAACCGGCGGGTTTTCGAACCAGGTGATCTCGGGGAGCCCGAGGATGGCTTGGAGCTCGTTGGCTGGTGGCCACGAACCGCACAGGCCGTCAACGTCTTTAGGACCGAGGTCACACTGTCGCATGGCGTCGATACACGCCTCGGCAGCCCACGACGCCTGGGAGCGGGTGGTGTTGCGTCGTTCAAATCCCGTGGTGGTGGCACCCGCAAATGCAATCGCGTTCTTCATCGGATTTCGGTCAGATGTCATAACGAAACCTCCCGAGCCAGCCGAAAAATCGGTACCGGCACGCCGGCCCGCTCGATCCAATCGAGTTCGACCCGCTGGCCAATGGCGATATCTCCTTCCTCGACGGTGGCGGTGAAGCGAAGTCCCTGTTGCTCGTCGAGTTCGACGGTGACCACCGGGTAAGGCGTTGAGTAGTCCACGCCCGGGGCCGGGGGACCCTGATGGAGCCTGATCAACAGGTGGACCTCTCCAGTGCCGTCCACTTCACTCGGTTCAATCGCCGTCGACCAGCATCCAGGGCAAACTGGCTTGGGCGGGTGATGCCATCGGCCACAATCCCCGCAGCGGTTGATGAGCAGTTGTCGATTGAGCCGACCCCGGAAGTGGGCCGCGTTGTCGCGGTCGACAGAGTGAGATGCGAACCGCTCAAGCAGTTCTTCGTCCGCTTCTGCCATCGCTGTGGCCTCCTTTCAGGGATCGAGTCGGGCGGCGGCGTAGCCGGAGATCACCTCGACCCCATCCTGGTTGACGGTAGTCACCGAGAAGTCGCCATGGGCAACGCCGTCGATTTCATCGATAGCGGTAACGGCAACAGTTGTGGTCAAGGTGTCGCCCGGCCACACCTGGCTTTTGAACCTCACCCCGTACTTGGTGATCCTCCCGTCGCCGACATAGTCGGTCACCACCTTGCCCGACATTCCCATAGTAAGCATCCCATGGGCGAATACGCTGGGGTAGCCGGCCACCTCGGTGGTGTACCGGTCGTCGGTATGCAGCGGGTTGTAGTCGCCGGACGCACCGGCGTACATGACCAGTTGGGTGCGGGTGAGGCCGTCGACGATGACTTCGCAGTGAGAATCGCCCACTTGCAACTCTGATGCTGACAATGCCATCTCAACCCTCGTGTTCGACGACCTGGCCGGTGATCACACCGACTGATCGAGCCGTCACCACCAGCTCGCCGCCAGGTGTGCGGTACTCGGTGATCTTCTCGGTGAAATGGAGCGTCCCCCCTCGACGGCCCTGCTTGGTCCAGGTCTCCCCGTCACGTTCGTGGGCCTGGAGCACTTCGCCGGCCATCAAGGGCCGCTGGTATTCGTAGTGCTGTTCGGCATGGAGGCCCCCGCCCACGCCGCGGGACTCCTGGCTGGGGGGTCGTCCGGTGGCTTCTCGTCCCGACCCAAACCAGGGTTCGTCGAGCTTGGGTCGCAAGACGTATTCGGGATCGAACTGGGCACTGGCTTGCACAAACGTCGGCGGGGCGATTATCCCCCCCACCTCGGCCGCGGAGGCATGCTCAGCGTCGCAATAGATGGGGTTCGGGTCGCGAATGGAGCGGGCGAACAACATAATATGCCCTGCCTCAACCGGGAATCGCTCGGCCGTCATGGCCGGCCTTTCCTGCTCATGTGGTGATTGTTGGTCATGGGTGCTCCTAGTAGTAGGTCGTTGATTGAATGCGACAAGTCATGGCTGCATGGTTGAGACCGAGGCTGCGGCGACGATATTGCCCGCCTGGTCAGTGATCTTGACCTCGCTAACCTGTATGCGACGACCGGGTTTGACGCAGACCCCAGTGGCCATGACGGTTGATTCCGCCACCGCGAGGTAGTTGATGTTCATCGACACTGTGGCGATGAACCCGGTAGCGCCGATGGCGGCCAGCGCGGCTGCTGTCCCGCATGTGTCGGCGAGGGCAGCGATGACACCGCCATGCAGACCCGTTGTGGAATTGCACTTCCACTCCTCATAGGGAAGCGACATCACCACGGCCTCATCGTCCCATCGCTCGACCTTCAATCCTGCGGCTCGATTGAAGTGGACACTGGTCTGGAAATGGCGCGCCTGGACAGCCCAGCGTTCCTCATCGGTGGTCTGCTTTTCGTCACCGCTCATCGGATCTTGCTTCCAGCCAGTCGATGGGTGTCCAATTCGCTAACGAGGTTAGACCTTAATGCCGGAGCCGTCCGATTCTTCCTTGGTCAACCCGAGCCGAACTGCGCCGGGCGCTTCTGGAGGAATGCGGCGACACCTTCTATTCCGTCAGGGCTTCCGAACAGAGAGCGGCCGACCTTTTTCTCGAGCTCGAGGGCAGTTGCCATATCAAAGCGTCTTCCGTCACGGACAAGCTGTTTGGCCGCGGCAATAGCCTGGCGAGGTCCGGCGCACAAGCGTGAGGCATACTCAATCGCGTCGTTCAGGGCCCCACCCGCTTCAACCGGCTCTAGGCAGAATCCCAGTCTGTGTGCGGTTTGAGCGTCGAGAGGCTCTCCGGTGACCAGCAGTTCTAGCGCCACGCTGGGGGGCAGCAACCTGATGGCCCGTTGGGTGCCGCCCAGTCCCGGCAGAAGCCCGAGCTTGACCTCTGGGAGACCAAACTTGGTTCGCTCCGATGCAGTGCGAAAGTCGCATGCCATCGCCAATTCGCAACCACCTCCGAAGGCAATTCCCTCTACGGCGGCGATAACTGGCTGAGGCAGTTCCGAAATAGCCTCCACGGCGCGGCCGAGATGGGATATGAAAGCGTAGAATTCGTCGGGTGTGTCCAGCGCCCCGAACTCGGCAATGTCAGCGCCTGCGCAAAACGCCTTGCCGCCAGCACCGGCAACAACGACCGCCCCGGTCTCCTCGTCGTTGGACAATTCACGGGCGACGACAAGGAGCTCGGCGGCCATTGCCGTATTGAACGAGTTATGGACTCTGGGGCGGTCAAGGGTGACAACAGCCACCCCGGAGGGCTGCCGTTCCACCTGCACCACAGGCGAGGTCACAGCCGGACCCTCTGCTGAGCGGTACGCGCCATGGGATTCAGCTGACG
This sequence comes from Acidimicrobiia bacterium, assembly GCA_022825005.1. Taxonomy (GTDB): domain Bacteria; phylum Actinomycetota; class Acidimicrobiia; order Acidimicrobiales; family Bin134; genus Poriferisocius. The sequence goes on from JAJDYU010000037.1 coordinate 60,960, forward strand.
ATCCCGTAGCGGTCGAGGCCATAGCAACGGATGGCATTGCCCCGGAGCAAAGCGTAGGTCTCTTCGTCTGTGAGACCGGCTGCGGCGACGAGCCGTTTCACCTTGCCTAGTGTGTTAGGCCAGGTCGAATCGCCGTGGGGATAGTCGACTTCGAACATGATCTGGTCGATTCCGATTCTGTCGCGCATTTCGAGGCCGATTTGGTCGTCGAACAAGCAACCGTAGATTTGTCGCATGTAATGGCTAGGCGGTTGGGGCAAGCGCTCGATTTCGCCGTAGGCGGCCCGCTCGTGCCATACCCCATCAAGCTTTTCGAGCAGGAATGGCATCCAACCGATCTGCCCTTCGCTAAGGGCTACTCGCAACTCGGGAAACTCCTCAAGCTTGCCGCAGGTCAGCCAATCGCACAATGCGTGGGCCGCGCCCTGGTAGGTCAGCCCCAACGAAACAGCGCGTGGGGCATCCAATGAGGTCATGGGAAATGTCGAGGATGAACCGATGTGGAGGTTGATGACGGTGTCGGTTTGCTCGCAAGCGGCAAAGAAGGGGCCCCAGTGGTCGGTGAAAATGCTAGGCAGCTTGAGGCGGGCCGGGTTTTCGGAGAATGCTACGGCGTGGGCACCCTTGTCGGCGCACCGGCGCACCTCATCGGCGGCGAGGTCGGGGTCCCACATGGGGACCAGGGTGAGGGGGATGAGCCGCCCGTACCCGGCGCCAGCGCACCATTCGTCGATCATCCAGTCGTTGTAAACCTGGATGCAGGCCAGCCCCAGTTTGCGATCGGGATGTTCGTGAAAGGTCTGCCCGCAAAACCGGGGGAAGGTGGGAAACGCGAGTCCAGCTTCGGTGTGGTTCAGGTCCATGTCGGCTAGTCGAGCGTTCTGCTGGTAGCAGCCGGGGCGCATCATCTCGTAGGTAAGTGGCACCCAATCAAGATCATTTTGGTCCATTCCCGCGGCGGCGAATCCGGGGATGATGGACATCTCAAAGTCGCCAAACCGCCAAAGGTCGGCCCAGTCCCCGTCGTCGGCTTCCACCCATCCGCCCCGGGCACCGGGTTCGTAGCGTCCCCGAACTCGGTCTACGCGAGGGGCTCGGTCTCGCAGCGATGCGGGCAGCCGCTCTTGCCAAAGACTGGGTGGTTCGACGACGTGGTCGTCCACCGAGATGATCCGAGGCAAGTCCATTCGCAACTCTTCCATCGACTTAGAGCCAATGGGGATACTACTTGTCCTTGGGGGAGGCTACCGTCACTGGTCGGCACGGAGAGGATGTCTATGGAACTGCATCTCGCATCGATCTACGAGGCAATAGGCGATGAAATCGGCGAAGCGGTTGCGTTGATCCACGGCCGACGCCGGGTGAGCTGGGCCGAATTCGAAGAACGGTCATCCCGTCTGTCGGCCGCATTTGGTCAGATGGGACTTCGCCCCGGGTCGGTCGTTGCCATTGACCTCTACAATTGCCCCGAGTTCTTGGAAGTCTTCTTCGCCGCGATCAAAGCCGGATATGTGCCCACTATGGTTAACTACCGGTACCGGTCCGGTGAACTGGTCTATCTGCTAAACGATGCCAACGCCGAGGTCGTGGTAGCAAGCGCTGAATTGGCCCCGTCCATCAGGGCGATATCCGCAGACCTGCCCAGCTTGCGGGAGACCATCGTGGTGGGCGAGCAATACGAGGACATCGTTGCATCCCACGACCCCGCGGCCCGACTAACCCGTCGAGGGACCGGATCAATGCTGTCTTACACTGGAGGGACGACAGGTCTGCCCAAAGGAGTGGTGTATGACATGCCCCGGCTGGCCGAGCGGGCACTGAACACGAGGTGGCTCTGCGCCGAAGTCGATGCCGACGCTGCGGTATTGGAGACCGTTCGCGAACTGGAGACCGGCGGTGCGCTTCCTGTTTTTTGCCCCGCTTCGCCACTGATGCACTCAACCGCTTTCACATTTGCCGCGTTGCCGGCTCTGGCGGCGGGAGGTTCGATCGCAACGTTGGAGACTCACCGATACGATCCCGACGCCCTCCTCGAGGCCTGCGAGGCCTACGGGGTCACGGTGACCGCAGTTGTGGGGGACGCCTTTGCCCGCCCCCTCGTCTCGTCTCTCGACCGGCGAGCCGCGTCGGGCCAGACGCGGGGAGCGCACTCGCTGCGAGCCATGTGCTCCGCTGGGGTTGCTTTCTCCGCTGACACAAAGCGGAGGCTCTTGGAGCATCTACCTGGACTCACCATCCTCGACGCATGTGGAGCAACCGAAGGTGCCCACTATGGAACCTCAATCATTCGAGCGGGCGATGAGCCCTCCACTGCCACATTTGAACTGGCCGAGGGCACCATCATCGTCGATGGACTCCGACGACGGCTTCCGGACGGTGAAGTGGGGTACATCAGTGGCTTGCGGGTCACTACGGGCTATCACAATCACCCGCAAGAGACCGCTGGAGCCTTCTATGTTGACGATGCGGGCGAGTGGAGGGTGACCCCGGGCGACTTGGGCCGCATCGAGGCCGACGGACGGTTGACGTTGCTCGGACGGGGGTCATCGGTGATCAACACCGGTGGGGAGAAGGTCCATCCTGAGGAGGTTGAATCCGTCATCAAGACATTGGCCGGCGTTGTGGACGCCGTGGTGTGGTCGGTGCCTGACGAGCGCCTCGGCTCAGTGGTGGGGGCGGTGATTGAGCCTGCGCCTGGCGCAGTGATCACCAGAGACACGGTGTACGACCACGTCCGGAACGTGGTCGCCGGTTACAAGGCGCCGACCCATGTGGTGTTGGTTGACGAGATACCCCGCCATGTCAACGGCAAGCTAGACGTCGAGCGGGTATGCGCTCTGCTCGACGATTGAAGCGGGTCTAGAACAGATCCCCTCCCGCGGCGGAGGCTGTGGTGCCGTCGCGCTGATAGGCCTTGATCACCGAGCGCCCCACTGTCCAGCGGTGGACCTCGTCGGGCCCGTCGACTATGCGGTTGGCCCGAGCATGGGTATACCAGTGGGCGAACGGCTTGTCGTAGGTCATGCCTAGCGCACCGTGGATCTGAATGGCAGTGTCGATGATCTCGCAAAGCATGTTGGCGATATAGGTCTTGGCCATCGAGTTTTCAATTCTCAAGTCCTTGCCCTGCTCCATCTTCCACGCGATGTGCAAAACCATGAGCCGAGTGATGTAGAGCTTCTCGGCGCAGTCGCTCAGCATCCAGTTGATGCCTTGGCGATCTGCGAGTGGCTTCCCAAAAGTCTCTCGTTCTATGGCCCAGGCGGTGGCCATGTCGAGGGCGGCCTGGGCTTTGGCTATGCTCCACATGCCGTGGCGGAGCCTTCCGTAGCCTAGGCGGTGCTGTCCCATTTGGAAGCCCATCCCGAGTCCGCCGACGATATTTGCCTCCGGCACCTCGAGGTCCTCGATTCGCACTTCGGCGTGGCCCATGGTTTGCTCTCCCTCGAAATTGGGGTCGAACTCCTCGCCCCACACTGGTATGTCGCGCAGAATCTGGTAGCCGGGATTGGGAAGCTCCACCAGAAATGTCGTGAACTGCTCATGGCGGGGTGCGTTGGGATTCGTTTTGGCCATGACCAAGGCCACGTCGGATGCGCTGGCGCCAGAAGAGAACCACTTCTCGCCGTTGAGGATCCAGCGGTCCCCAACTTTTACCGCAGCGGTCTGCATACCCGTGGCGTCAGCGCCGGCGGCCCGCTCGGTCATCGAGAAGCAAATGCGGAGATTTCCCTCCACTAGCGGCACCAGGAATTTCTGCTTCTGTTCCTCTGTTCCGTGCTCGATCAGCGTCAACATTGTGGCGTCCTGGGGGCCCATGCAATTGAGCGCCCAGGCGCCGAGCATGGAAAACGATCGGCCCACCTCGATCTGGACGATCGCGTTGCCGAGGTGGCCGAGGCCCATACCCCCGTATTCCTTGGGCACGAACGGGCACCACAGCCCTTCGGCGCGGGCCCTTGCTTGCAGTTCTCGGACGATGTCCATATATGGGCGAGTGTTCACCTCGGGCTCTGCTGGGAGGACGACGTTGTCAATGAAAGCCGCCACATTGGCCCGGAGTTCCTTGACGTCGTTGGGTAGCTCGAAGTCGACCATGTGATAGACCATGCCAGCATTGACAGCAACTGTCAATTCCCAATATGGTGCCCCTGTGACCAATCACGACCACGCGCCAAACGCCCCCTCAGCCGCTGACGATCTTGATACCGAAGCCCTGAGCGAGTGGATCGGCGACCGGCTCGCCGGGGCGGGGCAGCCTCTATCGGCTGAGCGGATGGGGGCTGAAACCGGCATCGCCAATGCCCTGCACCTGATCGAGCGGGGTGGGAATCGGTGGGTGCTGCGCCAACCCCCGGCGGTCAAGAATCATCCCAGTGCATCGAATACCGAGCGGGAATGGCGGATACTCAACGCCCTAGAAGGCACGGCAGTTCCCCATCCTCAGCCCATGTTGTTCTGCTCAGACCCTGCGGTGATCGGACGGCCGTTCATGGTGATGAGCCTGATCGAAGGATTCACCCCCGGCTTCGACATTCCTGAGCCCTTCATGTCTGACGAAGAGCTCCGCTACGGGCTGGGCATGGCCTATGTGGACGGGTGTGCTGATTTGGCCGGAGTTGATTGGCGCGCCGGCGGTCTCGATGGGTTGGGCCGCCCAGACGGGTTTCTGGAACGCCAAGTGTCTCGCTGGATGGGCCAACTCGAGGGGTACCAGACCAGAGAAATTCCCGAGCTTGAGTTTGTTGCCACCTGGCTTGAGGACAATCGTCCGGAAATGAGCCCGGTCGGGATTCTCCACGGCGACTACAGCCCTTTCAATGTCATGGTGGCACCCGAACCGCCAGTTCGCCTGGCTGCAATTGTGGATTGGGATACCGGAACCATCGGCGATCCATTGCTCGATATCGGCCACCTGCTGGCCCGATGGACGGAACCGGGGGAAGAGCCGGTTCTCGATGAACCTGCTGGCGGTACTCGAGGCTATCCCAGTCGTGCTGAGATGGCCGCTCGGTACGCCGACCGGTCGGGGCGGGATCTGAGAGCTCTGCCGTATTACGAGACATTGGCACTCTTCAAGCTAGGTGTGATCTTGGAGGGTACGTACGCCCGCCAGCGCCATGCCGGAGTTCCCGAAGACCAGAACATGATGGCAGAGCGGGTACCCAGCCTGATGCGATGGGCCGCAGCCTTCGCGCGCAGTGAGCGCCAGTGACCGAAACCCTGGTTGATCGCCGGCGCAGGATCATGCGCGATGAGTTGGGACGGATCGCGATCGAGCTGTTCGTCGAGCGCGGCTTTGACGCCGTGACCGTAGACGACATTGCCGAGGCCGCGGGGGCATCGCAGCGAACGTTTTTTCGCTATTTCGCCACCAAAGACGAAATCGTCTTCGACCTGTCCCGTCGGTTGCGCCAACGACTCCTCGACGCCCTCGACGCCCGTCCCGCCACAGAGGGACCAGTAACCGCTCTCCGCAACGCCTACTGCACGACCTCTCATGTGGGGCTGGCCGATAGGCAAAGGGTGATTCAGTTGGCCAAAGTGCTGACGGATGCACCAGCGCTTCGAGACCGCGCCCACGGAGAGCACGTTGGCGTGTCAGGGGAGTTGGTCAAGCGCCTCGCCGCTCGTATCGGGGTTTCTGCTGGGAACGCTCGGCTGCGTGTGCTGGTTACGGCGGCCTCGGCGGTCGCCACAGTGGAGTTCTATAGATGGGCTGACGGAGGGGGCAGCGGTGAACCCAGCAAGGCTATTGCCGACTCCCTGTCATTGCTGGAAGTCGGATTTGCCGACCTTGACTAATTGCGAAGCTCCTGAGTGGGCGAAGACGCCATTGGACCAAATGCGATTCACCGGTTGAGCTGAAGGGCCACTTCGCTGCATTGAGCGACGAGGGTGTCGTGGTCGGCAGCCACACCGATAACCGCGAAATGGCCGATGCCGGCTTCGATATAGAGCTTGAGCGCGGCGGCGACCTCTTCGGCAGGGCCATATGGCGTGTAGCGCTCAAACCTCGAAAACGGCTGCGGGTACAGCGACTCCATGGCGTCGCAGACAAGATGTCTGGCCCGGGCGCGGTTGTCATCGAGGCCGCACCACACCGTGTAGGCGAACTGGTTGTCCAAGGAGCTGCGGCCGTACTCCAGTGCGGCTGACTTGGCTTTCTCCACCCCGGCCGCGACGCGTTCAGGGGATTGCCACAGGGCGATCCAGCCGTCGCCGACACGTCCGGCCCGGCGCTGAGCAGCATCGGAGCGCCCGCCTACGATGATCGGAACTGGCGGGTCAGGGGCGGGATGGATGACTGCACCCGGGATGCGCAATTCGGGCTCGTCCGAAGAGACCGTTTTGCCGGCCAGGAGAGGTCTGAGTACATCCAGGCAGGTGTCGAAATGCTTGCCCCGCCGACGGGGGTCGATTCCGCAAACCTCCAGTTCATGGCGGTCGTCTCCACCCAAGCCCACACCGAACACAAAGCGACCCGGGGCCAGCGCGGCAAGCGACGAGACTTGGCGAGCTACCGGCACGGGGTGGCGCAGTGGAAGAAGGTATACCGCGGTCCAAATCTGAAGTCTCCGCGAGGTAGAAGCAAGAGCGGTGGCCTGAACCAGGCCGTCGTAGCCGATACCACCCCGAAATGAAACGTGGTCGCCCACGGTGAGGCCGTCGAGGTGTGATTCCTCGACCTGGGCCACGAACTCAGCCAGTCGGTCGGCCGGACCGCTGGCCAACTGGTGGGGAACCCGAAGGTGGACCGCAACCTTCACTGGTTCCGCCCAGCTCGCCGTTTTCGGGGTATCAATCCCGGCCAACCAGGTCGTTGCCCAGGTCGGCAACGATGATGCGGAAGTTTTCGCCCTGGACGGTGTGGTCATATCCCGACAGCGGGTAACCGTTGGTGAGGAAAGCGAACGAGGTGCCCGCCTCGGGGTCCATGAAGGCGAGTTGCAGCGGCGCACCGCCATTCCCGAACGTTCGGGGCGAGCCGGTCCGAGGCATGAATGAGTTGCCGAACTCACCCTTGACCACGCAGAACAGTCCCATGCTGGTGATCTCGTCGCTTCCCCCGTAGAGCTTCTCACCCCATGCCGCTTCGGCCCGGTGGACCCTCGTGGCCTCGTCAACGATCCCATCGGCCCACAGGTTACTGTGATAAAGAGCCTGGAAGAACAGCGCCAGATCGGCGGCGCTGCCGACGATTGAGTGGCTGGGCTCACCACCGGAGAGCACCTCGGGGTTGTTGAGATACCACGGGCCCCAGGGATCCACCTCCTGGTCGTCGCTAGTGCGATCGGTGGCCACCGGCACGGCGAGAACCTCGTCGAACTGGTCTGCGGGCAGGGGCAGGATGAGCCCAAGCCCCAAAGGCTGGACAATTTCGGCTGCCAGGTACTCGTGGAATGCCATGCCGGTCCTGCGCTCCACAAGTTCGGCGATAACCCAAGCCGCCGATGTCAAGTGGTATTGGAAGCGGCTGCCCGGCTCCCAGTCGAGGTGCCACTTGCCCATCGCTTCTAGACGTCGATTGCGCTCGAGCATCTTGGGATAGCCTAGCGGCGCAAAAGGAAATCCAGCCGAATGGGTAAGCACCTGTTCAACCGTGACCACCTCTTTGCCGTTGGTGGCGAACTCGGGAATGATGTCGCCCACCCGTTCGTCCAGCGAGAGCATCCCTTCGCCCAAGAGCTTCCAGACCGTGGCGGCCACCACCGAACGCCCCACCGACTGAAGGATGTAGCTGTCGTCGTTGGTGGCATCGCCAAATGTCTCGAAGGCCACAAGGTGCCCATGGCGGGCGACGGCAACTTGGGCGGATGGAAGCGGTCCGTGTTCAACTTCCAGGCGAACCCTGCTCAGAAAGAGATCTAAACGCCCGGGATCGACGCCGGATTCCTCTGCGGACTGAAGTTCAAAAGACATCGCAGCCATAGCGCTTTTCTAGCAAATGGTTGGAGTAGATAGAAGAAAGAAGGGTTACCGGGAGCCGACAGTTCCGTCGGCCAGGAGCGCCTCCACCTCGCCCTCGTCGTAGCCGAGTTCGAACAAGACCTCCCGGGAGTGTTGGCCGGGTCGGGGGGGCGGCAGACCCAATTGGGTGGGAGTCCGGTCGAATCGCGGCGCGGGTGAGGGCTGCACGATGCCGGCGTGTTCCACGAATACATCGCGATATTGATTGTGGGGGTGGTTGGGTGCCTCGGTGAGGGAGAGGACCGGGGCCACGCAGGCATCAGTGTCGCCGAATACGTCGGCCCACTGGTCCCGGGTCTTGGTGGCAAAGACCGCGGCGAACCTCTCTTTGAGCAGCGGCCAGTTGGCCGCATCTGAGCGAGAGGGCAGGTTGTCTTGGCTGAGCCCGAGACCGGCGAGAAGCTGGTTATAGAACGGACCCTCCAATGCTCCCACGGCAATGTGTTGGCCGTCGGCGCAAGCGTAGGTGTCGTAGTAGTTGGAGCCGCCATCGGCGAAGTTGGTCCCGGCCTCATCGCGCCATCGGCCTTGGGCCATCATCCCGTGGAGCATGGTGGTGATGACCGCGGAGCCGTCCACCATGGCAGCGTCGACAACCTGGCCGCGGCCCGACCGGCCCGCCTCCCACATGGCGGCCGCGATGCCCAGGGCCAGGAATGCTCCGCCACCCCCCATATCCCCCAGAAAGTTGACGGGAGCGATGGGGCGCTCGCCTGGGCGAGCCACGCAGCTGAGCGCTCCTGACAAAGCTATGTAGTTGATGTCGTGACCGGCAGTATTGGCGAGCGGTCCTTCTTGGCCCCACCCGGTCATTCGCCCATAAACCAAGTGGGGACTGCGAGAGTGGCAGTCGGCGGGGCCGAGTCCGAGTCGCTCCATAACCCCCGGTCGGTACCCCTCGATAAGCGCATCGGCCCGATCCGCCAACTGGAGAACGATCTCGCGACCCTGAGGCTGTTTGAGATCAACGGCGATGGAGCGCCTCCCGCGATTCATGGCATATTGCTCCGCGCCGGATGGGCCCGGCCCCAACCGATCGACACGGATTACATCGGCCCCTAGGTCGGCGAGGAGCATCGCGGCGAAGGGGCCTGGACCCAGTCCAGAGATCTCAATGATGCGGGCGCCCTCAAGCGGACCGGTCATCGGGGAGCCCTTTTGACAGTTGTTGAGTCGATGACAAAGACTTATGTGAGGCAGCCCGTGAATTCCAAGTTCACGTTTCGATCAGCCGTTGATGGACTTGGGCACACGCAAGCCGGCGGCGAAGCCGTCGAATTGGGGGGGCCGGCGTTCTTGATAGCTCATGACGCCTTCTTTCATGTCGGGATGCACCCCCATTTCCGATGTGTAGACCAAGGCCCGCATTCGAGCTTCCTCAGCGGTGTGTTCCCAATCGTCCAGGATTTGCCGTTTGATGTGGGCCATCGATGCCGGCGAGCAGCTACTAGCCATTTCCCGGGCGTAGGAGAACGCCCGGTCCACGAGTTCATGGGGTTTGACCACCCAGTTGACCAAGCCGAGTTTCTCGGCCTCATCGGCAAGAAAGACGCGGCCGCTCAACAGCAGGTCCATGGCCTTGGAGGTGCCGATCAGGCGGGGGAGCAACCACGAAAGGCCGTTTTCGGCGGGGAGACCGCGGCGCGCAAATGCGGTGGTGAACTTGGCCGTATTGGCCGCAAAAACCACATCGCAACATGCCATCTGGATGAATCCGATGCCTGCGCAGGCGCCGTTTATGGCCCCTACGATGGGCTTGGGGATTCGCAAAGCCGTGGTCATTGGCCACCGCCGCATAGCGCCACCGGACTTGTCGCCTTGTGCCGATTGGGAGAGGACTTGCATGTCCAGCCCCGGGCAGAAGCTCTTGCCGGCCCCGGTGACTACGATGACCCTGACAGCGGGATCGTTGGCGGCCGCGATCAGCGAACCGAAAAACGCAAACTCAAGATCCCAAGTCCAGGCGTTGTTGCGCTCGGGCCGATTGAATGTGAGCGAGAGTACCCCGTAGTCATCGAGATCTCGCAGGAGTTCATCGGAGGGGGGGTAGTTGGGTTTGGTTCGGCTGTCCACGGTCAGATTCGTTCAATGATGGTGGCTGTGCCCATACCACCGCCCGTACACATTGTGACGAGGGCAGTAGAGAGGTCGCAGCGCTCGAGTTCGTCGAGCGCAGTCTGAATAAGCATGCCGCCTGTGGCGCCGATTGGGTGGCCCAGCGCGATCCCCCCACCGTTCACATTCACCTTTTCGGGATCGATGTCGAGGTCTCGCATGGTCTTGAGCGGAATAGCCGCAAAAGCCTCGTTGATCTCCCACAGGTCTATGTCCCCTACCGACATGCCAGCCCGCTCCAGACACTTTTGGGAGGCCGGACCCGGAGCGGTGAGCATGATCACCGGTTCGGCGCCGGCTACTGCGCTCATGACGATGCGGGCCCGGGGTTGGAGACCGTGGGACTTTGCATAGTCGGGATGGGCGAGGAGAACCGCGCTGGCGCCGTCGACGACCCCGGAGGAGTTTCCGGCGTGGTGGACGTGATCCACTCGCTCAACCTGGGCATAGGCGCGTCGACACATGTCGTCGAAGCTCTCGTCATAGCCCTCGAAGACGTGCTGGCCCATGGCCTCGAACGATGGCCTGAGCCCGGACATGCCATCAAGGGTGCTGCCGGGGCGGGGATGCTCGTCGTGGTCGAGCGCAACTGAGCCGTCAGGATTGACGATCGGCACCACGCTACGGTCGAATGCGCCTTGTTCGATGGCCACAGCGGCTCGCCGCTGACTCTCGACCGCGAATTCGTCAACATCAGTTCGGCTGAATCCTTCGAGAGTGGCGATCAGATCGGCCGAGATGCCTTGAGGGACCAGGGGAAACTTTTCTCGCAGGGCCACATTGCCCGAGGTGAAGTCAGGTGGGGCATCGTCGCTTTCCCAGCGCGACATCGACTCGACGCCACCGCCGACCACTAAGCGCTGATGTCCCGCTTGTATGCCCATGGCTGCGAATGTGACGGCCTGTTGGCCTGATCCGCAAAATCGATTGAGCGTGATGCCGGGCGCTTCCACGGGCCAGTCGGCGGCCAGCACCGCCATTCGCCCGATGCAAGCACCATGATCACCAGTTGATGCCCCATTTCCCACGATCACGTCGTCCACATCGTTGCGGTCGATCCCGTTGCGGTCGGCGAGGGAATTGAGCACTTGGGCCAACAGCTCTTGGGGGTGGACGTTGTGCAGGGAGCCGGTCGACTTGCCCCTTCCTCGAGGGGAGCGGGCTCCGTCGATGATCCAAGCGTCGGTCATGGGGTGATTCCTTTCCAGTGAGCTGGTGGCCAACCTAGGACGGTGGCCGGTTCGGGGCTGTCGGCGATCCGTGGGGAGTCACGGGGATACTATCAACTTGTTGAACTATTTCGCAGTGGGCGCAGCCGGCTCCGGGAGGACAAATGACGATCGCTAGCAACCGTGAATGCGAGGGGCGCGTCGCGATCGTCACCGGGGCCAGTCGCGGCATCGGGGCGGCGATAGCGGAACGGCTGGCAGAGGCCGGTGCCCGTGTCGCCTGTTCGGCCCGGACATTGACCCCGGTCGAAAAGTACCAGGGTTCGCTCACCGAGACGGTCGAACGCATAACCAGCGCCGGAGGAAAAGCGGTGGCCGTCCGAGCTGACCTCAACCTGGCCGAGGACCGAAGCAATTTGGTTTCGCAAACCGTCGAGCAACTCGGACCAGTAGACATTTTGGTCAACAACGGCGCCATCACCTACTACATGCCGTTCACCGAGTTCACCGAGAAGCGTTGGCGGTTGATGTTCGAGGTGCAGGTTCGCGCCCCCTATGAGCTGGCCCAGTTCGTTGTGCCCGGCATGATCGAGTGCGGCGAAGGCTGGATCCTCAATATTTCCAGTCGGGCCGGAATCCACTCGCAGGGTCCTCCATTCGACCCGGTTGAGAGGGAGTGGGGGTTTTCCGCCTACAGCATGGCCAAGGCCGCCCTTGACCGGTTCTCGACAACCCTGGCTTCGGAGCTCTACCCCGATGGGGTTCGGGTCAATTCGCTGGCACCGTGGGACAACGTGGCCACCAGCGGTGCCAGCACCCACGACCTGGTGAACAAATTCAACCTGGAGGACGTCTCGCTCATGGCCGAGGCCGCGTTGGCCCTGTGCGCAGGGCCGCTAAGCCTGACTGGCAATGTGGCCTATAGCCAGCCGCTGTTGGCCCAGCTTCAGCGACGCCCTCTCCAGCGTTAGGCACGAATCCGATCACTTTGCACCAAGAATGACAAGGAGCTTCCCTCATGGAGAATGTCCACATTGAAATCGACGATCGGGTAGCAGTGGTCACCATAGACCGTCCCCCAGTCAACGCCCTCGATGGACAGACGTTCAACGAAATAGCCGAGGCGATGGCTTTTCTCAGCGCGGGGAGGGAGGCATCGGCCATCGTCTTGAGAGCGCTTCCAAGTGCTCGGGTCTTCTGTGCTGGCGTGGACCTAAACGACTCGCCCCGGCGCTTTCGCCCCGACGGCCGCCCAGAAGATGGCGCTCCGCAGGGCGACGCTCGTGAGCAGGTGGACGCGGGACTGATGCCCCGCCGATGCTTTGAGTCGATCTATACCTGTGGGCCCCCGGTGATCGCCGCAGTCCACGGCATGGCGATCGGCGCGGGGGTGGCAATGGTTGCATCCTGTGACATGGTGGTGGCGACCACTGAGGCCTCATTCGCGCTTACCGAGATAAACGTGGGAGTTCTGGGGGGTGTTCGCCACGCCCAGCGTCTCTGCGGGCCTTTTCTGGCCAAGAGGATGTTTCTTACTGGGGAATTTGTGACAGCCGACGAGATCTACCGCCGCGGCGGCATCGAAGAGGTGGTTGAGCCCGACCAGCTAATGGACAAGGCGCTCAATTTGGCCCGCGTGATCGCATCGAAGAGCCCGATTGCGGTCCGCCTGGCCAAAGAGTCAGCTAATCGAGTGGAGGACAAGTCATTGGCTGAGGGGTACCGGACCGAGCAGGACTACACCCAGCGCATCAAGCGCCACGCAGATAGCGATGAGGCCAGACTGGCATTTGTCGAAAAGCGGTCGCCGGTATTTCGCTGGGAATGAGCAGTTGACCGGTCGCCATGTTCACTCCGACGGTCAGCATTCTCAGGTGGGACGGGGTTCGCGGGGCAGCCCGAGGATTCTCTCAGCAATGATGTTACGTTGGATTTCGCTAGTACCGGCATAGACGGTGCCGCTTTGTGCGTTCATGACCAATACGTCGATCCAAGAGTTGGTGGAGTTGGCTGCTCCCGGCTCGTCGGTGCGGAATTGCTTGAATGGCCGACGGCCTTCTCGGACCATCGCTCGGGCACCGAGGATCTCGATGGCCAAATCGGCCACCACCTTGTGATACTCACTCCAATACAGCTTGGAGATAGATGCCTCAGGTCCGATCTCAGCTCCTTTTACAACCTGGGTGAGAATTCGATATCCCAGAAAGCGCATGATCTCGACTTTGGAGTAGCACCAGGCGAGGCGGTCGCGGATTACCGGGTCTTCTGACCGCCCGGCGTCATGAGCCATTTGGACCACTCGGTCGAGTTCGGCACTGAAGAAAATTGGATTGGTTGCTGCCTCCTCGCCCCGCTCGAGCCCTAGCAGGCTGTTGGCCACCTTCCAGCCCTGGTCGATGGGCCCTACCGTATTGGCCACCGGCACTCGGGCTTCGGTGTAGAACACCTGGCAAAACTCGCTGTCGCCGACGCTGGTGGGGACCGGCTGGATTTCGATACCGGGATTCGGCAGCTCGCAGAGTATGAATGAGATTCCGTGGTGATTGGGGGCATCGGTATTGGTGCGGGCCAGGGTGAAAATGCCAGTGCCGTCCAATGCCCGCGACGTCCATATCTTTTGGCCGTTGAGCACCCATTGGTCGCCGTCTTGCACGGCGCGAAGACTCAGGCTTGCCAGATCGGAGCCGGCACCGGGCTCGCTGTAGCCCTGCACCCAGGTGGCGTCGCCCGACACGATTCCGGGAATGAAGGCGCGCTTCTGCTCTTCGGTCCCCCACATTAACAATGTGTTGCCCAGCATCTTGACGCTGGTGGTGTCGGCATTCCGGTAGACCGGCACCCCCGCTCGGGCAAACTCCTCGGCCAGCACCACTTGGTGAATCCTGCTCAGTCCTCGGCCACCGTACTCCTCAGGCCAGGTGATTCCGATCAGCCGATGATGGGCGAGAGTACGACGCCACTCGTCGACAAATGCCTTGGCCTCGGCTTGGTCGAGCGTGCCTAGTCCCCGCCAGTCTTCGGGCAAGTGCTGGCTCAGGAACTCTCGAATCTCGGCTCGGAATTCCTCTGCTTCGGGGGGAAGAGAAAGGTCCACAGCTACTTCTTGCCTCGGATCAAGCGATGGTGTAGTGCGCGTCCTTCTTCGGCCCCTGTTCGGTATTCGACGCCCACGTCTTGGTCGACCAGCAACTCCGATTCATGGTCTCTCACGTCCTCCGGGGTGAGATGTTCGCGGTCAAACCCCTCGGTGACTCTCAGCGCGAAGCGGGCAACCCGGCCTCCGGCGGTGCTCAACACCTGTCCCGTCAGGGTGCAGTCCTGGTGGGCCAACCATGCCATTGTTGCTGCGACGTGCCCAACGTCGAGGCGCCGCGACCAGTCGTCGCCTTCCCCGGTGCGCCATGACTCGGGCGCCACCGTCGACTGCGCCGACATAGTGGTGTAGGCAAGGGGAGCGATTGCATTGACACCGATTCCATGCTCGGCCCCTTCTAGAGCGAGAACCCGAGTGAGTCCCCATACGCCTGCCTTCGCTGTGGCATAGGCGCTCGACTTCGGCGTGCCTAGCAATCCGGAATTGGATGTCGTGCAAACAATGCGGCCGCCGCCCCGGTCGATGAGATGGGGCCACGCGGCATGGGTGACCAGAAAGGTGCCTCGCAAGTTGACCGCAATGACGGCATCCCAGAGATCAGCGGTGAACTCCTCGAAGGGCATTGAGCGGAGCATTCCGGCGTTGTTCACCACGATGTCTAGGCACCCGAATTCACCCAACGCGGCATAGATCAGCGAAAAAGCGCCTTGCTCGGTAGAAATGTCCCCGGCATGGTCCACGGCGGTGCCGCCCGACCGGTTGATTTCTTCAACCGTCGATCGTGCCGCGGCAGCGTCCAAGTCGTTGACTACCACCGCAGCGCCGCGCTGGGCCAAGAGACGGGAGTGGGCCGCGCCGATGCCGGTCCCTCCGCCGGTGACTACCGCAACCTGGCCTTCGAATCGGAGCAGAGTCACGGGCCAAGCCATCCGCGCACTCCGAGTTCGGGATGGAGCACGTCTTGGTCCCACAGGATCTGACCGGTGGTTTCTGACGCGTCGGCCAGCAATACCCGGATAGTGGCCTCAGCGAAGTCTTCAGGGCTGGCCCAGTCGGTGTTGTTCGGCATGGCGTACTGGTTGCCGGGGGTGATGATGGCCGCCGACGGCAACAGCGCATTAACCGGGATTCCATGGGGCTGCATTTCAACCGCAATGCACTGAGTGAGGTGGTGCAGCGCCGCCTTGTTGCCCCCGTAGGCGATTGGTCCAGGATTTCCGGTCGATTCGTATGGGCCAGGCCCGGGCATCAATCCCGCGGCCGAGCTGATGTTGACGATCGCTCCTTGGCTGCATTCGATCATGTCTGGGAGCGCGAGCTGCATCAGTCGGTAGCTAGCGAAGAGCCCGACAGCCAGATGCCGCTGCAAGCCGCTCAGGGGGAAGGTCAGGACCGAGCCAAATGGAGCGGTAGGTTTCGTCGTGTTGGGTCGGGGCCCAGACTTGGATCTCGGCTCGCCGTTGCGGGGCGGGCGGCCAGGGACTGTGAGAGCGGCATTGTTGACCAGGAGGTCGATCGGTCCCAACGCCTGTTTGGCCGCCTCGAACGCAGATTCGACCTGTTCGAGCTCCGAGAGGTCGGCGGCAACGGCCACGGCTCGACCGCCTTTTGCCTCAATTTCGTGGACTGTTTCGTGAATGGTGCCCGGCAAGCGCTCATGCCACTGCGATTCGCTGCGGGCCACCACGGCCACCGCGGCACCCTCGGCCGCGATAGCCACGGCGATGGCCTTGCCGAGGCCCCGGCTGGCACCGGTCACAAGTGCCGCTCGCTCGTGCAGGCGTCCTGGCTTGCTCATGTTCGATCTCCTTGGGCCCACGGCACCTTCGAGTTCGCCACGGCCTTGCCCAATTCGGACAGTACCTCAAGGGTTGAGCCCGACGCGAAAGGACATGCACACTACTATTGTCCGCGCAACTGCAAGTGGCACGGACCATCACCTCTGCCAGACCGGCGGGGACTGCGGCTTGCTGTCCACCATGGTGGTCCGCACAGACTTGAGTCAGGAGGAACCAGACATGGGGGTAGCCAAAAGGGATCTGGCCATCGACGTGCGAAGCGGGCTCCCGGAAGGGCACCGCGACGAGGGCGACCTGACCGTGACCGCGGTGTTCGATGCCGAGGCGGTCTCGGCTGATCCAGTGGTGATCCTGGCCACGCCGGGCGGAACCTACCATCGCCGATACTGGGATCTTCAGCCCCCCGGCCGCACGGGCTACAGCAAAGCCGAGTACCTCGCAGAGAGGGGAGTGGTCTTCATGGCCATGGACTACTTCGGAGGTGGCGACAGCTCTCGGCCGGCCGACGGCGACTTCATCGGGCTTGAAGTGCAGGCCGACGCGGCCCACACGGCATACCTCGCGATGAGAAATGGCCTCGAAGCCGGCACATTGCTGGAAGAGCTGCCCGCGCTGGTAAACCCCACATATGTTGGCATCGGGCAATCCCTGGGCGGTTTCATCACCATGATCCAGCAGGGCAAGTACGCCGACTATCCGGCAGTTGGGATCTTCGGCGCATCACCGCTGGTCATTGCCAACATTCGCGATCAACCGGATTGGGATTCTATGTCAGCCCAAGAACGGCGCGAGTGGATTCTTGAAGCCAATGCCAAGACCTCGGGGGTCGACGAACTGCCGATGTACAGCGGCGCTCCGCGGGAGAATTTCCTGGGAATCTTCCATGTCCTTGATGTGCCCGATGACTTGTTCAACTACGACAAGGAACATTGCGCTACGCTCATACCCCGCTATTCGGGCGTCGATGGAATGACCCCGGGGCTGGCCCAGCCCTTCGCCGACCAGATCGACGTGCCCGTCTTTCTGGCCTTTGGCGAGATCGACGTTTCGGCAGATCCCCGAGGCGAGCCCGCCGCATACCCGGCATCGCCCGACATCACCACGGTTGTCGTCCCGAACATGGCCCACATGCACAATTTTGCCGATACCCGAGTCCAGCTCTGGGACCGGTTCCTCATGTGGCTCCCGATTTTGCAGTCGAGCAACTAGTAGAGTTGCGGCGCGCGAGGGAGGGATCGCTGCTGGATTATTCGCTGTCCGATCTCTCGGGCGAGTGCTTCGTGGCCACCGAGCAGAAGGTCGAGAAGAAACCCTCGGCGAACCCAGTTCTGAAAGCCGTGCTCCGCAGTGAACGCGATTCCACCGTGTACTTGGAAGCAGTGGACAGAGGCCAACTCCTGGGCCCGGCCCGCAAGGCACTTGGCCGCCATCGCCAAGATCTCTCCGTCGGGGGTGTCGGCGTGCTCCCAGGAGGTGCGGGTCCCGGCCCGGGCTGCGGTGATAGCCACCTTCACATCGGCGAGCCGGTGTTTGACTGTCTGAAACGAACCGATGGCTCTGCCGTATTGGTGGCGTTCTGACACGTAGGCGAGCGTGTCGTCCAGCATCTGCTCGCTGGCGCCCACCAGCTGCGATGCCAGCCCCCGGCGTCCGGCGGCAATGGCCCGGGCTGCGCCCCCTGCGTCACCGATGATGGAGGGATTGGGATCGGAGATCGTCGCCTCCTTCATTTGAAGTGCGGGATCAAGTCCCCCGGCGGGTTGAAGCTCGACCGCTGCGCCGTCGACTGTGGAAACTCCATCCTCGCTGATGCAGACGAATCGATTCGCCTGTTCGGCAGACGCGGTGGCCAGGCCGTCCACGATTACGGCTGTTTCCGAGTCGGCACAGATACCGGCACCCCAAAGCATGGCCAGGTCGAGCGCTGGTGCGGCTGATCGGGCCGCGCCGGCCTGCTCGCATAGCGCGGTGACGGCGGCAGCGGGATCGGTTTCGACAAGCTCGTTCCACCCCTCGGCGATCAACGAGGCCAAAACCACCGCCGGTTCGCTCGAATCGATGGTGTGGCGAAGCGATGAGCGAACGAGTTCAAGCTCGCTTGGGTCGAAGCTCATCACCGCCCCCTGGGAAGTCCGAGAAGTCGTTCGCTCACAAGGTCTCGTTGAACCTCTATGGCCCCGCCGTAGATGGTGGTAATCCGCGAGTACGCCCAACGGCGGCGCCATAGTTGGGCATATTCATCAGATGTGTCGGCCAGCTCCAAGCGGGGGTAGAGGAGTTTGCGGGCCGACTCGGTCGTCGTCTGTTCGGCAGTGCTCATCAATATCTTGTCCACCGATATTTCCGGCCCCAATTCTTCGCCAATCGAAAGCCTTTCGATGGTGTCACGGACCTGGGAGCGCAGGGCGAATAAGGCCAAGTAGGCATTTCCGGCCGTCTCATCGCTCTGGGGACCCAGACTTTGGCCGTGATCGGTGAGCAGCTCGGTGAGTTGGGTGTGCATCGTAGCTTGACGCTCCCAGGCGTAGGCACCCCGCTCGAATTGCAACAAGTGCATCACCGCGGTCCACCCTTGGCCGACCTCGCCGACTACGTGGGTGTTGGGAACGAACACGTCGTCTAGGAAGATTTCGGCCGTGTCGCTACGTCCGCTGCCGAGTTCCGTGGGTACAACTCGCACCCCCGGGGAGGAAAGATCAACCCAGAACATGGTGAGTCCCCGATAGCCGCTGTCGGGATCACCGGTGCGGGCCAGCACGCACGACCATGACGAGACTGCGCCGTTGCTGCTCCACATCTTCTGCCCGTTGATCCGAAAACCGCCTTCGTCTGGAATCGCCCGAGTGCGCAATGAGCCGAGGTCGCTCCCGGCGTCGGGTTCGGAGAATCCCTGGCACCAAATCTCGTCTCCACGCATTCCTGCGGGAACGTGCTTGGCGGCGAGATGGGGAGCAAAGCGAACCAGCATCGGAGCCACGATCTCGATGGCGGCCAGTATTTCGGGATTCACGCAACCAGACGCGGCAATTTCCTCGGCCACCACCGATCGGTGCATCGAAGAGCCTCCAAGGCCTCCCAACTCGGGGGACCACCCCAGCTTGGTCCAGCCTTCGTCCCACAACAGTCGCTGGAAGGGGCGATAGCGCTCGACCTCTCGGGCCAGTTCTTCGGCATACTCCTCTCGGTAAGGGGCGAACTCGTCATGGCGTTCGGCAAGCCAAGACCGAAATGCGAGGGCGGTTTCCGCCAAACTCGCCTCAGGATCGGGACCCCTAGCCACTAGCTAACCTCCTGAGACGGATTGAGGTTGCATTGTGCCCTGTCATGCTGCCCCCGCGGCCTGCACCAGCTCGAAAATGTCGTTGGGGCCGAGCGGGGTGCGGGTCACGTTGACGGCCAGGTGCGCCAAGGCATCGCCGACCGCGTTGGCCACGCAGGCGTGAGAACCGATCGCTCCACCCTCCCCGAGGCCCTTGTATCCGCCGGGGTTCGTAGTTGACTCGCTTTGGACGTGGCCGACCTCAATATCGGGTACTTCAGTGGTAGTTGGCAGGAGGTAGTCCATGAAGGTGGTGGTCAGCGGATTGCCGCTGGCGTCATAGGTGAAGTCCTCGTACAGGACTCCGCCGATTCCCTGGACCACGCCGCCGAAGATCTGCCCTTCCACAACATTGGGGTGGATCATGCGTCCGCAGTCTTCCGACACGATGTACCGAAGGACGCGCGGCACCCAGCTCTTTCGGTCGACCTCTATGACGCACAAGTGCGCGGCGTTCGACCATGTGGGCAGGCGCGACGGCCGGAATCGGACCGTGGCCTCCAGACTGGAGTCCAAATCAGCCGGGAGAGTCTCGGCGAACCGATAGGCGTTCTTGGCGATTTCTTCCAGCGTCGTCGACCGGGCCGGCGTCCCCTTCACCGAGACGACTCCTGCTTCGATGACGAGGTCGTCGGGATTGGCCTCCAGTTGATGGGCTGCCAGCTTCAGGACTTTATCCCGCACCTCCAAGGCGGCGTTGTGGGCAGCGCCACCGGCGATGACCGCGGTCCTGCTTCCCCCGGTGCCAGGTCCGTAAGGCGTCGAATTGGTGTCGGCCTGGATTATGGTCACGTCGTCGTAGTCGACGCCGATCGTGTCGGCGATGACCTGGGCCATGGTGGTCTCAACGCTCTGACCGTGGGAGGTGGTGCTCATGAAGGCCACAACTTTGCCGCTGGCCTCGATTCTGATGGTCGCCCCCTCTGTGGCCAGTGTTGGCGCAGCCATCGACGTGGGCTCCACGTAGCAACTGGCGCCCAAGCCGAGAAGACGGCCTTCGGCCCGGGCCTCGGCCTGCTCCTGTCGGAATGCGTCGAAATCCAGAATCTCCAGCGCCTGCTCAAGGGTCTCAAGCGGGGTGATCTCCTGGAACACCTGGCCAGCCGGATTGGTGAAAGGCAACTCGTCGCTGCGCAGCAAGTTCCTGCGCCGCAACTCGATGGGGTCGATGCCGATTTGCCGGGCGGCGACGTCGATGGCCATTTCCCGGGCCGTGGTCTCGAACATCCACGGCCCTCGATAGGCGCCTTTGCCCATGGTATTCGACCACACCAGCTTCATGGAGAAGCCTAAGCGGGGAATGCGGTAGGGGCCGGGAAGTAGTCCTGGATCGATGATGGCGGGCACGGCGGGATAAGCCCCCACATCGGCGGTGTGGTCGATGGTGATCGCCTGAATGGCCATGTCGTCGTCTACGACCACCTTCACCGTGCCGATCTCGTTGCGAGAGTGGGGCGCGGCCACCAGGTTTTCCCACCGGTCTTCGATCCATTTGACCGGTTGCCCCAGGAGCCTCGAAGCCAGAACCGCAGCGCACTCCTCCCGAAAGACGAACATCTTCTGTCCGAATCCTCCCCCGACGTCGCGGGCGGTGACCCGAACGCTGCCTTCGGGAATCCCGAGATAGCGGGCAAAATAGTTACGGGTCTCGTGTACGCTTTGGCACGAGACCACCAGGTCCAACTCTTGTCGGCCGGGATGCCAGTCAGCGATGATGCCTCGGCCCTCCATCGGCACGCAGACATAGCGGTTTTGCTCGATTGTGGCCTCCGCTACGTGGGTTGCTTCGGCCAAGACCTGATCGAGGTCGGCATTGAGCGCCATGAAGGGCTCCTCCACCATCACGTTGGACTCAAGTCCCCATCCGGCGTGGACCACGTTGGGGTCTTCCGCCGCGGTCCGGTAGTCGGACACGGCCTGCCGGGCGTCGTAGTCCACTTCGATCAAAGAGCAGGCGTCTTCAGCCAAATAGCGGCTCTCAGCCACGACGAACGCGATGGGGTCGCCTACATGCCGAACGTCGGCAATTGCCAACGGCGGAGGGACCACGAGCTCCTCACCCAGCATGGCATGGTAGGACTCACCGAACTTCTCGTGGAAATCCTGCCAGGTGAACACAGCTATAACCCCAGGCAGGGCTTCGGCTGCACTGGTGTCGAGGCTGCTTATGGCGGCCCGGGCCACATCGCTTCGGAAGAAAGCCCCGTGCAGCAATCCGTGCACAGCGATGTCGTCCACATACGAACCGTGTCCAGTGAGGAGGCGCTTGTCTTCTTTGCGCTGGACGGACTGCCCCACAAATCGAGCGGCAACAGGAGTGGCGCTTTCAACCATGTTTGACATCGTAACCACAGGATGGGAATAGGGTCGGGGTCGGATGCGGCCTTCTAGGCTCCAATGACAGGTTTGATAGTGTCGAGCAGATTGCAAGAGGCAACCTGTCGGCAATTGCGACACGACAGCGAGGCCATTGGGGCCACAAGGGGGCTTAATGACATCGTACGACTACATCGTCTTGGGGGCTGGTTCGGCGGGGTGTGTGCTTGCCAATCGACTGTCTGCCGACCCAAAGCGCAAGGTGCTGTTGGTGGAGGCAGGACCGGCCGACAGGAACCCGATGATCAAGATTCCCAAGGGGTTCGCCAAGCTGCTCGGCGACGAGAAGTACGCCTGGTTCTATCCGACCGATCCCTTTGGCCCTACCAACCGTGTGGAGATGTGGGTGCGGGGCAAGACCCTCGGCGGGTCCAGCGCAGTAAATGGCTTGGTGTACAACCGGGGCACCGCGCCGGACTGGGATGCAATGGCGGAGGCCGCTGGCAGCTCCGATTGGTCGTGGGAGAAGATCCTGCCCCACTACGTGGCGATAGAGGACAACCACCTGGGTGCGACAGCTACTAGGGGAGTGGGCGGCCCCCTGGGGATTTCTCAGGTCAGCAAGCCAGACCCCCTCATGGAGGCATTCATTGCTGCAAGTGCAACAGTGGGCATGAAAGCGGTGGACGACTACAACGAGACCGATGAGCAGCGAATTGGGCATACCATGGCCAACATCGCCAAGGGGCGTCGAGTGAGTTCGGCCCATGCCTTCCTGCGCCCAGTGATGTCCCGACCGAACCTAACCGTGCAAACAGATGCCCGGGCCAACAGACTGTTGTTTGACGGCGATCGGGTCGTGGGCGTCGAACTGGAGTCGGGTGGATCGGCCAGCGAAGTGCGGGTAAGCGCAGAGGTGATTGTGTCGCTCGGGAGCTTGGCCACCCCAAAACTTCTCGAGCATTCCGGGATCGGCCCCGCCGATGTGCTCCGCGATGCTGGAGTGGATGTGCGAGTGGACGCCCCGAATGTCGGGCGACGGATGGTTGAGCATCGTTGTTTCGTAATCACGCAACGCCTGGCGGGTGAAGGGGGAGTCAACAGAGTTCTCGGCAGCAAGTTCCGCCAAAACATTGAAGGAATCAAGTACCTGGCTTCTCGAAGGGGCATCATGGCCGCTCCGTCTTATGAAGTCATCGGATTCATGAAGAGCGACCCGAGCCAGCCTCGCCCCGATGGTCAATTGCTGGCAGCCTCATGGACGGTAGAAGAGCAAAAGCCAGGGGAGGAGCCCACGATCGAGACCAAGCCGGGCATGCAGGCGATCTGCTATGTGTTGCGGCCCAATTCGGAGGGAGCCGTTGAGATCACCTCCTCAGACCCCGACGCCCCCCTTCATGTCGTGGCCAACTACTACGACACCGATCACGACCGCAGCACTGGACTGGCTTTATTCTCCAAGCTGCGGGAGATTTTCACCGCCGAACCCATAGCGGGTCTGATCTCGCACGAGACGTTTCCGGGCTCCAATGTGGATGATCCTGACACCTTGGTCGACCTTGCCCTTGAGCGCGGCTTCTGCGGTTACCACGCGGTTGCTACTTGTGCCATGGGGCCTGAAGAGGCCGATCCTGTAGACGGCAAGCTGAGGGTCCGCGGGGTGGAAGGAGTGCGCGTAATGGACTGTTCGGTTCTACCTACTATGGTGGCCGGAAACCTTAACGGACCAATGATGGCGATGGCGTCTCGCGCCGCCGAAGTGATCTCGGCCTGAGCTCTCACCAACCGTATTTTTCTGGGATTGTGTCCAGCCGAGTCTCAATGAACGCAAAGACGACCAATATCCGAGTACCGAAGACAGCTGAGATAGTCGCCGGGCGCATCCGGCGCCAGATTGTTTCCGGCGATTTGCGCGAGGGTGATGCTCTGGCGTCGGAAAGCGCCCTTATGGAGGAGTTCTCGATCTCCCGCCCCACGATGCGCGAGGCCTACCGCATTCTTGAGTCAGAGGGCCTGATCACCATCCGTCGGGGATACCGCGGGGGTGCCAGGATTATGGAACCGTCGGCAGAGGCGGTAGCTCGGGCTGCCAGCATCGTTCTCCAGCATCGGGACACAACCTTGGCCGACGTGCTCGAAGCTCGGGTCGTTGTCGAGGCGCCGACGGCTCGAATGCTGGCTGGCCGGCGCAATCGCGTCACCATCTCCCGCGAGCTCCAAATGTGCAGCGATGCCTGGGTGCCCGAGGATCCAGAACGGTTCAATGACTTCAACTTGCGCATGGCCGAGTTGACGGATAACCAGACGGTGATCTTGGTAACTGCGATGTTGGAACATGTGACTCGAGCGGCGGCTGTCGCCTACGTCGAGCAGTACCACGAGCCAGCGGGGTCTCGGCTTGAACAGCGAACAAGGCGTGGCCGTCAGCGAGTCATCGAATTAGTCCGGGCCGGAGATGTCGATGCTGCCGAGACCATGTGGAGGCTCCACCTGCAAGAGAATGCAAAGGTGCTGGCAAAGAGCCTCGGGGGAGGCGTTGTTGATCTGTTCGACTGACTACATGTACTGGTCGTTGCGCCGGGTGTAGACAGCCACATCATTTTGCTCTCGCCCTGCTCTGGACTCGACTTGGATCATGGTGGGTCTTGGCTTCCCTGAGTCGGAAGACATGCCAACGAGTACAATTGTTTAACGACTTCGAGGAGTGAGAATGCCTTACAGGCCGTCAGAAACCCTGCTCATCGAACATGAGGGGCCAGTGGCCACCTTGACGATGAATATCCCGGAAAAGCGCAACGCGTTCTTGGATGAACTCCACCTCTCTATGCAAGAGGTCTGGTACCACCTGGAGACGAATCGGGCAGTTAATGCTGTGGTATTGACCGGTGCAGGCCGGATCTTCAGCGCGGGGGGGAATATCCCGGGCTTCATAAGGGACTACGAGGATCCTGAACATCGGCGGCAATCGCTGCGCAGAGCAAGGAGGCTAATGGACGAAATGGCAGCGTTTCCCAAGCCGGTAGTGGCCGCGGTGAATGGCCCTGCAATTGGGCTGGGCTGCAATGTTGCGCTGTCGTGCGATTTGGTGGTGATGGCAGAAAGTGCCTACTTGGCGGATACCCATGTGAACGTCGGGCTGGTTTGCGGCGATGGGGGCGCGGTGGCATGGCCGCTGTTGGTGGGTCTTCTCAAGGCGAAGGAACTCCTGCTCCTCGGCGACAAAATCCCGGCCAGTCGCGCGTTGGAAATCGGATTGGCCAATCGAGTAGTGCCTGATGGCGATCTCATGGCCGAGGCAATGGGGCTTGCGCAGCGCCTGTCTGCTCAGCCGCGCCAAGCCGTGCAGGAGACCAAGCGAGCGCTCAACCTACACGTCCAGCAGGCCATCGGGTTGGTCGCGCCCTTCGCACTGTCAGCAGAAGCCGAGTCGTTTGCCACCGACGATGTCCGCAAGACTGTCGAATCCTTCACCAAGAAGAAGTAGGGGGATTTATCGGACTTGCTCGAAGGGAATTAACGCCACACCGGCGGCAGGTCCATAGGGCAGCGGAGGCTGTCGGGCTTATAGGTTGCGGTGGGCTCGGTCCATTACGGCGCTCCCATTTGCTGCCAGCGTGTCGCTTTCGACGACGCCATAGCCCGCTTCTTGGGCGATGGCCCGATGGCGATCGTGGGCCGCGTGATAGGGGAGGCCACCTGTCTCGTCCCAGTCGCGTCGCATGGTGGCGATCATCGCCGGATCTTGTTCGGCAATGGCCCCGGCCAGGTCAAAGGCGAAAGGCAACAACTCGTCGTGGGGGACAACGTGGTTGGCCATCCCGATTCGAAGAGCGGCTTCAGCGTCGATGAAATTACCGGTCATTGACATCTCCCGTGCCTTGGACATGCCAACCCGACGGGGAAGGTCTACGAGCACCGGACCGGGGTAGACCCCAACCCGGACGTGGGTGTCGGCGAATCGAGCCCGTTCGGACGCCACGATGAAATCGCAGGCCAGCGCGATTTCAAGGCCGCCGGTCACCGCAGGCCCGTTCACGGCGGCAATAGTCGGAGTGTCGCAGCTGGCCACTGCCCCGAGAAAGTCGGGCATGTCTCCGAGCAACTCCACTCCGAGGTTGCGAAGGTCCAATCCTGCGCAAAAGGCCGGGTCGGCCCCCGTGATCACGACGCATCGGGTATCTCGAGAATCCTCAATGGCGGATACCAATTCGGTGGCAAGCTCAGAGTTTATGGCGTTCCTGACCAAGGGCCGGTTGAGGGTGATGGCGGTGATATCCCCATCGTGGCGTTCCAATGTGACAGTGCTTGCCATGCTGGTTCCTTTCGTGGTGCTACCTGCGAAGCTGTGTCCGACTAACCCAGCCAGCCGATGATGGCCTCGGCCAGGTCGGGGCCCTGGTCTTCTTGGATGAAGTGGCTGGCCGGGCGGAACTCGGCATGGGGCTGACCCGCCGCGCCGGGGATCCGCTCGGTGAAGGCCGCTTGGCCCCCGCCCAATACCGGGTCGTCGGGGGCCCAAAGGGTGAGCACCGGCTTGGTCCAGCGCTCTAGCACCTCCCAAGCCGCTTTGTTGGCGGGAACCGCAGGATCGTCGGGGGAGATCGGCACCAACATGGGGAAGTGGCGGGCCCCGGCCATGTAGAGCTCTTCGGGGAACGGTGCCCGGTAGGCCTTTTGGACGGCGTCGTTCAGCTCGGTGGCGGTGGCGTTGTCCACCAGCCGGCCGCAGTCGAGGAACTCGACGTCCTGGCTGAACTGGAGCCAGAACTCGAATCCCGCCCCCGGCGACTGCCCCTCGGGCAAACCGGTGTTGGCCAAGATCAACCGATCGATCAGATCCGGATTCTCAGCGGCCACCCGCAGCCCAATGAGACCGCCCCAGTCCTGGCCAAACAAATGCAGCGGTCCCACGCCCCGCTGCGCGGCGGTGGCGGCCAAGAACTCCCGCATCCACACCACGTGGCCCTTGTAGGTATAGGCCGATCGCTCCACCGGCTTGTCCGATCGCCCAAACCCAATCAGGTCAGGCACCACCACCTGGTACCCACCCGCCACCAGCGGCGGAATCATCTTGCGGTACAGATACCCCCAAGTCGGCTCCCCATGCAGTAGCAACACCGTGCCCGTGCCCTCATCCGCCCCTTCCGGCCCGGCCACGACATAAGCCATCCG
Source organism: Acidimicrobiia bacterium (assembly GCA_022825005.1). GTDB lineage: Bacteria > Actinomycetota > Acidimicrobiia > Acidimicrobiales > Bin134 > Poriferisocius. The sequence continues at coordinate 87,915 of JAJDYU010000037.1, forward strand.
CAGCCCATCAATGTCCACATAACGCGGCTCGTAGGGATAATCGTCTATCCCCGAGAACCGCTCCTCCGGCGTCCGCACAAACGCAACGCCACCTGCAGTAGTCAGGATCTCAACATCAGCCATCACCCCAAGCTACCTCTAATGCTGCAATACCGGCGTCCGTCCACCTCTGCGGACGAGCCTGCATCGGTATACTCTGCGGTATGCCTGATTCGACTACCATCAAGGTTTCGGTTCGGAACCGGGATGCGCTCCGCCAGCTGGCAGAGCGCGAGGGGCTCACGTTCAATGCGCAGCTTGAGAAGATGATCCGGCGGGAGCGCCGTCGCATCATCGGAGCCCAGTTGGCAAGCGCCCCCCTTGATGTTGGCGATGAGGCCGTGCTCGATGCATCTGCGAGTGATGTAGCTGATGCGAGCCGGTGACGTCGTCCGCTGCGATTTCGGGACACCCGCGATGGGCGAGGCGGGGTACGTCCGACCCGCGATCGTGGTCACCTCAGATGAAGTGCTCGAGTTCCGCCAGCACGCGATCGCGGTCGTGCCCTGCACGACCACTAAGCGAGGTTGGCTGAGCGAGGTCGACATCACCGGGTTCGGTGTTGCCCAGGCCCACCTCCCGACCACCATCAGCGTTGACCGCATCGTCGAAACAACCGAAACGAACATCGGATCCGTCGCCCTGCACCAGATTCGAGAACTTATCTCCGACCTGCTCGGCATCTAACCCAGCCGCCCCGCACCTACTCCGTGAGATTCCCTCTTTTGCCGGTCACCTCGACCAGGAGGTAGCTATGTCACTGATGGAAAAGGAGAGGCTGCCGAAAACCCCGCGCCAGCCCCCGCTGGCGGGTTGATACGTTTATTTCGCGCCGTCAAGAGCGCCAGCACGCCCCTGTAGCTCAGTCCGGACAGAGCAGATGACTTCTAATCATCAGGTCGCAGGTTCGAATCCTGCCGGGGGCGCTTAGCAATTCTTGGCTGGCATTGGCCGCGGATAGCTTTGCGCCGGTGCTTTTTCCCACCTTTACCTTTGCGGCGTTCTTTGCCGTGGTTCTTCCGGTGGCGTGGGCACTGCGGCGTTGGCCGGTTCCGTGGAAGCTGTTTCTGCTAGCAGCCTCATACTGGTTCTACGCCGCCTGGGACGCCCGTTACGTGCTGCTTCTGGTGGCCATGACCCTGGGGAACGCGGCGGCCGCAGAGATCAACCAGCGGGCGTCGGCCGGCTGGGTCCGACGGGCGGCGGTGGCCGGCGGGGTGACGCTTTCGCTCGGCGTGCTGGCCTTCTACAAGTACTACGACTTCTTCACCGACAGCTTCGAGAGCAATTTCGGCATTTCCAGTCCCGCCCTCGACATCATCCTGCCGGTTGGGGTGTCGTTCTTCACCTTCCAGGCCATCAGCTACGTGGTCGACGTACACCGGGGAGTCACCGACAAGGCCAACCTGCTCGACTTCGCCGTCTACCTGTCGTTTTTCCCCCAGTTGGTGGCCGGCCCCATCGTGCGGGCCACCGAGTTCCTGCCCCAGCTGAATGCCGATAAGCGCCCTGATCGGGCAGAAGTGGCCCAGGCGGTGAAGCTCATCGGACGGGGCATGTTCAAGAAGGTCGTGATCGCCGACTTCTTGGCCCGGGCGGTGGTGAACGACGCCTTCGCGGCCCCCGGAGAGCACGGCGCCCTGGACATGCTGGCCGGAATCTACGGCTACGCCGTGCAGATCTACGCCGACTTCTCCGGCTACACCGACATGGCCATCGGCGTGGCCCTGTTGATGGGGTTCCGGTTCCCCCAGAACTTCGATGTCCCCTACACCGCCGATTCCATCCAGGACTTCTGGCGGCGCTGGCACATGACGCTGTCGCGCTGGCTGCGCGACTACCTCTACATCCCCCTGGGGGGAAACCGCCGGGGACGCCTGGCCACGTATCGCAATGTCCTCATCACCATGGCCCTGGGAGGCTTGTGGCACGGCGCGGCGTGGGCGTTTCTCATCTGGGGCGTCTACCACGGGGTCGGCATGGCGGCGGAGCGCTGGCGCGGTGATGCCAACGGCGGAGACGCCCGGCCACCGGCCAACCCCACCAGTCGGAATGGGAGCCCGTGGATCAAATCGGACACCGCACGGTTGTGGCTGCGGAGGTTCCTGGTGTTCCATTTCGTGTGCCTGGGCTGGGTGCTGTTCCACAGCGAGGCCCTCGACCGCACCGGTGAGGTGCTGGCCCGGTTGTTCACCGGCTGGGGCACCGGTCCTGATCTGTTGAACCCGCTGGTGGCCCTGGCCATCGTTGCCCCCCTTGTGGCTCAGATGTTCCCCCGGGCCTGGGCCGAGAAGGGGTCCAAGACGCTGGAGAGGGCCCCTGTCGGCTTGACTGCGGTGGGCCTCTCAGTGTGGATCATGGTGGTTGTCGCCCTCGGCCCCGAAGGGGTAGCCGACTACATCTACTTCCAGTTCTGACATGGACGGACGGCAACCCACAGACGACTCCCCGAGAGTGTCGAGGATCGCCGGGGCGGTGGTGGGCTGTCTGGTGCTGGCCATGCTCCTGGTGAGCGGCAAGCTGGTTGACATCGCCGAACGCCAGCCGCTGGGCGAGAGCCGCGACCGCTGGCTGGAGGTGGCCGAAGGGATGGACCGGGCCTCCAACTTCTTGGCCCTCAACCGACCCTACGACCTCATCTCCGAGGTGAGGGGAGCGGGTGCCGACGCCGGGGAGAGGGTTGACACCATCGCCGCGGTGGCCGACCGCCTGGCCCGGCAACGGCAGTTGCCGTCCGCTGGAAGCCCGACGCCCTCCTCGACGGCATCGGCGGCAACCGAGACGCCCACAGCCACCGGCACTCCCGCGCAAACTGAGACTCCCCGGCAAACTCAGCCGACAACCGCTCCCGAATCGCCGGAAGAACCCGGACCCACCAGTGATTTTGAAACCCCCGCACCGGTCGAAGTTCCCACTCCCGCCGAGGGCCTTCCCCAGGCGACCAGCCCCTACCCCGGCGGGAGTCCCGCGCCATCAGGAAGCACTCCTCCGAGTGAGCAGCTCGGACCTACAGGGGCTTCCCCCGACCTGTTGATCGGCTTCAACGAGGCCGGCAAGCCGTTGATACCGCTGCCCCCGGCGGACACCGAACTGCTCCCCCCGGCCAAGATCCGCACCGTCGGTCCCGACCACCCCCTGCGTGTTTATGTGGCGGGCGACAGCCAGGCGTTCTATCCCGGCCACGCCCTGGCCGGCGCAGTCGACGGCGGTTTCCTCGACGTGACGGTGGACTCCCGCAACGGCACCGGACTGGCCCGGCCCGACTTCTTCAATTGGCCGGCCGAGTTCCTGGAGATCGTAAATGAGCACGACCCCGAGCTGGTGGTGCTGTTCATGGGAGGCAACGACTGGCAGGCCATGCAGTCGGCCGACGGTTTGGTGATGATCCCGGGCTCCGAAGAGTGGCGATCCGAGTGGGCCTGGCGGATGCACATAACCTTCGACACTCTTGTCGCCCCCCACCGCCATGTGGTGTGGGTGGGCTTGCCCCCCGCCCGGCCTGAGCCGTTCAGCACCGGGAACCAGCTAATAAACGAGATCTCCCAGCCGGTGACCCTCGTCCGCCCCGATGTGACCATGGTGGACATCTGGGATCTATTCGGCGGCGGAGGGGACTATCAGGAGAGCGTCCCCCCGCCGGAGGGAGGCAGCCCCGTGCGGGCTCGACAAGAAGACGGCCTCCACCTCAACCGGACCGGATCGGCCTGGGTGGCCGACCTGGTGGTGGAAGTGGCCCAGGCACGCTGGGATTTCGAGGAGAGCGGGTGACGAGAATCGAACTCGCGTCATCAGCTTGGAAGGCTGGGGTTCTACCACTGAACTACACCCGCAGGGCTGGCCGTTCATGATATCCAGTCGCCGTGACCACCGGCTACGACACGAGGATTCAGGGGGTCGTCGGTAAAATGCGGACCCTGTGAGGAGCACAGTCGAGGCGCTGGAGGGCAACCGGGTCAAGGTGTCGGTGGACATCGAGGCCGAGGAATTCGAGGAGAAGCTGGACGAGGCCTTCCGCAAGCTCGCCCGCCAAGTGCGCCTTCCCGGCTTCCGTCCCGGCAAAGCGCCCCGACGGGTGCTGGAGGCCCGGCTGGGCCCGCAGGCCGCTCGGGGCGAGGCACTCAGCGATGCGGTGCCCGAGTACTATGCCCGGGCCGTTGTCGACCACGACGTCGACGCAATCGCCGCCCCGGAAATCGACATCACCAGCGGGGCAGAGGACGGTCCGGTCAGTTTCGACGCCGTGGTGGAAGTCCGCCCCCTGATCACCATCATCGGCTACGACCAGCTCAAGGCCGAGGTGCCCAGTCCCGAGCCCACCGATGAGGAGATCAGCGAGCAGATCGACCTGCTCCGCAAGCAGTTCGGCGAACTGGCCCCCGCGGCGCGGCCCGCGATCGACGGCGACAACGTGACGATGGACATCTACGGCACCTACAACGGCGAGGAGGTGGAGGGCCTCACCGTGGACGACTACGCCTACGAGGTGGGCCAAGGCGCCGTGGTGCCCGAGATTGACAACGAGCTCCGGGGCGCCAAGGCCGGCGACATCTTGGAGTTCAACGCCCAGCATCCCGACCCCGACGAAGACGGGCTTCTGCGGTTCCGCATCCTGGTCAAAGAGGTGCAGGAGACGATCCTGCCCGACTTCGACGATGATTTCGCCCAAGAGGCCTCCGAGTTCGACACCGCCGAAGAGCTGCGGGCCGACGTCACCGAGCACATCGCCGAGCACAAGCGGGCCAACGCCTTGAACTCGCTGGCCCGCCAAGTGGGGGAACAGCTCGCCGAACTGGTGACCGACGACATTCCAGAGGCCTTGGTGGACGCCGAGGTGCTGCACCGCCTCCGTACCCTCGAGATGCGCCTGGGCAGCCAGGGCATCGAGATGGCCGGCTACCTGGAGGCCATCGGCCAGACCGCCGAAGAGCTGGCCGAGAGCCTGCGGGAGCCCGCTCTGCAAGAGGCGAAAACCGACTTGGCCCTGCGGGCCGTGGCGGTGGCGGAATCCATCGAAGCCGCTGATGAGGATGTGGATTTCGAGCTGGCAGCCCTTGCCGCCCAGGTGGGCCAGACCGTCGACGAGCTCAAGTCATCGGTATTCGCTGACGATGAAAGCAGCCTCAAGGGGGTACGATTAGACGCGCAGATGCGCAAAACCCGGGAATGGGTGTTGGAGCAGGTCGAGATTTCCGACCTCGACGGAAACCCCGTCGAACGCTCTAGCCTGAACCCGGACGACGAGTCTGACCTTCCCCCCAACACCACCGAGAGCCAAACCACATGAACCCTCAGAACTACATGGTGCCCGTCGTGGTCGAACAGACCAACCGGGGTGAGCGCTCGTTCGACCTCTACTCCCGGCTGCTCAAGGAGAACATCATCTTCTTGGGAACTCCCATCGACGATACGGTGGCCAACCTGATCTGCGCGCAGCTGCTGCACTTGGAGTCGGAGAACCCCGACAAGGACATCAACCTCTACATAAACAGCCCTGGCGGCGATATCAACGCTATGTTCGCCATCTACGACACCATGCAGTACTTGAAGCCCGATATCACCACCATCTGCTTCGGGCAGGCCGCCTCGGCCGCCGCGGTGCTGCTGGCCGCGGGGGCGCCGGGCAAGCGCCTGGCGCTGCCCCACTCCCGGATGTTGATCCACCAGCCCTACGCCGGAGCGTCCGGACAGGTGTCCGACATCGAGATCGCCTCCCGGGAGATCCAGCGGCTCAAGGACCAGCTAGAGGAGCTGCTGGCCCGCCACACCGGCCAAGACTTGGAGAAGGTCAAGCAGGACACCGACCGCGACTATGTGATGACCGCCGAGGACGCCAAGGAGTACGGGCTCATCGACGATGTGATCTCGTCGCGGGACGCCGTTGAGTCCGCCGGCCCGATCACGGCCATCCGGTAGGGGGGAGCAAAGACCGTGGCGAAGTTCGGAGAAGGGGGAGAGCTTCTCAAGTGCAGCTTCTGCGGCAAGACCCAGAAGCAGGTCAAGAAGATGATCGCCGGGCCCGGCGTCTACATCTGCGACGAGTGCATCGACCTCTGCAACGAGATCATCGAGGAAGAGCTGGCCGAGGGCACCGACGTCGGCTTCAAGGAGCTTCCCAAGCCCCAGGAGATCTACTCCTTTTTGAACGACTACATCATCGGCCAGGAGCACGCTAAGCGGATCCTGTCGGTGGCGGTCTACAACCACTACAAGCGGGTTCAGATGGGCTCGTCCGACCCCGAGGTGGAGCTGTCCAAGTCGAACATCTTGCTACTCGGCCCCACCGGGTGCGGCAAGACGCTCATGGCCCAGACCCTCGCCCGGATGCTCAATGTGCCCTTCGCCATCGCCGATGCCACCGCGCTGACCGAGGCCGGGTATGTGGGTGAGGACGTGGAGAACATCCTCCTCAAGCTCATCCAGGCCGCCGACTACGACGTCAAGAAGGCCGAGACCGGCATCATCTACATCGACGAGATCGACAAGATCTCCCGCAAGAGCGAGAACCCCTCGATTACCCGGGACGTGTCCGGCGAGGGCGTGCAGCAGGCTCTTCTGAAGATACTGGAGGGGACCACCGCCTCGGTTCCGCCCCAGGGCGGGCGCAAGCACCCCCATCAGGAGTTCATCCAGATCGACACCACCAATGTGCTGTTCATCGTGGGCGGGGCCTTCGCCGGCTTGGAGCAGATCATCGAGAACCGGGTGGGCAATGTGGGCGTGGGCTTCGGCGCCGACATCCGCACCGAGACCGAGCGCGACCACGGCGAACTGTTCAATCAGGTGCAGCCCGAGGATCTGATCAAATTCGGCCTCATACCCGAGTTCATCGGGCGCCTGCCGGTGGTGGGGGTGGTATCCCACCTCGAGCGCGACATGCTGGTCCGGATCCTGGTGGAGCCCAAGAACGCCCTGGTGAAGCAGTACTGCAAGTTCTTCGAGTTCGAGAACGTGGAGCTGGTGATCGACGACGACGCGCTGTCGGAGGTGGCCGAGCTGGCCCTCACCCGCAACACGGGCGCCCGCGGACTGCGAGCCATCCTGGAAGAGGTGCTGCTCGACGTCATGTACGAACTGCCCAGCCGAGACGACGTGGTGCAATGCGTGGTCGGCGCCGACACCGTCCGCGGCGAGGAAACCCCTCAGCTGCTCAATGCGGCCAAAGCCCGTTCAACCGACCGGTCCCGCCGCCAGGCCAGTTAGCTTCCCGTCCCTGGCCGAGGCCCGGGCGTGGTTGGACGGCCACGTCAACCTGGAGGCCACCGCCGGCGATACCGACGGCCTGAGCCTGGCGCCCATGCGCCAGCTGCTGGCCTCGCTGGGCGACCCTCAAGCCGACTATCCGGCCGTCCACATCACCGGTACCAACGGCAAGGGCTCGGTTGGCGCCATGATCGCCGCGCTGGCCGGGGCGTGGGGGATGACCGCAGGGGTGTATTCCAGCCCCCACGTGGACGGCCTCAACGAGCGGATGTCGGTGGGCGGGTACCCCATCGGCGACGCCGAGCTGGCCGAGCTCCTGAGCCACCTGCGGCTGGTGGCAGACCACCTGGCCGCCAGTGGCGTCGACACCCCGCCCTCGTGGTTCGAGCTGGTCACCGCGGCCGCGCTGCGCTGGTTTGCCGACTCGGCGGTCGACCTGGCGGTGGTGGAGGTGGGCAAGCTGGGCCGCTTCGACGCCACCAATGTGGTGAACAGCGAGGTGGCGGTGATCACCAACATCGGACGCGACCACACCGACGGCCGGCCCGGCTGGGAGCAGGAGGTGATGGGGGAGAAGGCGGGCATCCTCCATCCCGGGGCCATAGCCGTGCTGGGGCCGATGGAGCCCGACCTGGTGGCCATCGCCGCGGCGGAGTCGCCCGGTGAGATGCTGGTGGACGGCCAGCACTTCGAGCTGGAGGAGAACCGCCCGGCGGTGGGAGGTCGAATGGTCGCGGTGCGCACGCCCAGGGCCCGCTATGACGATGTCTACGTCAGCCTGTTCGGCGCCCATCAGGGGCAGAACGCTGCACTGGCCATCGCCGCCTTCGAGGCCCTGGTGGACCAGGAGCTGGGTGACGACGTGTTGGCCGCATTGGGCGACGTGGCAGTCCCGGCTCGATTCGAGGTGGTGGCCCGACAGCCCCTGGTGGTGGTGGACGGGGCCCACAACCCCGACGGACTGGCCGCGTCGGCGGAGACGCTGGCCGACCAGTTCACCGTGCTGGGCCAGGTGACGTGGGTTGTCGGCATGATGCGCGACAAAGATCCCGACGCCATGCTGGACGCCATCGAAGGCTCCGGTGCCCGCTGCGACCTGCTGGTGTGCTGCGCTCCCGACTGGCCGCGCGCCCTGCCGGCCGCCGAATTGGCCGCCGCCGCCCGCAACCGGGGACTGGATGCCGAGACCGCCGGCGATGTCGCCGAAGCAGTGGACAGGGCGCTGGCGCTGTCCACCGACGAGGACGCAGTAGTGGTAACCGGCTCCCTGTACACCGCCGGGGCAGCCCGCCTTCACATGGCCGCAGCCGATAGGTAGGGTTCCCCCGGTGATGACCTGCGGAGCGCGATCAGTGAGGGGCAATCGGTGAATCGGACTCTGGTTTTGTGCAAGCCCGACGCGGTGGAGCGCGGCCTGGTGGGGGCCATCTTGTCCCGCTTCGAGGCCCGGGGACTGCGGATCGCGGCCATGCGCATGCTCACCATCGACGCCGATCTGGCCGCCCGGCACTACGCCGAGCATGTGGAGCGCCCGTTCTATCCCGACTTGGTGGCGTTCATCGGCCGCTCGCCTTCGGTGGCGGTGGTGGTGGAGGGGCCCGACGACGTATACGCCGTGGTCCGCACAATGATGGGGGCCACCAACCCCCTGGAATCTCCCCCGGGCACCATTCGGGGCGACTACGGGCTAGAGGTCACCGAGAACCTGGTTCACGGATCTGACAGCAACGCCTCCGCCGAGCGGGAGATTGCCATCTTCTTCCCCGAGCTGTGATGCGCAAGACAGCGACTGCCGGTGTGCGATTTCCTTGCCGACCTGAGATTGGGGTCGGTGTGCGATTTGGGATCGACTGGCCTAACCTTGCGCCATGGTGAAGCGGCGGTTCTCTTCCAGTAGCGGCATTGTCGGCCGCGATGTCGCAATCGACCTCGGCACCGCCAACACGCTGGTGTATGTCCGAGGGGAGGGGATCCTCATAAACGAGCCTTCGGTGGTGGCCGTCACCAACGAGGGCGTGCCCATGGTGGTGGGCTCGGAGGCCAAGCGGATGCTGGGGCGCACACCGGCCCACATCCAGGCCATCCGCCCGCTCAAAGACGGGGTGATCGCCAACTTCGACATCTGCGAGAAGATGCTCCGCTACTTCATCCAGCGGGTGTCCCCGGGCCGGTTCATCAGGCCTCGAATGGTGATCTGCGTTCCCTCCGGCATCACCCCGGTGGAGCAGCGGGCCGTACAGGAGGCGGCGGTCTCCGCGGGGGCCAAGAAGCCGGTTTACATAATCGAAGAGCCCATGGCCGCGGCCATCGGCGCCGGACTTCCGGTGCAGGAGGCCTCGGGAAGCATGATCGTGGACATCGGCGGCGGCACCACCGAGGTGGCCATGATCTCGCTGGGCGGCGTGGTCACCGGACAGTCCATTCGAATGGGCGGCGACCGGATGGACGAGGACATCATCGCCTACCTGAAGAAGGAGCACAGCCTCACCATCGGCAGCCGCACCGCTGAAGAGGTCAAGATCGTGCTGGGCACGGCTTGGTCGGGCAGCGAGAACCGCTATGCCGAGGTCCGGGGCCAGGACATGGTCAGCGGTCTTCCCAAGACAGTGGTGACCTCCACCGATGAGATCCGCGAGGCCATTTCCGAGGTAGTTCGCTCCATTGTGGACGCAGTCAAGGTGACGCTGGACGAGACCCCCCCCGAACTGGCCGCCGACATCATGGAGGCGGGGATTGTTCTGGCCGGTGGCGGAGCCCTGCTGAACGGCATGCCCCCCCGGATCGAGGAAGAGACGGGGATGCCGGTGAGGTTGGCGCCCAATCCTCTCCACGCGGTGGCCATAGGCTCGGGCCAGTCGCTGGAGGAGTTCGACGCGCTAGAGGGTCTCCTCTTCTCGTCGTCGTACGACTGATCGCTCGGTTCGGCCCCGTGGCAACGGGCACCCGCATAGGGCGGTCGCGGTTCACGCTCATCTTCCTTCTGCTCAGCTCTGCGACCCTGCTGACCCTGGACGCCCGCGAATTCGAGCCGCTCCAGCGGACCGAGGAGACGATTTCCGATCTGATCTCGCCGCTTCGTACGGGCGCCGATAGGGTGTTCGAACCGGTGGGCGATGCGTGGGCCGGTATCACCGGCTACGACGAGCTGGAGTCCGAGAACGAGGCGCTGCGAGCAGAGCTGCAAAAGCTCGAGGGCCAGCAGATCCTGGACTCTGATGCGGCCATCCGCCTGGAGTCGCTGCTCGACGAGCTGGGCCTGCCCTATGTGCAGGACATTCCCAACGTCGTGGCCGAGGTGGTGACCGCCAACGTGGGCAACTTCGACCGGTACTCGGTGCAGATCAACCGCGGGTCAGAAGACGGCATCCGCAACGGAATGCCGGTGGTGACCAGGGGCGGGTTGATCGGGCGGATCGACGGCGACCCGGGCCGAGGGCACTCCCGGGTGACGCTGCTGACCGATCCCGGCTTCGAGGTGGGGGTGCTGGCGGTGGGCACCGACGATGTGGCTCTGGCCTCGGGAGGCGGTCACGGCGAGCCGTTGATGGTCACCAAGGGGCTGGAAATCGACACCGAAGTGAATGTGGGCCATGAGGTGGTCACCAGCGGAGTGGATCGGAGCCGCTATCCCCCCGGCATTCCCATTGGCACCGTCACCTACATCGACTACGACGAGGCCCGCCTGTTGCAGCTCCTCACGGTGGAGCCATCGGCCAACACCGACAACCTGAGTTTCGTGACCGTTTTGCTCTACGACCCCCTGGCCGAGGATTCATGAACACGGCCGATGTGCGCGTCCGCAGCGTCTCGGCACTGCCCCCAGCGGTAGTACGGCCATGAACACGGCCAATGCCTATCTGCGCAGTGCCTTGTTCCTGCTGACGGCGCTGGTGCTGCACATGGCGCTGTTCTCCGACCTTCGAGTGCTGGGAGTGGCTCCAGAAGTGCCCCTGGCCATTGCGATCACTGCCGGGCTGGTCGGCGGGCCCGAGCGGGGCGCAGTCGCCGGATTCATCATTGGCTTGGGCATCGACCTCTATCTCCCCACGCTGTTCGGCCTCTCTGCCCTCATCTACACGGTATGGGGGTACACCGTGGGGCTGATCGAGGAGCGGATCTTCCGCAGCGCATGGTGGATCAACGTCTTGGTCACTGCGGCGGCAACCGCCGGCGGGCTGCTGGTGTACGCGCTGCTCGGCGAGCTGCTCGGCGAGGCCAACCTCTACACCGACCGCCTCTACGTGGTGATGGGCGTGGCCGCGGCTTACAACCTGGTGCTCAGCCTGCCCTTGCTGGGATTGTGGCGCTGGTCGTGGCCCAGGCTTCTTGGTGAAGAACGTTGACCCCGGAATCGCTTCGCCTGCGCCTCAGCTTCCTGGCCCTGTTGGCCCTGCTCGCCTTCGGGGTGCTGGCCGCTCGCCTCTGGTTCCTGCAAGTGATGAGCTCTGAGGAGTTCGAGAACATAGCCGTGGCCAACACCATCCGGGTGATCTATGAGCCCGCCCCCCGAGGCCGCGTCTTCGACCGCAACGGCAACGTTTTGGTGGACAACCGGGAGTCGCTGGTGGTGACCGTGGACCGGTTCACCTTCGACACCGAGTTCGACGAGGGCGAGAAGGAGGACCTGGTGCTCCGCCTGGCCACCGAGATAAGCAGGGCCGGCCGGCTCACCAAGATCTTCGAGATCAACGAGGCCCTCGACGACCCCCGCTACGGGCCCCTCGACTCGGTACCGGTAGCCGACGACGTCACCGAGAACTTCGAGATCGTCCTGGCCGAGCGGGCCGACGAATTCCCCGGGGTGGGCACCGATATCCGCAGCGTGCGCACCTACCCCTACGGTGATCTGGCCGCCCACATCCTGGGCTACGTCTCTTTGCTCAGCGAGGAGCAGTACGAGTTGGTGGCCGATGATCCCAAGACCTACCGGCGCAACGATGAGATCGGCCAGACCGGGATCGAGGCGTCCTTCGAGTCGGTGCTGAGGGGCACGCCCGGCTTCACCCGCCTAGAGGTGGACAATGTGGGCGATCCGGTGGCGGTGCTCGATCAAGTGGATCCCATCGCCGGGGCCGATGTCCACCTCACCCTGGACATTGACATCCAGGCACTGGCCGAGAAGGAGCTCTTGGCCGGTCTGGCCGAGGCCCGCCAGCAGGAGCTCGACGACCCCAACGACCCTCCGTTCAAGGCCCCTGGCGGGGCTCTGGTGGTGCTGGATCCCAATGGCTCTGAGGTCCTGGCCATGGCATCGTTCCCCACGTACTCTCCGAGCGAGTTCGTCCACGGATTCTCTGAGGAGCGGTGGGCCCAGCTCCAAGACCCCAACAACCACCAGCCGCTGCACAACCGGGCCTTGTCCGGCATCTATCCGCCGGGGTCAACGTTCAAGCTGTTCACCGCCTATGCCGCGATGAACAGCGGCGTGATCGGCGAGCGCGGCGTGCTGGACGTGCGCACCCTCTACGAGGACACCGGCGCCTACATCGTGCCGTCCTGCGAGGAGGATGTGATCGCCTCTTGCACTTTCACAAACGCAGAAGAGGCCATATACGGGCCGGTTGACCTGCGCCGGGCCATAACCGTGTCGTCCGACGTCTACTTCTACTACTTGGGCGACACCATGGACCGCGCCGACCGCTTCGACCGGGAGGGCATCCAGCGGTCGGCCCAACTCTTCGGCTTCGGTGCACCGTCGGGTATCGCGCTGCCCGGCGAGGGAACGGGCCGGGTTCCCTCCCCGTCGGCGGCCGAGGCGGCGGGCGAGCCGTGGCGAACCGGCGACTCGATCGTCTTGGCTATCGGCCAGGGCGTGCTTGGGGCCACCCCGCTTCAGCTGGCCAACGGATACGCCGCATTCGCCAACGGGGGAACACTGTACGCGCCCAAGATGGTGCTGGAGGTGGTGAACCCGGTGTCCGGCGAGGTGTTGCAGGCCTTCGCCGACCGGGTGCTCGACCAGGTCTACCTGCCCCGCTCCATCAGGCAGCCGATCCTCGAGGGGCTGTTGGGGGTGACCGCCGAGCTGGAGGGCACCGCCCACTCGGCGTTCTTCGGCTTCCCCCACGAGGAGTGGCCGGTGGCGGGCAAGACCGGGACGGCCGAGGTGGTGGGCCAAGCCGACAACTCGCTGTTCGCGGCCTTCGGACCCAATCCCAATCCCGAATACGTCGTTGTGGCGATCATGGAGGAGTCGGGATTCGGCGCGTCGGTGGCTGCTCCCGCGGTGCGCCGGGTGATGGAGCCCATCGCCACCGACTCGGTGCCCGCGGTTCGCACCATCGACGACCTGGCCGAGCTGAGCGGAACGATCGGCGATGATGGAGACGAAGTGGACGCCGAGAACACCGAATTGGAGAGCGCGGCGTAATGGCAGTCATCTCCTTGGAGGAACGCCGGCACAAAGACCGGGAGCTGAACCCCCGGAGCAGCCCCTACGCGCCGTGGATGCACATCGACGTGCTGTTGGTGCTGGCCGCGGCAGGCTTGGCCGCCATTGGGATCGCGGCCATCTACAGCACCACCCGGGGTCGCGATCCGGAGAGCTTCGACTCCTTCTTCTTGGAGCGGCAGTCGCTGTTCGCGGTGGCCGGCGCGCTGTTCATGGTGTTTGCGGCCTGGTTCCCCTATCAGGAGCTGGCCAAGTTCGCGGTGGCCATCTACGGGGTTGGAATTCTGGCGCTGATCACCGTGCTGGGACCGCTGGGCGAAGAGGTCAACGGCGCCCGGTCGTGGTTCCGGTTCGGCGACTTCCAGCTTCAGCCGTCTGAATTCCACAAGCTGGCGATCATCGTCGCGGTGGCGTATTTCTTGTCGCGCTACGAAGACCATTTGAGCGTGCCCAGGGTTTTCTTCGCCGTCGGCATCGTGGCGTGGCCCGGCTTGCTGGTTCTGCTCCAGCCCGACGTGGGCACCGCGATCATCTATGTGTTCATCGGGTTCGTTCTGCTGCTGATCGGCGGCATCCGCTTCCGACACGTCATCGGCATCGCCCTGATCGTGGTCACGGTGGTGACGCTGATGATCAACTCCAACATGCTGGACGAGTACCAGACCAACCGCCTGCGAACCTTCGTGGATCCCACCACCGGCATCACCGACGCCGCCTTCCAGCAGCGCCAGGCCCAGATCGCCATCGGCAACGGCGGGGTGAGCGGCAAGGGCTACGGGGAAGGCTCCCAGACCCTGAGCGGCTTGGTGCCCCAGCAGCACACCGACTTCATCTTTACCGTCATCGGCGAGGAGTTCGGCTTCGTCGGCTCGGCCGCCACCCTGGGCCTCTACGCCTTGCTGCTGTTGCGGATTCTCCAGGCCGCCCGCCTGGCCAAAGACCGGTTCGGTGCTCTCATCTGCTCGGGCGTTTTCGCCATGATCCTGTTCCAGATGTTCGAGGCGGTGGGCATGACCTTGGGCATAACCCCCATCACCGGAATTCCCCTGCCCTTGGTCTCCTACGGCGGCTCGTCGGCCATCGCCACCCTGATCGGCCTCGGCCTGGTGCTAAACGTCCGCATGCGCCGGTTCATTTGAACCGAGAATCGGAGCCTGCCGTCGACGGCGACCGCCGGTTCATCTGAACTGGTTCTGGCGGGCGGAGGGCCAGCGATAGATTGGTGGCAATGTCTCTTTGGCCTGAATTGGAGTTGGTGCTGCCCGAGGTGTCGAAGCCAGCGCGCTACATCGGCGGCGAAGGCGGGATGACGACCCCCGAGCATCATCCGTCCAAGGTGGCGTGGCTGCTGGCCTATCCCGACACCTATGAGATCGGCCTGCCCAACCAGGGCCTTCAGATCCTCTATGAGATCCTCAACGAGCGAGACGACTCGGTGGCCGAGCGGGCCTATGCCCCCTGGGTGGACATGGAGGCCGAGATGCGGGCTGCGGGCCTCCCGCTGTTCTCGGTGGACACCCACCGCCGGGCGGGGGATTTCGACGTGCTGGCGTTCAATCTGTCGGCCGAGCTGGTCTACACCAACCTGCTCAACTGCATCGACCTGGCCGGCGCTCCGGTGAGGGCCGAGCACCGGGCCGATGACGATCTGCTGATCGGCGCGGGCGGGCACTGCACCTACAATCCCGAGCCGCTGGCCGACTTTGTGGACTTCTTCGTGCTGGGCGACGGCGAGGAGGTGGTCTCGGAGATCACCGAGGCGGTATGGGACTGGAAGCGCTCGGGCAAGAAGTCGCGCCAGTCGGTGCTGCGGGCTCTGGCCGCCATCGAGGGCGTGTACGTGCCTTCGCTGTACGAAGTGGCCTACGACGGCCCGGTGCTGGTGTCGATCACCCCCCGGTACGCCGACGTGCCCGCCGTGGTGGAGAAACGCACGGTGGCCGACCTGGCGGCGTGGCCCTACCCCAAACAGCAGCTGGTGCCGCTCACCGAGGTGGTCCACGACCGGCTCAACGTGGAGGTGTTCCGGGGCTGCACCCGTGGATGCCGGTTCTGCCAGGCGGGCATGATCACCCGTCCGGTGCGCGAGCGGCCCGCGGAGCAGGTGCGCACCATGGTGGCCGACGGTTTGGCCCGCTCCGGCTATGACGAGGTGGCCCTCACCTCGCTGTCCACCGCCGATTTCAGCGGGATCGAAGAAGTGGTGTCCGCCACCATGGACTGCGGTGCCGGAGAAGTGTCGGTGTCGCTGCCCAGCTTGCGGGTGGACGCATTCACCGTGGGTCTGGCCGCCCAGATCCAGCGGGCCCGGCGCACCGGCCTTACCTTCGCCCCCGAGGCCGGGTCGTGGCGGATGCGCCAGGTGATCAACAAGCTCATCGACGAGCGAGATCTCTACGGGGCGGTGGAGTCGGCCTTCTCCCAGGGATGGAGGCGCATGAAGCTCTACTTCCTCACCGGCCTGCCCACCGAGACCGACGTGGACACCCTGGCCATCGGGGAGTTGGCCCGCAACTGCGTGGAGCTGGGCCGGGCCCACACCAAGAACCCGTCGGTCACGGTGTCGCTGGGCGGATTCGTGCCCAAGCCCTTCACCCCCTTCCAGTGGTTCGGCCAGAACACCGTGTCGGAGCTTCAGCGCAAGGTCTTTTTGCTGCGCGACGACATCAAGCGGAACCGGGGCGTCCAGATGAAGTGGCACGATCCCAAGGCCAGCTTGGTGGAGGGCATCGCCAGCCGGGGCGACCGCCGCATTGGCCGGGTGATCGAGGAGGTGTGGCGCCAGGGGGGCACCTTCCAGGAGTGGTCGGAGCACTTCGACTACGACCGCTGGACCCAGGCCATGGCCAAGCACGGTCTGTCGGTGGACTGGTATGTGCACCGGCACCGCACCGAGGACGAGGTTCTGCCCTGGGACCACATTTCGGCCGGCCTGCACAAGGACTTCTTGTGGCAGGACTGGAGGGACGCTCTCAACGAGGTGGGTCTGGAGGACTGCCGCTGGACCCCGTGCTATGACTGCGGGGCCTGCACCGGCTACAGCATCGAGCACATCGTGGCCTCGGCGGTGCCGCCGGCCGGGGGCAGCCAGGGCACCGGCCAGGTGCCCACCGGCTACCAGCCGTCTGAAGAGGTGTCGGTGCAGCTCTCGGGAATCGGCGCGAGGAGTTCGACGTGACGCTGGGCGGCTGCCGGGCTGTGCGGGAGGCCGTGCAGTGAACCCGAACCAGGCGCCGCGCACCCGCATAAGGCTGCGGTACGGCAAATCGGGGCGAATCCGCTTCACCAGCCACCGGGACGTGGCCCGCATCTGGGAGCGCTCGCTGCGGCGGACCGGGTTGCCGGTGGCCCAGACCGAGGGATTCTCGCCCCGGGCCAAGCTGCACTTCGGCCTGGCCTTGGCCACCGGCTATGAGTCGGACGCCGAGTATCTGGATGTCGACTTCAAGTGTGGCGAGATGGCGGTCGAAGAGGTGCTGAAGTCCCTGGTCGACGTGCTGCCCGACGGAATCGAGGCCACCGGGGGGGCGGTTCTGGCCCCGGGGGCTATGTCGTTGCAGCAGGCGGTCACCATCTGCGATTGGGACATCGAGCTGTTGGATGTGGCCGCCGACGATCTCGCCCAATGGGTAGATCAGGTGCTTGGGGCGGCTACGCTTATGGTTACGCGAGAACGCAAAGGCCAAAAGATCACCGACGATCTGGCCCCACAGGTGCGAGCCCTGGAGGTCGGTGAGCCGACGAGCCGGGGGGTTCGCCTCCTGGCCACTCTGGGCACCCAGCCGCGGGCAGCACGCCCGTCGGAGCTTTTGGCCGCTCAAGAACCGGTGCATCGCCCGGTGCTGATTCGGCGCACTCGTCAATGGATTGAGCAGGACGGCGCCCGCTTGGAGCCGCTAATGGTCGGCGCAGCCCCTGTTCAGCACACCCTGGTTGGTGTGCAATGAGAAAGGACTACACAAATGACCGAAAATCGCCCAAAAATTGGCGATACCCGACCCGCGCCCCCACCTTCTGACAACCGTCCCAAGATCGGGGACTCCCGACCCGCGCCCCCGCCCTCTGACAACCGTCCCAAGATCGGGGACTCCCGACCCGCGCCGAGTGGGAACGGATCGGGCTCATCGGGAGGCTCTGGGGGCTCTGGCTCAGGGGGATCTGGCTCCGGCTCTGGCTCCGGCTCGGGCCGCAAGCGGCGGCGCCGCCGGGGAGGAAGGGGCCGCGGCGGCGGAAGCCGCCCAGTCCAGCCGGTAGAGCACAAGGTTTCGGACGGCCCGGTAGAGCTCGACGAGAAGACGCTGGAGCGCCGTCGGGGTCGTCGTCGCAAGGGCCGCCCGGTGGGCCGCTACATGATGCTGGTGCAAGTGCGCCCCGAAGCCACCCAGATAGCGGTTCTGGAGGGCCGGGCCCTGATTGAGCACTACGTCTCCCGCCCGGCCGATGACGTGGGCGAGA
Organism: Acidimicrobiia bacterium; assembly: GCA_022825005.1. Lineage (GTDB taxonomy): Bacteria > Actinomycetota > Acidimicrobiia > Acidimicrobiales > Bin134 > Poriferisocius. The sequence continues at coordinate 106,000 of JAJDYU010000037.1, forward strand.
TCCACGGCAACATCTACCTGGGCCGGGTGCAGAACGTGCTGCCCGGCATGGAGGCTGCCTTCGTGGACATCGGCACCCCCAAGAATGCGGTGCTGTACCGGGGCGATGTGGTGTTCGACCCCGACGACGTGGAGACCTCTGACGGCTCGCCCCGCATCGAGAACCTGTTGGAGGCCCGCCAGACCATCATGTGCCAGGTCACCAAGAATCCCATCGCCCACAAGGGTGCCCGGCTGACCCAGGAGGTGTCGTTGCCGGGGCGGTTCGTGGTGCTGGTGCCCAACTCCAAGACCTACGGCATCTCCAAGCGGCTCCCCGACAAAGAGCGCAAGCGGCTCCGCAAGGTGCTCGACCGGTGCAAGCCGGAGGAGCACGGGATCATCGTTCGCACCGCGGCCGAGAAAATCACCGCCGAGGAGCTGGAGCGCGATGTGAAGCGGCTGGTCTCGCAATGGGAGGAGATCGAGGCCCTGACCAAGAAGGCGAAGGTGCCCGGGCTGCTGTACAGGGAGCCGGAGATGGCGGTTCGGGTCATCCGGGAAGAGTTCAACCAGGACTTCCGCTCGGTCCACATCGACGATCGCCGCCTGTTCGACGGGGTACACGACTACGTGTCCAGTGTGGCTCCCGAACTGGTGGAGCGGCTGGAGTTCTACGATGCCGAGACCGAGCATTTGAGCCTGCTTGAGCGCCACCACGTGCACGAGCAGTTCCTAAAGGCTCTGGACAAGAAGGTGTGGCTGCCCGGCGGGGGATCGCTGATCATCGAGAGCACCGAGGCGCTGACTGTTATCGACGTGAACACCGGCAAGAACGTGGGCGACTCCAACCTGGAGGAGACCGTGTTCCGCAACAACCTGGAGGCAGCCCAGGAGATTCCCCGACAGCTCCGGCTGCGCGACATCGGCGGGATCATCGTTATCGACTTCGTGGACATGGAGAAGCGGGGCAACCGGGAAGAAGTGATGAAGGTCTTCCGGGAGTCGCTGGCCTGGGACAAGACCCGCACCCAGGTGCTGGACATATCCGACTTGGGCCTGGTGGAGATGACCCGCAAGCGCATCGGCGAGGGCCTGCTGGAGTCGTGCTCGTCGGTCTGCCCGGCCTGCGAGGGGCGGGGCTTGGAGCTGGATCGACAGCTAGTAAGAACCCGTCGAGACGGGTAGCCTTGGACAGGTGTATGCCGTCATCCGCACAGGCGGAAAGCAGTACAAAGTAGAAGAGGGCCAAGTCCTCGACGTCGAATTGCTGGGCGATCCCGGAGCCGAAGTGGAGCTGACTCCGCTGCTGCTGGTGGACGGCGACTCGGTGACCGCCGCTCCCGACGCGCTCGGCAAAGCCAAGGTCACCGCCACGGTGGTGGACTCGGTCAAAGACCGCAAGATCAACGGCTTCACCTACAAGAACAAGAGCAACCAGCGTCGGCGGTGGGGCCACCGCCAGCGCAAGTCCCGCATCCAGATCACGGCCATCAAGGCGTAGAGGAGCGAACGATGTCCAAGACCAAAGGCGGCGGTTCAACCCGCAACGGCCGCGATTCCAACCCCAAGCGCCTTGGGGTCAAGGTGTTCGACGGCACCGAGGTGACCGCGGGCTCGATCATCGTGCGCCAGCGGGGAACCCGCATCCATCCCGGTGAGAACGTCAGGCGAGGCCGCGACGACACTCTGTTCGCCACCGCCGACGGCCGGGTCAAGTTCGGCCATCGGCGCCGCCGCAAGCTCGTCGACGTCATCACCGATTGACTGGCTGGCTGGGATGCGATGTCCCAGTTCGTAGACGAGTGCGGCCTGAACGTGCGGGGCGGCGACGGCGGCGCGGGATGCGTCTCGTTTCGCCGTGAGGCCCATGTGGCCAAAGGCGGTCCCGACGGCGGCGACGGCGGCAGCGGCGGCGATGTCTGGCTGGTGGCCGACCACAATGTGGCCTCTCTGATCGCGTTCAAAGACCATCCCCACCGACGGGCGGGAAACGGCACCCACGGCCAGGGCAAGCGCCGACACGGCGCATCGGGCAACGATGCGATTGTGCATGTTCCGGTGGGAACCGCCGTCAAGGCCCAGAGCGGCGAGTTGCTGGCCGACCTCGCGGCCGACGGAGAGCGCTGGCTGGCCGCCGCGGGAGGGCAGGGAGGCCACGGCAACACCCGCTTCTCCACCCGCCAAAACCGGGCCCCGTCGTTCGCCGAGCAGGGGGAGGCGGGGGAGCAGCGGTGGCTGAGGCTGGAGTTGAAGCTCCTGGCCGACGTGGCGCTCATCGGATTTCCCAACGCGGGCAAGAGCACGCTGATCTCCCGCATTTCCGCGGCCCGCCCCAAGATCGCCGACTACCCGTTCACCACCCTCGAGCCCAATCTGGGAGTTGTCCGCACTGACGACGACTTCGAGATGGTAGTGGCTGATATTCCCGGCCTCATCGCCGGGGCCAGCGACGGCCGCGGCCTCGGCCACCGCTTCCTGCGCCACACCGAGCGCGCCCGGGTTCTGGTGGTCATGGTCGACTTGGCATCGATGGAGGAGATCTCGCCATCCGAGCAGCAGAGGGTGCTGTTAGACGAGCTGGGGGCCTACCGCCCTGAGCTTTTGGATCGACCCCGGATATTGGCGGCCTCCAAAGCCGACGTCGCCCTTTCAGATCCTCCTCCGGGGGCATTGCGCATCTCCGCGGTGACTGGCGAGGGCTTGCCCGATCTGATCCGGGCCATGGCCGACGCGGTGGGGGAGGCTCGAGTCGAAGACAGCCTGGCCCGCGTCGCGGGGCGCTCCGACGACGTGGTCATTCACCGGCCGGTTCCCGAGGGGTTCACCGTGGAGCGGGCTGATGACGGGGCCTACGTGGTGGTGGGGCGCGCGGCCGAGCGCACGGTGGCGCTGTCTGATCTCGATGCCCCCGGCGCGTGGGACTTCGCCCGCCGCCGGCTTCAGCGGCTGGGGGTGGACCGGGCGTTGGCCCGGGCCGGGATCAAGTCGGGTGATACCGCCAGGATCGGTGCATTCGAGTTCGAATATCACGATGACGACGACTACCTCAATGAGGAGGTGTCGCCGTGATCGTCGTATTGAAGATTGGCACTTCGTCGATTACCGAGGCCGACGGCACCATCAAGGCCGAGGCGGTGGCCAAGCTGAGTGGCGAGGTGGCCGCCGCGGTGGCCGACGGTCACCAGGCGGTGGTGGTCAGCTCCGGTGCGATCGGCGCCGGGCTGCCTGTGCTCGGTTTCGACCAGGGCCGTCCCCGAGACCCGGTCACCCTCCAAGCCCTTTCCGCGGTCGGCCAGAGCCGGCTGATGGCCCTATATCAGGAGCGTTTGGACAGCTACGGCCTGATCTGCGGCCAAGTGCTGCTGGCCCCCAGGGATTTTCTGGAGCGCACCCAATACCTGCACGCCCAGCGCACCCTCAACCGGCTGCTGAAGCTGGGCGTGGTTCCCATCGTCAACGAGAACGACGCAGTAGCTGACGATGCCATCCGCTGGGGGGACAATGACCGCATCGCGGCGCTGGTGGCCCACATGGTGGGGGCCGAGCTTCTCGTGCTATTGACCGACACCGAGGGGGTCCACACCGCCGATCCCCGCGCCGACGTCAAAGCCCAGATCATCGAGGAGATCACAGACCTGAGCCTGCTGGAAGAATTGGCCGCCGCCGCGGGCGGAGCGGGCACTGACCGGGGCAGCGGGGGCATGGCCTCGAAGCTCTCCGCGGCCCGGATCGCCAGCTTGTCGGGGGTCCGGACCGTGATCGGGGCTGCTCATCGCGACCAGGTGGTGGCAGATGCGCTAGCCCGCCAGCCGGGTGTCGGAACCACGGTGGCGGCCCAGCCCCAGCGGTTGAGCGCCCGCAAGCTGTGGATCGGATTCGCCATGGTCCCCGTCGGCACGGTGCAGGTGGATGCCGGTGCCCGCCGTGCGATGGTGGAGCGGGGGGCGTCGCTCTTGGCCATCGGCATCACCGGCTTCGAAGGCGAGTTCCAACCCGGCGATGCGGTCGACGTGCAGGGGCCCGACGATCAGATCTTCGCCCGGGGATTGGTAGAGGTCTCCTCAGACGACATGGACTCGGTGTTAGGCCGGCGCTCCGACGCCCTGCCCGCCGGCGCGCCCGACGAGGTCATACACCGCGATTCTTTGACCGTGCTGCCCTAGCGATCCGCTCGAGGTCATTCACCGCGATTCTCTGACCGTGCTGCCCTAGCGATCCGCTCGAAGGCCGTCTCCATCATCCCGGCGGCCTCTTCGGCGGCTGCCACCCCCGAGCCCCGGCCGAGGATCACATACACACCCCCCGTCACCAGCAACGCCACCGGAGCGGCCACCAGCAACGGCAAGGGCTCCAGCCCCCAGGCCAGAACGCCGCCCAGCACTGCGGCCGACAGGGCGGCCACCGCCAGGCGTCCCGTCGGACCCCGCACCGGCTGGCGGCGGCGCAACAGGAACCGGACGCGGTGGCGCAGGATGCCGTATTCCAACCAGGCGGCCACCGTGCTGCCCAGGGCCAGGCCCACCGCCCCCAAGCGCACCGCGTCGTCGGCCCGCTCGGCATCCGACAGGGGTGACAGCACCCTGAAGTCGCCGAGGCGCTCCACGCTGCCGTTGACCACCGCGTAGGAGTCGAAGCTGAACATGAGCACCACCCCGACTGCGGCGGCCAGCACCACCCGCACTACAGCCACCCGGGCAGGCCCCTTGGCGTCACCGGCGGCGAAGCAGGCGTTTTGCAGCAGGCGAGACGAGGCGGAGGCCACCAGCCCCAAGGAGTAGGCCGCCAGGATCCACCACACCTGCACGGTTTGGTCGCCGTTGAACTGTCCCCGCTCCAGCAGCGCGCCGGTGATCAGCCCCCCCAAAGTGATGAACGCCACCGCCGAATACAGAACGTAGAACCCGATCCGGTCGAGCCCGGCTTGGAGCCGTCGCACTAGCGCGTCGGGGTCTCCCTGCTCCCGGGCCATCTCCGGCAGATCGCTGGCCGCCACGCTCATGGCGAACAGGCTGATGGGCAGAAAGTAGATCACCTGGGCGAACCCCAACGCGGCGATGGCCCCGCCGGCCAGCAGCCCGGCCAGGATCAAGTCCACATAGGCCGACACCTGCACCACCCCCCGGCCGATGAATGCGGGCCCGAACCGGTTGAGCACCGTGCGCACATCGGGGCGCCGCCAGTTCAAGCTGAGCCGAAGCGACGGCATGAGCCGCAGCACCAGCGGTACCTGCACCAGGAATTGGAGGGCCCCGCCCACCACAACCCCCCAGGCGGCCATCTTGGCCACGTCGGAGGCCCGTGTGGCCGGGTCCACGTCGTGCCACACCAGCCAGGCCCCCACCATGAACGCCACCTGGGCGGCATTCCAGATAACTGGGGCGGCAAAGGACAAGAAGAACCGGCGGTGGGCGCTCAGCACCCCCAGGGTCCAAGCGGCCAGCACGATGAACCCGATCCCGGCGAACATGACCCGCACCAGCTCGACGGTCAGATCGGCGGTGTCGTCGGACAGCCGCCACAACAACAGCGACACCACCGGCTCGGCCAGCATCCACCCGGCCAGCACCAGCAGCCCGGTGACCACCGCCAGCAGCCCGAACACCGCGCCGGCCAGCCGACCGGCATCCCTGCGCCGCCCCTGCTCCACCAGTTGCGAGTAGATGGGGATGAAGGAGGCCGACAGCACCCCCTCGCCCAGCAGGTTTTGCAAGAGGCGGGGGATGGTCAAAGCGGCCCGATAGGCGTCGCCGATGCGGCCCGCACCTATGAATGCGGCCACCGCCACCTCCCGGCCGATGCCGGAGACGCGGGACAAGAAAATCCCCGCGCCCACCAATACAGCTCCCTTGCCGCTGGGGCGCGGGGAGTCGTCGGGGCCGTCGAGTTGCTGGTCAACCGGTGGAATGCCAAAACACGCTACCGGAGCCGGTGGTTCCACTTTGGGCAGCCCAAGCCCCCGCACTCTGAAGAAAGGGCTTCTAGGAGCCGAACCCCCTTCGGGTACTCTCGCGCGGTGAGCGCAGAAACCTCAATGGCCGAACTGGCCGACCGGGCCAAGGCCGCGGCCCGAGTTCTGGCCACCGCCGACACCGAGACCAAGAACCACGCCCTCCTGCTGGCCGCCGACCAGCTGGAGCAGGCTCGGGACGACCTGTTGGAGGCCAACCGGGCCGATGTGGACGCCGCTGCCGCGTCGGGCATGAGCGCCACCCTGGTGGATCGGCTCCGGCTGACCGACTCCCGGTTGGAGGGAATGGCCGGGGGTTTGCGCAAGGTGGCCGGGCTGGCCGACCCGGTGGGGGAGATCGTGAGCGGCTGGGTGGTGCCCACCGGCCTGCGGATCAGCCAGGTCCGGGTGCCGCTGGGAGTGGTGGCCATCGTCTATGAGAGCCGTCCCAATGTGACCAGCGATGCCGCCGGGTTGTGCCTCAAGTCGGGCAACGCCGCCTTCTTGCGGGGTTCGTCGAGCGCCCTGGGGTCCAACCTGGCCATTGCCGGGGTGATGCGGGACGCCTACGAGAAGGCCGGACTGCCCGGCGATTCCCTGGTGCTGGTGTCCGACCCCAGCCATGAGGCAGCCGCCGAGTTCATGCAACTGCGAGACACGATCGACTGTCTCATCCCCCGGGGCGGGCCCGGGCTGATCAACTCCATTTTGGAGAACGCCACTGTTCCCTACGTGATCGACGGCGACGGCAACTGCCATGTGTACGTCGACGCCTCAGCCGACTTGGAAATGGCCCGGCGCATTGTGGTGAACGCCAAGACCCAGCGCCCTTCGGTGTGCAATGCGGCCGAGTCCCTGGTGGTGCACCGGGCGGTGGCCGCCGATCTGCTGCCCCCGCTGGCCGACGACCTGGCCGGCGTGGAGTTGGTCGGCGACGAGGCCGCCCGATCCATCTTGGGACCGGATCGCATCGGCGAGGCCACCGAGGCCGACTACTTCACCGAATTCTTGGATCTGAAGCTGTCGGTGAGGGTGGTGGACAGCCTGGACGAGGCCATCGCCCATGTGAACGAAACCGGCAGCGGCCACAGCGAGGCCATCATCACCGCTGATCTGGAGGCCGCCGACCGGTTCTGCACCGAGGTGGACGCCGCCGCGGTACTGGTCAACGCGTCCACAAGGTTCGTGGACGGCGAGGAGTTCGGCTTCGGCGCGGAGATCGGCATCAGCACCCAGAAGCTGCACGCCCGGGGCCCGATGGGTCTGCGCCAGCTGACCACCACCAAGTACGTGGTCCGGGGCGAGGGCCAGGTTCGGGGCTAGGCCCATACTGATTTCGGGGCTAGAACGAGCGAGACGTAGCCTTCAGCCATGAGTTTCTCCTTCGCTGACGTCGACTCGGTGCGCAAGGGTCTGAGCGATGTGCAGTATCTGGCCGATGAGGGCATCGCCGGAGTGGTTTATCTAGCTGAGCGCTTGCAGAAGCCGGTGCTGGTGGAGGGTCCAGCGGGTACGGGCAAGACCCAGCTGGCCAAGAGCGTGGCCGAAGCCACCGGCGCCCGGCTCATCCGCCTCCAGTGCTACGAGGGCCTCGACGAGTCCAAAGCGCTGTATGAGTGGAACTACAAGAAGCAGCTCCTGCGCATCCAGGCCGAGCGCCAGGGAGAGGATCCCGAGGGCGACGGCATGTGGCAGCAGATCGAGGACGACCTGTTCTCCGAGGAGTTTCTGCTAACCCGCCCGCTGCTGGAGGCCATCCGTGCCGCCGAGCCGGTGGTGCTGCTAATCGACGAAGTCGACCGGGTGGAGATCGAGACCGAGGCGCTGTTGCTGGAGATCCTGTCCGACTACCAGGTGTCCATCCCCGAGCTGGGCACGGTGGCCGCCAGCCAGATCCCTCTGGTGTTCCTCACCTCCAACAACACCCGGGAACTGTCGGAGGCCCTCAAGCGGCGGTGCCTGTTCCTGCACATCGACTATCCCGATCTCGACCGGGAGAAGGAGATCGTGCTGGCCAAGGTGCCTGGCGTGGGCGAGAGCCTGGCCGACCAGGTGGCCCGCATCGTGCGCTCGGTTCGCCAGATCGAGCTGAAGAAGGCGCCGTCGGTGTCCGAGACTCTGGATTGGGCCCGCACCCTGGTGCTGCTCGGGGTGGAGCACATCGACGCCGACACCGCGGCCGAGACGGTGAACATCCTGCTCAAGTACCGCAGCGACATCGAGAAGGCGCTCAAGGAGTTCGCCTCCTCCGACGAGGACTTTGCCGCCCCGGTCGCAGCCTCGTGATCCCCCTCGTCCAACGCAAGATCGCACGTACCACACGCCACCCCTCGACGACCCTGCGCTGAGCCTGCCATGAAGGTCGAACCCGCCACCTCGCCGCTCTTGGCGCTTCTGGCCGGGTTCATCTCCGAGCTGCGGGCCGCCGGTTTGCCGGTGAGCCTCACTGAGAACCTGGATGCCATGGAGGCCATCCAGCACATCCCCATTGAAGACCGAGATGCGTTCAAGTACGCCCTGGCCGCCACCCTGGTGAAGAACCACGCCCACTGGCGGGCCTTCGAGACGGTGTTCGAGGTGTACTTCTCGCTGCGGGGGGCCGAGTACGACCTCATTGATGGCGAGTGGCCCGAGGGTATGGATCTGTCCGACTTCGTCGACGGCCTGGACGGCCAGCAGCACCGCCAGGGAGGGGGAGGCGGCGAGGCCATGTCGGCCGAGCAGCTGGCCGAGATGCTGTTCCAAGCGCTGATGCGGGGTGACGACGCCCTCATGCGGGCCATCGCCCGCCAGGCAGTGCAGCGCTACGCCGGCATGGAACCCGGCCGGCCGGTGGGCGGCACCTACTACCTATACCGCACGCTGCGGAACCTCGACCTCGACGGGGTGCTGGAGCGCTTGATGGACCAGGCCCGCCAGGACGCACCCGGTGATCTCACCCCGCTTGAGGAGCGGCTGGAGCGTGACGAGTTCGAGGCCCGTGTAGACCAGCTCCGCAAGGAGGTGGAGGCCGAGATCCGCCGCCGGCTGGTGGCCGATCGGGGAGTGGAGGCCATGGCTAAGACGCTCCGCAAGCCCCTGCCCGAAGATGTGGACTTCATGCACGCCAGCCGAGAGGAGATGATGGCCCTGCGCCGGGCCATCTACCCGCTCACCCGCAAGCTGGCCGTGCGGCTGGCCCGCAAACGGCGCCACGGCCGCAAGGGTCCGCTGGACTTCCGCAACACCATGCGCCACTCACTTTCCTATGGGGGAGTGCCCGCCGAGCCCAAGTTCCGCTATCCCCGCCCGGCCAAGCCCGAGATCATGGTGGTGGCCGACGTGAGCGGGTCGGTGGCCGCCTTCGCCCGGTTCACCCTGCATCTGGTGTACGCAATCAGCAACCAGTTTTCGAAGGTTCGCTCATTCGTGTTCATCGACGGCCTCGACGAGGTGACCAGCTTCTTCGAGGGTGTGGACGACATCGGCGAGGCCGTCCACCGGGTTAACGCCGAGGCCGACGTGGTGTGGGTGGACGGCCACTCCGACTACGGCCACGCCTTCGAGGTGTTCTGGGAGCGCTACGGCAAAGACGTAGGCCCCAAGACCACGGTGATGATCCTGGGCGACGCCCGCAACAACTACCACGCCTCTCAGGCCTGGATCCTCAAAGAGATCGAGCACCGGGCCCGCAAAGTCTTCTGGCTCAACCCCGAACCCGGCGCCTACTGGGACACCGGCGACTCCATCGTCTCCGAATACGGCGTCCACTGCGACGGAGTCTTCGAAGTCCGCAACCTCCGCCAACTAGAAGGCTTCGTAGAAAACCTCGTGTAGGGCCCCGGCTTGTTCCTAGCTAAGGCTTCTACTCGGTGGCTTTGGGGTGGCCGATGTGAACGGCGGTCAGCCACACGGTCTTCTTGTCGTCGTCGATGCAGTACCAGATGCGGCCTCCGCCGGTAACCTCGTATTGCCACTGGGGCAATTCCGTGCCATTGGCGGTGGCTCTGGCTAAGCGGCCTCGTAAGGGATGTTGGCGCTTGCTCCGGCGACGTGGGTCTGCCGTGATGAGATCCCATGCCGCTCGGACACTGTTTGGGACGGAGGCACTCAGCTGCTCCCAGGAATTAGCGACGGCATTGCTGGCGAATCGACAGTCCCATCCACCCTTGCGTGGTGGAGGGGCGACTCGGTCCCGGCGGCGGGACATTAGTCAACAGCAGGAGGGCAAGGAACACGTCCGCCATGTGTGATTGTGAATGGTCCGGAGAGCAGGGCGGTTAGCTCGGGATCGCTGAGTATCTCAGCGGTGTTCTGCCACTCCAGCAGAGTCTGTTCGACGAGGGAGAAACTCTGCACGCTAGCTGAGGCCAGAATGGTACGAGTCAGCTCGTCCGCGAAGTCGCGACGCTCGTCGCTGGAGAGGAATTCGACCCAGGGGAAGGCGGCCTCAATGGCGTCATCCATTGCCTCGGGGGAGTCGGCGGAAATCTTGCAGAGAAGGCGGGCCAGGCACTCGATGGTCTTGGCCCGGCTGAGGTCGCTGGCAGCGAGGCTGAGGTAAAGGTCAGGGGCGTTGCGCCGACGCAGCACCACATCATGCTGGGCGAGATCGGCCACCACTTCCTTGGGTTGTCGGAGGAACTCGGAGAATGTGCGCTCTATAACCTGCATTGAGCCAGGATATCTGAGATAGTTCAGATATCAAGCCAATATTGGCCAGATTCCCTCCACAATGGCCCAAGAATGGGGGCCGGAGTCGCCCACCACCGGGATTGCCACCCGAACACTGTTGATCGCTCTGAGATGTGGGTTCACGTTCTCATTTTGGCAGGGGCGGCATTGGACCCTAGTTTCGACAACCGTGCCCAATGGGAAATTGACTCAACCTGCGGAGAAGATCAGGGCGTTCATTAGCGACCACCGGGATGCCGACCTTGTCTTCTGCACGGGGAATACGTCAGTCCGAGGACTGGCTTGGCTGTCTGGTCAGGTAGACAGCAGCCAAAGAGTGACCATTGTCATCGGTGACATGCTGGGTCAGAACTTCTCCAAAGCAAGCGAGGGCGACCGGGGAGCTGCGGCTTCTTTCCTCCGCCGCCCAAACGTGAAAGTGCACAACTGGTATCGGAAGAAGCCGGAGAAGAAGATCGCCCATGGGAAGGCAGTTGTTGCTCTCCGCGAGGGCAAAGCAATTGCCGGCCTAGTGGGGTCGGCGAACCTTACGCACACTGGCCTCTACACAAACCTAGAGATGATGGTCCGCAGCGACCCTTCTGAATTGCCTGAAATTGAGGCGTATATCAGTGAGGCGACTCGGCATCCGCCCGCAACCGAGAAGCTAATCGGCCTTGTGGCACCCACCGAAAAGGAGCCCGTGGAGGCCGTCGCCAGCAAAGGCGGATGCCTACCGGCATTGGTGCTGATCCCGTCCCATGTGGCAAGGAACCTCTGGAACGGGACCAGGCTCGCTGTTTGGCTTGGGCGATGATGAGTGCGGACGACTCTCTGACTCCCCAACGGGCACTCACCGCAGAAGACCAGCGAGTGGATGTCCTCAGGTAAGTTTCGACGGAGTCATCTCGCCGTGAGCGATCTGGAGACATAACACCTGGCCAGCTCTAGCAGTATGAGGTTGCTCCACAAGCAACTACTCGGTGGCTTTGGGGTGGCCGATGTGGACGGTGGTCAGCCACACGGTCTTCTTGTCGTCGTCGATGCAGTACCAGATGCGGCCGCTGGAGGTGACTTCGTACTGCCACTGGGGTAATTCCGTACCGTCGGCGATTGCTGTGGCCAATTCATGCTGAAGTGGCTTCTGGCGTTTATCCCAGCGTCGAGGATCTTCTGTGATGTGCTCCCATGCCGTTCGGATGTTGTTAGGTGCATTGGTGCTGAGCTGCACCCAAGACTTGGCGGCGGTGTTGTTGGCGAATCGGCAGTCCCAGCCGTCCTTGCGCGGTGGAGGGGCGACTCGATCCCGACGACGGGGCATTAGTCAACGGCAGGAGGGCAGGGAACACGTCCGCCATGTGTGATTGTGAAGGGGCCGGAGAGTAGGGCAGTGAGTTCGGGGTCGCTGAGAATCTCGGCGGTGTTCTGCCAAGAGTCGATGAGGAGTTCGACTCGTTCGAAGCTCTGCACGCTGGCTGAGGCCAGAATGGTACGTGTCAGATCCTCGGCAAATTCGCGACGTCCATCGGCGGAGAGGAATTCGACCCAGGGGAAGGCGGCATCAATGGCGTCATCCATGGCCTCGGGGGAGTCGGCGGAAATCTTGCATAGGAGGCGGGCCAGACACTCGATTGTCTTGGCACGGCTGAGGTCGCTAGCCGCGAGGCTGAGGAAGAGATCGGGGGCATTGCGGCGGCGCAGCACCACGTCGTGGTGGGCGAGGTTGGCCACTACTTCTTTGGGCTGTCGGAGGAACTCAGTGAAAGTGCGCTCGATGACCTGCATGGAGCCAGGATATCTGAGTTAGATCAGATATCAAGTGGATATTAGCTGGCAATCTTTCTCGATGACTTACAAGAGGGTCGGCAGACTCAGCTTCGGGTGGCGATTACCACGTTCTCTAGGATTTCGCTGTCGCCGGTGCGGACGTACCATTCCCAGGCGGTGCCGTCGGGGTCGGTTACCCAGGTTTCGGTCTTCTCGGCGAAGCAGCACTGGGTGTCGTCAACCCCGGTGGTGACCAGGCCCGACCCGCTTAGACGGCGTTCGGCGTCTAAGACTTCGTCGGTGGTCTCGACTTCCACCCCGAGGTGGTTGATCGTGCCGCCAGCGCCGTTGAAGCATCCTTCGTCGTCGCTGCACTCGTTGCCTGCTTCGAACAGCACCAGCTTGAGGGGTGGCTGATCGATGGCGAAGTTGGCGTACCCCGGCCGCCGTCGGGCCGGCTCCACACCGAACAGGCGGGAGTAGAACTCCACCGCCTCCTCCAGATCGGAAACGTTCAACGCCAGTTGCAGCCTCATCGCGACTCCTTTGCCATGAACTCTAGGCGGTTCCCAAACGGGTCATAGATGTAGACCTGCTCGATGCCATCGGCCGTGCTTCTGACCACCTCGTAACCCTGGGATTGAGCCGTGTCGGCAAGCTTCGTCAAGTCCGAGACAACAAAGGCCACATGCGCCTTCTTGGCCGGTCGGAAATCCTGTTCGGCTCCCAAGTGCAGTTGCCCGCAGGTACCCTCCGGCAGCTCGAACCAGCATCCGCCCCGCTTGGCCAGTTCGGGCGGCTTGGCCACCTCGACCAGTCCCAGCAACCCGCCGTAGAACTTTCGAGCTTCATCCTCACTTCCCGCCGGTATCGCCACCTGCACATGGGTGATCGCCCTGACCAGCGGCTTCATGTTCTCGCTCACACCTCAGTCCTCGAGGGGGATGTTGTGGTGGGCGATGTAGTCGGCGAATCCAGCGCGGATGGTGGACTCGTCGAGGCCGAGGGCGGCGGGATCGTAGACGTGCTTGCCGAACTTGTCCTTGGGCTTATCGGCTAGGTAGGCGGGGATGGCATCGGCCAGCTCGTCGGAGAACTCCAATCCCAGGCGGTCGTACACTGCCCGCACCGCGGACACCGGTTCGTTTACTAGGTCTCGGAACAGGAGATCGGCGATCTGCTCGTTGGGGACCTCTCCGGAGGCCCGTTGGCCCATCACCATGTCCATCATCATCTGGTAGATGAACAACATCACCGGGCCGTTTTCGCTCGGTGTGACGGCATCGCTTCGCATCCACTGGAGGGTGGTGGTGAGATTTACCACCGAGCCGACGTACCTGACCGGATCGCGGTGGGTGAGGATTACCCGGGCATCGGGATAGGCGGCAAAGAGGTCCGGAAGCGTCCCCATGTGGGCCGGCGACTTCAACAGGAACTGAGCCGGAGCGCCGTCGATGTGCTGAAGGGTTTGCAGGAAGTTCTTGTGCCACCGGTATACGGCGTCGAAGTCGAGGGGCACTCCCCGTTCGCCAAGATCGCCGATGGCGTGCATCATCGGCCAGTGCCAGCTTCGGAACTCGGGCTGGCAGAAGTGGATGCACTCCACCGGCAGGTCGCTGCGCAGCTCGTGCATGGTCATGAACTCGGGCTGGATGTCGGCCCAGAACTCCTGTTCGGGCTCGCTGCACGCCAGTGGGTCGGCCCCGGTTCCCGGCAGCGTCCCCAGCGGAAAGTGGGCCTCGTATCCCCGCACCCCCCGCAAGTTGGGATCCAGCGCCAGCAGCTCCAGCAAGATGGTTGTCCCGGTGCGGGGCGGCCCGGAGACGAACACAGGCGCGGAAACATCAGCCGCGAGGGCTTCGGGATTGGCCTGCCAGTAGTGCACGAGACGCAGCCGGTTTTGCAGGTTGCGAATGATCTCCCCCCGGGCGCTGAGCCGCCCTACCACATTCAACTGGGCATTCTCATCAAGCGCTCCGCACAGTGCCCGGTACCCGGCCTCCCAGCCCGGCTCGTCGCCGAAGTCCGACAGCCCGACTGATTCAACAGCCACCGCCAGCATCTCGTCGGCATCCAAGCTCACCAGGCGGGCCGGATCGCCCACCGCGGTGCCAAACAGGTTCATCCGCCGCACCCAGTCCGGGCGCTCTAGGTGGCCGGTTGGTTCTATGGCTGTGCCTTCTTGCTTGCCCACGTTGTCAAGCGTGCCGTTCTTTGGCCGCCTCTCCCAAACCGAGTTCTTCGACCGACTGCTCCCGCATGAGGTATTTCTGGATCTTGCCGGTGATGGTCATGGGGAACTCGTGGGTGAACTTCACGTAGCGGGGGATCTTGTAGTGGGCGATCTGGCCCCGGCAGAACTCCTTGATGTCGTCGGCGTCCAACGAGGCCCCGTCCCGTAGTTGCACCCAGGCCATGATCTCTTCGCCGTATCGGGCGTCGGGCACGCCGATCACCTGCACCTCGACCACGTCGGGGTGGCGGTAGAGGTACTCCTCGATCTCCCGGGGGTAGACGTTCTCGCCGCCCCGGATGATCATGTCCTTGATGCGCCCCACGATGTTGATGTAGCCCCCGTCGTCCATGACCGCGAGGTCGCCGGTGTGCATCCAGCCCTCGTCGTCGATGGCCTCGGCCGTGCGGGCCTCGTCGTCCCAGTAGCCCAGCATCACCGAATAGCCCCTGGTCATGAACTCGCCAGCCGCACCCCGGGGAACGGTCTCACCAGTGTCGGGGTCGACAATGCGGACCTCGACGTGGGGGTGGGCCCGGCCCACGGTGGCCACCCGCTTGTCGAGCGAGTCGTCGACCGACGTCTGGGTGGACACCGGCGACGTCTCAGTCATCCCGTAGGCGATGGTCACCTCGGCCATATTCATCCGGTCCACCACCTGCTTCATCACCTCCACCGGGCACGGCGAGCCGGCCATGATCCCGGTGCGCAGCGACGACAGGTCGTAGCGGTCAAGGTCTGGCTCGCCCAACTCGGCGATGAACATGGTGGGCACCCCGTACAGGCTGGTGCAACGCTCCGCCTCGCAGGCCCGCAAGGTGGCCGCGGCGTCGAACCCGGCCGCGGGCACAACCATGGTCGCCCCGTGGGTGGTGCAGGCCAGGTTGCCCAGCACCATGCCGAAGCAGTGGTAGAAGGGCACCGGTATGCACACCCGGTCGGCGGGGGTGTAACCGCAGGCCTCGCCCACGAAGAAGCCGTTGTTCAAGATGTTCAGGTGGCTCAGCACAGCCCCTTTGGGAAACCCAGTGGTCCCGCTGGTGTACTGGATGTTGATGGCGCCATCAGGGCGCAGCCCCGCAGCCCGATCCTCAAGCTGGTCGGCGGAAATATCGGTGCCAGCAGCCAACAAGTCCTCCCAATCAGAGGTCTGGAGATAGACCACCTGCTGGGCGGGTACCCGGTCCCATACCTCTTCGATCATGCCCCGGTAGTCGCTGTGGGAGAACGACTCCGCCGCCACCAGCACGCTGATGCCCGACTGGTTGAGCACATATTCCAACTCGGCCACCCGATACGCCGGGTTGATGGTGACCAGAATGGCCCCAATGCGTGCGGTGGCGTATTGCACCAGCACCCACTCGGCACAGTTCGGGCTCCAGATCCCCACCCGGTCGCCCACCTGCACGCCCACGGCCATCAGCCCGGCGGCCACCTCGTCGACCGCGTCGGCAAACTCTCGGTAGGTGTAGCGCAGCCCCTGCTCGACTGACACCAGCGCTTCATGGTCGCCGTGCTCTGCCACGGTGCGCGCCAAGTTGGCCGAGATGGTCTCCTCCAACAGCGGGATGTCAGTCGGCCCGAAAGCCGTTGACAGTATTGCCCCTTCCATGAGGAACGCAGCCTCAGTCGTGGCTGGTGACGCCCCCGTCGACGATGAGGGTGGTGCCGGTGACGAAGCCGGCCTCATCGGACATCAGGAAGCGGACCGCCTTGGCGATGTCTTCGGGGGCGCCCACGCGGCCCAGCGGGGACTTTTCAACGCAGGCGGCCTTGCTCGGGGCGTCGGCCATCATCTGGGCCGTCATCGGGGTTTCGATGTAGCCGGGGCACACCGCGTTCACCCGGATGCCGTCGGGACCGAGGTAGTTGGCCAGCGACTTGGTAACACCCACCACGCCGTGCTTGGAAGCGGTGTACGACGGAATCGTCGCGCTGCCCACCACCGACATGATGGAGCCGATTCCCACAATGGCCGACCCCTCATGGCTGCGCAGGTCGCCCAGCAATGCTTTGGCCACGAACACCTCCGCCCGCAGATTCACTCCCAGCACTGCATCCCAGATCTTCTCGGTGAGACGGTCGATGTCCATGGAGGTCACGATCCCCGCAGCATGGACCAAGCCTCCGATGCTTCCCAGCGCCTCCCGAGCGTCGACCACCGCGTCGGCCACCGCCGCGCTGTCGGTCACGTCCAAGCCCACTGAGTGGGTTGCCACCCCGCAGTCGGCGGCGATGGACGTCGCTGCTTCGGCCGCCCCCTCGCTGTTGAGGTCCCACAGCGACACTGGTCGCCCGACCTCGGCAAGGGCGCGGGCACAAGCCCGTCCTATTCCGGACCCCCCACCAGTGACCACGACCCCGGTAGTCGGCGACATATCCAATGCAGACATGGCGGCCACCCTACGCGGTGGCAGCCATGGGGATGACTTCAACCGACAGGCTGAAAGCGCCTAGTCGTGCAGGCCGCACTCGGTCTTGTCGGTGCCGGCCCAGCGCCCGGAGCGGGGGTCGTTGCCGGGGGCCACTGGCTTGGTGCAGGGCATACACCCGATGGAGGGGTAGCCCCGCTCCAACAGGGGGTTGAACGGCACCCGGTGCTCGTCCATGTAGTCGTTCACCTGCTCGTCGGTCCAGGTGGCGATGGGGTTCAGCTTCACCAAGCCCCGCAGGTCGCGCACCACGATGGGGGCCGATACCCGGGTGACGGCCTCCACCCGGCGAAGGCCGCTCATCCACGCCGCCTTGCCGGCCAGCGCCCGGTCGAGTTGGCCGGCCTTGACCGCTGAGCAACAATTTTCCGGGTCCATGTTCCAGAGATCGGGATCATGGCGGGCCACGGTCATCAGCCGCAGATTCAAGCCGTAGTGGCGGCGCACCCGCTCGACCGTCTCCAGCGTC
The DNA here is from genome assembly GCA_022825005.1 of Acidimicrobiia bacterium. Lineage (GTDB taxonomy): Bacteria > Actinomycetota > Acidimicrobiia > Acidimicrobiales > Bin134 > Poriferisocius. The sequence continues at coordinate 123,482 of JAJDYU010000037.1, forward strand.
TCGGGGAAGTGGAAGCCGGTGTCGATGAACACCACCTCGATGGCCGGGTCCACCTTCACCGCCAGATCGATCAGCACGGCGTCGGTCATCGACGCGGCCAGCGCCAGGTGGGGCGAGAAGTTGTCCACGCCCCACTGGATGACCTTCTCCGCGGGAAGGTGCTCGAACTCCTCGTTCAGAGCAGCCAGTTCTTCGTCGGTGAACGACGGTACGGTCAGGTTGCGCATTCAGAGTCGCCGATCAGGATGAGAGTTGCGGAGCGGCTCAGGTTGCGCATTCAGAGTCGCCGATCACGGCTTCATAGGGGCCGGTCTCGTCGTAATCGACGTAGTAGTCGGGGCCGACTTCAGGGGTGGGGAACTCGTCCAGGTCGGCCAGCGTCTTGCCCACCTCTCGTGATCCGCCCTTGCGCTCCAACCAGTGGCGGAACTCTTCGCCAGCCTCCCGCTCAGCGGTGAACTGGCGCACCACCCTCACCACCGCCTCGGGGGCGTTGCGAGCGGGCAGGCGCAGCGCCTTGGTGCCGAAGTGGATCTGGGAGTCGCCCACATAGCCGCCGAGGAGCATCTGATAGCCCGGTGCCGACCGTCCGTGGGCGCGGCGCTCGGCGCCGAAGAAGCCGATGTCGGAGGCGTGGTGCTGGCCGCACGAGTTGGTGCAGCCCGAGATGTTGATTCGCAGGCCGCCCACCTCGGCCAGTCCTTCTTGATCCAGGAGTTCGCCGATAGCGTCGGCCAGTCCCCGAGACTGGGTCACGGCCAGGTTGCAGGTGTCGGCGCCGGGGCAGGCCACCACATCGCGCAACAGCTCCGCGCCGGGCTCGGCCATGCCGATATCCGACAAGGCCTCGAACAGCCGGGGCAATTGGTGCTCGCGCAGATCCCGGAAGACGATGTTCTGGCGGTTGGTCACCCGGCCCTCCGCGCCCAGCTCCCGCTGGACGTCGGCCAGGGCGTCGAACTGGTCGGCGGTGATGTCGCCCAGACGGGCCCAGGCATAAGCCGAGACCGTGCCCTTGGCGGCCCCTCGCACCACGTTGGCCTGCTCCCACCGCTCGTAGGGCGCCCGGCCCCCGATGGAAACCGACACACCTTGGCCCACCGGCGTAACCTCGACATCGGCATGGCGGCCGGCGGGTGCGTCGCCGTGGACCCTCACCAAATCGGGGATCCCGCCGGGCCAGCTGGAGGAGGCCAGCAAAAACTTGCGCTCCCGGAAGATGCGGCGCTGGAGCTCCTCGAAGCCCAGCTTCTCCACCAGCCACTTCATGCGGGCCCGGAGCTTATTGTCCCGATAGCCATCGTGGTCAAACACCCGCAGGCAGGCCTCGATGGTGGGGAGCAGATCCTCGCGGGAGGTGAAATCCTCCAGGGCCAGTGCCGGGTGGGGGTTGGCCCCCAGGCCGCCGGCCACGTACACGCGGAACCCGGCCTCCACCCCGCCATCCACCTCTCGGGTGGCGGCGATCACGCCCACGTCGTTGAACATGGCCTGGCCGCAGTCGGTGGCACACCCCGAGAAGTTGATCTTGAACTTGCGGGGCAGGCGCTGGGCGTAGGGGTGGCGCAGGAAGTGCAGCGCGGTGGCCCGGGCCCAGGCGGTGATGTCCAGCACCTCGTGGGGGCAGGCGCCGGCCAGGTGGCAGCCCTGCACGTTGCGGACGGTGTCGCCGCAAGCCTCCCGGGTGGTGAGCCCAACCGAGGCCAGAACCCGCATCACGTCGGGGACGTCGTCGATGTCCACATAGTGGAATTGGATGTTTTGGCGGGTGGTGATGTGGCCCCAGCCCCGGGAATAGGTCCGGGCGATGTGGGCCAGGGCCTCGAAATGCTCGGGATAGATGATGCCGGCGGGGATCTTGACCCGCACCATCTGGTTGGTGCCGCCTTGGCGTTGGCCGTAGATGCCGTTGTTCAGGCGGAACACCCGCATCACGTCTTCGGGGATCTCGCCGGCCTTGTAGCGAGCCAGCATCCGCTCGAACTTGTCGATGTCGGCCTGCTGGGCCGGATCGATTACCGCGGTGTTGTCGATTTGGACCGTGACCATCGGACTCTCTTTGGAATTGGGGCAGGTGGTGGGGTTCAGGCAACCACTAATTCGGACTACTTTGATCCGATTAGTTGTTTATCAGGATAGCGGCCTGAAATCAAATCCCGAGTGTTTTGATCCGAATTATCCGAAAAAGGAGGATTTGCGCCGCGTCAGACGCTGAGACGCTCGGCGACCCGGAAGGCCAACTCCAGGCTCTGGGCGCCGTTGAGACGGGGATCGCACATGGTCTCGTAGCGGAGCTCCAGGTCGTCGTCGCTCAAGGCCTCGGCACCGCCGACACACTCAGTGACGTCGTCGCCGGTGATCTCCACATGGATGCCGCCCGGCCAGGTGCCGGCCTCGGCGTGGACGGTGAAGTAGCGGTCGATCTCGGCCATCACGTCCTCGAAGTGGCGGGTCTTTCGCCCGCCGGCGGTGGTGTAGGTGTTGCCGTGCATGGGGTCGCACTCCCAAAGCACAGGGTGTTCGGCGTCGCGCACTGCGGCCAGCAGCGGGGGCAAGACATCGGACACCTTGTCTGCGCCCATGCGGCTGATGAGGGTGAGCCGGCCGGGGATGCGGTCGGGATTGAGGATCTCGCACAGTTCAAGCAATTCAGCCGGATCAGCAGTTGGCCCCAGCTTGCAGCCCAGTGGGTTCTTGATTCCCCGCATGAACTCCATGTGGGCCCCATCCAGTTGGCGGGTGCGCTCGCCAATCCACAGCATGTGGGCCGAGCAGTCGTACCACTGGCCGGTGATGGAGTCTTGGCGGGTGAGGGCCTCCTCGTAGTCGAGCACCAGTGCCTCGTGGCTGGTGTAGAAGTCCACCTGGTGCAGTGCGGGGGCGTCGGTGGAGATCCCGCAGGCGGCCATGAACCGCAGGGCGGCGTCGATGCCATCGGCCACGCCCTCGTAGCGCTTCCCCTCAGGGCTGGCGGCGATGAACTCCTGATTCCACATGTGGACCTGGCGGAGATCGGCGTAGCCCCCCTTGGTGAAGGCCCGCAGCAGGTTGAGCGTGGATGCCGACTGGTGGTAGGCCCGCACCAGGCGCTCAGCGTCAGCAACGCGAGAGTGCTCGGAGAAGCTGACGTCGTTCACCATGTGCCCTCGGAACGAGGGGAGCTCCACATTGTCGACCACCTCGGTAGACGACGACCGGGGTTTGGCGAATTGGCCGGCGATCCGGCCGATCTTCACCGTGGGCACTCCGGCCGAGAACGCCAGCACCACCGCCATCTGCAAAATGACCTTGAGCTTGTCTCGGATGCTGTCGGCGGTCACACCGTCGAAAGACTCGGCGCAGTCTCCGGCTTGGAGGACGAAGGCTCGGCCCGCGGCGGCCTCCGCCAGCTGGCTCTGGAGCTGGCGGGCCTCTCCGGCGAACACCAGCGGTGGCAGTTCGCCCAAAGCCTTGATCACCTGATCCAGCGAGCTCTGGTCGGGCCATTGCGGTTGCTGGGCTGCTGGCCGGTCACGCCAGGACGCGGGATGCCAGGCGACCGGAGACGTGCTGCTCGCTTCGACTGGGGCCGAACTCATAGCAAAATGGTCGCCTGTCGCCAGCAATGGGGCAAAACCATTTACCGGTGAGCGGCTACGCGGCGTCGATGTCCAGCAGTTCGGCCCGGTCCCGGACCGAGTCCAGCGATCGGCCGATGATGCGTCGGATGGCCTCTGAGGTCAGCCCCAGCGCTTCACCGATCTCCCGGTAGCTGTGCTTTTCCCCGTCAATGAGCCCGTAGCGCATTTCCACTGCGAACCGGGCCCTCTCGTCCAGATCGCTGAGCAACCCGGCCAGAGTGGCCGACTGATCGGCGACCAGTGCCAGATCTTCGGGACCGGGACCGCCATCGGGCTGGAGGTCTACCAGCTCGCTGTTGTGGTCGTCGCCCACCGTGGCGTTCAGAGAGGTGATCGAGGTGAGCCGGTGAAGCAGGGCGTGCTCGGTGTCCAGCTCCTCACCGCCCCCGGATGCTTGGCGCACCGCGGCCCTCAGGCTGGCGGCCCGCTCGCCGGGAAGCCGGATCAGGTTGGCCTTCTGGTCAAGTGCCCGGCCGATGGACTGGCGGATCCAAAACGTGGCGTAGGTAGAGAACTTGAACCCCTTGCGCCAGTCGAACTTCTCCACCGCTCGATCCAGCCCAAGATTGCCCTCCTGCACCAGATCCAGCAGTTCCATGCCGGTGGGCAGGGGGTATTTCTTGGCCACACTCACCACCAAGCGGAGGTTGGCCCGAATGAAGCGCTCCTTGGCCCGGGCGGCATCCCGCACTTGGGTGTGCAGCCGGGGATTGTTTACCCCGGCGTCTATTCGGGCTTGGGCCTCGCGGCCCCGCTCGATTGCCTGGGCTAGTTTGACCTCGTCTTCCTTGGTGAGGAGCGGCACCAATCCGATTGCATTTAGGTACTGGCCTGTTGAATCGTCCATTTCTTCCTGTCTTGTTGTCTTCGTGATCTACAACCCATCTGCCCTCTCATTTGTTCCCAGTCGCAGTTCACCGTTATCTCTCGAAATTACCCGTGGGTCGCGTTTATCCCCGCACGATTTATTCGACTCGCGGCCGCCCCAGGGGTAACAAGAAGTCGGCGCTTTGTTTCGTAAACCGTTTTCTGGCACCTTCAGCAGCGGCTGTTGGCCGCCACAGATTCCGAAGCTTCATTTCGTACACTGCAAACTGTGAGCCGCATCGGGATCTTCGGGGGGACGTTCGACCCAGTCCATGTCGGCCACCTTGTGGTCGCAGTTTGGGTGCGGGCCGAGCTCCAGCTCGATCGCGTGGATCTGATGGTGGCCAACGAACCCTGGCAGAAGCTGGACAGGCCGCTGCTCAGCCCCGCCCAGGATCGACTCGCCATGGTGCAAGCGGCCGTTGACGGGATCGCAGGGGTGGTGGCCTCATCGATGGAGATCGACCGCGGCGGCCTTACCTACACCGTGGACACGCTGGAGGCGTACCGATCTGCCGACCCCGATGGCTCGCTCTTCCTCGTATTGGGCAGCGACGCCGCCGCAGGCCTCAACACCTGGCACCGTTATGAGCAGATCGCCGAGATGTCCGAAGTGGTGGTGGTCGACCGGCCCGGTGCGATGGGGGAGCGCCCGCCGGTGGCCCATCGGGTGGTGGCCTGTCCGCTGGTCGACCTGTCCAGCACCCAGGTGCGCCAGTGGGCTGACGCCGGCCGTCCGCTCGACGGCCTGATTCCCCCGGCCGCGCTGGCCTACTGCCGCCAAGAGGGGTTGTATGGGTGAACCCGCGCCGGGCGCGGAGAGCCCTGCGCCGAAGAGAAGCCTGCCTCGCTGGTGGCGCTGGGGTTGGCCTTTGCTGCTGCTGGTGCTGGCTGCGGCGGTGCCGCTTTTGGCGTGGCTGGGGTGGTCGGCCATCTCCGGCAGCAGCGACGGCACCGAGGTCGGCGCCCCGCTTGATCCCGCCGCACCCGGGTACGAGGCATTCGTGGAACCGACTCCCACGCTGATGTTGATCCATGCCAACGGCGACCGCCTCCACGGGGTCACGCTGCTGGTGCTGACCGACAACGGAGTCGAGGGAGCCGTGTTGATCATGGCAACGGAGACACGAACCTCCAGCGGGCTCCTCAGTGACCGCTGGGCCGAGTCCGGCATCACTGGAGTGGCTGATTCGGTGGCCGAACTGCTCGGCATTCGCCCCAGCGAGTCACAAGTTGTGGGCGACGACGGATGGGCGGCGTTGGTGACTGCGGTGGAGCCGGTTGCCTTGATCAGCCCGGTTCCCCTGATTGGCCCCGATGGGGAGACCCTGTTCGGGAATGGTGTGGCCTTGGCTGCGTCCGATGTTGGCCCTTACCTGGCCGGACGCACCCCGGGCGAGTCGCCGCTTGTCGGGTTGTCCCGCCACGTGTCGTTCTGGGAGGCCTGGCTGTGGCAGGTGGCGGAATCGACCGCACCCAACGTGATTCCCGGCGAGACCGACCGGGGAATGGGACGATTCGTCCGCAGTCTGGTTGCGGGGGAGTTCCTCATAGCCACGGTGGGGGGGAGTGTCACCGACAGCGGGGAGGTGGTCTTGAGACCGGATACCACGGCTCACCTGGTGCGCGAGGTCATCCCGTTTCCCATCTCGGCGGTAGATGGGAGCCAGCCCAATGTCCGGCTGCTCAACGGCGTCGGCGACCTTGGGCTCACCACGACCGCGGCCCGAGAGCTCAGCAGGGCCGGAGCTCGCATCACCCGTATTGGCAATGCCGCTGAGTTCGGCTGGGAGACCACCAAGGTCGCCTACTACGACACTGGCTTCGCCCCCCACGCTGAGGCACTCCGAGATGCCCTCGGCACCGGCACGGTGATTGCCGAAGAGCTGCCCGACATCTCCTTCGACATCACGGTGACCTTCGGCGCCGATTTCTCACAACTGGTGGGCGGAGATGGTTAGAGTGAGAGTGTGATGCCCGCATGAGCGCCATACCCGTCCCACGAGAATTGCGGACAATGACGTGATCGCCGCATGAGCGTCAGCACCGCTGACACAACGGTCGTGTGGGATTGGGTAAGAGCCGCAGCGGCCGCGGCAGAAGAAGGGCCAGGCGCCGACACGGTCATCATTGATGTTGGCGACGTGCTGGTGATCACCGACCACTTCATGATCACAAGCGGTGCCAACACCCGAGCGGTGCGGGCGCTGGCCGAGCGCATCGAAGAAGCGGTGGATGCCTGCGGCGGTCCCAAGCCCATCTGCATCGAAGGGCTGTCGGACTACGAGTGGGTGCTGATGGACTACGGCGATTTCGTGGTCCACATCTTCACCGCCTCCGCCCGCGACTACTACTCCCTCGACCTCCTCTGGAAAGACTGCCCCACCCTGACGCCTAATCCGTTGTCGTCGTAGGGACGAACCGATACAGTGGCCACGGGTTCCCAACCCGGCTACTGGTCAGAGCGTTTCCCGTAGGAGGCGGCCGGGGGAGGTGCCGGTTTCCTTGTCCTCTTGGATGGTGACCTCGCCATTGACCAGCACGTAGTGGTAGCCCGAGGCCCGCTGCACCCGGCGCCACTCGCCGGCGGGCATGTCGTGGACCTTCTCGCTCGGGCCGATGGCCAGGCTGTCGAGGTCGTACACAATCACATCGGCGGCCTGGCCCGGCGTCAGGGTTCCCCGGTCGGTGAACCCCGCGCACTGGGCGGGAAGCCCGGCCATGCGCCAGTGGGCGTCCTCCAGCGAGATGATCTCCCGGTCGCGCACCCCGTTGATGAGCAGCTCAGTGGGCCACCGACCCGCGGTGAGGAAGCGGGTATGGGCCCCGCCGTCCGACACGCCGGGCAGCGCCCATTGGTAGTTCAACAAATCCACCAGATGGTCGGGGTTGTTGAACGAGCCTGAGGCATAGAACGTGGCGGCCAGGTTGTCGGCCACGGCAATGTCGAGCATTGCGTCCACCGGGTGGACTCCCAGATCGGCGGCGATGTCGCCCACCCGGGTCTCGGCGTAGCGCTGGTACTGCGGGCTGGCCGTCTCCAGTAGCACGATGTCGGCGATCGGACAGGTGACCGCAATCGACTCTGATTCCCGCAGGGCAGGGCGGCGGGCGGGGTCGGCCAGCTTGGCCTTGCGCTCCTCAACGGTGCCCAGCGTGGCCTCCCGCCACGCCTCCATGTCGTCCCACAGGTTCCACTCCTCGAAGGTGAAGGCCAGTCCCACGTCGGTGGTCACAGCCTGGCCGTAGATCGGCAGCCCCCGCAGGCGGCAGCTCTCCACCCATTCGATCTGCTTGATGTGCTGCTCGGGCCGCTGGGCGTTGGGGGTGATCACGTTGAACAGCACCGGGCGGCCGCTGATGTCGGCCAGTCGCTCGTAGGTGCGGCGGTGCTCGGTACGGGTCTCGTCGGCGGGGTCGGGGGCGAAGGTGGCCTGAATGAACCCCTGATTGCGCTCGGCCAGCACCTCAGCCAGCTGGAACAGCGTCTCGTTGGGCATCACGTCGGTGTTCATGGGGTTGCCGTCGTGGTCGCGCTGCACGTTGGAATCCCGCAGCCGCTGCACCGACCAGCCGCCGGCGCCGACGTCCATGGCCTCGTGCAACAGCGCCCGGAGCTGGGCGTGCTCCTCATCGGTGGGCATCTCGCCGGCCTTGGCCCGCTCGTAGCCCAGCACCCAGTTGAGGGCAGGATTCAGCGGGAAGAAGCTCCGCATGTTGACCGCCTTGGGGGTGCGGTCCACCGCGTCCAGGAACTCGGGATAGGAGATCCAGTCCCAGGGCATGCCCGCGGCCATGGCGTCGAAGGGAATGGCCTCGGTGCGGGTCATGGTCAGCATGGCCCGCTCCCGGTCCTCGGGGGCCACGGGGGCGAACCCGAATCCGCAGTTGCCGATGACGATCGAGGTCACCCCGTGCCAGCCCGACAGCGTGCAGTACGGATCCCAGAAGAGCTGGGCGTCGTAGTGGGTGTGGAGGTCGATGTGGCCAGGGGCCACGATCATCCCATCGGCGTCCAGCACCTCATCGGCGTCGGAGGCCCGCAGCCGGCCGATCTTGGCGATCTTGCCGTCCTTGATGCCCACATCGGCCCGGAGCCGCTGAGCCCGAGTCCCGTCGACCACCATTCCGCCGGCAATGATCGTGTCGTACGTCGTCATCTCATCCCCCTGGTGTGCGGTGACGCTCAGCATACCGAAGCGGCCAGTCCCCGAATATTCTGGCGACCCGCTACTAGCGTGGCTCCGATGGAAGGCAGCCCGTGGTAGAGCCGGTCGAGCGCCGTTCCTGGCTGGCGCTGGGGGCAGCCACCGCGGCGGCCTTCATGGTGGTGGTGGACGTGTCCATCGTCAACGTGGCCTTTCCGTCGATCCAGAAGTCCCTGGATGCGTCCAACGCCGCGCTGTCGTGGATTGTGAGCGGCTACTCCATCACGGTGGGGTCGTTCCTGCTGCTCTCGGGGCGCCTGGCCGACCGCCAGGGGCGGCGCAAGATGTTCAATCTCGGGTTGGTCATCTTCGCCCTCGGGTCGCTGCTCAGCGGGGTAGCCCCTCAAGTGGAGGTGCTGATTGCGGCCCGGGTGGTGCAGGCGTTGGGCGGTTCGCTGATCATGCCGTCGTCGCTGGCCATGGTGCTGCCCGAGTTCCCGGTGTCCCGTCGCTCGGCGGCCATCGGTATGTGGGGGGCGATGGGCGCGCTGGGGGCGGCATTCGGTCCGACCATAGGGGCGCTCTTGATCAACGGCCTGGGCTGGCGGTGGATCTTCTACGTCAACCTGCCCATCGCCGCCCTGGTTTTCTTGGCCACCGCCCGGCTGGTGCGGGAGTCGCGCGACGAGGACACCGAGGGCCGCCTCGACGTGGTGGGGGTGCCGATAGGCACCTTGGCCCTGGCCCTGGTGATGGTGGCCATCGTCCAAGGCGAGGGGTGGGGCTACGACGACAAGCGCATCATTGCCTTCGCCGCGATTGCTGTCGTGTTGCTGCCGTTGGTGATCTGGCGGTCGCGCTCGCACCCCAATCCGCTGCTCGACCTGAGCCTGTTCAGCTATCGCTCGTTCTCGGCGGCCACCGCCTCCTTCGGCTTGTACGCGCTGGGGTTCGTGCCCGGGTTCTTGATGAGCTCGCTGCTGCTGCAAGACCTGTGGGGCCTCACTGTGCTGGAGGCCGGACTCGGGCTCACGCCGGGGCCGATCATTGCCTCGGCGCTGTCGGTTCCCATCGGGCGGATGGCCGACCGCTGGGGGCACCGTTGGCTGCTCACATCGGGGGTGGTGCTGTGCGGGCTGTCTTACGCGTTGCTGCTGGCCTGGGCCGGGGAGTCGTCGGCGTACTTCTCGGTGTTCCTGCCCGCCAACGTGCTCTTGGGCATCGGCGTGGGGCTGTCTATCGCCACCTTCGTCAGCGCGGCCATGAGCGATGTTCCGCCGCCTCGATTCGCCATCGCCAACGCCACCACTCGCACCGTTCAACAGGTGTGCTTTGCCCTGGGCATCGCGGTAGTGATCGCCCTGTTCAACTCCGCGCCTAGCGGCGACCCGCTGGGCGGATTCCAGCGGGCCTGGATCTGGGTCATCGCCACCTACGCGGCCTCGGCGGTGGTGATCATGGTGGCCTTCCCCTCTGGGACCGCGCTGGTTCGGCGTGGACTGCGGGGCGGCCAATCCGGTGTGAGACGCTAAAACCATGTCGGAAACTGTTGAGACTCGCCTGGCTGCCCTGAGCACCGAGGAGAAGGCCGACCTGGTGGCTGGAGAGGCCATCTGGACCACCAAGAGCTTCCCGGAGGCGGGCATTCCCGGCATCGGGGTGACCGATGGTCCCAACGGGGCCCGGGGCGGCGGGCTGCTGGGCACCGGCACGGCCACGGCCTGCATTCCGGCCGGGGCGGTGCTGGGGGCCACCTGGGATCCCGAGCTGGTGGAGCGGCTGGGCGGGGTGCTGGGTGATGAGGCCCGGGCCAAGGGATGCCGGGTGCTGCTGGCCCCCACCATCAACCTGCACCGCAACCCGCTAGGAGGACGGAACTTCGAGTGCTATAGCGAGGATCCGATTCTGTCGGGGTTGGTGGCCGCGGGGTTCGTGCGGGGGGTGCAGTCGCGGGGGGTGGCCACCACGCCCAAGCACTTCGTGGCCAACGACTCCGAGTTCGAACGCAACACCATCGATTCCCAGGTGGACGAGCGCACGCTCCGGGAGCTGTATCTGGTGCCGTTCGAGTATGCCGTGGCCGAAGGGGGTACTTGGGGGCTGATGAGCGCCTACAACCGGCTCAACGGCACCTTCTGCTCAGAGAACGAATGGCTGCTCACCCAGATTCTGCGGGATGAGTGGGGGTTTGACGGGTTTGTGGTCTCCGACTGGTTCGCGGCCCGGTCCACCGCGGCGTCGGTTCGAGCCGGGCTGAGCCTGGAGATGCCCGGGCCGGGCCAGTGGTACAACCGCGGCCCGATCGGCGAGGCGCTGGCCGCGGGGGAGATGGACGAGGGCCATCTCGACCGGATTGCCGGCGACGTGCTGCGCCTGCTGGAGCGCACCGGGGCCTTGGACGGCGACGACGGGTGCGAGCCTGGCCAAGAGCATGGGCTGGACCGTCCCGAGGACCGAGCGCTGATCCGCCAGGCGGCCGCGGCGGGAACGGTATTGGTGGCCAACAACGGGCTATTGCCGCTGGACCCGACCTCGGCGGGGTCGGTGGCGGTGATCGGACCCAACGCCCGCAAAGCCCAGATCATGGGAGGGGGTTCGGCCACCGTGCAGGCGTATCGCAATGTAAGCCTGATGGACGCGCTGGGAGACGAATACCCCGATCTCGACGTCCGCTACGCCCAGGGATGTGACATCGAGCGCTCGCTGATCGCGCTGTCGGCCCCGATGCTGAAGGGCAAGCTCAGCAGGGAGTACTTCAACGGCCACGACTGGTCGGGCCCGTCGGTGCATACAGGCGAGTCGGGCTCGGGCGAAATGGTGTTCTTCGGCGAGCCCGGACCGGGGGTAAACCCCGAGGCGTTCTCGGTGCGGGCATCGGGAGTGCTGGTGGCCGAGGACACCGGGGAGCACACCCTGGGGCTGGTTCAGCTCGGACGCTGCCGGGTTCTGCTCGACGGCGAGGTGGTGCTGGACGCCACCGAGGGCGACTACGACCGGGGCGATGATTTCTTCGGCATGGGCTCAGAGGTGATCTCCGCCCCAGTGCAGCTCACCGCCGGGCAGGAGACGCCGATCGTCATCGAGTACTCCAGCCGCGACAGCTTCATGCTGTGCGGGGCCCGGGTGGGTCTGAAATCGCAAGTAGATCGGGATTTGATCGCCGAGGCTGAGGAGGCCGCGGCCGCCGCCAACGTGGCCGTGGTAGTGGTGGGCACCAACGCCGACTGGGAGACCGAGGGGCGCGACCGCGACTGGTTCGACTTGCCCGGTGAACAGCCCGAGCTGATCCGCCGGGTGGCGGCGGCCAACCCGAACACCGTGGTGGTGGTGAACACCGGGGGAGCGTGCAACCTGGACTGGGCCGACCAGACGGCGGGAGTGCTGGTGGCCGGGTTCGGCGGCCAGGAGATGGGCTACGCGGTGGCCGACGTGCTGTTCGGCGCGGCCGACCCCGGCGGGCGCATGGCGATGACCGTGCCGGCCCGCTATGAGCACAGCCCGGCGTATCTGAACTATCCCGGCGAGAACGGGGTGGTGCGCTACGGCGAAGGCCTCTACATCGGCCACCGTTGGTTCGACGCCCGGGCCATCGAGCCGGCCGTGCCCTTCGGCCACGGCCTGTCGTACGCCACCTTCGAGTGGTCGGCGCCCCGAGTGTCAGGCGGGGGCGACACCGAGGTGGCCGATCCGGTGATCGTGGAAGTGGACGTGGTCAACACCGGTGACTGCTCGGGCAGCGACGTGGTGCAGGTGTACGTGGAGCCGCCCCCGTCGCTGCTGCACCGCCCGGTGCGGGAGCTCAAGGGGTTCGCCAAGGTCCACCTGGCCCCCGGCGAGCGCACCACTACCCGCATCGTGCTCAACCGCCGGGCCTTCGCCTACTACGACCCCGGCGACCAGTCTCCGCCGGGTTTGGAAATCGGCAACCCAGTTCCC
>JAJDYU010000034.1 GCA_022825005.1 Acidimicrobiia bacterium
TCAAAGCCGCCTCGGTACTTGTCCATCAAGGCATCAACTGCGGACACATCTACATCGCGATAGCTCATGGCTGCTCCCGTAGTCCGTCGGCCAGCTTGTCTCGAATCGACATCAACATCGGAATACGCGGTGACAAATCACAAGCTGCCTCGGCATTGTTGAGGTGGGCGAGGACCATCCCCATCAGCTCCAAGGCTTCGATTCGCTCAAGCTCAAGGTGAACCACTGGTCCAATCCTAGCCATTGGTGGTCCTATTCGGACCAAATTCGAAGCCGGAGAAGTCTCCAGTCATGTCCGAAGGGTCGTAGTAGTTGAGGCTGAGGGCTCGGCGTTCGGGGTCACTCGGCTCGGTCGCCGAATGGGGTGTAGCGCCAGGCGATGATCTCGTCGTAGTCCATGGCGCCGTCGGGGAAGACGGTGAAGTTCTTCCGCTGCTCCTCTAGGGCTGGTTTGGCCTCGGCGTACGGTGAGCCCACTTCGTACACAACGAGGTGCTGAAACGGCATCCCGTTGGTTCCGATCTCACCGTGGTCGATGGCCCATTGGGGGGTGAGGGTGTTGGCGGCGGCCCAGTAGCGCCGCCCGGTCAGGAAGCCAGGGGTCGCCATTACCTCCCGGTAGTGGATGTGGTACCAGTGCTCGAACCACTCAAGGTTGCTCTTGGTGGGATTGGCCAGCGAGATCCCGAGATGGTCAACCTCACCGGGGTTGGTCGCGCCGATCTGGGCACCGGTCTGGGTGAATGCCCAACTGGCCACGGCGTCGCGGTCGAGGCTGTCGCCGGGGCGAATGGAGTAGTCGTCCTTGGTCGAAATTGCCTCGATGGCCGCGGCCAGATCGCCCTCGATCTCATACACGGCTAAGAACTCGAATGGCATCGGCAGATCGCTGCGGTCGGCGTGGGTGCGCATCCACTGGGGTGTCAGCGTGTCGGCATCGGGGCTCATCCGGTAGCGCTGCCCGCTGACCACCCCCTCGCACGACACAACCTCGTGGAGATGGACGTCGTGCCACTGGTGATACCGGGTTTCGTGGCCGATCACCGGGTTGGTGAAGGTCAGCAGCACATGGCGGTCGGTGATGTCCACAACCCACAACGGTACGCTGATTTGCCTCGCTGCTCGCCCTTCAACGGCACCCCGAGGAAAGGGATTGTCTGCGAACGACGACAACATGGTATTGTCGTCGAACAACGACATATTAGAGGTGTCGTCGTATGGCGACAGAAGCGCGGCCAAGGAGGCCTCCAGTGCGATCCATCCGAACTTGTCGGGAACTCGGTGCTGCTATCCGCCAATCCCGCAAGGACCAAGGGCTAACCCAGGCCGCATTGGCCGCCAAGGCGCGAGTGGGTCGCCAGTGGCTTTCCGAACTGGAAACCGGCAAGCAAACCGCCGAGGTCGGGCGGGTGCTGTGGATTCTCGACGCCCTGGGTTTGAACATCACGCTGAGGGCAGCCGTCGATTCCGACTCGGACACCTTTGATCTCGACGCCTACGTCGACACCTGGGCCGATTGACAATGCTCGCCGTTATCATCAACGGGCAGGTGGCGGGTGAGCTTCACCGCCTCGCCGACAACCGCCTGCGTCTGCGCTACCACCAGGACTACCGCACAATTCCGACAGTGACTCCATTGTCGGTGTCAATGCCCGTAGAACTCGAAGAGCACAGTGACCAGCGGGTTAGTCCATGGCTTTGGGGCCTGCTCCCCGACAATGCGGATGTGCTGGCCCGCTGGGGCCGCGACTTCGGCGTATCCATCGCCAACCCGTTTCCGCTGTTGGGAACCAAGGTTGGATATGACTGTCCGGGCGCGGTCCAGTTCTGCCCAGCAGAGGCGGTGGACGATCTCCTGGGACGAGGCGGCGATGTAGCCGAGATGAGCGAGGCAGACGTAGCAGCCCGTCTGAGAGCGCTGAGGGCCGATGCGACCGCCTGGCTGGGGCCGGCGAAGACCGGTCAATTCAGCCTCGGTGGCGCCCAGGCCAAGACCGCTTTGCATCTCTCGGCACAAGGGTGGGGTGAGCCCTCTGGCAACGTGCCGACCACGCATATCTTCAAGCCCGCCGTTCCCGACTTTGACTGGTTGGACGTCAACGAACACCTCTGCCTGGTGGCCGCGGCAAACTCAGGCCTGCGTGCCGCCCGCACGCAGATGGGCGTGTTTGAAGATCAGTCGGCCATCATTGTGGAGCGCTTCGACCGGGTTTCACGCCAGGGCACCATGACTCGCGTTCACCACGAGGACCTGTGCCAAGCCCTGTCGCTGCATCCCACCAGGAAGTACCAGGCCGATGGTGGTCCCTCACCTGGGCATATAGCGGCGTTGCTGCGGTCAGCGGTGCCGGGAGGTGGATTGGCCGACGATCTGTGGGGGTTCTTCGATGCGCTGGCCTTCAACTGGCTGATCGCTGGTAGCGATGCCCACGCCAAGAACTACAGCCTGCTGCTCGCCGGCACCCAGGCCCGCTTGGCGCCCCTCTACGATGTGGCCTCATTTCTGCCCTACGACAAGAGCAAGGGGCACAAGATCAGGCTCGCCATGAAGATTGGGGGCGACTACCGGCTGCGCCGGACCGATCGCCCCGGCGCGTGGGACAAAACCGCCGATGAATTGGGGTTGGATCGAGATGAGGCCATCACCCGCATCCTCAATCTCGCCCGCAGCCTCCCCGCCGCCTTCGACCAAGCTGCCCACGACAACACTATCCAAGCACTTCCCACCGATTTCCCCGGACGCCTTGTCGATCTAGTCGCCACCCGAGCCCAGCACTGCATCGAGCTCCTGAGCTGAAACACATGGCGGGCGAACTTCCAATCACCCTCTCTGTGTTTGCCGATCGGCCAAATACCAGCACTGCCAACCGCTCGGTACGCTGATCGCAGATGGTCTTCTGGGTAGCCGCGGTGGTGATCGCCGGGATGATGCTGGCGGTGTGGGCCATCAGCGTGGCGATTCGAGACGCGGGCATCGTCGATATCTTGTGGGGATTCGGCTTCGTGGTGGTGGCCTGGGTCAGCCTGCTGGTCACCGACGGGCACGGCGGGCGGGCTGCCCTGTTGGTGGCCATGGCCACCACTTGGGGGCTTCGCCTGGCCATACACCTGGCGTTTCGCAACATCGGCGCAGAAGAGGACTTCCGCTACCAGTCCATGCGCCGCCGAGCCGGAGACCGCTTCTGGCTCACCAGCCTGGTGCGGGTATTCGGCCTGCAAGCCGCGGCCATGTGGGTGATGTCGCTTCCCCTCATGATCGGCATCAGCGACGCGGATCGAGGTTGGAGCGCACTTTGGGTGATTGGCGCCGCGGTATTCCTGGTCGGCTTCAGCTTCGAGGCCATCGGCGATTGGCAGCTCACCCGGTTCAAGGCCGATCCGGCCAACGCGGGGAAGCTGATGGATCGAGGCCTGTGGCGCTACAGCCGCCACCCCAACTACTTCGGCGACGCCACTGCGTGGTGGGGCATCGGTTTGGTGGCCGCCTCCACGCCAATCGGGATTGTGGGCCTGATCGCTCCGGCGATGATCACCTGGATCCTGGTCAAAGTGTCCGGCGTCCCCCTGGTGGAGCACCGCATGAAGCGAAATCGCCCCGGCTACGACGAGTACATCCAGCGAACCAGCCCCTTCCTACCCCGCCGCCCTGAAACCGGATAAGGCCACAGATTCATGGTCACGAACATGGTCATCTGGTGATAGGGTCTGTTCGTGGCAATAGAGACTCAGCAGCCAAGAACTATTTCCGCCGGAGAGTTCAAGGCCAAGTGCCTGAAGCTCATGGATGAGGTCAACGAAACCGGCATTCCGATTGTCATCACCAAACGAGGCACACCCGTGTCCCGTCTTGTTCCGGCACATGGCGAAAGCACGGGCATTTGCGGCTCTTTTCCGGAGTTCGCCGGTTTCTGGGACGACCCTAGCGAAACGGTCATAGACCCGGAGGCAGTGACCGGCATGGCCGACGACTGGGGCTGACGCCCCCACCTGCACCGAGGGAACTGCATGATCTTGCTGGACACTCATGTCTTGGTGTGGGCCGTGACCGGCGACACCGCCAAGCTGCCGCAGACCATCCTTGATGGCATTGATCGAGCCATCAGCCGAGGTGAGGCAGCCGTCTCCGCCGCCACATTCTGGGAACTGGAGGCCAAGCGCAGAAAGCCACGAGGAAATCTGCCACCCCTCCCAGGCATCAAGGAATTGCGTGCCGGTGTCCTGAGGCAGGGCCTGAGCGAGATACCCGTCACCGGATCACTCTGGGTGGACGCCACCAGCCTGGTGGACGAGGGATTCCACCAAGACCCCGCCGACCAGCTCATTGTCGCCACAGCAATCCTCCACCAGCACGAACTCCTTACCAAGGACGCAAAGCTCCGGGCGTGGGCGCAACAGACCGGCCGTGTCCAATTGGCCACAATATGACCGTCTCCACCCCCAGTCGCGCTAAGGCGGGAACCTGAGCAGGCGGCTGCCTCGTCTCATCTATTGAGGTCGAACCAAGAGGCGTCGACCCAACCGTAGACTTCCCCAAGAGCGAGGTTCGCCGATGAAGGCCAAGCGTACGACTCAACTGATCGCCATTGTCGGGGCGGTGCTCGCCCTCATCCTTGCCGCCGGCTGCGGTGGCGGTGCAGATGAGGAGCAAATCGCCGTGGTGGGGGCTGAACCGGATGCAACGGCCACTAGCACCACCCCACCGTCTCCCGAAACGGCGACATCAGCGACCGCGGTAGCAATCCCCACCGTTGACCCCGACGCCAATGCCTCGGTCTCGGGCACGGTCACCTACCGCGAGCGGATCGCGCTATCTCCCGGTGCCGTCGTCACGGTGCAGCTTCGGGACACGTCTCTCATGGACGTGGCCTCTGAGTTGATCGCCGAGCAGGTCATCACCAATCCGGGCCAGGTGCCCATCTCGTTCGAGGTTCACTACAACAAAGACGACATCAACCCCCGCAACACCTATTCCATCCAAGCCCGGATCACCGAGTCCGACGGCCGCCTGGCCTTTATCAACGACACCGCCTACGACGTGATCACTAGAGGCAACCCCACCCGAGTCGACATGGTGCTGGTGATCGTCCAGCCGCCGCCCGATCCCACCGGCGAGTGGAACGAAGAGAACTCCCACCAGTGGGTGGAAGAGGAGGTCGAGGTGATCAGCGCTGAGGTGGTGGAGTATGAGCCCGAGGTCATAATCCTGGTAGCCCACTACCAGTCCGACGTCGACAACTGTGTCCGCCAGGGCGGCCAGTCGTTCGAGATCATCGGCTCGGACATCCATGCCACCATCACCCTCACCGTCCCGCCCCCCACCCCATGGGCTATCGACTGCGACGCAGAGAGAGTCGTGGTCGAAGAGGTAATCCGCTTCGGCGATGCCCTCACCCCCGGCCAGACCTACCGGGTGTTCGTCAACGGCACCGAGACCACCACCTTCACCGCCCCCCTGGCGAATACCCAGTAGTCGGGGTCAACCTGAGCAATTCATCTCCAGTCGTGCGGTTCTCAGGAGAACGGCTGGCCGGAGTCCCAATTACCACGGTGTCGATGATGTGAGAACCCTCAGACAACACCGGTGACCTCGAACTCGTTGAACTCAGTTTCTAGATGCGGCGACTCTTGCTCAGCGTCGCCGAGGGGACTGCCGAGGACCTGCACAATGTCGGGTAGGGCCAGCCCGGCGAAGGCGGCGGCGCTAGGAGGCGACATGATCTCCGCAACTACCGCCTGACGCAACATTCGCAGGAACGACCGGGGGAAGCGCCGTATCCGCCACAGCTCGGGATCCTGGACGTCTTCTTCGGGGTGGATGGCGTACCCCAGTGCTCGCGCCAGTGACACCGGACGAACCGAGGCCCTGAGATCGGCATAGGTGTCTTGCGTTATCGCATTCATCTGGCGTAGTCGGACGAGCGCTGTGGGCCACGACACCTTGAAGTATCGCTGGATGTGGATTATGTCTACCGGATCCTTGATGCGAGGCGGCAGGCCGAGTTCCTCGGCGAAGCGTCGGACTCCCTCACTCGGCATCAGGAACTCACCCGCGAAAGCGTCGGCGAAAATCTCGCGTGGTCCCCTCCCGTGCGAGAGCACCTGGTTGATCTCATCACTGTGAAACAGGGCGTGCGCCAATTCGTGCGCGACGGTGAACCGACGCCGGCCGGGTGTCATGTCGAGGTTGACCAAGATCGCGAATCCCACCTCAGGGTGCTTGAGAAACGCCCCTGACGGAGAGGTTCGCAGGTCCGGTCCGAGACGCGCCCGGTAGATGGTGATACCGAGTGCCTCGCAAACCGGGTCTAGGTCGGAAATCGGGGCCGAGCCTAGACGTAGGAAATTGCGTACCTCTTCCGCCTTGCGGCGAATGTCGTCCTTCTGCGAAAACCTCTGTCGAAATACGAATGGACTCTGGGACAGGCCCCGGATGGGTTCGTCCACGATCTGAGCTAGCTCTGCAAAGCTGTCAAGGAACTGGACAAACTCACGTATACCTGGTGTGGCCCCAGGGTCAACATCGTCATTGGCACGCAAAAGCATGCTCGCCAAATCGTCGGCGTCTGGGTCGATGTCGCGGCCTTCGATCAGAGCGATCAGTTCGACTCCGTAGAGACGGGCCATGGCGCCCAATTGTCGATCGTTCGGGGTCCTGGTGCCGGCTTCCCAGTACGACACCATCGCCCTGTTGATGCCTAAGACGGCACCCACATCGTCTTGCGAGTAGCGGGCGCTCGTGCGAGCACGCGCCAGCGTCTCTCCCAACTGGCTCATCGCAGCCCCCGATCCATCTGCGACAGGTTTGTTACGAATTCTGATGAGTTATGACTCAACGCGTAACTTTACCTGATTTATTGCGTCGACACGGGTAAGAAGCTGAGAGGCATAACAGGTGATTTGCCATGTCAGCTGACCCAGGGCGACTACTCAGTCGATCATGGGTTGCGCGTTTACGGCCGGCGTGCGTGCGGACTGCTCTCGATGCCGACCGGTCCAAACCCGGTTTCGGGCGGCTGCCGAAGCCGACAGCGGCTGGTGGCGATGGTCGAGTGGGGTCCAGTATGGGAATTTGTCACGGGTCTCTGGTTTACTGTCGATGTTGTTGTAGCGGTGTTTGAACCATGCGCTGGCTGGTCAGAACGGAGTTCAGGTGTGCGCATTAGTCGGTCGCGTTTCTGGTGGTGCTTAGGCCCAACCAGTGAGTTGCTTTCTGTTGTGAGGGAAGGGGACTCCCCATGCTGAGTGTGCTGAAGGCAAAGCCATGAACATGAGTGCAGGAGTGGTGCTGGCGGACTTCTTCTCGGGATGCGGCGGTTCGACTCGGGGGTTTGCCGATGCCGGGATCGAACCAGTGCTCGCCATCGATTGGGACTCGGATGCGGCGGAGACCTACCGGCTGAACTTCCCGGAGACGACGTTTTTGGAGCGCGACATCCTCAGCCTTTCGGTTGACGAGGTGGAAGAGGCGCTGCCGCCTCGCGGCGAGTCGATCAGGCTCTTTGCCGGGTGTGCCCCGTGCCAGCCCTTCTCAGGCCACCGGCACGGGCCGACTGCCTTGGACAAGCGGTCGCTCCTCCTGCTTGAGTTTCTCCGGTTCGTAAAGGCCTCAAATCCAGAGTTGATCTTTGTCGAGAACGTCCCGGGGATGCAGCGCCTGTCCACCTCGCGGGGTCCCCTGGCCGAGTTCGTGGACGAGGTGTCCAAAACACACGACGTGTCCGTCGACATCATCTCGAGTGCCGACTACGGGATCCCGCAGACGCGGCGCCGTCTCGTGCTGGTGGCAAGCCGGCTCGGGCCCATCAAGCTGCCGCTTCCGACCCATGGCCCCGACGCCAGCGAGCCGCATTCGACGATTCGAGACTGGATCGGCTCTCTTCCCCCGATCGAAGCCGGGCAGGAGGATTCCGAGATCAGCAACCACAGGGCCATGATGCTCTCGGACTTGAACTTGAAGCGGATTCGGGCAACGCCGGAGGGAGGTGATCGCCGGGATTGGCCGCGCCGTCTTTGGCCCGACTGCCATCAAGGCGGCTTCGACGGCCACACCGACGTTTACGGCCGGTTGAAGTGGGACAGTCCGGCACCAACGCTGACCACCAAGTGCCTCAGCTACAGCAACGGGCGCTTCGGTCACCCTAGCCAGGATCGGGCGCTCAGCGCGCGAGAAGCGGCCCGACTCCAGACC
Source organism: Acidimicrobiia bacterium (assembly GCA_022825005.1). Taxonomy (GTDB): domain Bacteria; phylum Actinomycetota; class Acidimicrobiia; order Acidimicrobiales; family Bin134; genus Poriferisocius. The sequence continues at coordinate 8,189 of JAJDYU010000034.1, forward strand.
TTTCCGAACTCCTTTCGGTTCACCGGAAGCCTCACCTCCCAGGGCAAGCAGATCGGCAACGCCGTCCCGGTTCTTCTGGCCGAGCACTTCGGACGCCACCTCATGGACCATGTGGCTGAGATGCGCCGAATAAGCAGCATGAGCATCCAAGATCAGAGCGGGAAGGTCGCCGCTGATATCGAGCAGGCAGCGAGGTCGGCGGCGTGACCGGTTTCCGGGCGAGGGCTCGGGCCGTAGACATGCTCGGAAGGCAGCAGATCGCAAACCTTCCTACCGCGCTGAGCGAGCTGTTCAAGAACTCCCACGACGCATACGCCACGAAAGCCCGCGCAGATTTCTTCCGCCCACTCAATCTGCTGGTTGTGAGCGATGACGGGGTGGGGATGGACCGCGAGACCTTTGAGCAGGCTTGGCTGACCATCGCAACCGAGTCAAAGTTGGACCGAACCCCCGTACCCAAACCAAAGGGGATGCGCGAGCGGGTGCAACTCGGCGAGAAGGGCATCGGCCGGTTCGCAATCGGCGCTCTTGGCAGCCAGGTGCTGGTGGTATCCAAGCGCAAGGGACACCCAGCGATTGCCGCGCTGGTGAGCTGGAAGATGTTCGAGCTCCCGCGAATCGACTTGGACGATGTTCCCGTGGGATTGTCCGAGCTCGACTCCGATGAGCTCACCGGTGAAGACATCGCCCGTTTGAAGGCGCCGCTGGAGGAGGCGGTGGCCGGCTTTCGCGCATTGGACAGCACGCCGCAGTGGTCGTCCCGGCTGGATCAGATTCTCGCCGACTTGGACGCCATGCCGTCCGACCCGTTTGAAGACATCCCCGACCTCGTGCCGATCGAGGGGTCGGGCACACGGTTCATCATCGCGCCGGTTTCCGACGTCCTTCCCGCGGAGATTGAGAACCCCAACCCCAAGGAAGCCCCGCTGCTCGACCACACACTGCACGGATTCACCGATGCCTGGCTCCCAAAATCAGCGAAGCCCGACTTCTCCATCAATTTTGTGGATCATCGCGGCGGAGGCGACGACCAGAATCTGCTTGAGTCTGAAGACTTCTTCGATGCCGCGGACTTCAACCATGCGGATCACGAGATAGCCGGCCAGTTCGACGACAACGGGGATTTCACTGGGTCGATACGGATTTACGACGACACCCTGGAAGACTTCGTGATCAAGTGCCCCGACTCTATACAGCCGCGGTGCGGGCCGTTCTCATTCGAGCTGGGCTACGTGCAGGGGCTGGCGAGCGAGTCCCGGCTCGACCCCGAAGAGTACGCAGAGATGAGCCGGAAGCTGCGGAAGCTCGGGGGCCTGTACGTGTACATGGACGGGATCCGAGTGCAGCCCTATGGGCGCCCTGACTTCGATTACCTGGCAATAGAAGAGCGCCGCTCCCTTGGCGCGGGCTACTACTACTTCTCCTATCGACGCATGTTCGGCGCCATTCGCCTTTCCAGCGACCAGAACCCCGATTTGCAGGAAAAAGCTGGACGAGAGGGCTTTACCCGAGGCCGGGCCTACACCGACTTCCAGCGGCTGCTGGTAAACCTGTTCGTGGAGTTGGCTGCCAGGTTCTTTCGCGGCGACGCTCCACAGAATCAGGCCTATGAGAAGGGCCGAGAGCGGCTGAGGCGAGAGGACAGCCTCCGCAAACAGCGTGACAAACAGGCCGCGGCGGGACGAAAGCACCTGCAAGCCCAGCTCTCGACCGCAGTTCAGTTCCTCGATGAGACGGACTTTCAGGAACAGGCGTCGGAGATAGTGCAGGATCTCAGCGAGCGCCTTGATGACATTGACCGCCTCCAGCCGGCGGCGATCAGCGTTGCAGAGGCCAGGCGAGACCTGCGTGAGCTCCTTGAGCCGTTGGAGTTCGACGAGCCCGAAGGTTTCGCGCCGACCGGCCCAATGCGCCAGGACATGCGTCACGTAGAACGAGGCCTATCCGATGTGGAGAGTTCCTACGTTCGACCGGCACTCGACGCCGTTGACTCACTGGCTGCTGCGGTCGAGGCCCGGCTGGCTGCGCAGGAGGCAGACGAAAAGGAGCGGCGGGCGTTTGTCGAGGAGCGAATCGCAGCGGCCCGGGAAGAGTTTGCCGGTGCCTATGACGAGGCTAGCCTCGCCCTGACTGGCTTGAGCGAGGCCGTGCAGAACACGCTCACCGGGCTTCGCCAGGAATTCGACACCGAGATGGCGGCCTTCGCGGCACCGAACACGTCGGAAAGCAGCGGATGGATCCAAGAACAGGCTGACTTCGAGCAAGCGCTGGAATCGCTGGCAGCGAACACAGTCCGAAAGCTGGCCCGAGTCTCCAATCTCGTGCAGGCGAACGGGCTTGTGTTCACCGTTGAAGCGCCGACTCCCGACGATTTCGCGGCCGCAGCCGACGCCGAGATCGTCGAGCTCCGCGCCCAGGCCGACGCGCAACTAGAACTCGTCCAATTGGGAATGGCGCTGGCCGTGGTTGACCACGAATTCCGCGCCACCGTGAACAGCATTCGAAGCGATGTGAGAAGGGTGGGAACGTGGGCCAAGAAGAATCCCCAGCTCGTCGGCCTCTACGAAGACCTGAGACGGGACTTCGACCACCTCGACAGCTACCTTTCAATGCTGACTCCCATGCAGCGGCGGCTGAGGCGCAAGAAGACCGCCATAAAGGGAAGTGACATCTCGCGGTTTCTCGGTGAGCTGTTCTACGAGCGCCTGCGTCATGTCGGAGTCGAGATCCGCCCGAGCCGGGAATTCCAAGCATTCGCCCTCGAGGGCTACACCTCGACCTTCTATCCCGTGTTCATCAATCTCGTCGACAACAGCCTGTATTGGATAGAGCAGAGCGAGCCACGCCCATCCCGCAGCATCGAATTAAGCACAAAGGGAGACGCGCTTGTCTACAAGGACAGTGGCCCGGGAATCGCCGATGATATCGCTGAACGCGTATTTGATTTCGGCTTCACCACCAAGCCGGGCGGCAGTGGTCTGGGCCTTGCCATCGCCAGCCAGGTTCTCGAACGGGCGGGATGGAACATAAGCCTGGGACGGTGTTCTGATGGTGCTGAGTTCATTATCCGCCCACAGCGGAAGAAGCCATGACTGCCATCAGCGACTACTTTCGAACAGCCCTGGTGATCGACGATCGTGTTGAGTCTGATTTCAGGGAGCTCGAAGCTCTTGATTCCAACATTGCGCAGGACTTGCCCAGTGAGCCAGATTCGGAGCTCACCCCTCCGCCAGATGAGGACGAAACACCTGTACGTCCATCGAGCTTGGTAAGCGCCTTTCTTGCTGAGAACATCGTTTGCAGCGTGTTTGAACTGGAAGAACACGTTGATTTCGTCAACCTGGCGCTTCGCGGCGCTCAAATCGCCGACCTCCTGATACTTGACTGGCTGTTGTTCGGCGATCACTCGGCAACTGTCAATGCGATCAAGGCCATCGCTGAGGAAAACAAGGGCCGTCTTGTAGTTGTTGCCATATTCACCGGCGCCCATAGCCTGACGGACGTCGCCACGCGCCTCAAGGATGATGCGGACTTCGAAGAAATCCATGATTTCGTGCTGAGGCGAGATGATGCGATTGTGCTGGTCTTCGGGAAACCGGGCATACCGCTCACTGGCGGGGAGGACAGTCGAACCGCCAGAAGGTATTCCGACCTTCCGCAGATGGTCCGTGATGACCTTGAACTCGTGTTCAAGGGCCTGATGCCGAGATTCGCGTTCCGAGGAATCAACGTGCTGCGCGAGTCGGCTCCGCGGGTGCTCGCGACCTTCGATTCGACATTGGACGCAGGAGCGCTTGTCCACCGGGCCCTGCTGCCCGAGCCCGATGACGCAGGCACCCAGTTCCTGGAACTGCTTGCAAGCGAGTTCAAGCAAACGTTGATGGCGAACCGAGTAGACGAAGAATGGGATGGCCAATCAGTGCGGGATTACCTGGCAGAGCCAGGATTGATCTCCGCGCCAGAAGCACTGGCTCAACTGCTGAGAAGCACAGAAGACTACCCCAACTATCTCAAAGACCCAGATGATTCGGTGATTGTCCAGGAGGCAGTGGCTTCAGGTCTGCTGAGGGTTGGAATTCCCAAACTCAAATCCAAAAACATGAAACCCCTTGTGGGAGCATTCGGGAGTGACCGGCGATCTGACAATGCCCTCGCGTCGCTCATGTGCTCGACTGGGTTCGGCTCTGAACCTCCTCGGCTTGAACTCGGAGTGGTCGTCAAAGACCCTACCGGGAACTACTGGTTGTGCATTCAACCTCTTTGCGACAGCGTGCGCATCCAGGACAAGAGAGCCTTCCCCTTGATGCCGCTTCGCAAAAGCTCCAAGGACGACAAACCGGACGCCATTTTTCAGGACCGAGACGGCCAGTTTGTCTCCGTAAATTTCGAACCCCACCCGCACATGCTTGCTTTACCGGAGTTTGAGCCGAATGGCGATGGATCGGTGATCGCGGCAGGGGAAGCACCGGATTGGCGGTTTGAGAGCCGCGAGGCGAGCTACCAGGCGGTTACGCGGCTGAGAGTGGAAGTCGCATCTCATGCGGTCCACGGCTTCGCTTCAACAGCGTCGCGAGTTGGCGTGGATGTGTCGGAATGGATGAACCAGGGCGCGCCGGAGTAACAAACCATCAACTGTTTGCGAAAACCGGGTGCTCGTGCCAGCACGCGCTAGTGCCTTACAAGTGATTCGCCAAGTCAGCAATTAGTCGGAGTACCGCACCCCCGGCATAACGCACAGCATCTCGAACAGCAGGTTGGCGGCGGTCAGTGCGGTGGCGCCGGTGGGATCGTAGATGGGGGCCACTTCAACCAGTTCGCATCCGACCAGGTCGAGGCCCCGGCAGCCTCGGATGATCTCGAGGGCTTGGGGCGCGGTGAGGCCGCCGATCTCGGGGGTGCCGGTGCCGGGGGCGAAGGCGGGGTCGAGGGCGTCGATGTCGAAGCTGACATAGACGGGGCCGCCGCCCACCTTGTCGCGCACTTCGGCCATGAGCGGTTCCAGCGAGCGGTTCCAGCACTCCTCCACCTGCACCACTCGGAATCCCTGCTCGCGTGACCAGTCGAAGTCATCGGCGGCATAGCCGGTGCCCCGCACTCCTATCTGGGCCACCCGGTGGGTGTCGAGCAGCCCCTCATCCACCGCTCGGCGAAACGGTGTGCCGTGGGCGATGGCCTCGCCGAACATGTGGTCGTTGATGTCGGTGTGGGCGTCCACGTGGATCAGCCCCAGCGGGCCGTGCCTTTTGCGCATGGCCCGCATGATGGGCAGGGCCATGGTGTGGTCGCCCCCCATTGACACCGTGATCACATCGTGCTGGAGCAGATCGTCGTAGAAGGCCTCGATGCGGGCCACTGCGTCAGCAAGGTTGTAGGGGTTGGTGGCCACGTCGCCGATGTCGTCGATGCGCAGGCTGTCGAACGGCGCCGCCCTCGTGGCCATGTTGTAGGGCCGGACCAGCACCGACTCGTTTCGGATTCCCCTCGGGCCGAAGCGAGCCCCCGGCCGGTTGGACGTGCCGATATCTATCGGCACGCCCACGACGGCGACATCTAAGTCGGCCGCCGCCGACCGGCCGGGAAGCCGCATGAAGGTGGCGATGCCCGCGAAACGGGGCATCTGATTGCCCCCGAGGGGTTGAGTCACGTCTGCCACCTTAGAACTCCAGTACGCCTACTGGCCCGAGACGATCAGCCCTTGGCCTCGATGAAGGCGTCGGAGAACTTCACCTCGAAGTCGCCAGTGTCCTGGATCTCCTCCAAGATCTCCACCGGAGCCACCCCAGGCGTGCTGAGGAAGTCCTGGAGGTCTTCGTCCAGCCCACTGAACGCAGCTGCATTGGGAGTGGAGTAGTAGTTCCAGTTCGACAGAGCCGCGCCCTGTTCGGCGGTGAGCAGCCAGTTGATGAACGTGTGGGCCGTACACGGGCTGCCGGCGTCGAACGGAATCGCCATGTTGTCAATCCAGCGAGTACCGCCCTCGTCGGGAACGAAGTACACGTAGCGCGACGGATCGTCGGTCTCCAGGAACTGGGTGAACATGTCGCCGGAGTAGCCGTGGGCGATCACCGTTTCACCGGTGGTGAGGAACTCATCGGCCGAGTCGGTGTTGAACGCCGCCAGGCGGCCGCGGGCGCTGGCCACCAGATCGGTGGCCTCTTCCAGCTCGCCCTCGTCGGTGGAGTTCAGCGAATAGCCCAGATACTTGAGGGCTGCGCCGATCGTCTCCCGAGGATCGTTGAGCAGCGAGATCGAGCCGCTGTGCTCATCGGCGATGGCCGGATCGAAGATCAGACCCCAGGTGCGGGGGAAGTCGGTGCCCACCGCCTCGGTGTCCACCGCGATGCCGGTGGTGCCCCACTGATAGGGAACCGAGTAGTCGCCCGCCGGGTCGTAGATCAGATTCCGGAAATCGCTTGAGATGTTGGCGATGTTGGGAATGGCGTCCTTGTTCAACGGCTGGACGGTCCCGCCGGCGATGAGGATGGCCACCATGTAGTCCGACGGCACGATCAGGTCGTAGCCCGAGTTGCCGGCGGCCACGATGGGCTGCATGGCCTCGTTGGAGTCGTAGACGTCC
>JAJDYU010000064.1 GCA_022825005.1 Acidimicrobiia bacterium
CTCCGCCTCCACAATCCCCATCACGTCCAGCAACTCCAAAGGAGACCGGACGCCGCCATCACTCATGGCCGACACCCTAAACGCCATGTGGAATGGTCAGCCCGATCCCATACACTGTCAACGCTGGCCGCTCCGGCGGCCGCACCTGCGTCGGTGCCCGAGCGGACTAAGGGAGTGGCCTGCAAAGCCATGATTCACGGGTTCAAATCCCGTCCGGCGCTCCATGGGATCCTCTTGTTACGACGAAAATGTCGCGATCGTTGCGGAGGACGCGTCTGGGCAGGTACTCGCTGATCGCACTGAATTCGTGCTCAGCTCTGAAGATTGGGAGGCCTGGGAAGCCCTCCATGACCGGCCCGCCCTAGACATTCCCGAACTGCGGGAGCTGATGGCCAAGCCATCTCCCTTCTTTGTCGACTGACCCGCGCTATCAACACCTGGCACCGCTTACAGCAGAGCATCGGATTGACGTTTTCGAATCCGGGAGTTTGAGTTCCTGCCCCGGAGACTAAGCGGCCATTCGTAGAAGTCGGTCGCCGGTCTTGCTGTCGACGTAGGAGAAGCTCTGCGGAGGTCGGAAGCCTATTGGTTCCCCCCGTAGGACTTGGAGAGGCACTCTCCTGGACAGAGGTAGCTGCTCGTCCAGCGTCAACGCCGTGCCCACTTTCACACCTTCGAAGTACCGCTTGAACTCGTGGTAGGGCAGACCGGCTCTTGAGCCGAACTCGCGCCACAAATCTGTGAGGTTGGCCGAGGTGACGCTCGTGATGATGCATGTGCCTAGCAGGGCACGCACCGGTGTGCTCGCGTACAACAAGGTCCGCATCGGAACTTCGATTTTGGGTGTCGTGCGGCGCAGCTCGACCGTCTTTGTGCCGGCAAGGATGGCTTCAGCGAATCTCGGCTTGAGGGAGAGGACAATCATCCGGTCTTGGTCGGGTTCTGCTATATCCTCAGTCATCTCGCTGCACCCCCTCCTCGAAGAATGGCTGGACGCAGGCTTCGTCGATCTGTCGAGTCGTAGCGGGGCCAGTCGGTCACTCGGCCAGACGTTAGTCACCTAGTCCAATCCCACTTTGGGAGATTTCGATCTCGGCCAGGAGACGAACACTGTTGAGCAGGCAGGGCTGGCTAGAGGTCGGTTCCGGGCGACAAGACCCTCAGGGCATTCAGTGTGGCCGCATCAGCCAGCCGTTCGTCATAGGTAACGATTCCCTCGAGGTCGGGACCGAGGTCTAGGGCCGAGGCGAGGTGTATTGCATCAAGTGAACGCAGGGAGGGAGTGTCTAGCGTTGCGGCCTTCTCAATGGCACGTTCTCCAATCCTGAGCAGTCGCACAGAGGCAAGTACTTCTTTGGCCACATGTACATGGGCGGGCGTCAACTTTCGGGCGGCTCGTAGCAGCTCTGTTCGCCCCAGGTCACCTGATACCAGATCTTGGTGGTTCTGCTATGGAGGCCACGGTGCTGCCTCCGCGGCCAGCCCGTGGGCGGGCCCGGCTGGCGGCCGACTCGGCCACTTCCCTGCACTTGGGGATGCGGGCCGATAACTCGTCGCGAAGCACTCCGACTACCGGAAGGTCTGCCATTGGAGGGGGGAGCGCTTCAATGGCCTCGTCAAGTGCCCAGGGGAGCTGCGTGGCAAGCTCGACTGCCCGCTCGGCGGTTTCTAGGGGGCTGAGGCCGAGCCTCTCGGCGGTGAGCCTCATGGCCTCGGGCTGGTCCGCGCTCCCAATTGTGACATCGCTCCCGATGCCCATGGCCATGCGGAGCATCGACACGGGGGTGTCCTTGCGGTACGGCAGCCAGCTGTTGAGGTCGTAGATTGGGGCTAGGCGCATGGTGCCTTGCCCGAGGAGCATCACCGAGTGGTTCTTGGCGTGGCTGTCGATGCTGGCTACGAGCCACTGGCAGAGCAATGCGTCTCTGAACTGCCTCATGTTCGCCTCGGCGTTAGCCGGGTCGGCCCGTCGCAACTCGTGGGCGATCTCTTCCGGGGCAGGGCCTCCATCACTTTCGTATTTCATGTCCGGCCTGTATCCGAGCGCTTGGCAGAGATCTTCCTGGTGGATGCGAAAGGTGCCGTCTCTGCTGCGGTCGTACCTATCGACGACCAGCACCTCCACACCTCCGAAACGGGCCGGTCTGGTGCGAGCTGCCGTCACTCCCATATGGCGGACCGTTTCCATGACCAGGTGCTCTGTCACGGCCTCGTTCGCAAACCTGTCCTGCCTCGCCAACTTGATGATGTGGGTGGTGGGTCTAGGCCCATCTGGCACAACCCACCCGCCACCCGGTGAGCGGCGCACTGCGACCTTCGGCTGTGCCCCGTCCAAGCTGAAACCAGAATCGGCCCGGCCCGCGCGGAAGGCCCGATTGCCAGGATTGGTGCGTATCCGCTCCAGCCATTCTGCGATTTCCCCTTCAGTTATCGGCTCTTCGTCGCCGGTTGCCGAGAGCAGGTATTCGATCCTCTCGGGCGGGCAGAATTGGATTGCACCGGCGCAGTCCACCCCCATCGAGGTGCCAAGCACCCGCAGGTAGTCCCCGCCCTGGAGGCCGTGCTCCCGCCGGAGACCGCGGATCGTGTCGGTGTCGTCGGGCAATAGGCCCTCTAGCCACCGGCGAAGCCCCTCCCCCTCTGCACGCGTCCTCGACAGCGGAACTCCGATTGACAGGGGCGGCCCGCCTCCCTGGATGTATGCGGGTGCATACTCGAACGACGGCTGTTTTTCGGAGAGGTCGAGCGAACCGGCGACCTTCCCGCCGATGAGCACAGCGAGTTCCACCTCTAGTCCTCCGTCAGCGACCGCAGGTGAGCCTCGAAATCGAACTCAGGTTCGGGCCGTTTAACCATCACGAACATGTAGCCGGCTTCGCGCAATACGGCGAGGGCAATGCCCAGTTCAATGCCGGGCTTGCCCATCTCCGCCTCGGACAACCACTTGCGCGACACCCCTAGTTCAGCGGCAAACGCAGATTGGGCCAGGCTCCTGTCCTTGCGGACATGCCGGATAGCGTGACCGAAATCAGACGGTGTGAACACCGGCACGCCGGCTTCTGGACCCTCATCGGCAGACACAGGCAAATTCTAGCCGGTTCCCTTCTGCTGGACACCGAACGGTGTCAAAAACATCATGCCACCGAACGGTTACTGTCATCCCTTGACACCGAACAGTGTCAGAGAGTGGCAGGACACACCGAGTCATCTCTAAAACTGGCGGAGGCTGTCGGCAGCGCCGACCCTCAGGTGACGGCATCGTGACGCTGGCTCCGTCAACGCCGACGGCCACTACATGGAGGGCCAGCGGGCAGTGGATTTCAGAAGCACGGGGACTGAGGGGTGGGAATCGAGGGGGAACCTGCCGTGCATCCTGCCGCCACGAGGCGGAGCAGTCGTCCGGTCCTCCCCACAGCGCAAGAGCGGAACGTAAAGGGAAGTGTCCCGCTATGTCGACCACGACTCAGACGAATCCACCCCGCGGGGCTGCGTGATGGTGGTAAGCCGACACTTCCGGGATGACAGGCAACACGCCCAAATCGTTATCGCCGGCCATCTACGAGACAGTGGCGACTGAGTCATCTACCGCAGCGAGCACTGTGACTATGACGACTGAATCTTCGAACCGGCGACCAGTCTTCATTCAGCTGGGAGAGGTTTCGGCGGGACGTAGAGGCCGTCGTAGAGGGTTCGTTGGCCCAAGGGCTCAGATAGCTGGATGGTGACCGGGGAGGAAGGGTTGCCGGGGCACTCGGCTGGACCGAGGGGGCTGATGGCGGCGAACGCCACTAGGACGGCGTCGTCGGTCTCGATTATCTGGGGTCCGAGCAGCGCATCGCCCAATTCTCGCCCGCTGGCGCAACTCTCCTCGGTGACCAGCAGACGAATCGCGGTGTCTTCAGGACTGGGAATCGAACCAAGTCGGATGGCAACCCGGTTCAGCCCTTCGGGAAGGACTACTACTGATTCGCATGGAGGGCCGGTGCCCGATCCGACGATTATCCAGTTGTCTCGTGAGGTGCGCTCGAATCTCGCGGTGCCGAAACCCTCCGAGGTGGATGCTGCAAACGTTGCATGGTCTTCGTCGATGTTGATCACCTGCCAATCCCCATCGGGCAGCTCCCACACACTGCGCTGCCGCACGAGGGTGCGCAGCGCTTCCACCGCAGGATGGTCGACATCGTCGATGGGCACTGGATTGCTGAGCTTCGAGAAGGGAACGGGTGGAATACCGGCGCAGGTGACCAACGGGTCTTCCGCCTCAAGGTCGGGAATGAGCGCGAGCGGCCCGGCGGGGGGCTCGGGGGAACGAGTGACAGTGACGCAGACCGCGTCCGTGTCCACAAGCTCTGCAAACATCTTCAGCGCGCCTTCAGGTGGGTCGTAAAAGTCCAGGCTGACCCGGTTTCGGGATTCTGAGATTCCCATGCTCAACAGGCCGAATTCCGGTCCCATGAACGAGCCCAGAATTCCCATGACTTCAGTGAGCTCAGCCTTGGTGAACTCAACATGGATCACATCGAATACCGCATCCAAGCCAACCAGGCGTTTTTGAAGCTCCTGGCGATGCACCTCAGGATCGTCGGTGACCGCCAATATGATTGTCCCGCCGTTGTCGCGGTCGATCCACAGTCCGCCATGGCTTTCCTCGTGTTCTCGCCGATAATCCAGGACAACGTCCATCGCGTCGTCATCGACGTTCGATCCACTGCCGAGTTTGCCCTCGACTCGAGATCCCAACTCGGGAACGTCCTCGCACAGAACAAGCCCCTCAACGGACCGAGGAGTCGGCTCCGGCGGAATGGCGGTTTCCTGCGGTTGCGGGGCGACGCTGGTCGATTCTGGTTCGCCTTGAGGGGGTACAGGCCCACCAGAGGCCGTTGGCGAAATATCGCTCTGGCCTGTCGTCTCCAGGCGCTCAGAGCTGCCTCCGCCACACCCTGTTGACAGCACCACCGCAGTCACCAGGATCGCCACAATCCAGCGCCGCCTACCCCTCTTCATTGAGGTGATCTTCCAAAAGGGGGGAAGCTCAGGTTCAGTTGGCAACTGCATAGAATTCGTGTCTGCTCGCACTCCGTGCTCAATCGTCACTATGTGCCGCTGTTCTGTCAAGATTGCTGTTGCTGCGGGCTTGTCCACGACTGAGAGGAGAGTTCGGTGGGGAAGGCGACTGAGACTGATTTGCCCGGTGTGGGGGTTCGATTCGACCTGGAGACGAATGCGGGCCGCTTTCTCGGCGTGGTGGTCCATCAGACCGGTCGGCGCGATCTGGTGGTCTACGACGAGAGGGATGTTGACCGGGCCTGCGAGAGCGTCGTGTTGACCGAGGACGAGGGGCACACCCTTGGCGAGCTGTTGGGCGGCAACCCGGTGCTGGAGCATCTCGACGACGCGGTGCACCGCCTGGAGGATCTTGTGATCTCGTGGATCGAGATCGACCCGCAGTCATCACTGGCCGGACTCACCCTCGCCGAGGCCCAGCTGAGGGCGAAGACCGGCGCAGGTGTCATGGCGCTTGTCAACGACTCGGGCTCTATCCCCATTCCTGGTGGTGCCGACCGCCTTGAAGCCGGCAGTACGGCAGTAGTTGTCGGCGTCCCGGCCGCGGTGAAGGCGGCCACCAAGCTTCTGAACGAATCGGGCTAGCCCATGCACACGGCCGGCGATCTGTTTGTGATCGAGCTCGGGGCGGTGGTCCTGGTATTGGCCATCGTCGCCCGCCTGGCTCGAAGGGTCGGCCTGCCCGCGCTTCCGCTGTACCTGATGGTGGGACTGGCCCTGGGCGATGGCGGTCTCGTCGAGTTGCCGGCGTCGGAAGAGTTCATCGAGGTGGGGGCCGAGATCGGCGTCATCTTGATGCTGCTGATGCTGGGGCTCGAGTTCTCCGCCCACGAGCTGATCGACAATGTGAGGCGGTCGACGCTGGCCGGAATCGTCGACATCGCCCTGAACTTCCCGCCTGGTTTCATAGCCGGGCTGCTGCTGGGCTTCGACCCGATCGTCGCCGTCTTGCTCGGCGGCGTGACCTACATCTCATCGTCGGGCATCGTGGCCAAGCTCGTCGCCGACCTCGACCGCATCGGCAACCACGAGACCTCGGTGATCCT
>JAJDYU010000008.1 GCA_022825005.1 Acidimicrobiia bacterium
GGCAAGACGCAGGTCCAACAGTCCGTCTACCACCCGGGAGCGGCTGGTGAGCTCTCCATCGATGGCGTCCAGCAGCCGATCCACCAACTCGGTGATCTCGATGAGGGCCGCTGGGTTGCGGACGGTTTCCAATGTCACTGCGCTCTCTCTTTCGCTACCGGTTGAGGTTACAACCGCCGGGCACCCGGATATGTTCCCTTCGCTCCCATGCTATCGACCCCAGAGACATCCCGCGAACAAGGTTCTTTGCCCCCGTGACCCTCAGGCCAGCAATAATTGACTCTGCTATGACAAAGCACACGAAGATCAATCGATATTCGCGAGTGGTCGCGGCCCTTCTGGCACTAATCCTGCTAGCCGCGGCCTGCGGCAACGACGACGAGCCAGCGGAGGTCATCATCGGGCTGGAGCAGGAGCTCACCAACTTCAACAACCTGACCGCAGGCGACAACCTCCTGGCTGGCCGCCAGGTAATCCGAGCGGTGTGGCCCACCTGTACGCGGACCCGGCCCGACTTCTCCTTCGAGCCGTACTTCTGCGAATCCCTCCCCACAATCATCCAAGAAGACCCCCTGGTGGTGGAGTATCGGCTGCGAGCCGACGCCACTTGGAGCGACGGAACTCCGGTGAGCTCCGACGACATGGTGTTCTACTTCGAGAACTGCAACGACCCCGAAGACGACTGCGCCAACATTTCCGGCTTTGACAGCGCCACTTTGGAGGTGGTGGACGACAAAGCGGTACGGCTGAGCTGGCCAGAGGGCCAACCATTCGTGGAGTACATCCTGCTGTTCTCCGGGCCCTTCCCGCCCGCCCACCTGGGCCGCGACTGGAGCGACGGATTTCGAACCGACGCCGGACTGGGCGCCGGTCCCTATGTGGTGGACGAGTACAACCCGGGCAGCGATCTGACCCTGGTGGCCAACCCCACGTGGTTCGGAGAGGGACCCCATATCGACGAGGTCACCTTCCGGTTCATCAGCGACGTGGGCAATCTGCCCCTTGCGCTGGAGAACGGCGAGGTCGACGTGATCTACCCACAACCCCAAGTGGACTTAGTGCAACAGATCGGCGGCATTGGCGGGGTGGACTCCTCCATTACCTTCGGCCCCACCTGGGAGCACATCACGTTCAACACCGCCACCGTCCCGGTGGAGGCGCGCCAGGCCATCGCGTTGGCGCTTGATCGAGAGCTGATCGTGACCGCGCTCATGCGGCCGTTCTCCGAGGCGGCCCAACCGCTGGGCAACCGGATCTTCATGAACGGCCAAGCCCAGTATGTGAACAACACCCCGGTTGAGTTCCAACAAAGAGACGTGGCCGCGGCCCGCGCCGTGCTGGAAGCCGCCGGCTGGGAGCTCGACGGCGACGTATACGCCAAAGACGGCCGACAGCTGAGCCTGCGCATCCGCACCACCGGCGGCAACGACCGCCGAGAGCAGTTCCAGGAATTGGTGCAGAACCAGTTGGCTGAAGCCGGGATCAGAATCACCATCGACAACCTGCCCGGTGGCGAGATCTTCGGGCCGGTGTTCGGCTCAACCAACGATCCCCCCGGCCCCCCCGGGGACTTCGATTTGGTGATCTTCGCCTGGGTGGGCGGACCGCTGCCGGCTACCTCTGCTCTGCAAGTGTTCGGCACCGGCAGCGACAGCAACCCCGGCGCCTACGTGAACGACCGGGTCAACGACTTGCTGACCGAGGCCACGTTCACCCTCGACCTCGACCGCCAGGCCGAGCTGTTGAATCAGGCCGATGCCCTCATGTGGGAGACCCTGCCCAACACGCCCGTGTACCAACTCCCCTTCTTCTTGGCCTGGAACGAGAACATCCAGAACATCCAAGACAACCCCACCCTGGAGAGCTTCACCTGGAACCTCGAAGAATGGGAATTGGCTAGCTAGCGTTCCTTACAAGTGCTCGGTTACGCGACACGCAAGCTGCTCATATCGGTCGTCGTCCTATTCTTCGCCACCCTGGTGGCCTTCCTGCTGGTGGCCACCGTCGACCCCATCGCCGAGCAACGGGTCTTCTTGCTCTCCCAGCCCGGCGGTGCCGAGCAAATCGACCGCTTGGAAGCAAGCCTGGGCCTCGACAAGCCCCTCATCGAGCGCTACGGAAGCTGGCTGGGCGATCTGGCCACCGGCGACATGGGCATATCCACCGACAACGGCCGACCGGTCACCACCCTGCTGGGCGAGGCCATCCCTGTCACCTTGCGGCTGGTGATAGCCGCCACCGTCATCTCGGTGATCGTCGGCGTGGCCGTGGGGGTGGTCAGCGCGATCCGCCAGTACGGCGCGTTCGACAACATTTCCACCTTCTTCGCCTTCTTGTTCTTCGCCATGCCGGTGTTCTGGCTGGGCGCAGTGCTCAAGGACCTGGGCATCAGGTTCAACGACTGGTGGGGTCGGCGCATCTTCTTCACCATCGGCGAGCAGTCGCCCCGGCTCGATGCCGACTTCTGGGGGACCTGGGCCGACCGGGCCGGCCACATCATCCTTCCCGCCCTAACCCTGATCGCTATCCAACTGGCCGCCACCAGCCGCTTCCAGCGCTCGGCCATGCTCGATGTGCTGGAAAGCGACTACATCCGAACCGCCCGAGCCAAAGGAGTGCCCCAACGCCGGGTCATCACCCACCATGCCCTGCGCAACGCCCTCTTGCCGGTGGTGAGCTTCACTGGGCTCACCTTTGGCACCCTCATCGGCGGCACGGTGGTCACCGAGGTGGTCTTCAACTGGAAGGGCATGGGCCGCCTTTTCCTGGAATCGCTATTGAATGGCGACGTCGCCGTGGCCCAGGGCTGGCTTCTGGCCGTGGGCATATCGGTGATCATCGTCAATCTGCTGACCGATCTGACCTATGGCTTTCTGGATCCGAGGGTGAGAGATGGCTGAAGTACCGGTTGGAATCCTCGCCGGCGCCCCAGCCGAGACGGAAGCCCGCTCGCAATGGCGGTTGGTGCTTCGCCGGTTTCTCGCCCACCGGCTGGCCGTGGCCGCCGGCATCGTACTGGTAGTGGCCTACGTGTTCAGCTACCTGGCAGAGCCGCTCACCGGCTGGGGCTACAAGGATCTGTCGTCTGACCTCTCGCAGGGGCCGTCGGCCGACCACTGGTTCGGCACCGACACCATCGGCCACGACATGTTCGCCCAGTCGATGCGGGGATTGCGGGTGTCGGTCCACGTCAGCTTGGTGGTTGCCGGCATCGCCACCGTGCTGGGGTCGATCATGGGCGCGGTTCAGGGTTGGTTCCGGGGCCGGGTCGACGGTGCCCTCGGGCTCTTGGTCGACTTTCTGCTCATCCTGCCCCTGCTGCCGGTGCTGATGGTGCTGGGAACCCGCACAAGGGCCAGCGGGGGCAGCTCCCTCATGTTCGTGGCGGTGGTCATAGGCCTGTTCCTGTGGGCACCGCTGGCCCGGGTGGTGCGGGGCGAGGTGTTCTCGATTCGGGAGAAGGAGTACATCGAGGCGGCCGAGGCCCTGGGGGCGTCTAACTCCCGGATCATCTTCCGCCACCTCATTCCCAACGTGATGAGCTCGATCATCGTGTACGCCACCCTGACAGTGGCCACCGCCATCCTGCTGGAGACCGCGCTGGCCTTTTTGGGCTTCGGTATCCAGCCCCCCGAAGTGTCGCTGGGATCGCTGGTGGACGAAGGGCGCGACGCCGC
The DNA here is from genome assembly GCA_022825005.1 of Acidimicrobiia bacterium. Classification (GTDB taxonomy): domain Bacteria; phylum Actinomycetota; class Acidimicrobiia; order Acidimicrobiales; family Bin134; genus Poriferisocius. Next base: position 3,678 of record JAJDYU010000008.1, read on the forward strand.
CCGCACCCGGTGGTGGCTCTTCTATCTGCCGGGCGCGGTGCTGGTGCTGCTGGTGCTGTGCGTGAACTTCGTGGGCGACGGGCTGCGCGACGCCCTCGATCCCCGCCGGGAGCAGCGGCGATGACCGACCAAGCTGGAACTGGAGGCGACGTACCGGTGCTGTCGGTGCGGGACTTGGAGGTGGTGTTCCCCACTCCCGACGACGATGTGCAGGCGGTTCGGGGAGTGAGCTGGGACATCTACGAGGGCGAGGTGCTGGCCATCGCCGGGGAATCCGGCTCGGGCAAGTCGGTCAGCGTGATGGCCGCCATGGGCCTGCTGCCGGCCACTGCCCGGGTGAGCGGTTCGATTTCCTACCGGGGCCGAGACGTGCTGGCCATGACCGACAAAGAACTCGAGCAACTGAGGGGGTCGGCCATCTCCATGGTGTTCCAAGACCCGATGACCTCGCTGAACCCGGTGATGACCGTGGGGGCCCAGATTGCCGAGGGGGTTCGCATCCACCAGCGGACCAAGACAGCCATAGCCCGTTCGAAATCAGTCGAGCTACTGCACTTGGTGGGCATCCCCAATGCTCCACAGCGGGTGGACTCCTATCCCCACGAGCTGTCCGGGGGCATGCGCCAGCGGGCCATGATCGCCATGGCCATCGCCAACGACCCCGATCTGCTCATCGCCGACGAGCCCACCACCGCCCTCGACGTCACCATTCAAGCCCAGGTGCTGGATGTGCTGGAACGGGCCCGGGAGGCCGCTGGCTCTGCCCTGGTGGTGATCACCCACGACCTCGGCGTCGTAGCCCGCACCGCCCATCGGCTGTTGGTGATGTACGCCGGCCGCGCCGCAGAAACCGGGATGGCCGAAGAAGTGTTCGAACGCCCCGGCCACCCCTACACCGCAGGCCTGCTTGGGGCCATTCCCCGCCTCGACGCCCCCAAGGGCACCCGCCTGATGCCCATCGACGGCTCCCCGCCATCCATGCTGGCCCCACCCCCCGGATGCGCCTTCGCCCCCCGCTGCCCCCGAGCCACAGAAATCTGCTCCCAAGAGACCCCCACCCTGCGCCCCATAGGCAACCAACAAGCCGCCTGCCACCACGCCGAAGACCAGTACAACTCAAAAGCCAACAACACCAACAACAAAACAAAAGAGGACCGAGATGACCAACGGTAGGCAGGTCGGGGGGTGGCGCCGGAGGCGGACCTGGCCGCTCCGACGGCCAGGCCGCCGCAGAGCGACAGGACCCGCCGACCTGCCGGTCGGTGGTAGACCCCTGGTGGAAGTCACCGACCTAGTCAAGACCTTCCCAATTCGCTCCAAAGGCGTCATCCGCCGCACCATAGGCACAGTCCAAGCAGTAAGCGGCGTCTCCCTACATATCAACCAAGGCGAAACCCTAGGCCTGGTCGGCGAATCGGGGTCCGGCAAATCCACCATCGCCCGCAGCATCCTCCGCCTAGTCCAACCCACTTCGGGAACAGTGCAATTCAAGGGCCAAGACCTGGGCGAACTGAACCGCCGCCAGCTCCAGACCATGCGGCGCAACATGCAGATTGTGTTCCAAGATCCAATGGCCTCGCTCGACCCCCGCATGACGGTGTCGGCCATCATCGCCGAGCCCCTGCGCATCCACCGCTCCACCCGAGACGTTCGCGCTCGGGTGGGCGAGCTGCTCGAGTTGGTCGGGTTGAACCCTGAGCACGGCAACCGCTACCCCCATGAGTTCTCCGGAGGCCAGCGCCAGCGCATCGGCATAGCTCGGGCGCTCGCCCTCGAACCCGACCTGATCATCCTGGATGAGCCGGTGTCGGCCCTCGACGTGAGCATTCAGGCCGGCGTGCTCAATCTCCTGGAAGACCTCCAGCGCACCCTGGGTCTGACCTATCTGTTCGTGGCCCACGACCTGTCGGTGGTCCGCCATATTTCCGACCGAGTAGCGGTCATGTATCTGGGGCGGATCGTGGAGACCGGTACCGGCCCGGAGGTGTACGAAACCCCGGCCCACCCCTACACCCAAGCTTTGCTTTCGGCAGTTCCGATTCCCGATCCCAAGCTCGAGAAGACTCGACGGCGCATTGTGCTCGAAGGAGATGCGCCCAACCCAGCCTCGCCCCCTTCGGGATGCCGCTTTCGCACGAGATGCTGGAAGGCGCAGTCGATTTGCACCGAGTACGACCCCGAGTTGCTCGACCTGGGCATCGGACACCCGGTTGCCTGCCACTTCCCCACCCCCGACGACCTAATGGGGTCAGAGCAGGGATAGGGTTTCGCCCAGTGTCCGACATCGTTATCTCCGCCCGAGGAGTGCAGAAGAGCTACGGGTCGAACCACGTACTCCAAGGCTTGGATTGCGACATTGGAAGGGGCATAACCGGGCTGCTGGGGCCCAACGGCGCGGGCAAGAGCACGTTCATGGGACTCGTCTTGGGACTGAGGCCCCGCCAAGGCGGCGAGCTCAACGTGCTGGGAGTCGACCCCGAACAAAGTGGACCTGAGCTACGGGCCAAGCTGGGCTATGCCCCCGAGCACCACGACCTGCCCGGCGACGTGCAGGCTGCCGATCTGGTGCGCCACATCGCCCAACTCCACGGCCTGCCCCGGCGGGCGGCCACTGAGCGGGCCAGCGACGCCCTGTGGCAGGTGGGCTTGGGCGAGGAGCGGTTCCGCCCCGTCGGCACCATGTCCACCGGACAGCGCCAGCGGGTGAAGATGGCTCAAGCCTTAGCCCACGATCCCGACCTGCTGCTGTTGGACGAGCCCACCGACGGCCTCGACCCGGTGCAGCGCGACGACATGCTGGCCCTGATCCGCCGAGTGGGCCGCGAGTTCGGCATCGACATCCTGCTGTCGTCGCACCTGTTGGAAGAAGTGGAGCGGGTGTGCGACTCGGTGGTCATCTTGGCCAACGGCGCGGTGGGCCACAGCGGGGCCCTCGACGGCCTGGGGTCGGCCGCAACTGGGGTAAAGGTGGAATTGGACTCCGATCCCCAGCCGCTGGCCGCCGCGCTGGCCGCCCAAGGTGCTGAGGCAGTCATCGACGGACACATCATCAACGTGACCGGCCACGATGCGGCGGCTGATCTGATAAGGGATCTAGTGGCCGACCTCGGCCTCGGCCTGCGCCGGCTGGAACCCCGCCGCACCACCCTTGAAGACGTGTTCATCGAGGCCTCCCGATGACCGAGGCCCGCATCCACGACCGGGGCTACCTAGCCTACGACGGCCCCCGCCACGGGTCGGGGCGCGCCATGGTGGTGTTGGGCTATCACACCGTGCAGCGGGTGCTGGGCCTTAAGCGGTCCAACTGGCAGAAGGTCATGCCGGCCATAGCCCTGCTGGTTGCCTTCGTGCCGGCCATCGTGTTCATCGGCCTCGCAGCCCTGCTTCCCGCGAGCAGCGACCTGGATCTAGGGGATCCAGCCGGGTACTACGTGCCCATCTCCTTCGTGCTGTTCTTGTTCACATCCTTTGTGACCCCCGAGGCTCTCTGCACCGACCGCAGCAGCGGCATGCTGGGGCTGTATCTGGCATCTCCCTTGAACCGGGACACCTACCTGGCATCCAAATTCGTTGCCGTCATCGCCGTGCTGGGCATCATGACGATCGGGCCGACGCTGCTGATGCTGATCGCCTTCACTTTGGATGGCAGTGGTCCCGACGGCGCACTCGATTGGTTGATCGAATTCGGCCGGGTGCTGGGCGCAGGCCTGGCCATGGCTGCCTTCTGGGGCTCGCTGGCGCTGGCCGTTTCCAGTCTCTCCCCCCGCCGCACGCTGGCCAGCGTGGCCATCTTCGTCAGCCTTCTGGTGTCGGCCGCGGTGGGCGATGGACTGTCCCAAGGGGCCGAGTTGGGCGACTCGTTCGCATTGCTGAACATGATCGCCCTGCCCATCGAGACCGTCTACCGCATCTACGGCGAGGTCAACCCCGACGGTCCCCCCATCAGACACGTTGAGACCCTGCCGATCCTCTTCACGTTCCTCGGTCTCATCGTCGTGTTCGGGTGGTTCGCCCGCTGGCGCTACCAGCGAATCGAGGTCACCGGATGAGCACCCAAGCAGGACTGCCGCCCATGGTGCAGGCCGCCGGGGTGTCCAAGTGGTTCGGCGACTTGGTGGCGGTGTCGGATGTGAGCTTCAGCATCGGCGCCGGGGTGACTGCCCTGCTGGGGCCCAACGGGGCGGGAAAGTCCACCATGCTGCGGATGATGTGCGGCTTGGCCAAGCCATCCAACGGATCGGTGACCGTGCTGGGCAAAGAACCCCGATCCGACGTGGCCGTGCTGGGCCGCATCGGCATGGCTCCCCAGCAGGAATCGCTGCTCGATCATCTGAGCGGCCAGGAGTTCGTGGAACTGGCCGCCAATCTGCACCACCTTCAGCGCCCCGCTGAGTCCGCCCGCCAGGCCATCCAAACAGTGGAACTCGATCCCGACGACCCTCGTCGGCTGTCCACCTATTCGAAGGGCATGCGCCAGCGCATCAAGCTGGCCCAGGCCATCGTCCACGATCCGCTGGTGATCGCCTTGGACGAGCCCCTCACCGGGCTCGATCCCCGACAGCGGCGGGAGATGATCAGCCTTTTCCACCGGCTGGGGTCGGAGGGCAAGTGCGTGATCGTATCCAGCCACGTGCTCGACGAAGTGGAGCGGTTCGGATCGCGGGTGCTGGTGATGGCCCAAGGGCGGCTGGCCGCCGAGGGGGACTTCCGCGAGATCCGCAACCTGATGGACGATCGGCCGCTGCGCATCAGCATTCGCACCGACCAGCCCCGGGAATTGGCCATTGCCCTGCTGGACCGCGGCGTCATCTCGGGATGCCGCCTGGAAGGCACCGACGGTGTGGTCGTCGACACCAATGACGCGGCCGCGTTTCGCCGGGCGGTGGCCCCTGCGGCCCGTGAACAGGACGCCTCGCTGCGGGAGTTGCGGCCGCTCGACGACGACTTGGAAAGCGTCTTCCGGTACTTGGTGGCCCAGTGACAACGCATCGGGAGACCCAGTGACAGCGCATCGGGAGGCCCAGTGAACCTCGCCGTGTACCGGGTGATCCTCCGCACACAGCTGAGCCCTGCCCGGCTGCTCGTACTGGCCGGGCTGAGCGGGGTGGCCATTCTGCTGGCCTTCACCGCCAGAGCATCCGACGACACGGTAGAAGTAGCCACCCGGACCATCGCCAACTTCGGGATCAACATCTTCGCTGCCTTCATCGCCTTGGCGCTGGGTTCTGCCGCCCTCGGCAACCTGGTGGAAGACCGCACCCTGGTGTATCTGTGGCTGCGCCCTGTGAGCCGCCATTCGATCGCCACCGCAGCCATGGCCGCAGTGGTGACCGTGGTGGTGCCGATATTGGTGGTGGTGATGACCGTGGCCGCGGTCATCACCGGTGTCGGCGAGTTGGTGGCAGCAACGGCGGTGGCCACGGCACTGGCCGCGTTCGCCTACTCGGGGATCTTCGTGGCGCTGGGCCTGCGATTCAAGCGGTCGCTGTTGATCGGGCTTGGCTATATCGCTATCTGGGAGCTTTTGATGTCGAGGCTGGGCGACTGGTTCGCCCGCCTCTCCATTCGCAGCTACCCGATGAGCATCTTGTCCGATGCCACCGATGTGAGCATGCGGCTGGCCGACCGCTCCACGCTGGCGTCGTACATCGTTCCGCTGGCTGTGGGCCTGGCCGGACTCCTCTACACCTCCTGGAGCCTCACCCGCACCGAGATCGACTAGGGGCTAGAACCGGCAACGAGGCAGGGGCGTAAGATTCCCCCATGCTTGACATGATGGTTGCCCCCACCGCCCAGCACATTGGGGAAGACGACCTCCCCTGGGCCTACGGCGAAGACGGCATCGGCCTCAAGGTGCTCCAAATCAAAGAGAGCGAGGGGTTGTGGGTCATCAAGAACCACTTCCCGCCGGGCTACTCGGTGCAGACCCACAAGCACACCGGCCAGGTGTTCGCCTACACCAGCGCCGGGGCCTGGGGCTACAAGGAGAGCGACTTTCTGAACCGGGCCGGGTCGTTCCTCTATGAGCCGGCCGGCTCCGTTCACACCCTGTACACCCCCGACGACAACACCGAGACCACCGAGGTGTTCTTCGCCATCTGGGGGGCCAACTTGAACATGGACGCCGACGGCAACATCGAGAGCATCACCGACGGCCAATCCGTGCTGATGGGCTATTACCTCATGCTCGAAGCCCAGGGCACCCCCCGGCCCGACAACATCCTGGTGGATTGAACAAGCACCAACCCTGCTGCGTCAATCCGTTCACGGGCACGGAGCCCCCGAAAATATCCTGGTCGACTAGCCCCCGGAAGAGCTCAGCAGCGACTCCAGCTCCTCGATGAGACCGTCGAGTCGGCGCCGGTCCTCGTCCAGGGAATCCTGGGTTGTGCGCAGCTCGGAGATCAGCTCGCTCAAAGCCTGACGGGTGTCATCGTCTATTGGGGTCTCATCGGAAATCGACGGCACGGCAGTAGGCGCGGGAGCAGGCTCAGCCTCATCGGGCTCCGGCGACGCCGGCTGGCTGGGAAGCACCGAGAGCCCGTCGGGGTCGGAGAGGGCGGCCAGAGCCTCGTCCAACGTCGGGCGGATAACAAGCACGAAATCGTCGTCGTTGCCCACCCCGGCGATCACCTGCTTCACCTGGGGCAGCTCGGTATCTCCGGTGGCCTGGACGTAAACCGGGCGCACGAACAGCAGCGAGTCGCCCACCGGGATCATCAACAGGTTCCCCTGAAGCACGGTGGATCCCTGCTGGTTCAGCTGGGTGAAGGCGTCGGCAATCTGGGTGTCGGCCTGGATTTTCGCGTCCACAATGCTCGGGCCGGGAATGCTGGTGCCCGGCACGGTGTAAACCACGAGCTGTCCGTACTCGCCCAAGCTCCCATCCTCAGCGACATCGCTCTTGGCGGCCATGAACGCAGTCAACTCCTTGCGCTCGTCCTCGTCGTCTCCCGACCCGGAAACGGGGACGAACGTTCGGAAGATCACGAAGTCCAGGTCGTCTTCACCAGGCAGCTGGAGGAGCTGATAGAAGGGCCGGATTCTCCGCTCGAGCTGACGGGTGGCCGCCGCGGTGGCTGTTTCTTCGGCGGCAATAGCCTCGGTCAACTCATCGACGAACGTCCGGGCGGTGATACGGGTGCCCGGATCCTGGGCAACTGCCCAGGTCACAGAGTTGGCGTAAAAGGTCTCGGGATCATCTATGAAGTAGCGGGCCCACATGGAGGTCTGCACGCGGAACAGGTCTTCGGGGTAGCGCAGGTGGTTCTTGAGATCGAGGGGCATCTCCTCGAAGTCCTCGAACAAGCCGGGGAAGATCTTCCGCCATGCCTGGATGATGGGATCTTCGGGGTCGATCACATAGAAAGTGGTGGTGCCGTCGAAGGCATCCACTACTACCTTCACCGAATTGCGGACGTAGTTGAAGCTCTTGCGCAGCCCGCTTTCCAGCGGCAGGTCGCTCACGTCCGGCCGCTGGCCGTACGGATAGCGATCGCTGGTGGTGTAGGCGTCGACGATGTAGAACACCCGCCCATCCGAGACCACCGGATAGGGATCGGCGTCCAGCTCTAGGAACGGGGCCAGGTTCTGCACCCGAAGACGCAGGTCGCGATTGAAGATGATCCGGGAGTCGCCGTCTACGAATCCTGAGATCAGCGGGTTGATGTCGCCGAAGCGCAGGGCGAACGCCGACTGGCGGAAGAAGCTGCCGATTCCCACTCCTGCTTCGCCGTCGTACTCAAACGGAACCGTCTCGTTGGCCTCGGTGTAGTCCACCTCGGGAATCGATGCCCCTACGATGGCATAGCCTGTGAGGTTCTCACCGATGTAGAGCTGGGGCCGGTCCATCTGGAAGTCTTCGATGGCCATCACCGGAACGTCTCCCACCACGAAGTCGGGCGATCCCTGGGTGGTAACTGAATTCACCGGAGCCACTGCCACGCCATAGCCATGGGTGTACTGGATATGGCGACCCTCCCAAGACTGCTGGGGAACGTCGGCCACGTTGAGCTGTCGGGCGCCGATGACCACTTCAGTGATTTCGCCGTCGATTTCGTAGCGGTCGACGTCGACCTCGCTGCCGAACGTGTAGAAGGTGCGCTCAGACTGCTCCACTTGAAAGGCGTTGGGCACAATGTCTGGGTCTAGCAATCGGATATTGCGCACACTCTCATTGCCGGCCAACTCCTCAACAGTGATCTGCGTGTCAGGGGAGAACGGGCGGGTGATCACGTTGTCTAGGCCCAGGGCATCGCGGGTGGCCTCGATGTTGCGCTCGATGTAGACCGCTTCTTTCTGGGACTCCTCCGGCTCAGCCCGGAACCGCTGGATAATGGCCGGATATATGGCGCCCATGACGATGGCCACGATCACCCACAGGCCCACTGCGGTAACCGGCAGCACCCAGCCCCGCTGCCAGATGTTGATCACCAGCAGAACCGCCGACAGCACCGAGATCAACAGCAGCAGGTTGATGGCGGGCAGCTGGGCGTTGATGTCGGTGAACGAGGCGCCGTCCACCGGCCCCCGAGAGGAGAAGTTGAGGCCGAACCGGTCGAACCAGTAGCCCACGGCCCGAACCAGCGCGATCAGGGCCAGCAGAACCGACAGATGGACCTTCACCTGGGGGGTGACCCGCTGCCCGCTGGTTTGCACCCGGATGCCGCCGTTCACGTAATGGGCGATGGCGGTGATGACGGTCACGATTATCAGCGCCCGGAACACCCAGCTGATGAGGAACTGGATGAACGGCAGGCGGAACACGTAGAAGCCGATGTCGTAGCCGAACTGCGGATCCTCGATGCCGAAGTCCACGCTGTTGAAGAACAGCATGGCCTTCTGCCATTCCCCGCCGGTGCTGCCCCCCACAATGAGGGCGAACAGCCCGGCCAGCACCACGCTCACCAGCCGGCGGCGATGGCCTACCGCATCGTGATAGTGGCGAAGCAGCTCCTCTTCAGGCCCCGGAGGTCGGGTTTGGGGGGCCAGGCGATCGGCGATGGCCAGGTTGGAGTACAGCAGCAAGAAGAAGAGGACGATGAAGATGACCGACAACACGACCCGATAGACCAGCATCTCGGTCCAGACATCTCCGTGGCCCAGCGAGTCGAACCACAAATAGTCGGTCCACATGCGGGCCGTGCCCCGCAAAGACAAGATGGCGGCCAGCAACACCACCAGGATGAGCCCGGCGACGATCTTGGACCGGCGCGTGAACCGCGGCCGAGATGGCGGGCGCGGCCTGAACACATCTCGGGGATTTCGCATACCGAATGGAGACTAGTCTTTGCCGACTGGAGCTTCGGCAGCGTCCGGCGTGGTTTCGCCATCTTCTTGCCTCTGACCGCTCTGGGAGCGAAGTCGGGCGAAAATGGCGTCCACATCGTGGCCGGCGTCGGCACCCACCAGCGCGGGGTGGTCGGCCGCAGCCTCCACCGGATCGCGTCCGGGGGCAGGCAGCAGCGTCACACCCTCCTGGCTCTCGGGATCGGCGCTCGCCACTGTCTCCTCGACGGGCTCAGGTTGGGCCGGTGCCTCTGAATTCGGGTCGGATTCGGGGATCATCCCCACCTCTTCGGCGTCGTCCAGTTCTGAGAGCAGGGCCAAGTCGGTGGGCTGGGCCTCGTCCTCTACCCGGCGGGCGGCGGCATCGGCCAAAACCTTGGCCTCCGCTAAAGACAGCTTGGCCGAGTCAATGGACTGGTCTACGGCAGTGCGGGCCTCGCTCAATATGGAAATGAGCTTGTCGCGTCCGGCGCGAAGCCGCTCAACCTGGGCGCGGGCCGTTTGGCGCCGACGGGCCATGTCCCGAAGCACGGTGAGCCGTAGCGCCTTGGCCTGCTCCACAATCTCCCGCCCTTGGTCCCGACCATGCTCGACCTCGGCTTCTGCCTGGTCGCGGGCTTCTTGAAGCAGCCCCGCCACCGAGTGGGCCTGTTCGTACGCTTGCTCCAGCAGTTCGGCGAGCGCTTCGGCCCCCGAGACCTCCTGCTGGGACCGCAGCTCCGCCACCGTTGTCTGGAGCTGCTCTGCCAGTCGACGGGCCCGAGTGGCCATCTCGCCGGCCTCGGTCTGGGTTTGCCGCCGAGAAGCCTCAACATCGCTGTCGAGCAGCTTGACCCCTTCCGAGCTGAACTGGGTTTCGGGTTCGGGCTGTTCATCGGCTTGGGTGACCTGCTCCCGCAGGTCTCTGATCTGCTGTTGGCCGGCCTTGATCTGGTTGCTCACCGACACCAGATAGGCCTGCACCTGCCCTTTGTCGAAACCTTTGCGGATGACGGCGAAGCTCTGTTGGGACACCTGGTCAGGGTCCATCCGCTCAAAGGGAGTCTCGGTGGGAGGACGGTCCGCCATCGACGGGAGTTTAGTTCCCGGCCAGGGCGTCCAACGCCTCTTGAAGTGTCCCCACTCCCACCACCCGCATGTCGCCGTCTACGTGGTCGAGGGCATCGCTCAAGTTGGCCAAGGGGACCAAGAACAGGTCGACGCCAGCCCTTTCCGCCGCGATGGCCTTCTGGTCCACTTCGCCGATGGCGCCCACCGAGCCGTCGAACGAGATCGTGCCGGTGGCCGCCACCTGGAGCCCGCCGGTCAGCTCCCCGGGAGTCAAGAGGTCGATGATGCCGATGGTCAGGGCGAGCCCGGCCGACGGACCGCCGATCGAACCGCTGTCGATGCCAACCTCCACCGGCAGCTCTCCGATGTCGACCCGATTGCGGGCGCTCACCCCGATCAGTGCCCGATCGGCATCATCGGGCGACTCGATGAGCTCCACCTCCACCTGCTCCACGATGCCGTCGTCAACCCGTTCCACTTCCAAGACCACCGTCTGCCCGACCCTTTGAGAGGACAGTTCCAGCGACAGTTCCTCCAGGTCGACTACCGCGACCCCCTCGATGCCGATGATCACATCGCCTCGCTCCAAGACCTGCGCGGCAGGTGCCCCGCTGATGGCCTCAGCCACGATTACCCCCGAAGAGTGGCGGGGAATCTCATAGCCCAAGTGCTCCAGCGCAACCACAACGGCTGTGTGCTGGGAAGTCTCCATTCTCAGCTCGTTGAGCCGGCGCAGCTCGCTGCGGGTGCTGTCGCCGGTGAAGGTTCGCTCCGACTCGATGTCGACACCCGACTCGAACTCGGCCCCGATCCTCTGCCAGATCGTTAGCCGCTGGCTCACCAGCACGGTGACCAGGGAAATCTCGCTGTCCGGCGGGTACACGTCCACGCCCGACACGGTGACCCTCGACGGCACTTCTTCCACCGATCCGGGGCGCACCGCTACTTGATCGGTTCGCCAGAAGGTGAAAACCACCGACGTGATCAACAGCAAGAGAACCAGCACGCCCACCGGAACCAGCCATGCCAAATTGCGCCGCCACCACGACGGCACCCGATCTTCTGTGGGCGGAACTATCCTGGAGGACTCTGTGGTCGACTGGTCGCGCATGCGTGCTCCCCTCTCCGACGATACTTGGACAACGCTGAAAAGCCGATGGCAGCGGAGGTGGGCGGCTTGGCGAGATACGAGGGCCGAGCGGGATGTGCTGGCCTCCTACCGAGCCGACTATGGCGAAGAGGCTCGATTTCGATGGTGGCAGCGTTGGCGGGCCGCCGTCGGCCTGTTTTTTGTGGTCGTGCTGCTGGGGGCGGGCCTGACCATGTTGGTGGGGCTCTTCTTCATCGGTTTCACGATCGCGTTGGAAACGCTGGTGTGACCAACCCTCAAGATCCCGCTGAAGACTCTCCAAGGGCCTCAGCGTTGAGCCGACGAGATGCGGTCATCGCCGGGCACACCGGCGATGAGGCAACGGCTCGGGCGGCCCTGCAAGATGACGATCCCAGCGTGCGGGCATCGGCTCTGGGGGCGCTTCACCGGATGGAGGCGCTAGCCGACGACGAACTGCGAGAGGCCCTGCGAGACCCGGCACCGAAGGTGCGGATGCGAGCTGTCGCGCTGACCGTCGGGCGTCCGATGGCGTCGCCTGCTCCCCTATTGGACGACCCCGTCGACGACGTTGTGGAGACTGCCGCCTGGGCCTGTGGGGAGCGAGAGACCGAAGATCTCGACACGGTGTCCCGCTTGTCAGAGCTGGCCACCGGCCATTCGAACCCCCTGGTGCGAGAGGCGGCCGTTGCCGCGCTGGGCGCCATCGGCCATCCCAGCGGCCTCGACGCCATTTTGGCGGCCACTACCGACCGGGTGGCCGTGCGCCGTCGGGCGGTGCTGGCCCTAGCCCCGTTCGACGGTCCTGAAGTAGATGCCGCCCTCCGCCGGGCCTCCCAAGACCGAGACTGGCAAACCCGCGACGCCGCCGAGTTGCTCACCAACCCCGACTAGCGGCTTGGCTCACTCCATGGACCCAAGTCACTCCGTGAACCCAAATCACTCCATAAACATCGCCTGGACGTCTTCGAAGGACTCCAGGCAGCGGCCCGCTCCCATCACCACCGATTCCAGGGGGGCGTCCACCAGGCTGACGGGAACCTCAGCGGCCTGAGACAGCCGGTCGGCCAAGCCCCGCAACAAAGAGCCGCCGCCCACCAAGTGGATGCCGCGGGTGATGACGTCTTGAGACAGCTCCGGCGGTGCCTCCACCAGACAGTCCACCACCGCATCGACCACCGAGGTAACCACCTCGGCGATCGCGGTGCGCACCTCGAAGGGCGACAAGACAATGGTCTCCGGCAGGCCGTTCATGAGATTTCGACCTCGAACCTCGGCGCTGCACTCGCCGGGAACATAGGCCGCCGAGCCAATGGTGATCTTCACCTCCTCGGCGGTGCGTTCACCGATGGCGATGCCGAACTCCCGCCGCACGTAAGACTGGATGGCCGCGTCGATGTCGAACGAACCCACTCGGATGGCCTTGAGGGAGATCACCCCGCCCATGGAGATCAGCGCCGTCTCGCTGGTCCCTCCCCCGATGTCCACCACCATGTTGCCGATGGGCTCGTGGATGGGCAGCGAAGCCCCGATGGCCGCGGCCAGAGGCTGCTCGATGAGCCGGGTCTCGGCCGCTCCCGCCCGTCGGGCAGCCTCGACCACCGCCCGGCGCTCCACCGCGGTGATCGCCGAAGGCACACAGATCACCACCTTGGGACGGCTGAACCGGTTCACCCCCGCGTCCATCAGCAGCAGGCGGATCATCCGCTGGGTCACCTCGAAATCGGTGATGGCCCCCTTGCGCAGCGGGCGGACAGCCACAATGTGGGCCGGCGTGCGGCCGATCATCTGCCACGCATCCCGCCCCATGGCCAGCACTTCGTTGCTCTTGCGGTTCAACGCGATCACCGAGGGCTCGTTCAAGATGATCCCCTGGCCGCGGGCATACACCAGCGTGTTGGCGGTACCCAGGTCGATAGCCAGGTCTCGGGCCATGGATTAACGCACCGACTCGCCCGAAGGATGCAGGGCCTCGGCTATGTGCTGGTCGCCGGGGGAGACAACCGTCTCGGCGTCAGAGATGTGCTGGGCTTCCAAGCCCCAACTCTCGCCTCCCTGCCAGGCTTCCTTCTTCCAGATGGGAACGGTGGCCTTCAGCCCATCGATGCAGAATCGGGCGGCGGCAAACGCCTCCTCGCGATGGGGCGCCGAAACTGCGGCCACCACCGCCGAATCGCCGATCTCCACCCGGCCCACTCGATGCAGCAGCGCAACCCGGCCGATGTCCGGCCACCGGGCCCGAGCCTCGTCCACCAACGCCGCCAAGCGAGGGGCCACCTGCTCCTCGTAGGCCTCGTACTCCAGCACAGTCACCCCCGGCCGACCGTCGGAGTGGTCGCGGGCCGTGCCGCTGAACAAAACGATGCCGCCGCAGTCTGGTCGCCCGATCCAGGAATAGACCCGGTCAAGCGGCAAAGGTTCCTCGCTGAGGCCAATCCAGGTCTCAGCGGTTTCAGGCGGATTCACAGACCGAGTGTAAACCCTTCCCTCCCGGTGGTTTCCAACACGGCCGCCATCAGCGGCGAAATAGCCGGCGGGCAAGGGCCAACACGCCCCACACCGCACCCAACCCTCCCGCCACCGCGCCCAGCAGGGCAATCTGCTGGCGACGGCGGGGGTCCAGCATGCCCCAAGGGGGGCTCTTGTGCCCGGAGATGAAGGCCTGCTCGCTGGTGAACTGGGGAGACCAGCCCGCGGCCCGCAGCCGGTCGCTGGCCACCACCCAGGGAAATCGGGCGTAGCGGAGCACGCCGGGGCTGGTGGGCGCCGAGCCGTTGCCCAACCACGGCACACCGGAGCGGGAAAGGGCGGGGCCCTTCTTCCACCACCACGTCGTCACACGGCGCAGGAGCTGTTCAGACATGTTGAACCGGTGGGTGCGGCCCACCAGGTCGAGGGCCGTCCCGCTGCTGATCCAGCCCTGCGGGGCCACGTTGTACACCCCGGTCAGATCGCCCACCACGCACAGCTCCACCGCAGCCGCCAGGTCATCCATGTGGAGGAACTGAACGGGGACCTCGCTCTCCCCGTTGAGGTTGGCCGCCGACCGCAACGAGCGGACCACCCAGCCCACGTGCTCCTCGGCCAAGCTGGCCGTGGGCCGCAAGGTGACGATGTCCACATCGCTATGCTCCTCGGCCCACTGGGCGGCAAACCGCTCCTGCTCCGCCTTGTTGACGGCAAAGCCGCACTCGGGAAGGGGACGCAGCGCCGAGGCTTCGGTGAGCGGCACCGGGTTGTCGGGCCAAGCGCCATAGACCATGGCCGAGGACATCAGCACCAGTCGTCCGACTCCGGCGGTGCCGGCGGCATCCAGCAACCGCCGGGTCACCTCGGAATCTCGAGTGCCCTCCGACCCGTTTTCCGACCACGGCTCCAGCGCCGACACCAGATGAACCAGTACGTCCACATCAGCCAACAGGGCCTCGAGGTTCATTTCTGCTATGTCGCCGGAAATGTACTCCATTCCGGCGATGCCGGGATCGGGGCGCAGGTCGAGGCCGATCACCGAGTCGACCCGGCCATGACCCGCCAGACGGCGGCCGACGCGAAGGCCAAGAGGGCCGCACGCACCGGCAATGGCCACAGAGATCGGGGCGGTATCGATCACCCATTGAGGCTACGTCCAAGTTCCCCATAACTGCTACCGCAGACCAGCCGGTAGCCTCACAGTGTGAGCGATCCAGACTCGCCCGAGGAGTTCAACCCCTTCAAGGGAATGCCGATATTCGGAGACCTGGGCAAGCTCTTCTCCCAGCAGGCCTCGTCCACTTGGGAGACGGCGCGCCAGTTTGCGGTGGCGGTGGCCACCGAAGGGCAGTCTGAGCCCAACGTCGACCCGTCCGACCGCATCGCGCTGGAGGAACTGGGGCGAGTCGCCGAACTCCAGGTGGCCAACGCCACTGGTCTGACCACCACCCGCGACGGCCAAGCCGCCACGATCGTGCCGGTGACCCGCACGCAGTGGGCCACTGCCACTCTGGAGTCCTATCAGCATCTATTGGAGCCCATCGGAGACGTGTCGAGCCGAGTGGGGACGGAGGAGGAGTCGTTCGACCCAGCTCAGGCCATGTTCGGCCAAATCATGAAGATGATCGGCCCGGTCATGCTGAGCATGACCGCCGGGAGCATGGTGGGCAACCTCGCCCGCCGGAGCCTGGGCCAGTACGACCTGCCCATACCTCGAAGCGGCTCGAATCTCATGGTGGTACCGGCCAACATCGACGAGTTGGCCGAGGAGTGGAGCCTCGACCCCTCCGACCTCCGGCTGTGGGTCTGCATGAGCGAGCTAACCCACCATGCTGTGCTGTCCATCCCCCACGTGAGCCAGCGTCTCGACGAGCTGTTGGCCGACTACGTCCGCAGCTTCGAGGCCGACCCGGCGGCGCTGGAGAGCCGGCTGAGCGATTTCGACCTTGCCAACCCCGAGTCCATGGGCGATCTCCAGTCGGTGCTGGGCGATCCCGAGATCATCCTGGGGGCGATCCAGTCACCGGCCCAGCGGGTACTGCTGCCCCAGATCACAGCGCTGGTGACGGTGATCGCCGGCTATGTCGACTGGACCATGGACAGCATCGGACGCGGGCTCATCGGCTCCTACCAGCGCCTCAGCGAAGCCCTGAGGCGGCGGCGGGTGACGGCCGACGTGTCTGACCGCTTCATCGAGCGGATGTTCGGCCTGGAACTCAGCCAAGACCAGTACGACCGCGGGTCGGCCTTCGCCAGCGGGGTGTTGGAGCGGGCGGGAACCGACGGCTTGGCCCGGCTGTGGCATTCGGAGCGAGAACTGCCTACGCCCTCTGAGGTTGACGCTCCGGGCCTGTGGCTGGCCCGGATCGACCTGCCGGATTAGGTGTTGGCCGCAGCCAGAAGAACACTGCTGCCGCTGCGGCGGCTACGGCAATGAGGATGAAGCCCACTCGGGCGGGCATGGGGATGACCACGGGGATTAGCGCGCCCAGCACCCAGAAGATCTGAAAGCGGGTCTCGAAGACGGCGAACGAGCGGCCGTGGTCGGCGCCCTCGGCGTCGCGCTGCACGATGGAGTCGAAGGACAGCTTGCCAGCACTGGCGGCCATGCCCACTCCGAGGGCCAACAGCAGGGTGGAGCCATACCCCCCGCCCCACGCGGCCACCAGGCCGACCAGGAACAGGGCCAACAGCGCGCTGGCGATGATCACCTCCTCGCGGATCCGATCCCGCAGCTTGGGAGCCAGCAGCGATCCCACCAAGAACCCGCAGACCAGGAAGGCCGCCACCAGTCCCAGCTTCCAGGCCGGGCTGGCATCGGAGGCCACATCGCCTTGGAGGGCATGGCGGATTCCGGCCCCGAATGCCTTGCCCACGCCGGAGAGGTTCACGTCGTCGGCCCCGCCCCGCAGGGCGAACGCGGCCAGGAAGGTGGTGAACCCCACGATGCCCCGCAGCGTGCCAGTGGCCGACGCCGCCTTGCGGATGCCCACCGTGCGGAGCTTGCTGTCCTCGTCATCATCTGTCGGTTTCGGCGCCACTCGGCCCGGGGGAAGCGACAGGCAAGAAAGGGCGCACAAGATGTACACCACCATGGCCATCCCCACCGCCCACGAAGGCCCTCCCAACCAGTTGGCCAAAAGGGCGGGACCCGCGCCGATGAATCCGCAAACGCTCCCCACCAGCGCCAGCCGGGCATTGCCGCCTACGAATTGCTCCTCGTTCCGCAAGATGATGGGCACCATGGATGCCTTGGCCACTCCATAGCTCTTCTGGAGGATCAGCATGGCGAAAGAGAGGGGAAACAGCAGCAGCGAATCCATGTTGGAGATCATCAGAAAGGCGAAGAACGCCCGACCCGCGTTGATGGCGAAGATCATGGGGCGCCGCCCGCCCCGGAAGCGGTCCAGGGCCGGGCCGATCAACGGCCCGACCACCGCGAACGGCGCCATGGTCAACAGCAGATAGAGGGTGACCCGGAGGCGGGCCGCGCTGGGATCGATGGAGAAGAAGAGAGACCCGGCTAAAGCGACGGTGACCATGGCGTCGCCGGCGGCTCCGAGGGCATGAACCCTAACCAGCCGCAAGAACGGGGTGTTGATCACACTATGAAGATATCGGCGGGGCCTAGGGCGGTGCGGTCTCTGCCGGGACGCCGGTGGCGTACTTGTAGCCCAGGCCTCGGATGGTCACGATTCGACGGGGATTGGAGGGATCGTCCTCGACTTTGGATCGAAGCCGCTTGATATGGACGTCGAGCGTCTTGGTATCGCCCACGTAGTCGCTACCCCACACCTGGTCGATCAGCGCGTCGCGGGTCAACACCCGCCCCGCGTTGGTCAACAGCAGTTCCAACAAGTCGAATTCCTTGAGCGGCAGCTCTAGCGGCTGCCCTCTCACAAACACCTCATGGCGCTCGGGGTCCACCGCCACATCGCCCACCTCAATGACATCTCCCCGGAACGTCTCGCTCTCCGCCGTCCATCGGGAACGCCGCAGCAGCGAGCGCATGCGGGAGATCAGCTCGCGCAGCCGATAGGGCTTGGTCACGTAGTCGTCGGCCCCCACCTCCAAGCCGACCACCGCGTCGATCTCCTCGCCCTTGGCGGTGACCATGATGATGGGCACCTGGGAGCGGGCCCGTATCTGGCGGCAGACGTCCACACCGGAAACCAGGGGCAGCATCACGTCAAGCAGCACGATGTCGGGGGAGTAGGCGTTGAAGAAGTCGAGGGCTTCCTTGCCGTCGCGGGCAACGTTCACAGTGAAGCCCTCCCGGGTCAGCCCCACGGTCAGCGCCTCGACAAACGACTCCTCGTCTTCAACGATGAGAACCCGGGCCGACGCGCTCATGGCTGCACCCCGACCAGGAGGGCCAATGTGAACGAAGAGCCCTCCCCTTCGGTGGACTCCACCCGTACTTCTCCCCCGTGGTTGTTGGCCACATGGCGCACGATGGCCAATCCCAAGCCCACCCCGCCTCCGGCGCTCTCCCGTGACCGGTCCACTTGGTAGAACCGCTCAAATATGCGCTCTTGGTGGCGCAGAGGGATCCCATAGCCCTGGTCGCTCACCTCCACCTCCACGCAATCGCCTTCCAGCCGGGTTGTGACTCTGATCAGTCGGTCGGCTTCGGAATGCTTGACCGCGTTGTCCAGCAGGTTGTACACCGCGGTCGTGAGCTGTCGACGATCGGCATTCACAACCAGTTCGAGGGCGGGAAGAACGGTTTCGATAGGTACCTGCTTCTCCTCGGCCATGGGCGATACCCGGGAAAGTGCGTCGCTGATCACGTGCTGTACCGACACTGGGGCCCGCTCTGATGCTTCATTGCTCTCGATCCGACTGAGCTCCAGCAGATCGTCCATGATGTCGGACAGCCGGATGGCCTCGGACTGAACCCTCGCCGCTAACCGGGTTGCCACCTCAGGATCGGTTTCCCCCGCCAGGGTCTCGGCCAACAGGCTGAGCGCCCCCATCGGGGTCCGAAGCTCGTGGCTGATGTTGGCCACAAAGTCCCGTCGCATGGCATCCAGCCGCTGGGGCTCGGTGATGTCGTCGATGAGGACCACCGAGCCATAGTCTCGCCCATCGAGTCGCAAAGGCAGGGCGCCAACAAACAGGGTTTGGCGAGGTGGACCGAACAACTCGACTTCCCGCTCCACTGCCTTCCCCTGGGCCGCTTCGGCCAATAGCTCGGCCACTGCGGCCTCTACTAAGGCCTCACCATGGCGGGCTTCGGTGTAGGGCAAAGCGAAGGGATTGCGATACAACACCGTGCCGGCTGCATCGGCGATCACCACCCCTTGGGTAATGGCGTCCAGCGACAGCCGGAGGCGGGTCTCGCTCTCCACAACCTCGACTTCTTGGCGGCGGTGCAGCTCATCGTCGCGGCGGCGATTGCTCTCCGCAACCACAAGATGCCGGTGCTCGCGCCACGCCACCGCCCCGACCAAGATGAGGCCCGCCACGGCGACCAGCACAACCAGCGTCACGATCACCCGGTCACCCCATTAGCGGCGACCAGGCACATCAACCTCACTCCTCGTCGGTCTCGTCGGTCTCGTCGCGGTTGCCTTGCTCTCGAACCTGCACTCGGGCCGACCCGGTGTACTCGGGGAGCCATCCCGTGACCATATACACCACCCGTTCGCCGATGTTCACCGCATGGTCGCCGATGCGCTCGTAGTACCGGCTGATCAAGCAAAGCTGGACTGCGGCCTGGAGGTCGATGGAGCCGTCGTTGTGGGCTTGGAACACGGCCTGAACACAGTCGCGGTTAAGGGCGTCGAGTTGGTCGTCGATGTCGTCGAGGGCGGCAGCCAGCCCCGCGTTTCCGTCCACGTAGGCGTCAATGGCCAAGCGCATCAGCCGGCAAGCTTCCTCGCTCATTCGCACCAGCAGCCCCCGAAGGGTGGCGTCGTAGCGGGTGCCGTAGATGCGCCTCGTGGCCTTGGCGATGTTGACGGCCAAATCGCCCGACCGCTCCAATTCGGCGTTCAGCCGGAGGGCGGTGCTGAGCGCCCGCAGATCACCGGCCATGGGAGACTGGAGGGCCAGCACCTGATGGCACCGCTCCTCAAGGTGTACCGACAGGTAGTCGAGGTCGTCGTCGGCGGTGATGAGCTCCTGGGCCAGCTTCAAATCGGATTCCAGCAGAGCCTCGGTGGCCCGGGGGATGGACTCCGATACCAGCGCCGCCATGCGAACGATACCGGCCTGGATCTCATCCAGCTCTTCATGGAACGACTTGCGGAGCTCCTCCATCGCGGCCTCCTCGGATCAGCCGAATCGGCCGGTCACGTAGTTCTCGGTGCGCTCGTCGGAGGGGTTCGAGAAGATGGTCTCGGTCCGGTCGTATTCCACCAGCAGACCGCTCCGCTGGTCGGTGGTGGAGTCGAGCTGGGCGGTGAAGAACGCGGTCCGGTCGCTGATGCGGGCGGCTTGCTGCATGTTGTGGGTGACGATCACGATGGTGTAGTCGTCCTTGATCTCCTGCATCAGATCTTCGATGCGGGTAGTGGCGATGGGATCGAGAGCCGAACACGGCTCGTCCATCAACAGCACATCGGGATCGACGGCAATCGCCCGGGCGATGCACAGCCGCTGCTGCTGTCCGCCCGAGAGCCCCAGCGCGGAGTCTTTCATCCGATCGTGGACTTCGTCCCACAGGGCGGCCCGGTGCAGCGACCGCTCCACGATGTCGTCCAGGTCGCCTTTCTTCTTGGCCATCCCGGTCACCCGGGGGCCGAAGGCGACGTTGTCGTATATCGACTTGGGGAACGGATTTGGCTTCTGGAACACCATGCCGATGCGGCGGCGGACCTCCACCGGGTCGACTCGGGGGTCGTAGAGGGGCACGTTGCGGAAATTCAACCGGCCCTCGACACGGGCAGTGGGAATGAGGTCGTTCATCCGGTTGAAGCAGCGCAGCACCGTGGTCTTGCCACAGCCCGAGGGACCGATCATGGCGGTGATCTCGTGCTCGTACACCGTGAAGGTGGCCCCTTGGACAGCCCGGAAATCTCCGTAGTACACGTTCAGGTCTTCCACCTCGAAAACCGGGTCGCCTGTGTCGTCGGGCACAGCCGCTTGCCCGGTGCGATCAATGTCCAAATGGAGATGAGGAGAGGCTTCGGGCTCGACCATTTCAGGGGCCATACTTCCAGAGACTGCTACCACGAATCACCCTCTCTTTTTCTCGAAGTGGTTGCGCAACAAGATGGCCGCCGCATTCATCAGGATAACGAACACCAGCAGAACCACGATGGCAGCGGCCGCGGCTTCGGCGAAGCCCGGATCGCGACCGGAGTTCTGCACCCATTCGACGATGATCACTGGCATGGCCATGAATGACTCAGCGTTGATGGCGCTGAGGTCGAAGAAACCCGGATTGCCCCCCAGCCGGCCGGAGACCGCCCCCACCAGGAGCAGCGGAGCGGCCTCGCCGATGCCCCGGGACATCGACAGAAGTGTCCCGGTGAAGATGCCGGGAGCGGCGTAGGGCAGCACCTGGCTGCGAATCATGGTCCACTTGGTGGCCCCCACACCGTAGGCCCCCTCTTTCAGCCCTTGGGGCACGGCTCGAATCGCTTCTTGGGCGGTGATGATCACGATGGGCAGCACCAAGATGGCCAGCGTGATACCTGCGGCGGCGATCGACTTGCCGCCGGTGAGATCGCCCAGGCTCTGCACGAACAAGAACAGGCCGAGCAGGCCGTACACAATCGACGGAACCCCGGCCAGGTTGCGGATGTTCAATTCGATGAACCGGGTGAATCGGTTCCTGGGCGCGTATTCCTCCAACCAGATAGCCGCGCCGATACCGATGGGAAAGGCCAGCACGGCTACGAAGACGGCGATCCAGAACGTGCCCACCAGCGCTTGCTGAACGCCCAGCTTGGGATCGTCGGAGAGGGAGCGCATGGTGCCTGACAAGAAGCCGCCCGGTCGTCCGGTGAGCAACCCCCAGGCGTCGATCATCACGTCCGCGATCAGCACGCCGATGATGAACAGCGATATCAGCAAGGTCGTAAGCAAGCTGAACTGGAATACTCGCCCCCGCACGTCGGCGGCCCGACGCTCCATGGCCTGCACCATCACCTTGCTGGTGCGATCGCCGATCAGCCTCGCCTTGGCCATCAGTACTGCTCTCTCACCCGGTGGACGAAGCGGTCGGCCACCAGGTTCAAGGCGAAGGTCACGATGAACAGCACCAGACCCACGAAGAAGAGGCTCTGGAAGGTGAGGCCCTCGCCCACCACGCTGTCGGTTCCCCGGGCCAAGGAGGTCATCCCCGCCGTCATGGTGAGGCTGCCGTCCAGCGGGTCATGGGTGTAAACGGCAGTTTGGGCCGCACCTCCGGCCATGAACACCACCATGGTCTCGCCCAGAGCCCGGGAGACGGCCACAATGAACGCCGCCATCAATCCGGAGACGGCGGCGGGCAGCACCACCCGGACTGTGGTGGTGATCTTGCGGGCCCCCAATCCAGAGGAGGCTTCCCGCAACGACATGGGAACCGCCTTCATGGCGTCCTCGGATATCGACGCCACCAGTGGAATCACCAGCACCCCCACGCCGATACCAGCGGCCAGCAGCGACCCGGCCGCCGGCCCTCCGAAGAGGGTTTTGACCACGTTGGGCGCTATCCACTCCAAAGCGAAAAAGCCGAGCACCACGCTGGGAATCCCGGCCAGGATCTCCAAGATGGGCTTGAGGGTTCGCCGGACACCCGGTCGGGCGTATTCCGACAAATAGATGGCGGCGCCCAGCCCCAGCGGGCCAGCCACGATCATGGCGATGCCGGTGACGATCAAGCTGGCCACGATCAGCGTCTTGATGTCGTAGATGCCCCGACGGGGGAACCAGCCGATGTCCCACACCGCGCCCCAGTCCACCTCGACCATGAACGTCCAGGCTTCGGAGAACAGCGACCAGATGATCAGGCCGGAGATCAGCACCGACACCAGCGCGGTAGCCCCGAGGGAGTCGCGGATGAGCCGCTCCTTGCGGGCCTGCCGGGGGTTCGCCGTCAAGGATTCAACGGAGAATCCCTCGGCAAGATCGACCCGGCTGTCGCTCACGACCACACGCTACTGGTCATCGGCACCGCCTCTTGGCTTCTCCGGCCTAGCGCCCAGACCAATTGGCCCGAGTGGCGCTCTTGGCGTCGTCGGTGAGGTTCACGTACCCCACTTGGCTGACCGCGGTGCCCAGACCCTCGTCGCTCAAATAGAAGTCCACGTAGGCGGTCAACGCCGGACTGGCTGCGGCATTGGCCTTGTTCACATAGATGTACAGCGCCCGCGACACCGGATATTCGCCCGAGGCAATGGTGTCGGCGTTGGCGCTCTTGCACCCCTCGCCGCCATCCACTTGGAGCAGCTTCACGCCCGAGGCGTGGGCAGCAAAGGCGTACCCGACCCAGCCGAAGCTGGTGTCGCCCGACTGGATGCCCTGGATGATCACGTTGTCGTCGGCGTTGGCGTTGTAGTCGGGACGGGTGGTTGCGTCCTGGCCCCGCTCGTCGGCGATGTGCTCCAGCACGATCTCAACGAAGCTGTCGAACGTGCCCGACTCCTCGCCCGGACCGTAGATGTCCAAGGAGGCATCTGGCAGGTTGGACGTTTCCAGCCCGCTCAGCGAACCGGCGTCAGACCAGGAGCCGAAGCCGGTGGACTCGGGGCCGACCATGCCGTAGATGTCGTTGAAGCTCACGCAATCAACGGGATTGTTCTCACCGGTCATCACCGCGATGCCGTCGATGCCCACCCGCAACTCGACATATTCGATTCCAGCCTCGGCGCAGTCAGCGGCCTCGGATTCCTTGATCGGACGGGACGCGTCGGAGATGTCGGTCTCGCCCTCACAGAACAGCTTGAACCCGTCGCCGGTGCCCGGACCGTCAACCGTCACCCGCACATCGGGCTGCACGTCCTCGAAGAGCTCGGCCACCCGCACCGAGATCGGCTCCACCGTGGACGAACCGGAGATCGTTACCCGGCCGGAGACGGCCCCCCCGCTGTCTTGGCCCTGGTCGGCGACGTCGCTTTGGCCTGACGGCACCTCCTCGTCGTCGTTCCCCCCACCACAAGCCGCCGCGATCAGCGCGAACGTCGTCATAAGCCCGAGAATGAGCACGAGCGGTCTGGCGGACTTCGATAAGTTCGAATTTGAACTTGCCAATGACCGAGCAGCGAACCTCAGTTTCCGTAACCTCACATGTCCTCCTTGAATGCACGCTGAACACACCGATCAGCGCAAAGGGTCAGCCGTCAACTTAGGAGGGGCGGGTTTCTGGCCTGCCGCGCCTGTCTGAACAGAAGGTGAACAGGTAAGAAAGCTTTGGAATGGCCGCGATCAGGCCAGAACGCTGTCGCCCACCAGGGCCAAGAACGCGCTCACCATCTTGAGGTCGCGTTCGTTGGTGAAGTAATTCAACGACTCCACTACCGGCACCCAGGCAGTGGCATCCACTTCGGGAGTGGGGGTGAAGTCTCCGGATATTGCGTCCATCTCCCAGTAGTGCACCTGGCGGGTCCGACCCTTGCGGTCGATGTAATCCACCAAGCCCAGCTCTCTGCCCAACTCGCAGACGTAGCCGGTCTCCTCGTGAACCTCGCGCAACGCGCACTCGGCCAAGGTCTCACCCGGATCGAGTTTGCCCGCGGGCAGCGACCAGTCGAGGTGCTTGGGCCGGTGGACCATCAGAACTTCCAACTCGCCATCGGTGTGACGGGTGACTAGACCGCCGCCTCCGAGGATGACCGCTACCGTTCCGAAACGCACGAAATAAAACGGTAGGGCCTGAACGCGCCGAAATCGCGGATACCCGCAGTTTCAGTAAGAATCTTTATTATGCAATCGCGGCCGCGGCCAGCCTCTCAAAAGCAGTGTGGGCCTCGAAACCCGACCCTTTGGGCACTCGCTGCCAAGTCCCGTCGGCCGCCAGTTCCCACGCCAGAGCGTCGTCTTCGAGGTTGTACTCCAACACCTGGTCGAGCCGGTGGCGAAGCTCCGGGTTGACCACCGCCACCAGAGCCTCGATTCGGCGATTGAGGTTCCGGGGCATCAAGTCGGCCGAGCCGATGTAGTAGGCCGGGGCGCCGATGTCCTCGCCGTTGCCGAAGTAATAGATGCGGCTGTGCTCCAAGTACCGCCCGATCAAAGAGCGGACCCGGATGGTGTCCGACATACCGGGCACCCCGGGCCGCAGGCAGCAGATGGCTCGCACGATCAGATCGATTTCCACTCCGGCCTGGGAGGCCTCGTACAGGGCTTCCACCATCTCGGCGTCGGCCAGGCTGTTCATCTTCATGATGATCCGCCCTTCGGGGCCGCGGGCCGCCTCGTTGCGGATCAGCTCCGTCACCGTGGGGCGCAGGGCTTGGGGGGCGGGAACCAGGCGGCGGAATTGGATGTCGCGGCCGTAGCCGGTCAGGGAGTTGAACAGCTGGGTCAGATCGACTCCGACCTCGGGATCGGCGGTGAACAGCCCTAGATCGGTGTACACCCGGGCAGTGATGGAGTTGTAGTTGCCGGTTCCTATGTGGCAGTAGCGACGCACGCCGTCGGCCTCTTCTCGAACCACCAGACACGTCTTGGCATGGACTTTGAGACCGACCAGGCCATAGGCCACGTGAACGCCGGCTTGCTCCAGTCGGCGGGCCCACTCGATGTTGGCCTCCTCGTCGAAGCGGGCCTTGAGCTCCACAACCACCGCCACCTGCTTGCCGCCTTCTGCGGCTCGAATGAGCGATCGCACGATCGGGCTGTCGCCCGAGGTGCGGTACAAAGTGAGCTTGATGGCCAACACCTTGGGGTCGTTGGCCGCCTGCCAGATGAACTCCTGCACGGTGGCGGTAAAGGAGTCGTACGGGTGATGGACCAGGATGTCGCCCTCGCGGATTCGGGCGAACAAGTCGATTGGCTGGTCACCCGGCGCCGCCGACGGCAGGGGATTGACCGGTTTCCACGACGGGTTCTTGAGATCGGGTCGGTCCACCGCGAACAGGTCCCACAGGCTGGACAGCTCCAACAGGGTGTCCACCTCGTAGACGTCGTCGCGCTCGATGTCGAGCTCCTCGATCAGCAAGTTGCGGATCTCCGAGGACACCAGGTGCTCCACCTCCAGGCGGACCACGCTGCGGAACCGGCGGCGGCGCAACTCCACCTCCACTGCGGCCAGCAGGTCTTGGGCCTCGCCCTCGTCCACAGCCAGGTCGGCGTTTCGGGTCACCCGGAAGGCCACCGTCTCGGTGATCTCCATGCCCGGGAACAGCGTCGGGAGGTGAGCGGCCACCACTTGCTCCACCGGGACGAACCGATGCTCGTCGGGGAGCTGGATGAAGCGGCCGAAAGTGGCCGGCACCTTGAGGCGGGCAAACCGCTGGTGGCCGTCGGCCGGGTCGATCATCAGCACGCCCAGGCTCAGCGACAGATTGGAGATGTAGGGGAACGGGTGGCCGAGGTCTACCGCCAAGGGGGTCAGCACCGGGTAGATGCGGTCGTCGAACTCGCCGGAGAGGAACTTTCGGTCCTCGTCGGCCAGGTCGTCCCAGTTCAGAATCTCGATGCCGGCGTCGGCCATCTCCACGGTCAGGCCGCTCAGGCAGCGGGCCGCCCGGTCCATCTGGTCGTCCACCTCGATGCGGATCTCGTGGAGCTGCTGGGCCGCGGTGCGCCCGTCGGGAGTGGTGCCGGTGAACTGACCGGCCAGCTGGTCTTTGAGCCCGGCCACCCGAACCTGGAAGAACTCATCGAGGTTGGAGCACCAAATGGCGCAGAACTTGACCCGTTCCAACAGGGGAACCGAGGGGTCTTCGGCCTGGGCCAAAACGCGGCTGTTGAATTCCAGCCAGGAGAGCTCGCGGTTGATGAATCGCCCAGACTCAGCTTCAGTGTCTATGGGTTCGTTAACCATGTCGCATTCTCTCGGGCCTACCCCTCGTCCGCTTCGCTCTCCTCTTCCTCTTCGTCGTATCCCAAGTCCCATTCGATGAGCAGGTTTTCCCGCTCGGCGTCCCGGTTGATCCGCTCCCGGTTGCGGCGGAACTGCGGGTCATGGGGGGGAAGTAGCAGCAGGCGAGCCTCGGCTCGGGCTTTGAACTGCTCGAGGTGGCCGGCATCGCCGAAGTCGGACATGAAGTCCCAGTGGGGTGCTACTGGACCCATGTAAACCACCTTGACATTCCCTGCTGGCGGCTCGGGCAGGGCATCGATGGTGTCAGTCATTTGTTGCTCCTGTGGGAAATGGGGCCGTGCCAGTCTAGCCGCCGCCCGGCGACATCCCGAATGCGCATTTCCGAGCAGTACCGGGGCGACTCCCCCAGGGTCGAATCCATCGCTATGATGGCTGACCGGACGGCCGATAGCTCTTGAATTTCCTCTCCGGAGGGAACTTTTGGCTGCGGTGGGGCGTCATACATGCGGGGGCATGTAATCAATGGAGGTCCCATGAGCGAGAGCTGGATGGCTTACGGCAAGTGCATCGACGAGTCGCCCGACATCTTCTTTCCCAGCGATGGTCTGGGAGTAGAAAAGGCCAAGAGAATCTGCCAGGAGTGCCTGGTGCAAGAGGCTTGCCTGGCCTACGCCCTCTGCAACCGAATCAAGCACGGCGTGTGGGGCGGTAGCTCCGAGCGCCAGCGTCGACGGATGCTGCGCCAAGCTGCCGCCTGAGGGCGGCGTTCAATCTACGGGGCGGAGTCGCTACACCATCACCGAGCGTGAAGCGGCCAGCACTTGGGGGGCCATGGTCTGGGGACCGGCCGCGGCCAGAGAGGCGCTGAAAACCTCGGGGAACCAGATGGGGGTGGCGCCCGAGCCAGTGATGATGCCCAAAACCTCGGCGAAGTCGACCGCGCCGTCGCCGGGCAGCAGCCGGGCAGACATGGTCTCGGTGGCGATGTCCATGTCGTCGGGAAGCTCTGCGGCGGCATCGCACAGCTGAACCACCCGCAGCTTCTCGGCGGGAATCTGGCGCAGCAGATCGGGGTTGGGGCCACCGGGCTGGCGGTACCAGTGCCATGTGTCCACCATGATTCCGCTGTTGTCGCAGTCGGCCCGCTGCAAGATCTCCCAGGCAGTGGCCAGGTCGGGAATCCCCGTCCAGGGGAGGAACTCGACGCTCACCTGCAAGCCGGCGTCCGCCGCGGACTGGCACAGCGTTCGGAAGCGGGCCACCACGTCGTCCATAGGAGGCAGCGAGGGCTCCATAGTTACGGCCACCAATTCCCGGCTGCCCATTGCACTGGCGTACTCGCCCAGATAGGCCACTTCCCCTGCGGCTGCGTCGCGGTCGGGATTCAGCCAGCCGAAGGCCGCCTCGGCCACCGGATGGGAGAGTCCCAGTTCTTGAAGCCGGTCGACCAGCCACGCGGTATCCACGCCGGCCGTGCCCAAGACGAAGGGCCACACGCTGATCCCGGTGTAGCCCGCGGCAGAGGTGGCCTCGAGAGAGGAGTCAAGCTCGTCGAACGACAACTCGAAGGGGTTGACGCTCAGGGTGCCCAGAGACATCACGAGCTCTTCGGACGAAGAAGCAGTGTTCATGGAAGGAGGAGTCTAAGAGTCCTTGGGCTGCTCGCTGGTATCGCCGGAGGACTGGTCTCCGGGCTTGTCGTCGCCCTTGTTGCCATCGGTAACGCCCTGCTTGAACTCTTTCTGGGCTTGACCTAGCGAGCGGGCCAGTTTGGGGAGCTTGGCCCCACCGAACAAAACCAGCAGGATGATCAAGACGATGATCAACTCCGTTGCCCCAAGATTCATGGGATCAGGCTACCCCCTTGCGATCCCGCCCGCGTCACAGGGCGGGCGGTTTCGATTTGCCGGGAACAGCTCAGGTGCCAGAGGTGTCGGCCACTGCTTTCAGCGGCTCCCGTACTCGGGTGAGTCCCCGGGCCCGGCGCACCCGGCGCCGCTCCCGCTCGCTCATGCCGCCCCAAATGCCGAACTTCTCGCCGTTCACAATGGCGTATTCCAAGCACTCCTCGCGCACCACGCAGGCCCGGCATACCTCCTTGGCCTCACGGGTGGACGCCCCCCGCTCTGGGAAGAACAGGTCGGGGTCCACCCCCAGGCAGTTGGCCAGCGCTTGCCATGCCCGGCCATCCTCGCCTGTCTGCGACTGCTTCGCTGTCGTCTCTACCAGTCTCATTGAGCCCTCCTAGACATGCAATCTGTCGCCCCCTGCCCGCCGCCTCCCGTCTTCGGCCTGATCAGGCCGGGGATGAGAAACAACGTGCTTGTAATTTCAACAACGTAACCTTGACATGGAACCGCGCCAAACGCAAGAAGAAATTTCTCAATCAGAAAAAATATTCTCGGGGCCGCCCTAGTGGACGGACCTCTAGAGGGGACGGCCGCCCAAAAGCTTGCGCTTGTGCTCCACGAAGTCCACCAGCACGTAGTCGCCCAGCGTCTCCGGCGTGGTGAAGAAGGCCCGGCCGCCGTTCATCTTGGAGATCTGCTCGATGAAGTTGGTGAGGTACGAGGTGGCATCCAGCATGAAGGTGTTGATGCGGATGTTCTCCCGGGTGGCCCGCATCACCTGCTCCAGGGTCTTCTCCACCGTCGCCCGGGCCGGCGGGTAGGAGAAGAAGGGCCGGCCATCGTCGTCCACATGGGCGGTGGGCTCCCCGTCGGTCACCATGATGATCTGCTTGGTGCCGCTGTGTCGGGCCAGCATCTGGCGGGCCAGCATGAACCCGTGCTGCATGTTGGTTCCGTACACGAAGTCCCATGACACCTCGGGCAACTGCTCGGGCTTGACCTCCCGGGCGACCTCGCTGAAGCCCACAATGCCCAGAAAGTCGCGCGGGTACTGAGAGCTGATCAGCGAGTGAAGGGCCATGGCCACCTTCTTGGCCGGCAGGAAGTTGTCCCTCATCGGCATCGATAGCGATAGGTCGAGCATCAGCACGGTGGACGACCGCACAATGTTCTCGGTGCGCTCCACCTCGAAGTCCTCCGGCGAAAGCTTCACCGGAGTGCCGCCACCGGTGCGCTGGATGGCGTTGCGGATGGTCCGCTCGATGTCCAGGTTGAAGGGGTCGCCAAACTCGTAGGGCTTGGTGTGGTACTCCCGCTCGTGGCCCCCGCCGAACATCTCCATGGTGTGCTGGCCCACCCGGTCTTGCTGGAGCTTCTTGAAGAGGTCCGACAGGGCGTTCTGGCCGATCTGGCGGATTGCCCGGGGGGTTAGCTCCAAGCGCCCCTCGCGGTTCTCGATCAATCCGGCCTCTTCCAGCATCTTGGCCAGATCGGCCATCTGCTCAAGGCTCTGGGCCGCCTCGTCGCCCAGCAGCTCCCGAGCCCGGTCGATGTCCACTTCGGCCAGCGCGCCGGGGTTGTTGGCCCCCCGCAGCAGGTTGTCGAGCTGGTCCAAGTCGCCCAGCTCCTGCATCATCTGGGCGGCTGAGGCGAAATCGAGCGGATCGGCCCCGCTGAAGTCATAAGACTGGTCCCAGCCGGCATCGGGGAACATGGCCTGGAGGTTCTGGGAAAGCTGGTCCACCTGCCAGCGCAGGTCCATGTCCTGCAAGAGCTGTTCGGCCAGCCCCTGGAGCTGCGCCCGCTGCTCGGGCGTCATCGACGCCATCATGGCCGACATTGCCGCCATGCGCCGGGCCATCACCTCCAGCAGCTCGCTCAGCGTGCGGGGGTTCTCGGGGAAGAAGTCGCCAAAGCGCTCCATGAAGCTGTCGAAGTCGGATTGGAGGCGCTCGTCCAGCATCCGGTTGCGTTCAGCCGGATCTGAAACGTCAGATGGAAGCTGCTCGTCAGCCATCTGGCGCTTCTCCAGAAGGCTGTTCAGCTCGGCCATCATGTCCTTGGCCCGGGCCAGATCCTCGGGGGAGAGGTTGTTCATGCCGTCGGTCATCTGGTTGACGTAGTTCTGCATGAGCTGCTGGCGGAGCTTCTCCACCAGCTCGTCAAACCGCTGCTGGGCTTCCGACGAGGTGAACTGGTAGTTCTCCAACTCCTTGATCTGGCCGGCCAGGTCGGGGGGCAGCATGTCGAGCTGGAACCGGCGCTGGTCCACGGTCTCGTTGGTGATGGCCGCCCGGCGCTCGTCGCCCGATTCGGCCGCCGAGGCGGCCAAGTCGTCCAGGGCGTCGCGCTCCATGTCGACCACATCGCGCAGTTCCTGGGCGATGTCGTCGTAGACCCCGCCGAGGTCGTGCTGCTCTAGGCGTTCCTGGCGGCGTTGGCGGAGCTGCTCCATCATCTCCCGCAGGCCCTGCACCTGCTGGCCATCCACTTCGAAGCCCTGCTGGAGGAGCCGCCGCAGGGCGGCGTTCACGTCGCCGTGGTAGAGGAGATCGTCGTTCATCTGGGCGAACAGATCGGAGGTGGAGAAGTCGAACCCGGTCTGGGAGCCGTCCCAGCGGGAGTAGGCCACTCGGTGGGCTGACCGACGACGGGCCCTTCGCCATCTCCGAAGCATCCCGCCAACCTACTCTGAACGAGATGGACGGCCATACCGGCCCTGATTTCGCCTGGGGGTGGACCGCGGACTCCGTGGCGTTGGAAGGCGTTGGCCCCGCGGCGGACTGGTCGGTGTGGGAGCGGGAGGGTCGGGCGCCCCGGTCGGGCGAGGGGTGCGGCTTCGGCATCGACTTCCGGGCCGACCTGGAGCTCTTGGCCGAGTGGGGCTTCACGGCGTGTCGGCTTCCGGTGGAGTGGGCCCGCATCGAGCCCGAGCCGGGCAAGCTGGACAGCGACGCCGTTGACCGATACCTGGACATGCTCGCCGCGGCCCGCGACGTCGGTCTAGACACGTGGCTGGTGCTCCAGAACACCACGCTGCCGGGGTGGTTTGCCGACGATGAGGGCGGGTGGAGCACCCGACAGGGGCGAACCCTGTGGTGGGCCCGCTGGGTGGATCGGTGTGGCGAGTGGTTCTCCGACCGAGTGGCCGGATGGATCCCAGTGGAAGACCCGGTGGGCTGGGCGGTGCGAAGCCGCATCTCAGCCCAGCGTCCTCCCGGACGGCGCAGTATCGACGCTGGAGTGGAGGCAGCCCAGCACGCGCTGGAGGCCATGTTCGAGGCTTGTCGCCTGCTTCGCAGCGGGAGCCAGCCGGTGATGGGGGTATTCGGCCTCCACACCGTTTTCGCCGCCGACCAGCGGGCCGACACCCTTGCTTGGCAGGGATGGTGGGACCGCTTGCTGTGGCAGAGCTGGATCTCAGCGCTGACCGACGGGGAGATCACTGTGCCCGATCGTCCGATAGTCGCCCGCGAGGAGTTCCGTGAGGCGATCGACGTGGTCGGAGTGTGCTTCGACGCCCCGGCATCGGTAGACCAACACGGCCACCTCGGCCCGTATCCTGCCACCGCTCGGTGCGACCACTCCGGCTTGGCTCCCGAGCCCGAGGAGTTGGGCCGGGCCCTGGCCCGCCTGGCCGACATGCTGGGCGACGTACCGCTGGCGGTGACCGGCACCGGCGTGTCCACCACCGACGAAACCTGGCGCGACCAACTGCTCAGCCGGACGTTGGATCAGGTGGAAGCCGCGAGGTCAGACGGCATCAACGTGGTGGGCTTCTTCGCCGACACCGCCGTAGACGGCTACCACTGGCACCTGGGGCGCTCAACCGCCCGCGGCCTGTTCGACCGAGACCGAAACCCCAAACCCGCCGCCCTCACCCTCCGCGACCGCATCCGGGGAGTCGAAGCCGGCTAGGTCCTGCCTCGGTAGACGGCGGCGCCAGCTAGGGCCTCTTTGTTTAGGCGCTTGGAGAGGTGGAGGCCCTCCAGCACGAATTCGATGCCGCTGGCCACCAGGGCGGGGTTCTCCAGATCGCCGGGCTCGTATCCCAGTGCGGCCAGCGCGCTGGCAAACGCGGGCACATCGTCAACCAGCGCGGCGTAATCGACCGACGAAATGTCGTCTCCCGCGTTGACCACTCGGCCCTCTTCGAAGGCCTCCACCACCTCGTGTTGCACCTCGTGGTCCACCGCATCCTTGAAGGCCAGCCGGACCGCCTCCTTGCGGAGGTTGCCCACGATCTCGCCGTCGCGGCCGTCGTCTATGGTCTCGATCTCGATCTTGCCCGCGGTGGACGGCGTCAGCGCCTCCAGGTCGCTCACCCGGGGCACGGCTGAGGCCTCACCGGAGCGGAGCGCCCGGCGGATGGCCGCGGCGGCCAGCGTCTCGTAGTTGGACACGGTCAGGCGCACCGACACCCCCGAGCGCTGGTTGATGTGGGGGCTCTGGCGGGCCAGCTGGCTGAGATACACCAGCACCTCGCCCATGAAGTCGGGCATCACCACCGGCATGTCGGCCTCGGGCATCGTGGCCTCCTGCTCGGTGATGTCCATCTCGATGTCCACGTCGGTGGGATAGTGGGTGCGGATCTGGGCGCCGAAGCGGTCCTTCAGCGGGGTGATGATCCGACCCCGGTTGGTGTAGTCCTCGGGATTGGCCGACGCGAACAGCAAGATGTCGAGAGGCAGGCGGATCTTGTGACCCCGAATCTGCACGTCCCGCTCCTCCAGCACGTTGAGCAGGCCCACCTGGATGCGCTCGGCCAGATCCGGCAGCTCGTTGATGGCGAACACCCCCCGATTGGTGCGGGGCACCAGTCCGTAGTGGATGGTGAGCTCATCGGAGAGGTAGCGGCCCTCGGCCACCTTGATGGGGTCCACCTCGCCGATCAGGTCGGCTATGGAGGTGTCGGGGGTGGCCAGCTTCTCCCCGTAGCGCTCGCTGCGGTGGACCCAATCCAGCGGAGTGTTGTCCCCCTCGGCGGCAATCAGATCCTTGGCGTGCTTGGACACCGGGTTGTAGGGATCGTCGTTGATCTCGGAGCCGGCCACGATGGGAAGCCACTCGTCGAGCAGGTCGAGCACCAGGCGGATCATCCGGGTCTTGGCCTGACCCCGCTCGCCCAAAAAGATCACGTCGTGGCCGGCCAAAAGCGCTGTCTCCATCTGGGGGATGACGGTGTCCTCGTAGCCCCAGATTCCGGGAAACAGGTCCTCGCCTGCTCGTATGCGGCTGATGGCGTTGCGGCGAATTTCGTGTTTGACCGATACCGACTGCCAGCCGGATTCTCTTAGCTCGCCGAGGGTGGAGGGTTGAGACATAGGTGAGAAACCTAGCCCATAGATTAAGCAGGTGGACCTAGGTGGGAAATGGGTGGCTGCCCTGGGAGGCGGGGCGGTCTTGGGGTTTCCAGATTTGGCGTTTGACGACTCCCACTGGATTCCGGTGGAAGTGCCGGGGCACTGGGAACGGGTTGAGGAGCTGGCGGAGGCCAACTCGGTGCGGTATCGGCATCGGTTCAATCAGCAGCCTCCGGCGGCGGGCGAGCGGCGGTGGCTGGTGTTCGACGGGCTGCTGTATCAAGCCGACGTCTGGCTGAACGGGAGCTACTTGGGCGATGTGGAGGGCTACTTCATGGCCCACCAGTTCGACGTGACCGGGGCCATGGCCGGCGATCGGGAGCACCTCTTGGCCTTGGAGCTGTCGTGCCCGTCCCGGTCGGCTGACATCTCCGGTGGCCACATGCTGGGATCGCTGGGGCAATCGCCGGAGCTGCTCCCGCCGGGCAACCCAGGGGGGCTGTGGGCACCGGTCAGGGTTGAGAGCACCGGCGAGGTCCGCATCTTGGAATTGCGGGTGGGCACCGAGAGCGCCACCGATCGTCGGGCCGTGGTGGCCTTCCAAGCCGACTTGGACGCTTCCCGGGCCGGCCTGGTTCGCCTGCACACCGCCATCGCCAATGCAGACAGCAGCAATGTGGAGCACACCGGCGACCACGTGCTGGCCGCCGGGCTCAACCATGTGGAGTGGCGGGTGGAGGTGCCCGAGCCCCGCCGGTGGTGGCCCCATCGGCTCGGTGACCAGCCTCTATACGACATCACCGTTGAGGTGGGTACCACCCAGGGAGGGCTGAGCGACCGTCGGCGGGTTCGCACTGGCCTGCGGACGGTGCAGATGGACAACTGGCAGTTCTCCATCAACGGCGTGCCGATTTTCCTCAAGGGCGCCAGCTTCGGGCCGGCATCCCCGTGGTGGGCCGAAGCGAACGAGGCCGAATTGCGACGCGATGTGGAACTGGCCAAAGAGGCGGGGCTGAACCTCATCCGGACATACGGCCATGTGGCCCCTCCCCCGCTGTACGACGCCGCTGACGAGGCCGGGATGATGGTCTGGCAAGACCTTCCGCTGCTCGGACCGTTTCCCCGAGGAAATCGCGATGCGGCCACCGATTGCGCCCGAGCCGCCGTGGGGACGGTGGGCGCTCATCCCAGCGTGATCCTGTGGTGCGGGCATGTGGACCCGTTGGGCGACAGCGTCGATCCGCCCAGCCAGCAGGGCCTTGCCCGGCAATTGGCCACCCACCAACGACCGAGCTGGAACCTGTCGGTGCTCGACCGCAGCGTCAAGCGGGAACTCGAGCGGCGCGATCCCACCCGCCCGGCGGTGGCCTATTCGGGGGTGCTCCCCCATCTGCCCCGCCTGGACGGCACCGATACCCACCTGTGGCTGGGCTGGAAGCGGGGCCAAGAGCGAGACCTGGAGCAATTCGCATCCCGTTGGCCGCGGGCAGTTCGGTTCGTTTCGCAGTTCGGCGCCCAGTCACCGCCCCAAGAAGTGCCGCTGCTCAGCCCGCAGACGTGGCCCGACTTGGATTGGGCCGGGCTGGCACGCAGCCACGGCTTGGATGCCGCGGCCATGAACCGCCACGTCCCGCCCCGCGAGCATTCCACGCTGGATGGGTGGCAGGAGGCGGCCTGGGCCTACCAGGCCATGCTGGTGCGACGGCACATCGAGACCCTGCGGCGGCTCAAGTACCGGCCGGCCGGCGGGTTCTGCCAGCACTTCTTCGCCGACTCCCACCCCGCCGTGTCCACAGCGCTGCTCGACTGGCAGCGATGGCCCAAACCGGCCTACGAGGCGTTGGCCAAGGCCTGCCAGCCGGTCATCGTGGTGGCCGACAGACTCCCTGCCGAGATGATTCCCGGTGACGAGCTGTCGATTGGCGTCAACGTGGTGAGCGACCGCCAAGAACCAGTAGTCGGACTGCACGCCGAGGCCACCTTGGAATGGCCCGATGGCCGCCAAACCTGGAGCTGGACCGGGGCGGTGGGCTCCGACGAATGCGTGTTGGTGGGAACCCTGCACTGGCGGGTCCCAGACGCATCCGGCCCCGCCGCCCTCCACCTGCGTCTCACCGGCCCCGTCGAAGCCACCAACCGCTACGACACGGTGATATTCGGCTAGCAGGGCAAACTTGGCAATGCGTGCTCAGAAGCAGTCTTTCAAGACAGTTTCCCCTACTGTCGCAGACCACAACTACAGAAGGCTTGAAATTACAAGAGAATCCCGTACAAGCTATCCCAGAATGCCCAATCCTCTGCTGTCGCCATGAACTTTGGCCGCCGTATATCAGCCAACTGCAAGCCACCTAATGGTTGGGGTGACCTTTTGCGAATCTTCAACGACCTACGTTTCCCACCGACGAACGATATGGAGAACCAAGAATGGAAGTGAATATCAAGAGTTTGCTGGAGATCTTCAGTCCTGACGTTAGATTCGATGCGCCTCTCTACCAGCGTCGCTATGTTTGGAAGGATCAGTGGGAACCGCTTTGGCAAGACGTGGTGTCAGTAGCAGAACAGTGTTTAACGCATGAGGACATTTCGCCGCATTTCCTGGGCGCGATTGTGGTCATGCAGCAGCGTACAAGTACTGGAGCATTGGGCATCCGTCACTTGGTAGATGGTCAACAGCGACTCACAACGCTTCAATTGATCATAAAGGCAATTGAACAAATCGTCGCTGAAACTGGGCCCGATCGACAGAAGGTCAGACTTCGAAAGTTGCTCCTTAACGATAAAGACCTCTATAAGGAGGATGAACTCTTCAAAGTTTGGCCCACAAATATCGATCGTAAGGCTTTTGTGGCTGCTATAGGTGGTAGCAAGAATCTCAAGATGCAATATGCCAAAACAAATATTGGAAAAGCGTTTGCATGGTTCAAGAAAGCTGCAGCATCGTGGATCAACTCAGATGATACGACTGATCGCGAAAATCGAGTTACGTCATTGGTCGATGCAATTTCAGAAGGACTTAGTATTGCAGTAATAGACCTTGGCCACGCCGACAACGCACAAGCAATATTTGAAACTCTGAACGCCAGGGGAACTCCCCTATTGCCATCGGATCTTGTCAAGAACCATCTATTGCAACGTGCATCTGAAGAGGGTGATAACCCAAATCTGCTCTATACCAAATATTGGAAACGCTTCGATACTGCTCCTTGGAGTGACGACGACAGCGCTAGAGTCAACTCATTCCTGTACCACTGGGCCTTCATGGAATCAGCTCCAGGGGAAATTTCCGAGCGACATCTATTCAGAGACTTCTCTAGCTTGATCAAGAACCGTAGAGCCCCTGACATTTTATCCTCATTGCATAAAGCTGCAGACTGCTACGAACATTTGCTGGATAACGGAGTGAACTTGGAAGACCAATTCACATTGTCTCTAGATCGATGGCGAACAGTAGACCTTCAAGTCTTGACTCCGTTGTTTATGTGGTTATTTGTCCATCAAAAGGAGATCGGTGCAGAAAATATAATTCAAACACTAATCACTCTAGAGAGCTGGTATATGCGACGTATCATAACAGGGAGAAGAGCATCTGGGTACAATAAGCTCGTCTACTCCCTCATAGGAGCTGCGAAAGACGCTGACCGAAACGAAATCTCCAATGCAATTTTGAAATCACTGTTAGATGCGACTGGGCGTGATGTCGAATGGCCGGATGACCTTGAAGTGCAGTTGGCAGTCCGTTGGGATCGGACATTCAATAAACTCAGAAGGTCACGCTTGAGGCTGATTCTGGAGTGCCTTGAAGATCATAAACGGCACTCAACCAATAAGACTGAACAGGCTTGCCCAAAGAACTTGACTATCGAGCACATACTTCCGCAAGGATGGACAGAGGAATCATGGCCGTTGATTTCGACTGACGATGATGTTCTAGATCGGGATCACTTACTTCATTCACTTGGAAATTTGACCCTCGTCAATCACCACCTAAACCCAGCTTTATCCAATGCACCATGGCACAAGAAACGCCAAGCATTGAAGGAGCACTCCGTACTGTACTTGAATCGAGAACTAATAGACGTAGAACACTGGAATGAAGAGGAAATTGACATACGCAACGATCACTTTGCTGAACTTATTTGCAAGATTTGGCCTCGTCCATCAATCTGACAAATTTGTATTACAGCCGCAATTGTGCGACACATAAACCCTCTCCAAGCAACAGGAAGTGGTTTGCCGCAATTACAGTACCTGCAAGGCTCATGGGTCATGCGGATCGGTTTCGCGTGACGGCCTTCAGAAGGCTTCTAGACTTAGACTTCCTTAATCGCAGCGAGGATGCTCTCCGCTACCCGTCGCGCTGCCCCACTTGGCCGGAATTTGCGAATCTCTCCATTTGAAAGTCTGCCGATCCACTGATCCACATTGGGCAGTTCAAGAGTTAGTTCAGCAATTCCTGGGGACCGCGAATCGTCTCTGATCCATGTTCTTTCTCCAGATTGGTCTGGAACCGACCAGAAAATCGACGGCCCGTTTCCAATCCCATGGGAATGGCGCATCTCGTAGCTCCGATAACCCGTCCAAGCCAGATAGCGCCGAGTCCCAATGCCTGATGCCTCGGCGTTGATGCGAAACAGCCAGGAGTTTCCCGCAGGGTCCCCTTGAGAGAGCGAGACGAAATCGTCAATGACCAATTCATCCTCATACCAGAATGCAGAAACCCGACCGATGCCTTCAAAAGCAACTTCAAGGGCATCGTCTATCAGCGAGAAGAGTAAGCGCACTGCATCGTTCCAGATACCAACCTGACGTTTCTGCGCCTCCAGGAGCTCGGCCCGAGCACGGTCGTAGCCTTGCTGAGCCTCAGCTGTACGTTCCAGCCTGCGTAACGCGTCCTCAGCGCGCTCAACCACCAAGTCAACAATCAGCCCAAGGTCTCCTCCGAGATCAGACTCTGCGAGCGCCTCGTAATACCTCAAGCGATCTTTACGCCGGATAATGATGCTGGGCAGGCCTGCTCGGATCAGCTCAAGGTTCAATACTGCACGAGATGTTCGTCCGTTCCCATCGGCAAAGGGATGGATATGGGTCAACCAAGTGTGGAGGACGATGGCCCGAAGCGGAGCTGATGCCTCAGCGTTGTTCCTTGACCAAAGCTCCCAGTCCTCCATGCCAGCCATTACCTCGGGCCAAGTGGCGGGAGGAACGTGGGGCGAGCCGGAAATCCGGACCGGCTGAGAGCGAAAGAGTCCCGCAGTTGAAGCGTCGGCGAGGATCAGCCCGTGCAACTCCTTGACCTGCTCAATGTCGGTAGCCGATGGCTCCCTCGCCATTTCGACTAAGCGTTCCAATGCGTTGGAGAGATTAATGGCGTCTCTGGAATAGGCCGGATCGTGGCCGGTAATGGTGATGCCTTGCAGGACTGCAAGCTCGGTTTCGCCAGCGCTCAGAGTACTTCCCTCAATGGCGTTCGACTCGGCGATCTGCTCGAACCGGGTGTCGCCGAAATAGGCTCGAAGAGTCCTCTCAGTCAGTTGGCCAGCGTCTCGAAGTAGCTCAACCCGCCTTTCGAGGTCAACTGCTGCATCTACAGCCCGCTGTCCAGTTTCTTCAATGCTATATGGACTGCCGTCCAAGCTGATCGTCACATCTTGCTCCTACCATGTCCCCTGAGTCTTGCACCCAACAGGTACTTAGCTGACTCATTTCAGCAAGGAAGACCCTCGTGGGGTCATCCGATCTGGCAGCTCCCCGGCGAAGCCCCGGTACAGCTAGCCGGAGGGAGCGGGGCGCCGGTACCGTCGGCGGGAGCGCGAGTGCTTCTGGGCTGTGGGTGGCCTGGAGCGGAGGCAACCGATGGTCCAATCCATGACGAGAGTGAGCACGCCGCCGCCGGTGCGGTCGGAGCCCAAGATCAAGCTCCCGTGGCCGCTCAGCATCTACCAAACCGCGGTGGGCAAGAAGTGGGTCATGGGCCTCACCGGGGCGGCCTTGCTGGGCTTCATCGTGGTCCACATGATCGGCAACCTCCACCTCTACGAGGGGCCGCTGGAGATCCACGAGTACGCCGAGACCCTGCGGGATCTGGGCACCAAACTCCTCCCCCGCACCTGGCTGCTGTGGATCATGCGCATCGGGCTGATCATCGCCTTCGCCCTGCACATCCACTCGGCCTACTCCCTGAGCCGGATGAGCCTGGCCGCCGACCAGCGCTACCCCGGCGGCCGCAACTACATCGCCGCCAACTTCGCCTCCCGCACCATGCGGTGGACCGGCCCCATCATCGGGCTGTACCTCTTCTACCACCTGGCCGATCTCACCTGGGGCTGGTTCAACCCCGATTTCGTGCGGGGCGACCCTTACCACAACGTGTCGGAGAGCCTGAGCAGCATCCCGGTGGCGATCCTGTACATCGTGGCCAACACCGCTCTAGCGGTTCATATCTTCCACGGCACTTGGAGCATGTTCCAGAGCCTGGGGGTCAACAGCCCCCGCTACAACCACCTGCGCCGCTATCTGGCCGCCGGGCTGGCCGGGATCATCCTGGTGGGCAACCTCAGCTTCCCGATCTTCGTGCAGGCCGGGGTGATCGACGACAACGGCCGCTCGGTCGTGGAGGAGCTCCAGCAGCACGGCGCCGCCGAAGGGGAGGAGCACTGATGCTCGGCTCGCTCGACGCCCGCATTCCGGCCGGATCGCTCGACACCAAGTGGACCGACCACAAGTTCTCCATGCGGCTGGTGAACCCCAACAACAAGCGCCGCTTCGACATCATCGTGGTGGGCTCGGGACTGGCCGGCGCGTCGGCGGCGGCCTCACTGGGCGAGCTGGGCTATCGGGTCAAGGTGCTCACCTACCACGACTCCCCCCGCCGGGCCCACAGCATCGCCGCCCAAGGGGGCATCAACGCGGCCAAGAACTACCAGAACGACGGCGACAGCGTGTACCGGCTGTTCTACGACACCATCAAAGGCGGCGACTACCGGGCCCGGGAGGCCAACGTGTATCGCCTGGCCGAGGTGTCGGTGGACATCATCGACCAGGCCACCGCCCAGGGCGTGCCGTTCGCCCGGGAGTACGGCGGTCTGCTCGACAACCGCTCTTTCGGTGGCGCCCAGGTGTCCCGCACCTTCTACGCCCGGGGCCAGACCGGCCAGCAGCTCCTTTTGGGGGCGTACTCGGCGCTGATGCGCCAGGTGGCCGCGGGCACGGTGGAGCTGCACACCCGCTCGGAGATGCTGGAGTTGGTGATGCACGACGGCCGGGCGGTGGGCGTGGTGACCCGCGACCTGATCACCGGCGAGATCGTGTCGCACTCGGCCCACGCCGTGGTGCTGGCCACCGGGGGCTACGGCAACGTGTACTTCCTGTCGACCAACGCCAAGATGTGCAACGTGACCGCGGCGTGGCGGGCCCACCGCCAGGGCGCTCTGTTCGCCAACCCCTGCTACACCCAGATCCACCCCACCTGCATCCCGGCCAGCGACGACTTCCAGTCGAAGCTGACCCTGATGTCGGAGTCGCTGCGCAACGACGGCCGCATCTGGGTGCCGGTGGCCCACGAGGACGGCCGGGCGCCCCACGAGATCCCCGACGCCGATCGGGACTACTTCTTGGAGCGCAAGTACCCGGCCTTCGGCAACCTGGTGCCCCGCGACGTGGCCTCCCGCAACGCCAAGACGGTGGTGGACGAGGGGCGAGGGGTGGGGCCGCTGCGCAACGGCGTCTACCTGGACTTCTCCGGCGCCATGGCCCGCGACGGCGAGGCGGTGATCCGGGCCAAGTACGGCAACCTGTTCGACATGTACGAGCGCATCACCGGCGAGGATCCCTACACCGTGCCCATGCGCATCTACCCCGCCACCCACTACACCATGGGCGGGCTGTGGGTGGACTACGAGCTGATGAGCAACGTGCCCGGCCTGTTCGTGATGGGCGAGGCCAACTTCAGCGACCACGGCGCCAACCGGCTGGGGGCCTCGGCGCTGATGCAGGGGCTGGCCGACGGCTACTTCATCCTGCCC
>JAJDYU010000020.1 GCA_022825005.1 Acidimicrobiia bacterium
CTGCCCACCTGGCTGGGGCTGCCCAGCATCCACTCCGGGTACTGGGATCCGTTCTTCCAGGCCTGCGCCGAGACCGGCACCGTGGTGTGCATGCACATCGGGTCGGGCACCCGCACCGTGTCCACCGCCGATGACGCCCCCGACGCGGTGACCGCCTCGCTGATCTTCTGCAACAGCGCGGCCTCGATGGTGGATTTCTTGTTCTCCGGCGTGCTGCACCGCTACCCCGACCTCAAGCTCATGTACGCCGAGGCCCAGATCGGGTGGATCCCCTACGCCCTGGAGCGGGCCGACGACGTTTGGGTAACCCACCAGGGGTGGAGCCAGGCCCGGCGCAACATCCCCGAGCCGCCGTCGTTCTACTACTACCGCCAGGTATACGGCTGCTTCTTCAAAGACAGCGTGGGCATCGACCTGCTCGACCGGGTGGGCATCGACAACATCACCTTCGAAACCGACTACCCCCACGCCGACGGCACCTGGCCCAACACCGAGGAGGTGGCCACCCGCCTCTTCGGCCACCTCGACCCCGAAGCGGTCTACAAGATCGCCCGCGGCAACGCCATCAAGCTGCTGGGCCTGGACATGGAATAGAAAGCGGCACCCAAGGGCAGAACCATTAGCAAACAAGGCGACAACCAGCGCGAATTCCAATTCCGGTGCCACGGCTTGATGGGCACAGTGCTGGATCTGCGGATCAAGGGCGGCGACAAGCTGATGTCTCGAGCCGTCGACGAATTCGTGGCTGGGCAAGTGGCTCGACTTGAAGGGGTGTTCAGCGTCTTTGACGACGACAGCGAATTATGCCGCTGGCGTCGCGGAGAGGTTCTCCACCCAAGTGATGAGTTCTGCGAGCTGATGGGTCTGGCGCTGGCGTGGCATCGTCGTTCGGCGGGCCTGTTCAACCCTCTCACCGGCCAACTGACCCAAATGTGGCGCCGGGCCGAACAAGCCGGGTGCATGCCGGGTGCCGCCGATTTGGCAGAGGAGGCGGCATCAATCGCCGAACCCCGTTTCGAGTTGCTCGACCGCGTGCCGGTGCCGTTGGGGGACTGTACTCGGCTGAGCCTGAACGCTATCGCCAAGGGCTACATCGTCGATCGCGTGGTCGAAGCAGCTCTTCGGCGTTTCGAAATCGAGGCCATCAGCCTGAACGCGGGCGGCGACGTTTTGCACCGGGGCAGCCCAGGTGTGGCAGTAGGAATCGAAAATCCACTGCGCCCATACGACAACGAGCCGCCTCTTGTAGTGATCCACCTACAAGACCAGGCGATAGCCACCAGCGGCTCATCACGGCGCGGGTTTCGGATTGGCGATGCCTGGTACAGCCACGTCATCGATCCCCGGTCGGGCCAGCCGGCATTGGGTCCGGCCAGCGTGTCGGTCGTGGCGGACGACGCCATTACCGCAGATGTCGCGGCCACCGTCGCTTGCATTCTCGACCCCCCCGCAGCGCTTGACTGGCTGGCCGAATCAGACGAACTAGCCGGACTAGTCGTAGATCGAGACGGCACCCCTGCCGTCGATCCCCATTGGGGGGAGAGATTCGGCTCAATCAGCTGATTGTGACCAGTATCACGAAGACAGTAATCAGGCCGCCGGCCGCTGCGACGGTCAAAGCGACAAATCGGCGTCGGCGCAAGAACAGCTGCATCGCCAACCCCGTGATCGAGATAGCGACCAGGAACCCTGCTGAAATGTCGATAGCCCATTTCCACAGGGGACCGGCGTCTCGTCCTTTGTGGACGTCGTTCATGATCGCCACGAACCCTTGTTGGGTGACCGTAAGCTCGTAAGTGCTGGCCTCGGCGTCAAAGAACAGGTCGGCGGAGTAGCCCGGTTTCTTGAAGGCAATGGAGCCCCGCCCGTTGACGACGCTGTAGTTGTCCACAGTGCCAGACACTGAGTATTCGCCCCGGACATACTCGGCAATGGCCAAGAACTCCACCGTACCGTCGACGCCAGAGGCCTCGAACGGGAACCGGCCGTTGTGACTCGACACCGAGACATCGTCGCCGAACGTCCAGTCGGGATGGTTCAGGGTTATGCCGGTGAGTCCGAAGAACAACACCACGAGGAGGGCAATCATGCTTGTATAAACGTGAAGGCGGCGGGCCCATAAGTCGGTGGCCCGCTTCAGCCGACTGGCAGGCTGGCGCGCGCCGCGCCCTCCATTGTGCGTTTGCATCGGCCCTTCAGAGTTCGGAGTCGTCG
Source organism: Acidimicrobiia bacterium (assembly GCA_022825005.1). Lineage (GTDB taxonomy): Bacteria > Actinomycetota > Acidimicrobiia > Acidimicrobiales > Bin134 > Poriferisocius. Next base: position 2,215 of record JAJDYU010000020.1, read on the forward strand.
GACTTGGTGCGGGTCTCTCTGCGGTGGCTGTTGGGGAGAGGCCTTCGTGCATTAGCTAGAGGATCAGTTCCGCTGAGGCGTCGGCGATCTCAACGTTGTCGCTCAGCGCAACAGAGAAGGGTTGGCTGCCGATGGTGATCGGCGTGCTGGTGATGCTGTAGGGACCGTGCTCTCGGGCAGCTTCGATGAAGAGGAAATAATCGCCCTGTTCTACCGGGTTCCCAGACAAATCGGTACCGTCCCAAACAACCGAATAGGCACCCGCTGGCCGGGTTGCACCGGACATGGAGGTATCGGAAGCTTGATTGCTGGCCGAATACCAGCGCCGTAGGTCATTGAGCCACCGGGTTCCCTTCTGCTCTTGCAGAAACCAGAGCCCTATGGTGTCGATGAGGTTGCCGGCGTGATCTTCAACCCACACTGCAACGTAGGGATTGAGGATCCGACCCCGGCCGCCAGCACCCGCCACATAGGCAAATACCACCGCCAATTCAGCACCAGTCGGGAACATGGCCGCTGTTGGCCCGGTGGACTGCACTGCGGGCTCGGTTGGTGTTGGTTCGACGTCACCAGGTGCGGGTTCGGTTGGCGCGGGCTCGAGATTTGTCGCCGCCGCGGGTTCGGTTGGCGCGGGCTCGCTCGGCGCAACGGTCGCCGAGCTTGAGCCTGCGAAAACCTCGGCATCGCTCTTGCTGCAAGCAAGGACAGGGAATGCCACTATGGCCCCAGCCACGGCACTACGGCGAAGAAACGCCCTGCGTGACACCTCAACCAGACGGGGTTCGAATTCACCTGGGTCATCGGGTCCAACTGAGGCGGGCATCCTCGGAGGTCTAGAGCCTCAACCTGAGAATTTGCCGAGAACGGCTGCGGAGTTTGCCGGGAGGATCCGTTCGATCACCAAGCAATTCCCGGCTGACACTCAGGTTCTTCTCAGAACGGAGTGCCACGATGGAGGTCGTGAAGGGACACCACCTCCTTGTGGTTGACGATGAAGCCAACCTCCGGTCAATGCTCCGGGCCGCGTTGAGCTATCACGGATTTGAGGTAAGCGAATTCCGAGACGGCAGAGAGGCGCTCACCGCCGCGGCTCGCGAAATGCCAGATCTGATCATCTTGGATGTAATGATGCCCGACCTCGACGGCTTTGAGGTTTGCCGACGACTCCGAGCCGACGGCAACCAGACGCCAATCCTGTTTCTTACCGCGAAAGACGAGACCGAAGACAAGGTGCGAGGTCTGACTCTCGGGGGCGACGACTATCTCCAAAAGCCCTTTAGCCTTGACGAACTTGTCGCACGTGTGGAGGCGATTTTGCGCCGCGCCGGGAAGCCAGGCGCATCAAGCGTGCTCAATCTGGCCGATCTGTCCATGGATGACGATGCCTACCGAGTGACCAGGGCCGGCGTCGAAGTGTCGCTGTCGCCCACCGAGTACAGCCTGTTGCGCTACCTGCTGGTAAACCAAGGCCGCGTCCTGTCGAAAGCCCAGATTCTCGACCATGTTTGGCAGTACGACTTCAACGGCAACGGCGGAGTTGTAGAGACCTATATCGGCTACCTTCGCAAGAAGATAGACACCGCCGAGCCTAAACTCATCCACACAATCCGAGGCGTCGGCTACACCCTTCGACTCCAATGACACTCCCTTGGCTCTGCCTGACATTGAGAGGCCAGCGGTGAGGAGGTCGCTGTCGCTTCGAGCTCGCTTGCTTGCCGGAGTTGCCGTAGTCGCAATCATCCTGGCAGCAGCGGCATGGGCAATCGTGTCCAATACCCGCAATCATCTCGTCGATCAGGTAGACGAACATCTCGTCGCCACCGCTGACATCGATCGCGACGGACGATTAGGCGACGGTCTCTTCGATAGACGCCACGATGAGTCTGCGCGGGGCAACCATCTCCCGTCGCATGAAAGCAATCTACAGTCGCGTGAGCAGCCGGGACGTTTGAGCAATATGTTCGAAGGCGCTGTCCATCGCAATCGCGGCCTAGAAACGTTATTCGAGCCGAACCTACCGGATCAGGCATACAGCCCACCCGATCTCGACTGGAACACCGTCGTCAATCGTATTTCCGAGCCGTTCACCGCTTCGGCTGTGGACGACGATGTTAGGTACCGGGTACTGGCCGTTGAACTTCGCGACATCATCTTTGTTCGGGCCCTGCCTTTGACCGACGTTGAAGAGACCGTCGATCGATTGATCCTGTTTGTGGTCTTCGGCGCGGGCTCAATCTTCTTGGTTCTCACCGCCGTCGCCTGGTGGGTCATCCGACTCGGCATCCAACCCATCCGAGCTATGACCGACGCCGCGACTGAGATCGCTGACGGCAACCTCTCCTTTCGCGTTCCCGAACCTAAGACCGTGGGAACCGAGGCCGGTGCATTGGCCCGGGGACTCAACGTCATGCTGGGCCGAATCAAGACGGCGGTGGACAGCCAGGCCCAATCCCAGGAGCGGCTCCGCCGATTTGTGGCCGACGCCTCCCATGAACTGCGGACCCCCATTACCACCATCCGGGGTTATGCCGAGCTGTACCGTCAAGGGGGTTTAGCTGAAGGACGCGACCTCGAAGACGCCATGCGTCGTACCGAACAAGAGGCCCAGCGTCTCGACCGCCTGGTTGAAGACATGCTGACATTGGCCAGATTCGACCAGGAACGCCCAATCGGCCTCAGCGAGATAGACCTCAGCACGATAATCGCCGACACTGAGGCCGACGCCAGAGTTGCTGCGCCCAATCACGTATTCGCCGCCACCATTGAGCCCGACATCAGCATTACCGGCGACGAGGATCGACTGCGCCAAGTATTGGCCAACGTCGTCAACAACGCCGCTGTCCATACTCCACCCGGCACCTCCGTTACCATCGATGCCCGCCGGTTGGACGACAACGTGGTCGTCGAGATCAGCGATAACGGTCCGGGCATCGACTCCGATCATCTCGCCAGGATTACCGAGCGCTTCTACCGCGCCGATCCATCGCGCTCGCGAGAACACGGCGGGAGCGGCCTCGGCCTGTCGATTGCCGACACAGTGGTTCAGGCCCATGGAGGCAGCCTTGATGTGGCCAGTGAGCCCGACCTCGGGACCTCGGTCACCATCACCCTTCCGCTGCGCCCTCCACAAACTCCAATGCGAGAGGGCGAGGAACCCACTCAAGACAAGGAGAAACCATGACAGAAATCGAAAACCATGATGACTTCGGGGGTCTTTCCAGGGATTTGCCCCACTTAATTGACAGACGTCTAGCTCTTCGTTTGATCGGTGGTGCCAGCCTCGCAGGCGTAGTGGCCGCGTGTGGCACCAACAGCAATCCCGCGGTGATTCCCCAAACTCCTACACAGGCCTCGGGCCAACCCACCCTATCGCCAACCATCACAGCCTCGGGCCAATCCACCGCATCGCCAACCATCACAGCCTCGGGCCAATCCACCGCATCGCCAACCATCACAGCCACGGGCCAACCCACCGCATCGCCAACCATCACAGCCACGGGCCAACCCACCGCAGAGGCCACTTCAACACCGGCTGTCGATCTACCCGGCAACATCGCGAACCCAGGGGCGGAGATACCGAGCGAAACGGCTGGCCCCTTTCCTGCGAATGGCACAAACGGCCCAAATGTCCTGGCCATAGATGGAATGGTCAGGGCCGATCTCACCAGCAGTGTCGGTGAATTTAGCGGCACAGCACAGGGCATCCCCGCCGCCATTCATCTAACTGTGGTGGATGCCAGCACCGGAAGTCCTCTTCCCGGCGCTTCGATCTATCTGTGGCATTGCACCGCTGACGGCCGCTACTCGATTTACGAGATCTCCGACCAGAATTTCCTGCGGGGAGTCCAGGCCGCTGACGGTGCTGGCAAGGTCGTCTTCAATTCCGTGTTTCCCGGCTGCTATCGCGGTAGGTGGCCTCACTGCCACTTCGAGGTTTATGACAGCCTCAGCAATGCTGTCACCAGCAACAGCGCCATCAAGACGAGCCAACTGGCCATTCCCCGAGCAGACTGCGAGAACGCCTATATCGACAGCCGGTACGGCAACAGCGCCAGAGACTTGGCCCGACTGACCCTCGCTTCTGACAGCGTCTTCCGCGACGGCTGGCAAGACCAACTGGCAACAGTCACAGGATCAAACGCGGATGGCTACTCGATCTCTCTGCTTGTGCGAGTTTGAACGTCGACTCTGAGAAGTCTCATGCTGTGTCAACGCAGAGTAAAGCGAACTTCGAGCGTCGTTGTATTCGGCATGCTTGCGCTCCTTGCAGCTTGCGGAGATCATGCTGAGAATTCGACACCTACTACGGCTACACCAATTGAGGCGGATCCACGACCGATGGTGCAACCAGATTTGTCATCTTCCGCGCCATCAGATGTTACTTTGCAAGAAAATGAGGGGAATGGGCTGCAGATAGACACCAGTGGCAACGATCCGGTCGCAGTGCTCACACCATTGGGAATCCCTGTCGTCGTTATCCAACGCACCGATGCTGGTTATTCGGTGCTGACACCGTGTGGCAACACAGCCCAAATCTCCAAAGGAGAACCCATCGATGGAATACGAGTCGTTGTTGATCCAGGCCACGGGGGTCACTGGGACACCGGCGCAGTTGGGCCCAATGGCCTTCTTGAGAAGGACTTGAATCTGAAGCTCAGCCGCGCCGTACTTGAGGAGTTAGCCGACCGCGGCATACCCGCCGCCACTACACGTACCTTCGATTACGGAGTTCGCCTATCTGCCCGAGCCGCCTTCGCTGACGTCCTCGGAGCCGATGTGCTGATATCCATTCACCACAACGCACCTACCTGGAATATTGTCGATATTCCAGGTAGCGAAGTGTACGTGCAATCTGCGACACCCCAACAAGCCCGAGTCGACTCCGCTCGCCTTGGGGGGCTGCTTTACGAAGAGATAATTACAGGGCTCTCTTCATTCGACGATGTCTCATGGAGCCGCCTGCCTGACGCAGGAGTGCTTCGGGTTCTACAGCCTGACGGCAACGACACTTACGGCATATTGCGCCACCCGTCGACTCCGTCTGCCCTTATTGAGTACGGGTACCTCTCCAACCCCGACGAAGCAAAGCTATTCGCCACACCCGAGTACATCAGGGTTGCCGCCCGAGCGACCGCCGACGCCATCGACACATACCTACACACCGACCGCACCTACTCCGGATTCATACACGAACCCCGGTCATACGATCCACCATCTTCCTCTATACCCTGCGATGATCCCACCATGGAATAGAACAAGCCGACGTGACGAGCCCCCACTCCCCCTACTCTCGTTCAACATCTACAGGGGCTAGACCGCGGCCAGGGCCTGCCAGATGCGCTCGGGGGTGGTGGGCATGTCGATGTGGGCCACGCCCAAATGGGATACCGCGTCCACCACTGCGTTGTGGATGGCCGGGGTGGAGCCGATGGTGCCCGACTCGCCGATGCCCTTGGCTCCCAGCGGGTTCATCGGGCTGGCCGTCTCGGTGTTGCTCACCTCGAAAGAGGGCAGCTCGGCCGCGCTGGGCATGAGGTAGTCGGCCAAATTGGCAGTGCGGGGGTTGGCGTCCTCGTCGTACTGCACCCACTCGAACAGCGCCTGGGCGGCCCCCTGGGCCACGCCGCCGTGCTGTTGGCCGGCCACCAGCAGCGGGTTCATGATGGTGCCGCAGTCGTCCACCGCCACGTGGCGCAGCAGCTCCACCCCGCCGGTCTCGGTGTCCACCTCCACCACGGCCACGTGGGCCCCGAACGGGAAGGTGGCCCCGCCCTGATCGAAATCGAGCTCGTGGGTGATCACCCCGCCGTCGGCCGCTGAGGCCAGATCAGCCCACGACGCCGCCTGGGCGGGCACGCCGGCCACATGCAGACCGCCCTCGCCCACCACGATGTCATCCGCGCTGGCCTCCAGTTGCTGGGCGGCCAGCTCCTTGGCCTGGGCCAGCACCTCTTCGCTGGCCTTGTAGACGGCGCTGCCCGCAGTCTGAAGCGAGCGGGAACCCAGTGTGCCCGCGCCCCGGGGGATCTCGTCGGTGTCCGACTGGATGAGCTTGATGCTCTCCATGGGCACGCCCAACAGATCGCTGACGATCATCGAGAACGACGTCTCGTGGCCCTGGCCGTGGGCGCTGGTGCCCACCCGGATTTCGGCCGTCCCATCGCTCAGCACGTCCACCCGGCCGTACTCGGTGTGCAAGCCCAGCGGGGCGGTGATCTCCACGTAGGCAGACACGCCCACTCCCAGCAGCTTGGAGTCGCCCGAGTCCCGCCGGGCGGCCTGCTCGGCTCGCAGATCGCCATAGCCGGAGGCCTCGAGCGCGGCGTCGAGCGCCTTCTCGTACTCCCCGGAGTCGTAGTTGGCACCGGTGACGGTGGCGTAGGGGAACTGGTCGGCGCCGATGAAGTTGCGCCGGCGGATCTCGGCAGGGTCGATGCCCAGCTCGTCGGCCCCCACGTCCAGCACCCGCTCCAGAATCTGGGTGGCCTCGGGACGACCCGCGCCCCGATAGGCCGCGATCTGAGTCGTGTTGGTGACCACCGCGTCGGCGGAAAACTTGATCTTGGGGATCTGGTACACGCCCTGGGCCATGGTCTGGGTGAGGATGGGCAAGAAGCTGCCGATGGCCGGATAGGCCCCGGAGTCGGCCAAGCAGTGCAGGTTCATCCCGGTGATGCGGCCATCACCGTCAAACCCCATCTTGGCAGTGAGGATGTGGCCCCGGCCCTGCACCAGCGACACCATGTCCTCAGAGCGCGACTCGGTCCACTTCACCGGGCGGCCCAGCTCCAAGGCGGCCTTGGCTGCCACCAGGTACTCGGGATAAAGGCCAGTCTTGGCCCCGAATCCGCCGCCCACCGCAGGGGCGATGAGCCGCACATTGTCGCCGTCGAGGCCGAACAGGCCGGCAAACCCGTCCTTGAGGCCGATGGGCGCCTGGCTGGGAAAGGTCACCGTCATGCCGCCGTCGGGGGTGCCGGGCTCCACCAGGATGCCGTTGGGCTCCATGGGCACCGCGGCCAGCCGCTGGCTCTCCATCTTCACCTCGGCCACATGGGCGGCCTCAGCCAGTCCGTCGTCTTCGCCCAGTTCGGTGTGGAAGGCCAGGTTGCCGCCCTCGTTCTGGGGCCACAGCACCTCGGCCCCCTCGTCCAGCGCCTTCTCGGGGTCGGCGTTGGCTGGCAGCGGGTCGTAGTCCACGAACACCGCCTCAGCGGCGTCCATACCCTGCTCGCGGGTCTCGGTGATCACCGCGGCCACGATGTCGCCCACGAACAGCACCCGCTCGCCGGCGATCTGCGGGCGCTCGAACACCGGCAGCATGGGGAACCCGGCGGTGGCCGGCAGGCCGATGTTCTCACCGGTGTACACCGCCAGCACGCCGTCCATGGCCTGAGCCTCAAGCGCGTCGACCTCCGTGATGGTGGCGTGGGCCATCGGCGAGCGCACAAACGTGACGTAGGCGGTGCCCTCAGGAGTGAAGTCGTCGTAGTAGCGCTCTGCGCCGGTGAGCAGCCCGGGATCCTCGACGCGAACGACGGAATTCCCCAAAATCGAACCAGAACTCGACACGGTTTTCCCCTTTTTTGTAATCGGG
>JAJDYU010000012.1 GCA_022825005.1 Acidimicrobiia bacterium
CGTATTCGAGCGCCATCCCCAGCTCAAGGTGGGATCGGTGGAACACGAGGTGGGCTGGATCCCGTTCTGGCTGTTCCAGATGGACTACTGCTACACCGACCGGCCGCTGCGGGGCGACTGGCACCGCTTCGCCGATCCCGACGTCCGTCCCAGCCACTTCTTCACGTCCAACTGCTTTGTGAGCTTCCAGGAAGACGTGGTGGGCGTGAGGGTGCGGGACACCTTCGGCACTCACACGCTCATGTGGGGCTCCGACTACCCCCACACCGAGTCCACCTTCCCCCGCTCCCGGGAGGTGGTGGCCGAGACCCTGGCCGATGTGCCCGCCGACGAGCAGCAGCTCATCGTGAGGGACAACTGCGCCGCCTTGTACGGCTTCGACCTCGACCTACTCGCATCCGATCTCTCGGGATAGCGGAATGCGGATTGCTTTCGGGACCGACGAGCCCACCGCCTTGACCGACGCCGTCAAGCAGCATCTGGCCGACGGAGGACACAGCGTGGTGGCGGCCGCCCCGGAGGGAGCGCCGTGGCCCGACGTCGGTCGGGCGGTCGGCGAGGCGGTGGTCGACGGCCGCGCCGACATCGGGGTGGTGTGCTGCTGGACGGGAACCGGAGTGTCGATCGCGGCCAACAAGGTGCCCGGCGTGCGGGCTGCCTTGTGTACCGACTCGGAGACTGCCCGCGGCGCCCGCAAATGGAACGATGCCAACGTGTTGGCCATGAGCCTGCGCCTGGTGTCCTCGGAGGTGGCCGGCGAGATGCTCGACGCCTTCGTGGCCACCGATCCCGACCCCGGCGAGTCCTCCGAGATCGCCAAGCTCTCTTGACGTGAGAGTCCGAATCGGTTTCGGCGTCGGAGGCGGGACAGCATCGGGAGACCCAGAGGTGTTCGGCGCAGTGGTCGACGGACTGGAGCGGTTGGGATTCGACTCGCTGTGGGTGGCCGAGCGGGCCAGCGGTCCCGCTCTGGACCCGGTGGTGGCCATGACCTTCGCGGCCGCTCGAACCACCCATCTCAAGTTCGGTCCCAGCGTGATGGTGCTGCCCGGCCGCAACCCGGTGCTGTTGGCCAAGTCCATGGCCAGCCTCGATCGCATCTCCAACGGCCGGCTGCTGCCCGCTTTCGGACTCGGAGTTGCCGACACTGCCGAGCACCAGGCTTTCGGGGTGGCCCGCATGGACCGGGCGGCCTGGTTCAATGAGGCCCTTCCCCTAATGCGCCGACTATGGACCGAAGACGTCGTAGAGCACCACGGCCCCCGCTTCCATCTGGACGCCGCCCAAGTGGACATCAAGCCGGTCCAGCAACCCTTAGACGTGTGGATGGGGGGCATCGCCCCATCAGAGCTTCGCCGGGTCGGCCGGCTAAGCGACGGCTGGCTCCCCTCTTTCGCCACCCCCGAAGATGTGCGAGGCGGAATCGCCGCCATCAAACAGCACGCCGACGAGGCCGAAAGGGAAATCGACCCCGAGCACTACGGGGCGCTCTTGACCTACACCGACGGCCCGCTGCCCGACCGCTTCCTCGAGCTCATCAAGCTGCGTCAGCCCGACAAGAACCCCGGCGACCTGGTGGCTTCGAACCGAAAAGAGCTGCGGCCCAAGATCGAGGCATTCATCGAGGCCGGCGCCTCAAAGTTCGTGGTCATGCCGCTGGGCGAGCCAACTGACTGGGAGGCCGAAGTCGAGGCTATGGCCGACGAGTTGCTGTCGCTTCAGGACTGAAGGGGCTAGGCACCGAGGGCCTGCTCCAGATCGGCCAGCAAGTCATCGATGCTCTCGATGCCGACCGACAAGCGCACCAACCCGGGGTCCACAGCCAGTGGCGAATCGGCCACCGATAGGTGAGTCATGGTGGAGGGCTGCTCGATGAGCGACTCCACCGCCCCCAACGACTCAGCCAGCCGGAACACCTTGGTGGCGCTTACCGCGGCCACCGCGGCGTCCTCACCGCCGCCATGGATGAACGACACCATCCCGCCGGGGCGGCTCATCTGCCGAGCGGCTATCTCGTGTCCCGGGTGATCTGGCAATCCGGGGAAGAGCACCCGGTCGACCGCGGGGTGGTCGGCCAAGAACTCAGCCACCGCTTGGGCGTTGTCGCAGTGGCGGTCCATGCGCACGCCCAGCGTCTTGACCCCCCGCAGCAGCAGGTAGCAGTCGAAGGGGCTGGGCACCGCGCCCACCGCGTTCTGGACGAACGACAGCCGCTCGGCCAAGTCATCCCGGTTCACCGCGATGAACCCTCCGACCACGTCGGAGTGGCCGCCCAGGTACTTGGTGGTGGAATGCACCACCACATCGGCCCCCAGCTCAAGCGGGGTCTGGAGGTAAGGGGTGGCGAAAGTGTTGTCCACCACCACGTCGACCCCCGACGCATGGGCCACCTCGGCCACCGCGGCGATGTCCACCACCGTCAACATGGGATTGGTGGGGGTCTCCACCCACACTTGGCGAGTCTCGGGGCGGATGGCCCCGGCCAGCGCGTCCCGATCGGCCAAGTCCACCGCCGACCACTCGATGCCCCGCTCGCCGTATACCCGGGCGATGAGCCGGAACGTCCCTCCGTAGGCGTCGGTCCCCAGAACCACGTGGTCGCCGGGGCGCATCATGCCCACCAGCGCATCCTCGGCGGCCATGCCGCTGGCGAACGCCATTCCGTGCTCAGCCCCCTCCAGCCCGGCCACGCACCGTTCCAGTGCCACCCGGGTGGGGTTGGACGTCCGGGCGTACTCAAAGCCCTGATGCTGGCCCGGTGCGGTCTGCACGAAGGTGGTGGCCAGGTGGATGGGAACGGTGATGGCCCCGGTGGCCTCATCGGGCTCCTGGCCGACGTGGATGGCCCGGGTGTCGAATCCCCAGTTGTCGGAGGAGGAGCCGGTCATGACTCCGAGGGCGACGGGCCCGACGACAAGAAGCTGAGCACGTCGGTGCTGGTCATCACCGCCCGAGGGCGGCCGCCGTCGAGCACCAGCAGCGCCGGGGACCGCTCCAGCTTGGTCACCGCCAGCGCCACCGATTCGCCGATGCCGATCTGTTCCAGCGGCCGGCTCATCACACTCTCCACCGGCTGGCCCAGCAGATCGCCGTTGAAGGCCAACTCCATGAGCTGAAGCTCGTGCACCGCCCCCATGACCTCGGCGGCGGCCAAGGGCATCTCCCCTTTGGCCACCGGCAGCTGGCTGACCCCGTGGTCGCGCATCTGAGTCACGGCTTCACTCACGGGATCTTCGGGCTTTACGTAGACCAGCGGGGGCAGCGCCCCCTCCTTGGCGTCGAGCACGTCTTTCACGCAGGGGTGCTCCCCGATCAAAAAGCCGTACGACGCCATCCAGTCGTCGTTGAACACTTTGGACAGATAGCCCCGGCCGGCATCGGGCAGAAGCACCACCACCACATCGTCGGGCCCGCAGTCTTGAGCCACCTCCAAGGCCGCGCACACCGCGGTGCCCCCCGAGCCGCCGATCAGCAGACCCTCTCGCCGGGTCACCAGCCGGGCCATGTCGAAGGAGTCCTGGTCGGAGATCGGGATCACCCGATCTACCACGTCGGGGTCGTAGGTCTCGGGCCAGAAATCCTCGCCGATCCCCTCCACCAGATAGGGCCGGCCCGACCCGCCGCTGAACACCGAGCCCTCCGGATCGCCGGCCACGATCTGAATGGCGGGATTCTGCTGCTTGAGGAAGCGCCCCACGCCGTTGAGCGTGCCGCCGGTGCCCGCCCCGGCCACAAAATGGGTGATGCGCCCCCCGGTCTGCTTCCACAGCTCCGGCCCCGTGGTCAGCTCATGCGACAGGGGATTCACCTGGTTGAAGTACTGGTTGGGCCGGTAGGCGCCGGGAGTCTCGGCCACCAGGCGCTCCGCGGTGGAGTAGTACGACTCGGGGTCTTCAGGGTCTACCGCCACCGGGCACACCACCACCTCGGCCCCGTAAGCCCGCAGCAACTGCACTTTCTCGTCGCTCACCTTGTCGGTCATCACGAAGATGCAGCGGTAGTCGCGCTGGGCGGCCACCAGAGCCAGACCCACGCCGGTGTTTCCCGAGGTGGGCTCGATGATGGTCCCACCTGGCTTCAGCAGCCCTTCTCGCTCGGCCGCGTCGATCATCGCCACCGCAGGCCGGTCCTTCACGCTGCCGCCCGGGTTCAGCATCTCCAGTTTGGCCAGCACCTCACACGACACCCCCTCGGCGATGCGCGGCATCCGCACCAACGGGGTGTCTCCAATGAGATCGAGGATCGAGTCTGCGACCTCCACGCCCATAAACTACCCGGCGGTATGGAACCGCCTTGTATCGCAGTGGAGCCCGACTGCTGGCGGCGACCGGCGCTGGCCGACGCGGTGATTGCCGGCGGCGGCCGGGTGACGGCCCCCTCTGAGGCCGAGGCGCTGGTTTGGGCCGAGCCCGCGGCCCCCGAGCTCTTGCCCGGCGTGCTGGAAGACGGACCGGGCATCGAGTGGGTGCAGCTCCCCTATGCCGGCATCGAGAACCTGACCGATCTGCTCGACCGCGACCACCTCTGGACTTGCGGCAAGGGGGTGTACGCCGAGCCGGTGGCCGAGCACGTGCTGATGCTGGCCCTGGCCGGCCTGCGAGCCATGGGGAGCTATGCCCGAGCCCGCAGCTGGTCGCCCCCGGAGGGCCGGAACCTGCTGGGCGGGCGGGTCACCGTGCTGGGAGGCGGGGGCATCACCGAGTCGCTGGTGAGGCTGCTGGGCCCGTGGGACTGCCGCGTGACCGTGCTGCGCCGCCACCCCGCGCCAATGGACGGCGTACACCGGGTTGTGGGCCCCGAGAGCCTGCACGACGCGTTGGGCGACGCCGAAGTGGTGGTGGTGGCGCTGTCGCTGACCCCTGAGACCACCGGCATCATCGACGCCGCCGCGCTCGATGCCATGGCCCCCCATGCGTGGCTGATCAACGTAGGGCGCGGCGGCCACGTGGTCACCGACGACCTAGTGGAAGCGCTGTCAGCCGGGGCCATCGGCGGTGCCGCCTTGGACGTGACCGAGCCCGAGCCGCTCCCGGCTGGGCATCCCCTCTGGGAAATGGAGAACTGCCTCATCACTCCTCATGTGGGAAACACCCCCGAGATGGGACTCAAGCTGCTCGCCCGCCGGGTAACCGAGAACGTCCGGCGATACATATCCGGCGAGGAGCTTCTGGGGCCCGTAAACGTAGACCTGGGCTACTAACTCTCCAGAAGACGCTAGGGGACGATGATGCGCTCATACTGGGCGTAGGGTTCTTGAATGGTGATCACCCTCATGGGACGCCCGAGCGCGGCATGGACGTCGGAGGCGAATGTGACGGGCCCGGCGACGAGATCTTCGCCGTCGAACCTTTCCAGCTGGGTGGCCACCGGCCCCGGATCGATGGTGCCGGCCCGCTCCGCCGCCCGCACATAGGCCTCGATGGCGTCGTGGCCGGTGACCATACGGCCGTCGCGTGCTCGATGGCCGGTGGTCTCCAGGTAGTCGGCCAGCACCTCGCGAACCGCGGGGCTGGGGTCGGGCGAGTCGGTGTAGATCGAGGCGTAGGAGAGCATGGTGAAGTCGCCGACATCGGGAACATGGCCGATCCAATGATCGCCGTCCATGGTGGAGTTGGCGAAAATGGGCTGGTTGAAGCCCGCTGCCCGGATCGGCGCCAGAATCTCAGGCGCCACCAGCCGGGTGCCGCAGAACACGATGGCCTCGGGACCGGTGGTGGCCAGCCCCAGCAAGATGGGGTCGAGAAGGCCGGGATCGGTGGGCTGGTAGCGGTGCAGCCCGGCGATCTGGCCGCCGGCTTCCTCGAAGCGCTGCCGGAAGGCCTCGCAGACGGCCACCGCCTCGGTACTGGTCTGGTCGATGATCACCGTCGCGGTGCCCAACCCCCGATCGGAGACCAACGAGACCAACATTCCCACTTCGGTGCTCGCCGGAGTGCCCAAGGAGAAAACCCGGTCGCCCAGATCGCCGCTAACCCACAAGTCGTCGGTTCCACAGGGGCTTATCACCAAAGTCCCCGAGCTCTGAAGCGCTGCAATGGCCGGATTGGCATAGACGGCATCACACGTCATCAGCACCAGATCGACGCCGTCCAGAAGCAGCTGCTCGGCGCCGTTTCTCATGATGGACAGCTCGGTGTGGCTGTCGATGTGGCGCAGCACCACCGGGCGTCCCAGCAGGCCGCCGGCTTCGTTCAATTCGTCGATCCGGTTCCGGGCGGCCACCAGGGCGGGCTCGTCGTAGTCGGCCAGGAACCCGGTGGTGGCCATAAGAGCACCGATCACTATGGCATCGGCGGGCAGTGGCGCTCCGGCGGGGGTGGCCGTGGGAGTCGGAGTGCTCTGGACATCCGGCTGGCTCTCCTCCTCGGTGATGGGGGCAGGGCTGATCACCGTTCCCTCGCTGAACAGACCGCACCCGGTGCAGGTCAATAGAGCCAGCACGGCCAGCAGAACTGGCCTGGCGCCGGATGGGCCCATCACGCTCACACTTTAAGGTCGCGGAAGGGAATGCCCTTGTCGGCTCGCGGCTCGCGGGGCAGGCCCAGGATGCGCTCGCCGATCACATTGCGCTGGATCTCCGGTGTGCCCCCACCGATCTTGTGGGCAAAATGGCCGACCATCTGCCACACCCAGCTGTCATCGTTCAGCATCCCCTCCGGTCCCAGCAGCTGCATGGCCGTTTGGCTGGTGTCCCGAATATGGTCGCCGGCGAGGATCTTGGTGATCGAGGCTTCCGGACCGATCTCGGTGCCCTGGCTCAACGCGGTGTACACCCGCATGCCCAGGTAGCGGAGCACTTCTGACCTGATCCACGCTTCGGCCAGGGATTGGCGGACCGCCGGATCGCCGGACTGACCCTTGTGGCGAGCCAATTCCACCAGGGCGGGGACGTCCACCCGGGACGACTGGGCGCCCACCGCGGCGCGTTCGCTGTTCAGGGTGGTCTGGGCCACCGCCCAGCCATTGTTGACCCCGCCGATCACATTCTCCGCCGGAATCCGCACATCGTCGAAAAAGGTCTCGTTGAACTCGGCCCCTCCGGTTATCTGACGCAGGGGCCGCGGATCCAATCCTTCCGTGTCCATTTCCACAAAGAAATAGGTGAGCCCCTGGTGTTTGGGCACATCCGAATCGGTGCGGGCCAACAGGATGCCCCAGTCGGCCAGATGGGCATAGGAGTTCCACACTTTCTGGCCGTTGACCACGAACTCATCGCCGTCTCGGACCGCTCGGGTCTGGAGGCCGGCCAAATCGGAGCCGGCATTGGGCTCGCTGAAGAGCTGGGCGAACACCATCTCCCCCCGGCGGATCGGATCCAAGAATCGCCTTTTCTGCTCGTCGGTGCCCCATGCCATGAGCGTGGGAGCAGCCATGTCCAGCGCGGCCATGAAGATCGACATCACCACGCCGTAGGAACTCTGCTCCTCCTCGAAGATGATTGCCTCCATCGTGGAGGCCCCCCGTCCCCCGTGCTCTGTCGGCCAGTCCAAACAAGCCCAGCCGTCGGCGGCCAACCGTGCTTGCCACGCCCGGGCCCGACCGGCCATCTCCTCCTCTCGGGCCACGTCCTTTCCTGGGTTGAACATCTCATTGAACGCCTCAGGAGAGCCCTTGGCCGGAGCATTGGCCTCCAGCCAGGCCCGGGCCTCAGCCCGGAAGGCTGCCTCAGCGGGGGTGTCGCCAAAATCCACGGGGACAGGGTAAGTCGATTACGGGCGAATCAGCACTTTGGACAGGTCACGACTGTGCCGCTTCCAATTCCTGCTCCACGCGGGCGATCTCAGCCCGATACCACCCGGCCTCCTGGAAGTTGCGCAGGCCGAATTGCTCCGCCATCGATTGCAGAGCGGCGAGCTTGGCCGACAGCGCCCCAAGGTGGGCTGCATCGGCAGCCAGAACCATGTCGGCCAGGTGCAAGGCTTCGATCAGCTCACCGGCGGCCAGCCGCTGCTCTGAGCGGTCCACCAGGGCATCGGCCCCGGCCAGGTCCACCACATCGGGGTAAACCGCCTCGGGCTGCGTGGCATAGAGATCAGCGGTGGACTGATAGGTGAACCAACCGGCCAGCCCCTCCCAGATGGCCCGAACGCCCCAGTCCACCCGGCCGTAAGTCTCATTCAGGGGAGAGTCGTCGGGAAGGCGGATCTCCTTCATTAGCGTGAAGGGGTCTTTGCCCTCGTTCATTCCGTCGATCACCCGGTCCCACACCCACTCCACTCCATCGTGCATGCGGGTGAGAACCTTTTTGACCTCTTCTTTGCCCACCACCGGCTCGAAGTGTCCGGCCAGGGCGATCTCCGGCTCTAGGTCGCGAACCTCGCGAAGCGACTCCATGTATTGCTGAGCATCGCGGTAGGGCTCGCCCCGCAAGGTGAACAGGTTGGGGAAGGCGTCGATTATCGGGCCCCAAAGGTCGCCCACGAAAGCAGCCCGCAGCTCGGGAACCCACACCGTGAGCCCGTCGGGACCCTCGGCGCCGGGGGTGTGCATCACCTCGAAGGTGAGATCGCCCACTTCGAGGGTGTGGGAGCGGTCGACCACGATGTCGGCCTCGATGGGCGGGGTGGGCTCAACCCGGCCCGACTCGGTGCGGAGGTTCATGGCCGCCCCCCACAAGATCTTGGCCCGATCCACCCGGAACTGGGTTAGCTGGCGGTACTGCTCATCGCGCTGAAGGCACAGGCGGTGGGCCACCACTTGGGCCCCCTCTCGCGACCAGCGCCGGTGACCGCCGATGTGGTCCTCGTGGGCGTGGGTCAAAACGATGTAGCGCACCGGGTTGCCGGGAGCGGCCGAGAGCTGGCGATGGAAGCGCCGGGCATCGCCGGCCAGTCCGGCGTCGATCATCACGCTGCCCTCAGGGGTGGCCACCTTGTAGGCGTTGGCCGTGCCCTCCGCCATCCAGATCCGTTCGGCTACCTCGGTTGCCGTCTCGGGGCCGTCCCTCCCGATCAGCTTCGATACCCGCTCGTCAGCCATCAGTCGTCAACCCACACCCAGCGGCCCGACGGCGCTGCCACCCCCTCGGGCCGCTCCATGCACTGCACATCCAAGTGAATAGGCAGGAGGTGACGCACGTAGAAGGCGTGCACGGTCACGGTGGGCATCACCAGGTCGTTGTAGCGCTTGATCTCCACTCGAGGGTCTTTCTCCTGCCACGCCTCGCACTTGGCCAGACACGTGTCGACTTCCTCCCGGGTTTCGAAGAGCAGGCCCAAGTGGTCGAAAGGCGGCGGGGCCATAGGCTCTTTGTGCTCGGCCAACAGAACGAACTGGCTGGTAGAGGGATCGGTGGACAGCAATAGCGCGGTCTGCTTGAGAATCTGGGGGTCCGTCGCCGTCCATCCGAACACATCGCCGTAGAACTCACGAACCTCGGCCCGGTATTCGTCGGTCAGTGTTCCCAGGGGAAGCGTCAGCTCCATGTGGTTGAAGCGCATTGTGGCCATGCCGCAGCGTAGCCTGAGGCGATGATGCGATCTTCTGCCACCAAGCTGTTCTGGGCCCTGCTGCTGGTTCTGGCCCTGGTGGCCGGAGCCTGCGGAAGCGACGACGGAGGCACCACCGAGCCGGTGCCGGTGGCCACCGCCACCGCCGGGGCCACACCCGCTCCCACCCAATCCCCTACGCCTGAGGCCACCCCCGAACCAGAACCCGCCGCTGAGTCGACCCCCGCGGCTACGTCGGCACCGACCCCGGTTCCGACACCCGAGGCCACACCTGAACCCGAACCCACCGAAGAGCCAACCCCCGAGGCCACGCCCGCTCCCGAGCCCGAAACGCACCCGTCAGGGCTCGACGTTGCCGCGATCAACGCTGCGGCAGCCGACTGGATGGAGAATGCTCGAATCCCCGGCATGGTGCTTGCCATAGCCCAGGGAGGCGACGAGCCTTGGACCTTCGCTTGGGGCGTGAGCGATCTCACCACCGAAGAACCCATCACACCGGGCGACTATGTCCGCATCGGCTCGGTGACCAAGCCGGTCACCACCGTTGCGGTGCTGTCAATGGTGGATGAAGGCCTCGTCGATTTGGACACTCCGGTCACCGCCTATCTGGGCGACGACTGGTACGGCAAATACGAGCACGGCCCCCAGATCACCCTCCGGCATCTCATGGGACACACCACCGGATTCGTGGAGTACGCCTTCGACCCGGGGTTTTTCGTGCTGGGTTCCGCCCGGCTGGGCGTGCCCATCGCCCCCGAGGAGATCGTTCGGTTCACCACCAACTACGGGCCGGTGGCTGAGTTCGAAACCGAGTACAACTACAGCACCGCCGGACACGTCATCGCGGGGATGATCATCGAGGCGGTCACCGGCAATCCCGCCGACGTCGAGATCAGGTCCCGCGTGCTGGCGCCGCTGGGCTTGGAAAACACCTATCTGCCCCCCAATGAGCTTCCACCCGTACCGGTGATCGACAGCTACAACGCAGGGCTCCTCTACTCCGCGTTCACATCGCTGACCAACGTTCCCGACGAGGCTCGGCACAATTTCATGGGCACCGACTACCTCTCCACCGACGAGTACCCCCAGGAGTTTTTGCAAACGGCCGGCTGGACCGGCGGAGGCATTGAGACCCTCATCGGCGACGTTCCAAAGATGTTCCGAGGGCTGTTCACCGGAGGGCTGATAAGCGACGAGTCCCTGGCTGAGATGACCTCTGCGGGAGTCAACCCCGGCTACGGCCTGGGCGTGGGGATCGACGACATCGGCGGCCTGCTGGGCTACAGCCATGGCGGCGGTACCCCGGCATTTCGCACCCGGGCGCTCTACATCCCCGAATTGGATCTGACGCTGGCCGCAACGGCCAACGTCTTGCCTCCCAACCCCGACATGAATGAGTTCGTCGACGCCCTATTGCCGATCGTGATGGAGAGCTGGGGATTGGCCGGCTGATGAGCCTAACCGCCTGGAACGAGGCCGCGGCGCAGGTCACCGCGCCGGGCCAGATCTTTTCTTGGTCGGTGAGGGAAGTCAACGGCGTCCCCCTGCGGATTTTCGACAACGCCCCCGATTCCATGCGGGACCTCTTTGTCGGTACCGCAGCCCACGGTGAGGCCGACTACCTGGTATTCCGCGACGAACGCCTGTCGTATGCCGAAGCCCATCGCCAGGTAAGGGCCCTGGCCGCGTGGCTGGCCGACAACGGCGTCGGCCAAGGAGACCGGGTGGCCATCTCCATGAGGAACTACCCCGAGTGGATCATCGCCTACTGGGCGGTGGTGTCGATGGGAGCGGTGGTGGTGGGCATGAACGCCTGGTGGACACCGGCGGAAATGGCCTACGGCCTAAACGACAGCCAACCGGCAGTTTTGATAGTGGACGGCGAGCGCTGGGAGCGCCTGGCTTCACTCGACGACCGGCCGGAGATGCCGGTGGTGGTGACCCGGTGCGACGATGAACTTCCACCCGAGGTAATCCGCTGGTCCTACACGGTGGCCGATCCCGATCCCCCTGTTCTGCCCGGCGTGGTCATCGATCCCGACGACGACCTGTGCGTGTTCTACACCTCGGGCACCACGGGGTTCCCCAAAGGGGCGGTTATGACCCACCGGGCCGCGGTACACAACGTGATGAACATGGGTTTTTATTCGGCGGCGCTGGGCATGATCAACGAGAAAGAGCCAGTGCCCCGCGACCAGCGCGACCAGCCAGCCGGGCTGGTGTGCGTGCCGCTGTTCCATGTCACCGGTTGCAACTGCTACCTGCACCCCACCACCACCGTTGGCGGGAAGCTGGTGCTCATGTACCGCTGGGACGCCACTGAGGCCCTCAAGCTCATAGACGCCGAGCGGCCCAGCACCCTGGCCGCAGTGCCGGCAATGTCCCGTGAGATCGTGCTGCACCCCGACTTCGACCGCTACGACACCACCAGCCTGGGCTCGCTGGGGGGCGGGGGCTCGCCGCTTCACCCCGATCTGGTGGACAAGATCTCCCGGTCGATCCCCAGCGGCAACCCCGGCACCGGCTACGGCCTGACCGAGACCAGCGGCGTGGTCACCATGAACGTCGGGGCGATCTACCGGGACAAGCCCACCACCGTGGGCCAGCCCCTGCCCACCGTCGAGGCCAAAGTGGTTGACGACAGCGGCGCCGAGCTGCCCCCCGGGCAGCCAGGGGATCTCCTGGTGCGGTCCCCCATCGTCATCCGGGGATATCTCAACAAACCGGAGGCAACCGCCGAAGCCATCACCGACGGTTGGCTGCACACCGGCGACGTCGCCGTGATCGACGAGGACGGATTCATCGCCATCGTCGACCGGGCCAAGGACCTCGTCATCCGAGGGGGCGAGAACATCGCCTGCGCCGAGGTGGAAAACGCCATCTACCAGCACGACGCGGTGGCCGAGGCCATCGTGTTCGCCGTGCCCGATGAGCGCCTCGGCGAGGTCCCCGGCGCCGCCATAGTGCTGCGCCCCGGCCGCGATCTTGACACCGACGCCCTGCGAGCCCACCTCGACGGCCGCCTGGCCCCTTACAAGGTCCCCGCCCACATCTGGTTCCTCGACACCCCCCTCCCCCGCAACGCCTCCGGCAAATACCTAAAACGCCAAGTCCGCGATGAACTGCTGTCGCCCTAGGCGACCGAACCCGCCAGCCCGATAGCCTTCATAACGTGACCACCGCAACCGCTGACCGCTACACGATCATCTCGTCCGACTGCCACGCTGGGGCTAATCACAAGACGTACCGGGAGTACCTGGAGTCATCCTGGCACGACGAGTTCGACGCCTGGCGAGGGAAGTACCGCAACCCGTTCCGCGACCTGCAAGACGACGGCCGATCCCGCAACTGGGACAACGACCGCCGCATCTCCGAGCAGCACACCGACGGGGTGGTGGCCGAGATCACCTTCCCCAACACCGTGCCCCCCTTCTTCCCCACGGGCACCCTGATCGCCCCCCAGCCCACCGACAAGGACCTCCCCCGCCGCCTGGCTGGCATCCGGGCCCACAACCGCTGGCTGGCCGACTTCTGCGCCGAATACCCCGAGCGCCGAGCGGGCATCGGCCAGATCTTCCTCAACGACATCGACGAGGCCGTGGCCGACGTGAAGTGGATCGCCGAGCACAACCTGCGGGGCGGGGCGCTGATTCCCAGCATCGCCCCCAACTCCGACCTACCCCCGCTGTTCCACCCCCGCTACGACCCAGTGTGGGCGGCGTGCGAGGAGCACGACGTGGTGATGACCCTGCACTCGGGGGGCACCGGGATGCCCGACTACGGCGATTCCCCCGCGGCCGGGCCGATGTTTGTGATCGAGACCCCGTTCTTCTCCAACCGCTCCATGTGGCACCTCATCATGGGCGGGGTGTTCGAGCGGTACCCCGGCCTCAAGGCGGTGTTCACCGAGCAGGGCTTCGGCTGGGTGCCCGACATCCTGCGCCGCCTCGAC
>JAJDYU010000005.1 GCA_022825005.1 Acidimicrobiia bacterium
CGATGTCGGCCACCGAAGCCTCCAGCACTGCGATGCGATCATGGAACGAGGGCCGCTCCACCTGCGCCTTGCCCAGCGCCACCCGCGACACCATGAGATCCACCCGTTCGAGCCCCCGCTGGTCCCTGGCCGCCTCCGCGATGGCCAGATGGCCGATCGTGGGTGGGTTGAACGAGCCGGGATACACCCCAAACCGTCTTGTCACAGCCACGCCCTAGCGTTCATACTGGTGTGATCCTATGAAGCGCCATCCCCACACCGGAGCGATTCTCGTAGTACGTCTTTAGCGCGCGGTCCCGGCCGACCCGGAGACCGAGCGCATCCGACCTCCCAGCCTGGGAGGTCTTTCCATTTCGGAGATGCCGGAAGGGTTGATCCAATATGAATATGAACGGCGGACAAGCCCTGATGAAGGCCCTTGAGAACGAGGGCGTGGACATCCTGTTCGGGCTGCCCGGCGGGGCCATCCTGCCGGTGTACGACCCGCTGATCGACTCGTCCATACGCCATGTGCTGGTGCGCCACGAGCAGGGCGCTGGCCACATGGCCGAGGGGTACGCCCACGCCACGGGCCGTCCCGGCGTGGCCATGGTCACCTCGGGCCCAGCGGCCACCAACATCGTCACCCCGCTGTGCGATGCCTATATGGACTCCATCCCCATGGTGGTGGTCACCGGCCAGGTGCCCTACGCGGCCATCGGCACCGACGCCTTCCAGGAATGCGACACCACCGGCATCACCATGTCGGTTACCAAGCACAACTACCTGGTGACCGAGGCGGCCGACATCCCCCAGGTGATCCACGACGCCTTCTACATCGCCACCACCGGCCGCCCCGGCCCGGTGCTGGTGGACATCCCCAAGGACATCGTCGACCCCAACAACCCCCGCTCGGCCATGGAGTGGTACACCCCCGACAGCCACGACCTGCCCGGCTACCTCCCCAACCAGGCGGGTGATGCCGAGCTGATCCGCCAAGCGGCCAAGCTCATCTGCGAGGCTGAGCGCCCGGTTCTCTACACCGGGGGCGGCATCTTGAAGTCCCGGGGGGCGGAAGCCCTCCTGGAGCTGGCTGAAATGACCGGCATCCACGTGGTTACCACCCTGATGAACCGGGGAGGCTTCCCCGACGACCACCCGTTGTGTTTGGGCATGCCCGGCATGCACGGCAACTACACCGCGGTCACCGCCATGCAGGAGGCCGACCTGCTCATCGCGCTGGGGGCTCGCTTCGACGACCGGGTCACCGGCAAGGTGGGCGAGTTCGCCCCCTTGGCCAAGATCATCCACGTGGACATCGACAGCGCCGAGCTGGGCAAGGTGCGCCGCCCGGACGTGGCCATCCAGGGCGACTGCCGTGTGGTCATCGAGGAGCTGGTGAAGGCGCTGAAGGAGATGGGGGGCAGCGAGGCCCAGCCCGACCGGAACCAGTGGCGGTCCCGGATCAGCGGCTGGCAAGAGCGGTTCCCGCTGACCTATGAGCAATCGAAGGGCGATGAGCTGCTGAAGCCCCAGTACGTGCTGGAGCAGCTTCGGGACTCCACCCCCTCCGACACCATCGTGGCGTCGGGAGTTGGCCAGCATCAGATGTGGACCAGCCAGTACTGGAAGTTCAACCATCCCTACACATGGGTGAACTCGGGAGGTCTGGGCACAATGGGATTCGCCATTCCCGCCGCCATTGGGGCCAAGGCGGGCCGGCCCGACCGCATGGTATGGGCAGTGGACGGCGACGGATGCTTCCAGATGACCGCCCAAGAGCTGGTCACCGCGGCCACCGAGGGGTTCCCCATCAAGGTGGCCCTCATCAACAACGCGTATCTGGGCATGGTCCGCCAGTGGCAGGAGATGTTCTACGAGGAGCGCTATTCCGAGGTGTACCTCACCCGCGATGTGCCCGACTACAAGATGTGGGCCGAGGCGCTGGGCTGTGTCGGGCTTCGGGTGGAGTCGCCCGAGGAGGTTGGCCCGGCCATCGCCCAGGCCAATGAGATCGACGATCAGCCGGTGGTGGTGGAGTTCCGCTGCGAGGCCGAGGAGAACGTCTTCCCCATGGTTCCGGCCGGCATGTCCAACAGCGACGTGGTGGTGGACCCCTCCCAGCGGGACCAGCCCCGATGAGCGCCGCCGACGGAGGTGGCACTACCACGCTCGTGGTGCGGGTGGAGAACAAGGCGGGCGTGCTGGCCCGGGTGGCCGGGCTGTTCGCCCGGCGGGGGTTCAACATCGAGTCGCTGGCGGTGGCCCCCACCGACGACGAGCGGTTCAGCCGCCTCACCATCGTGGTGGGGGTGGACGCCGCCCCCATGGAGCAGGTGGTGAAGCAGCTCGACAAGCTGGTCAACGTGGTGGACATCCGGGAGCTGAACCCATCAGCCAGCGTGGAGCGGGAGCTCATGATGGTCACGGTGCGGGCCAATCCTGATATCAGGGGGCAGATCCTGGATCTGGTGCGGATTTTCCAGGCCACCGTGTTGAACGTGGGCTACGACGAGATCATGGTGTCGCTCACCGGATCGCCCAGCCGAGTGGATGACTTCGAGGACCTTCTGCGACCCTATGGGATCGTGGACGTGCAGCGCACCGGCAAGGTGGCCCTGCCCAAGCTGGTCAAAGCCGCCCCCGACCCCCTGGCCCCCTGATCAGAACAAGATCAATAGCCAATACCGACTTTAAGGACAACTAATGGCAACCGTGTTGTATGAGAACGATGTCGACCGCTCCCACATCGCCGACCGCAAGGTTGCGATCCTGGGGTACGGGTCCCAGGGCCATGCCCACGCCCTGAACCTGAAGGAATCGGGTATCGACGTTCGGGTCGGGCTGCGAGACGGTTCGTCGTCGGCCGCCAAGGCCGCCGAGGCCGGACTGAAGGTGATGTCGATGGCCGACGCGTCGGCCGAGGCCGACATCATCATGCTGCTCTTGCCCGACACCGAGCAGTCCGACATCTATCAGGCTCACATCGAGCCCCACCTCCAGCCCGGCGATGCCCTGTTTTTTGCCCACGGTTTCAACGTGCGCTTCGACCTGATCTCGGCGCCCGAGGGCGTGGACGTGGCCATGGTGGCTCCCAAGGGCCCCGGCCACCTGGTGCGGCGCACTTATGTGGAAGGCGGCGGCGTGCCGTGCCTGATCGCGGTGGGCCAGGACGCCACCGGCAGTGCCCGAGAACTGGCCCTGGCCTATGCCGACGCCATCGGGGGTGCCCGGGCCGGGGTCATCGAGACGACCTTCGCCGAGGAATGCGAGACCGACCTGTTCGGCGAGCAGGTGGTGCTGTGCGGCGGGCTTACTTCGCTGGTGACTGCGGCTTTCGAGACCTTGTGCGAGGCCGGATACCAGCCCGAGGTGGCCTACTTCGAGTGCCTCCACGAGCTGAAGCTCATCGTCGACCTCATGTACGAGGCGGGAATCGGCGGCATGCGCTACTCCATCTCCGACACCGCCGAATACGGCGACTTGAGCCGGGGCGACCGCATCATCAACGAGGACACCCGGGCCGAGATGAAGAGGATCCTGAGCGAGATCCAGAGCGGATCGTTCGCCGAGGAGTGGATGAGCGAGAGCCGCAGCGGCCGGCCCAACTTCCTGCGCTTGGAAGCCGAGGGCCAAAAGCACCCCATCGAGCAGGTGGGGGCTGAGCTGCGGGCCATGATGCCCTGGATCTCGGAGGGTCGCCAGAGCGTCCAAGCAGTATCCGGAGGCCAGGGGAAGGATTAGTCCCCGGGCCAGCCTTCGATAGCTGCCAAACGGCAGCAATTCATTAGTATCTACCCGGCAACTCTGAAAGGTAAAGGGAATAGCCGTGAGCGAAAACTGGGGTTTTGAAACCAAGCAGATCCACTCTGGGCAGGAGCCCGATCCGGCCACCGGATCGCGGGCCGTGCCCATCTACCAGACCACCTCGTATGTGTTCCGCGACACCGAACACGCTGCGGCGCTGTTCGGTCTGGCCGAGGTGGGCAACATCTACACCCGGATCATGAATCCCACCCAGATGGTGCTGGAGGCCCGCCTCTCCGCACTTGAGGGTGGCACCGAGACCGCCATCGGGATTCCCGGGGCGCTGGCCATGGCCTCGGGGCAGGCCGCGGAGACGCTGGCCATCTTGAACCTGGCCGAGTCGGGCGACCATGTGGTTTCCTCCGCATCGCTGTACGGGGGCACGTACAACCTGCTGCACTACACCCTGCCCAAGATGGGCATCGAGGTGTCGTTCATCGAGGACCCCGACGACCTGGGCGCCTGGAAGAACGCCATCCAGGAGAACACCAAGGTGCTCTACGCCGAGACCATCGGCAACCCCAAGAACGACTGCCTCGACATCGAGGGCGTCGCCGCGGTAGGCCATGCCGAGGGCATCCCGCTGATGGTGGACAACACGGTGCCTTCGCCCTACCTGATCCGCCCGCTGGAACACGGC
>JAJDYU010000028.1 GCA_022825005.1 Acidimicrobiia bacterium
CAAGAACAGGTTGACCAGGAAGCTCTGCCCGATGATCGAGAACACGATGATGCTGAACGAGATCCACGCCAGCTTCAGCGTCTTGATGGCCATGAGGCGCTGCCAAACCGCCCCCAGCGACACCCGGGGCGGGTCGTCGTCCTCCTCCATTACCTCGCCGATCACCGACTTCTGCTCGAACTGCCCCCGAGGTGGGTCGGGAACGAACAGGGCCCAGATCCCCAGGAACAAGGTGGGCCAGGCAAACACCCAATAGGCCCACCGCCAGTTGTCGTCCACCAGCAGCATGAGGCCGCCCACCAACAGCGGGGCGATTCGCTCGCCGCCCCGGCCGAGCACATTTTTTACGGCATAGATCCGGCCTCGAGATGAAATTGGGTAGGCGTCGGCCAGCACCGCCCCTTGCACCGGAAAGGTGTTGGACGTGCCGATGCCCATGAGCACACCGACCATGAAAAACCCCAGTGCGGAGGCTTGGAAACCACGGGTGAACATGGCCACGCTCCAGAAGATGGTGGCCAGCCCCACCAGCCGCATGCGGTTGACCCGATCGGCCATCTTGCCCATCGGGATGGCGCACAGCGTTGTGGTGATGAGACCGCCGATCCCCATTACCGCCAAACCGGCGTCGGACACATCGAAGGTGTCCTGGATCTCGGGTCCCAGCAGGCTGGGGATGGCCAGCTGGAAGGCATCTACCGCATCCAGGGTGCCCAGCACGGCCAGCACGCCGACGCCGCCGGTGGCCACTGCCTGTCGCAGCGTGATCGCCTCGTCGCCGACGCCGGGGAGGTCCTCGTCGGCGCGAATCTCCAGCTGGTCAGCTTCGGCTGCCTCCCGGGCCGCCTCCTCATCGAGCAGCGCCCGGCTGAAGTCGGCGAAGCTGCGGCGGTCGCCCGACGCTTCGGTCATCTAGTGCTGTGTGGTCACGGGGTCAGGTCGACAGGGTCGCCGAGGCCGACGAGCTCGCCGTCCTCATCGGCGTCTCCATCGAACTGTACAAACCGCATGGTGTCGTTGCCGTTGTACTTGCCCGGCCCGAACGACAAGAACGGGATCTCAGGCAGCGATGCCTGGGAGAGCGAGTCCAGTCCGGCCTGGAAGGAGTCGTTGGTGAGCTCCGGCCCGGCCGCAGTGGCGATCTGCACGAACAGCGACAGATCGCGGCACGCCAGCACGGTGTAGTTCCAGTAGTTGGGGTCTTCCTCGCTGTTCTCCACTCCCGGACCAGGTCGCTCGAAGCGTTCGTCGGGAAGCGCGGCCATCGCGACGTCGAGGCACCTCTGGGTCTCGGCGTCCACCGGGTCGGTGGGCAGATCGAGTCGGTCAGCAGTGGCAATGGTGCCGTCCAGCGCCATCGGGTCGATACCCGAGGAGATCGCGGTAGTGAAATTGCTGGAGTCGACCGCGGCCATCTGAATTCCCAGGTCGCCGTAGGTGACGAGGCCGGTGGCCGCCGCTCCGAAGATCACCATGCGGTCGATGCCGGCGTCGGCCACCTGCTGTTGCATGATCTCGGTCTGACTCTCAATGGCATCTTCGTCGAGTACGAGGTCGTCGATGTTCATGGTTATGGCGATCTCCACCCCGATGTCGGCAAAGGCCGCTTTCACAACATCCTCAACCCGGTCTTGGGTATCGGAACCGTCGTAATGGACGCCCACCGCGGTAGCGCCGTCGAACCACCCTCTTCGGGCTAGTTCGGTGATGAACACCTCCTCCCCGGCCGTCCCCGAGAGCCTGAAGCTGGCCAGAGGGGCTCTGGCCCGCTCTAAGAGCTCTCCTCGGGCGTTTACCTGGGAACCCACGTTGATGGTCTCATGCTGCTCTGACACGCAGTAGTTGGCGTCGCCCCGCAGCCCTCCTAGCACCGCGAACACCTCGTGATCCTCGGTGAGGGCGATGCAGGCGGCCAGCATCTCGCTAGGAATGGCCGGGCTGAATCCGGCGATGTACGGCTCCAACGACCGGCCGTAGATGCCGCCTTCGGCGTTGATTGCGCCGGTAAGGGCGTCCCACACCGGTTCGGGGTCGCCAAAGAAGCCGAAGCCGAACATGGAGACGTCCCAGAACCCGACACCGATCCGGATGGTGTCCTCGGTGACGCCCCGGAAGCTGGCGGTAAGCACGATCGGCGTGGGCTCGGGAGTGGGCTCCGGCGCCGGCTCAGAGGGCTCGCCGTCGCTGGTGGGCTCTTCGGGAGCTTCCGCGGCCGGCTCGGGCTCCTCGTCTTCTGCCGCTGGCTCGCTGGGAGCTTCTTCGGCTGGCTCGGCCGGTTCGGCCGCCGGCTCTTCGGCTGCCGCGGTCGGGGCTTCCTCAGCCGCGGGCTCGTCCTCGCCGCCACCCCCGGTGGTGCAGGCGGTGGCGAACACCGCCAGCGCCAGTAGCAGTGCCATCAACGTCCGTCGGTATCTCATCGCTTTCCCCCTGATCCCGTCGCCGTTGCATGCAAAATATACCAGTGGTAGAAAAATTGTCCAGAGGATGTTTGAAAGAGGGTCTCATGGCTGATGTCCAAGCGCTGGTAGCCGATCTGACGCTGGAGGAGAAGTGCCGGATGGTGGTGGGTGAGAGCCCGTGGACCATCCCCGGCTGTGAGCGGCTTGGGATTCCCGGCTGGTGTGTCAGCGACGGCCCGGTCGGTGTGCGGGGCCGGACCATGGGGCCGGGCCTGGTAGTGCCCGGGCCGTCGGCCATTGCCGCCACCTGGAATCCCGCCCTGGTCCACGAACTGGGCCAAGCTCTGGGCACCGAGGCCACCGACCGCAAGGTGGACATGATCCTCGCCCCCACGGTCAACCTCCACCGCTCCCCGAGGGGCGGCCGTCATTTTGAGAGCTACAGCGAGGATCCTGAGCTGAGCTCGCGCATAGCGGTGGCGTACATCACCGGCGTCCAGTCGCAGGGAGTGGGCGCCTGCGTCAAGCACTATGTGGCCAACGACCAAGAGCACGAGCGCTTCACCATAAACGTGGATGTGGACGAGCGGAGCCTGCGGGAGATCTATCTCCCACCGTTCGAGGCCGCCGTCAAAGAAGCCGGGGTCCGGGCCGTCATGGCCGCCTACAACTTCGTCAACGGCCACCACGCGTGCGCCCAGCCGGAGCTGCTGATCGGCATATTGAAAGAGGAGTGGGAATTCGACGGCTTCGTGGTCTCCGACTGGGGTGCCATCAAAGAGACGGTGGCGCCCGCCCTCCACGGGCTCGACTTGGAGATGGCCGGTCCGGGCCGATGGTGGGGAAAGGGCCAGCTTCAAGAGGCGGTCGAGGCCGGAAAAGTAGACGAATCGCTCATCGACGACAAGGTGCGCCGCATTCTCGGTTTCCTGCACTGGGCTGGTCGCCTCAACACGCCCACCGACCACGACGAGGCCAGCATCGAGCGTCCTGAGCACCGGGAGTTGGCCCGTCGCACCGCCGCAGAGTCGATGGTGCTGGTCCGCAACCAAGGCGGCCTCTTGCCGCTGCTGGCGACGGCACGGTGGCGCTCATCGGCGCAGCCGCGGCCGATACGGCCCTGTTGGGCGGCGGCTCGGCCAGCTTGATTCCTCATCGCACCACCTCGGTGCTGGAGTCGCTGGGGGAGCGGCTCGGCCCGCGGTTGATCGGCCACGCCACCGGTCTCGAGATGCGCCGCAACGCCGACGCCGTCCCCCAGTCGTGGATTCCCGACGGCGTGAGCTTCGAGCTCTACAACAGCATTGGATTCGACGGCCAGCCGTTCGAGACTCTCACCCGTCCCCTGCCGTTCAATGCGTGGATCGGCGACAACTGGCCCGAAGACTGCGACACCCTGTCGGTGCGCCTGGAGTTCACCATGACGCCCGACCAGTCCGGGCGGCACCGGTTGTGCGCCCTCGGCTTCGCCCATGCTCGCCTGTATGTCGACGGCCTGCTGGTGGCCGACAACCAGGTCGACGGGTTCGGCGCCGGCCTGGGCCTGCACGGCGGCCACGGGTATCTGCACCTGGAGGCCGGCCAGCAGTACCACATCCGCCTCGACCACGTCCCCAGAGAGAGACGCCAGTGGGTGTGCATCGTGGACGTGGGGGTGGAGCTGGCCGACATGGATCGCGAGCAGGGCTTGGACGAAGCCGCCGCGTTGGCCGCCCAGGCCGATACGGCGGTGGTGGTAGTCGGCTCCAACTCCGAATGGGAGTCGGAGGGCGGCGACCGGGACTCGATCGAGCTGCCCAACCAGCAAGACGAGCTGGTGGAGCGAGTGCTCGACGCCAACCCCAACACGGTGGTGGTGCTCAATTGCGGCGCCCCGATGACTCTGCCGTGGCTCGACCGGGCCAAAGCAGTGCTGTTGGCCTGGTACCCGGGCCAGGAGGCGGGGGAGGCCATCGCCGATGTGCTGGTTGGCGACGCCGATCCTGGGGGGCGGATGCCCACCAGTTGGGCCTGGCGGGAGCAGGACACGCCCGCTTATCTGAACTACCCCGGCGAGGCTGGCGTGGTGCGCTACGGCGAGGGGATCTTCGTGGGCTACCGCTGGTACGACGCCCGGGCCATCGAACCGATGATCCCATTCGGCCACGGCGGCTCCTACACCACATTCGAGTGGGGCGAGGCTGAAGCCAGCGGCGAGGGCACCCAGCGCACCGTGACGGTTCCAGTCACCAACACCGGCCAGCGCCGAGGCAGCGAGGTGGTGCAGGTATACGTGTCCCCGCCCTCCAGCGGTGTGCCGCGACCCCCCAAAGAGCTGGCCGGATTCGCCAAGCTCACCCTTGACCCCGGTGAGACCGCCACCGCGGTGGTCGAGCTTCGCGAGCGCTCATTTGCCCGCTGGGATCCTGAGATTCACGATTGGGTGGTCGACCCCGGCCAATACCGACTGGTGGTGGCCGCCTCTGCCACCGATCCCCGATCTGTATTGTCCCTGGATGTCTAACCCCGAGGGCTTCAGCGAGAGACGGGACTTGAAGTTGAGAGAACAGCCCAGCATCGTCCTGATCAATTGCGACGATCTCGGTTACGGCGACCTTGGTTGCTATGGGTCCACGGCGCACGACACCCCGGCACTCGATCGCATGGCCGCGGAAGGGGTGCTGCTCACCGACTTCTACATGGCGTCGCCGGTGTGCTCGCCATCGCGGGGCGCAATGCTCACCGGCTGCTACCCGGCCCGCATCGGCTTCGACTCCTTTGACGGCCTGCGCGTGCTCTTCCCCGGGATGGGGATTGGCCTCCATCCCGACGAGATCACCATCGCCCGCCTCCTGAACGACGCGGGTTACGCCACCGCGATGGTCGGGAAATGGCATTGCGGCGACCAGCCCGAGTTCTTGCCCACTCGTCACGGTTTCGACCAGTGGCTGGGGCTCCCCTACAGCAACGACATGGGCATCCAACCCGACCTGTATACCCCCGAAGAGCGAGTCGAGCTGAGCGAGAAGCTGGGATTCGAGCTGCCCGAACCGCTTCGGATTCCTCTTCCGCTGATGCTCGACGAGGCGGTAATCGAGGCCCAGCCCGACCAGGCCACCCTCACCTCGCGGTATCTCCAGGAGTCCATCCGGTTCATGCGCGACAACCGCGATCGGCCGTTCTTCCTGTACTTCGCCCACATGTACGTACACCTGCCGATATACGTCCAAGAGCGATTCGCCGCCATCTCGCGCAACGGCCCGTACGGGGCCGCCGTGGCGTGCATTGACTGGGCCGCCGATGTCCTCTTGCACGAGCTGGCCGAGCTCGGCCTCGACGACGACACCATCGTGATCTTCACCAGCGACAACGGTGCGCTCGCCCGCCCCGGCGAAGGCTCCAACGCCCCGCTGCGGGCCAACAAGGGCACCACGTGGGAGGGCGGCCAACGAGTGCCGTGCATCGTGCGGGGGCCCAGCCGCATCGCTGCGGGCATCGAGTGCTCGGCGATGGCCACCGCGATGGACCTCTACACCACCATCGCCAGTTGGTGCGGAGTAGACGTGCCGGACGACCGGATCATCGACGGGCGCGACATCAGCGATGTGCTCGAGGGCAAAACCTCCGAGTCCCCGCACGAGGCCTTCTACTACTACTCCGGTTCGAACCTGGAGGCGGTGCGATCGGGCAACTGGAAGCTCCACGTCTACAAGTCGGGGCATTACGGGAGCGAGGGCGCCCCCACCGAAGAGCTCTACGACCTCGACGCCGACATCGGCGAGACGACCGATGTCGCCGCCGACCATCCCGACGTGGTGGCTCGCCTGCGCCAATTGATCGATCTGGCCCGCCACGACCTCGGCGACGCGGTCACCGGCGTCGAGGGTGCCCGCTGTCGGCCGGCCGGCCGAGTACACGACCCCGTGACCCTCACCACCTTCGATCCCAGCCACCCCTACTACATGGCCGAATACGACCTGGCCGACCGAGGCTGAGGGCGACAACTAGGGCGCGGTCGACACCACCGAGTCTTCGAAGCCGAACACGCGGGCCGCATTGCCTCCCAGAACCTGGGCTGCGCTTTCGGAGTCGACACTGGCGAACTGGTCGGAAATCAATGCCCGGGAATCGGGATAGGTGCTCTCGGGGTGCGGATAGTCGTTGCCCCACATCAAGGGTTCGGGGCCGGTGAGGGCGAGATTGTTGAGGGCGACGGGGTCGCTCTGGAAGGTGGCGTGGATCTGGTTTCGGATGTAGTGGCTTGGGAGCTCGGCAAGCTTGGGCTTCGCCCATCCCGCGTGGTCTCGGTAGTACTCGTCGAGGGTGTGCATTGTCCAGCCGATCCAGCCGCCGTTCACCTCCACCATGACGACATGCAGGTTGGGGTGGCGTTCGAGCACCCCTGAGCACGACAGGAGCGCAGCGGCCCGGGGACCCATGCTCTGTGTGGCCAGGAGGTTCGCGGTTGAGGACCCCCAGCCGCGGTACATGACCATGTCGTGGCCGCTGCCTTGGTGCATGGCGACTGGAAGCCCGATCTCATCTAGGGAGTCCCAGAGCTTCTCCCATTGGGGCATGTTCCATTCCGGGGTTCCCACCAGGGGCAACATGATCGACCCGAAGCCCTGGGCCACCGCCCGTTGGGCATCCTCGATGCAGTGGTCAACGTCCCAGATCGACATCATTGCGGCGCATTTCACCCGGGGCGACGTCCCGACCAAACGCTCGGCAATCCAGTCGTTGTATATGTGGCAGCAGCGCCGACCGAGGTCGCCATCGCCGAGTCGCCAGATGTACAGCCCGATTGTGGGGTAGATGACCTCACCGCGTATGCCGTCGGTGCGCATCATCTCTAGCCGGTGCTCGATTGTGGCCATGGACCAGCGCCGGTCCTCCTGCTCTTCGGCTGCGGCGGGATTCATGTTCCACCCGAGGTCGCTCCCGTCCAGCACCAGGGTGTACCCGCCGTGTTCGTCGAGCTCGATTCGTCGGGGGGCGCGATCGCGGAATCCTTCGGGCAGCCGGTCATACCAGAGGTCGTGGGGCTCGTCGACGTGGCAATCAGCCGATACGAGAGGCGGAATCTCGCTGAGACTCATCAGCACTCCTAAGGTCATGGGGCACTCGGGCCGCCCTTCGGCTCGCAGGCCTGTCGAACATGCAACCCAGACAATAGGACAGCTACCGTTGAATTGTACATACTGAGGAAGAGTGAAGGATGCGACTCGGACTTGAGAACGACCAGCAGCTCCTCGTAGACAGCTTCGACGAGTTCTTCGCCCGCGAGTCCAGCTCCGACCGGGTGCGCGCCGCTGAAGCCGCCGGATTCGATTCCGGGCTGTGGAGCGCGCTGGCAGCGACAGGCGCCCTGTCACTGCGCGTTTCCCCCCACCTGGGCGGTGGCGGTGCCTCGCTGTTCGACACCTGCATCGTTCTCGAGCGGGCTGGCCGCCACCTCGCGACCGGTCCAGTTGCGGGCGCAATCGTCGCCGGCAGCCTTCTGGCCGCTTCCGGTGGGGGCGACTACCTCAATGCCGCGGTCGATGGCTCTTCTGTAGTCACGTTCGTGCCGGCCCAGCTCGACGCTGACGCTTCAAGGGTGCTTGTCGAAGGCGGGGCCCATGCCGACGCGGTGATTCTCTGGCGAGGCGACCACCTGGTTCTTGTCGCTCGCCCCGAAGTGATCGAACCTGTCAGCGACCTCGGTGCCGCCGGATTCGCGTGGTGGCCCACAGAGAGCAGCACCACGCTCGCCACCGGACCGGAGGCCGGCCGGCTAGCGGCCGCGGGGGTTGCCGAGTGGCGCATCCTCACCGCGGCGGCGCTGGTAGGGCTAGCCAAGCGATCACTCGAACTCGCCGCCGAGTATGCGTCACACAGGATCCAGTTCGACCGAGTCATCGCAACCTTTCAGGGGATCGCCCATCCCCTCGCCGACGCGGCCACCGAAATCGAGGGGGCGCGGCTGCTGGTGTGGGACGCAATCTGGCGCGCGGGACAGGGCCAACCCGATGCCGCCGCGACTTTCTCGATGGCCTTCGCTTGGGCTGCGGAAGCCGCAACCCGGGCCACGGGAACTGCCTTGCACACGTTCGGCGGCTACGGCCTTGCCCTCGAATACGACGTCCAACTTCACCAGCGCCGGGCCAAGGCATGGTCCGCCGTAGCCGGTGATCCGCGGTCGGCCTTGCTCGACGTCGCCGAAGGTCTGTGGGGTGAGTCTCTTACATCGCTGCCCGAGGTCGGCGATGTGCCCATCGATTTCGGTCTCGGCGAAGAGGCCGAAGCATTCCGGCAGCAGGTTAGGAAGTTCCTAGCCGATCACCCTCCCGCTTCCTACGGTTGCGACATCCGGGGGGGCTGGGACGGCCACAGCGCTGAGTTCCATCGGGCGCTTGCCTCCTCCGGCCTGGCATTTGCGAACTGGCCCCCCAAGTACGGCGGTCTCGAAAAGAGCCCGTATGAGATGACCGCCTTGCTTCAGGAGCTCTATAGCAGCGGGGTCTCACTCCACCCGATCGCCAACGCTCGGATGGTGGGCGAAACCCTTCTGCACTTCGCCCAGCGCGAACTGCTCGACGAGGTCATGCCCAAGCTGTGCCGCGGCGAGGTCATCATCTGCCTTGGCTACACCGAACCGGAATCAGGATCAGACGTTGCAGCCGCCAAGACCCGGGCGGTCCGTGACGGCGATGAGTGGGTCATCGACGGCCAGAAGATGTTCACCAGCGGGGCGGACATCTGCCAGTACGTCTTCTTGCTCACCCGCACTGACCCGGATGCGGCCAAGCACAAGGGACTCACCATGTTCCTAGTTCCTTTGAACAGCGAGGGTATCGAAATCCACCCCATCCACACCCTCAGCGGCGAGAAGACCAATGCCGTTTTCTACACCGGCGTTCGAGTGCCCGACCGCTACCGCATTGGCGAAGTGAACGGCGGAATGGGCGTGATCGGGTACGCACTCGAGATCGAACATGGCGGGGGCGGCGTGGGTCTCTTCGCCCGAGCCCATGCCGATGCCCTCGACGCCGCCGTCGAGTGGGCCCGAGTGAATATGGCCAACGGAGAGCCAACCCTGTCCGATCCCGTCGTTCGCACCCGTCTCGCCCGGGTGGCAACCCGGGCCCGCATCTCGGAACTGTTCAACCTGCAATCGCTGTGGCGGGGGGCCGAGGGGCGGCCCAACCGCGGCGAAGGCCCGATGTCGAAGCTCTTCAGCGCCGAGGTTTACATTGAGGACTCAAGCGACCTCGTGGACCTTGCGGCACCTGAGTCGCTGGTGAGCGCCGGTTCGGCCGGGGCCCTGTCCGACGGTGAGCTTGAGTTCGGGTACCGGCTATCGGCAGCAACGAGCATCTACGGCGGCTCGAGCGAGATCATGCGCAGCATCATCGCCGAGGCCGTGCTCGGAATGCCCCGCAGCCGCAACTGACATGACCGAGACGAGACGGTGCTGTTTCATGGACCCTACGCGACGAGTGTGACAGAGTAACAGCACTCGCTCTCTTGTTCGACCGAGGCAGAGACCAGCACCGAGGAGTCTGCGCCATGCCCTCAGCCGTCGTCACGACCGACACCGACGTGTTCACCTCGTCGGCGGCTTATGCCGACGTGGAGGGTTGGCACGAGACCGTGACCCCGTTGCGACGGGCGGCGCCGGTGGTGCGGCTGGAGGGAACGGGCATCGAGCCAGTTTGGGCCGTGCTTCGCCACGCCGAGGTGCTAGAGGTCGAACGCCTCAATGAGCTGTTCACCAATGCGCCCGCGTGCTCGGTCAGCCAGGCCCGCGGGGTTCTTTCCACCGGCTACCAACAGCCACTGATGAAGACGCTGGTAGAGATGGACGGCGAGGAGCACCAGGCCCACCGGTTGGTGGTCAATCAGTGGTTCCTTCCCGGAAGCATCCGCCGCCTCGACGCCGCGATCACGGAGCGGGCCGAGGATGCGATCGCCGACATGCGCCGACTCGGCGACTCGTGCGACTTCGCCCAAGACATCGCCCTGCGCTATCCGCTCCGCGTCATCATGTCGCTCTTCGGCGTCCCCGACGACGACTACGACACCATGCTGCGTCTCACCCAAGCGCTCATGGAGGCCCATGACCCCGACTCGGAGGGATTGGGCCCCGAGACGATGATCGAGTTCTACGAATACTTCCGGGTCTTGGCCGAGAACCGCAGAGCCGAACCGCGCGACGACCTGGCCAGCCTTATCGCCAACGCCGAAATCAACGGTGAACCGGTGGGCGACCTCGGCGCCTTCGGCCTCTACCTCATCGTCGCCACCGCGGGCCACGACACCACCAGCGGTGCGGTGGCCGGGGGGATGGATGCTCTGATCAACCACCCAGAGCAACTCGAGGCGCTCCGGCGTAATCCCGACCTCATAGCCAACGCGGCGGAGGAGATCATTCGCTGGGTGAGCCCGGTGAAGCACTTCCTGCGGACCGCTCAGACCGACTATGAGCTTGGGGGAGTGCATATCCAAGAGGGCGACCGCGTCCTCCTCTCGTACCCGTCAGCCAACCGAGACGAGCTCATGTTCGACAATCCCATGTCATTCGACGTCGCACGCCCCTACGCCGATCGGCACATCGCATTCGGCTTTGGACGCCACCATTGCCTCGGCGCGCACTTGGCCCGGCTCGAGGTTGCGAAATTCTTCGAGCTGTTGATCCCCCGACTACAGAGCGTGGAGGCCACCGGGCCCTGCCAAAACCTGAAGTCAAGCATGGTGAGCGGCCCCATCAGCCTCCCGATCACCTACCAGCTGCGCTGAGTTCGCTCGGATTGAGCTCCAAGGGTGAACAATCACACTCTGTGTGTTCTGTTGTTCCATTGAGCCCCCAAGCACTACCCTCGACGGAATGGACCTGGAGCTCGGGCCCCATCACGCGCGGCTGCGTGAGGATGTCCGCACCTTCCTCGACCAGCATTGGCCCGCCGATGACGAAAAGGCGTTTCGTCGGCACGCGATCGACCGGGGCCTCATCTATCGGCACGTGCCTAGGGAATACGGCGGCTCCGAGCAGCCCACCGACCCGATCGCCGACGACATCATCGAGCAAGAATTCACCGCTCGACGCGCCCCACTGGGGATAGTCGGCGAGGGGCCCGACATGATCGTGCCCACGCTCCTCTCCCAGGGCACCGAAGAGCAGCGTCGAGAGTTCATCGCGCCCACCTTGCTGGGCGACATCATCTGGTGCCAGGGATACAGCGAGCCCAGCGCCGGCAGCGATCTTGCATCCCTCAAGAGTCGGGCTGAACTCGACGGGGATGAGTGGGTGATCCATGGCCACAAGGTTTGGAACACGGGAGCGCGCAACGCCCACTGGATGTTCGGCCTGTTCCGAACCGAACCCGAGATTCCCCGCCATGGGGGTCTGACCTTCCTCCTGATACCCATGGACCAGCCGGGGATCGAGGTTCAGCCGATCAAGGCGATGACGGGCCATCAAGAGTTCAACGAGGTCTTCCTCGAGGGCGCTCGCACCCCGGTGCGATACACCGTCGGCGGGCGGGGCAACGGCTGGGCCGTGTCGCGCAGCCTGCTGGTCCACGAGCGAAATCTGATGGGTTTCCGCTCCCAGCAGCTCTTCAACAACATCGTGGACCGGGCCAGAGACACCACCATCGACGGCGGGCCGGCGCTTGAAGACGGCGCGCTCCGCCGCACTCTGGTCGACCTTGAAGCCGACCTGTTGGCGGCCCGCTACTCCCGCTACCGGGCCCTTTCCAACGCCGAGCGGGGAAACGACCCGAACGCGGCGCTGGCCGGGGTCGTCAAGAAACTCCATGCCACTGGCCTGGTCAAACGATTGGTCCAAGTCGGCATCGATCTGGCCGGAGCCGACGAGGCCCTGCGCGATCCTGGCGACGCAACGGTCGATCTCGGCCGGGCCAATGAACCGGGAGGATGGGCCCTGAACTACATGTACACCCACGCGGTTGCCATTGGCGGAGGCGCGCCCAACATTCAGCGCAACATCATTGGTGAGCGCGGGCTGGGACTTCCCCGCGACCTGCGCACGCCAGCAGTCGAAACCGCTCGAACATCAAACCCGAACCGCGGAGATGGCCCCTCATGATGACTGGAGACGAGTATCGGGCGTCGCTGCGCGATGGCCGACGGATCTACTACGACGGCGAGCTCGTCGAAGACGTGACGACCCATCCCCGAATGCAGGGCTCGGTCGACCTCATCGCGGCGGGCTACGACGCTTATGCCGATTCTGGCCCGGAGGCCTTCGCCGAGGCTTATGAAGCACCGCGCTCTTCTGCGGAACTGCGTGAGCGACTCGAGCTTCTCACCAAATGGGACACGTCTCTCGTCACCACCCTGGAGAGCCTGAACGCCTTGCGCACCGCGGCGGGCCGCATGGGAAACGATGTCTACAGCAGCCGCATCGAGGACTACATCGCCTGGTGCCAAGAAAACGACGTTCGCTGCGTCCAAACCATCAGTGACGCCAAGGGCCACCGGAACCTGTCACCAGCCAAACAGGACGACCCCGACGTCTACACCCGCATCGTGGAGGAACGCGCCGATGGCATCGTCATCCGAGGCGCCAAGCTCCACATATCGGCGGCCGCGGTCACCCATGAGATGGTGATCATGCCCACCAAGATGATGCGCCCGGGCGAAGAGCAGTGGTCGGTGGCATGTGCGGTGCCGATGAATGCGCCGGGAGTCATCGT
This sequence comes from Acidimicrobiia bacterium, assembly GCA_022825005.1. GTDB lineage: Bacteria > Actinomycetota > Acidimicrobiia > Acidimicrobiales > Bin134 > Poriferisocius. The sequence continues at coordinate 13,082 of JAJDYU010000028.1, forward strand.
GCTCAACACCACCGTGTCGCCCCGCCTCGATGAGCTCGACGAGCACCCCTACAGCCGGACCCGATCCATGCCTGAGGGATTCGTGGTCTTCGAGGACGTATTCGTTCCGAACGAGCGCGTATTCCTCTGCGGAGAAGTCGAGCATTCCGCGACCTTCGCCCACTCACTGGGGCTGTGGCAGCGAGCCGGGGGCATTGCCCACATGGCTGAGAACTTCGACATACTCGTCGGCCTGGCTCGCCTGCTGGCCGAGGCCAACGGAACCGAGCGCATCAACCACATCAAGGACAAGATCGCCGAGATGGTGATCCACGCCACCCTGGTTCGGGCGGGGTTTGAGGCCGCGGTCACCAACGTCTCAACCACCCCCGAGGGATGGGTCACGCCGAACGAGCTCTACACGAATGCGGCGAAGTATTTCGGCGCCAAAGAGTTCCCTCGCATGCTCAGCCTCATCCACGATATCGGAGGCGGGTCGATCGTCACCGCCCCGCTTCCCGGCGATCTCGCCAATCCGGAGACCCGGCCACTGGTGGAGAAGTACATGCGAACGATGGAGGGGGTATCCGGTGAATACCGCACCAGGCTCTTCCACGCCGTGCGCGACATGACCGCCAGCGATTTCGGCGGATGGTGGCAGGTGGCCGTGAACATCAGCGGCGCTGGCCTCTATGCGCAAAAGCTCGTCACCACCAAGCACTACGACATGGAACACGCGAAGGCTGCCGCCCGCCGCGCCGCGGGTCTCGACGACTGAAGATACGGGCCATTCGTGTACTTCGGCCTCACCGATGAACAGCTCATGATGCAGGACACGGTGCGGTCGGTGCTCGAGTCCGAATGCCCACCGCTGGCGATCCTGGAACAGCTCAAGACCTCAGTGGAGATGGCCGGTCCGTGGTCGACGCTCTCTGAGATGGGCGTACCGGGCCTTCTTGCCCCGGAGAAACTTGGCGGCGGCGGTTTCGAACTGCTCGATGCCGCGCTCGTGGCCGAGGTCAGCGGTGAGGGGGCACTCCCCGGGCCGCTGCTCGGCCACCAACTCGCCATGCTCGCCATCATCGGTGGAGGAAGCGACGAGCAAAAGGAGCGATGGGTGCCCTCGCTGGCCTCCGGTGAACGAGTCGGCACCATTGCCTGGGCCGAGTTGGGCGACCGCTGGGACCCGAACTCTTGGACGGTCCGCATCGAGAATGATCGGCTTTATGGGCAGAAGGTTCACGTCCCGGCCCCTGCACCGTCGGGCTTGGTGGTGGTCGGCACCGCGCCGGGTGGACTGGCGGTGATCGACGATGCATCGACCGGCGTGGAGCTCAGCGATTTCGACGGCATCGACCGCACCCGACCCCTAGTTGAAATGCAGTTCGACGGTGCTGTCGCTGAGGTGCTGCCGGGAGGGCCCGATGCGGCCCATCGCCTCCGAGATGCCGGATGCGTCCTGCTAGCCGCCGATGCCTTCGGGTGTGCCTCGCGGATCATGCGCGAGACCATCGACTACCTGTCGGAGCGGGAGCAGTTCGGCACCCGGCTGACCCAGTTCCAGGGCATCAAACACGAATTGGCCAACATGGCGGTCGAACTGGAGCCGACCCGGGCGCTCTGGTGGTATGCCGCCCACGCGCTGGATCACGTCCCAGATGAGGGGCCGAGGGTCCCCGCCATTGCGAAGGCCACGATCGGCGACCGCGCCATGCGCATAGCCCGGGCTTGTGTCGATCTCCACGGTGCCATCGGCTATGCGTGGGAGACTCCGGTCCACCTCTGGTACAAGCGCATCATGTTCGACCGGGCCTTTCTCGGTGGAAGCGGGTATCACCGCGACCGCGCCGCTGAACTGGCCGCCTGGTAAGGCAGAATGCTGCGGCCTCGGGCCTCGAACTGGCTTCGCAGGGTGGTGATGTCGTGGCTGGTCATGAGCCGATAGCCGTCGCCGTCTCTTTGCCATACGGGGTCGGGGCAATCCCACGACTCAGCCCGCAACTGTCGGGTAAGGATCTTGTTGGAGGATGTCATCGGGAGCTCCTCGCAAATCCGCACGTAGCGGGGCAGGGCCTTTGTCCCCAGGTCGGGCTGCTCGCGCAGGAACCGGGCGAAGGCCTGCGGCTCGAAGCTCTCGCCGTCCCGGAGCAAGATGGCGAGCATGATCTGGTCACCGACGTCAACGTCAGGCACACCGTAGGCACAGACCAGCGCGGCGGACGGGAAGCGGGCCATAACTCCCTCGATCGTGACCGCGGCCATGTTCTCACCGTCAACCCGCATCCAGTCTGAGTTGCGACCCAGCAAGTAGAAAAAACCGGCCTCATCTCGATAGCCGAGGTCGCCGGTCCAGAATATGCCGTCGCGGGTCTTTTCCTGCTGGGCCTCGGGGTCATTCCAGTACCCCTCGAACTCAAGATCATCCGCAATTCGAGCGATCTCGCCAATCGCTTCATCGGGATTTGTCAACCGCCCATCGGCGGTGAAGACAGCGGGATCTTTGGGCTGACCGGTGTCAGGGTCGAGGACCGTGCTACCGGGTACACCCTGCCCTAGGGCGCCTGGAGGCGTGTCGGGGGTGGCAAAGATGCTGACGCCGCCTTCTGACGATCCGTATGAATCAGAGACCGGGCAGCCGAATCGCTCCTCGAATCGCCGGCAGTTGAGTGCCCCGCCTTCGTTGCCGTAGACGAAGCGCAGCGGGTTCTCCCGGTCTTCGGGCGACTCGGGGGTGGCCAGCACATAGGCGATTACCTTTCCCACGTAGTTGGCGAGGGTGGCGCCGTACTTGCGGACGTCTGGCATGAACTGCGATGCCGAGAAGCGCCGGCGGATGGCCAGGGTCGCCCCCCCGGCGAGCGCTGCGCTCCAGCCCGACATAATCCCATTGGCGTGGAAGAAGGGCATGACGGAATAGAGGGTGTCATCGCTGGTGATCTGCCGGTTCCGGGCGATCATTGGGGCAATGCCAGCAAGGCGGCTCTGGGAGCAGATTGACGCCTTCGGTTCGCCCGAGGTGCCGGAAGTGAAGATCAACAGAAACGGAGCGGCTTCGTCGATCTCGACGGACGGAGCGGCCTTGCCGGCGTGCTCCTGAACTGTCCCTCGCCACATGTCGGACTCGATGACGTAGGTGGCGTCGGCCGAAACGCCGGTGTCGAGGCCATCGAGCAGAGGTAGGAACTTCTCCTCGGTGACGAGAACAGCGCACTCGGTGTGGCGTATGTCCCGCTCGAGACCCGATCCACGACGCGTTGGGTTGATGCCGACGATTGCGCCACCGGTAATGGCGGCAGCGCCCAGCAGGAAGACATAGTCGGGAACGTTCTCCAGCAGAACGCCGATGTGGAAGGGCTTGTCGTCGGGTCGATGCGACAGCAGAACGTGAGCTCGGGCGATGGCCTCGTCGACATACTCGCGATAGGTCCACGACTGCTCGCCCGCCCGCAACCCGACAGCGTCATCATCGGCGCGGGCAAGAACAAGATCGGCGATATTCAACGCAGCCCCTTTGGTCGCCCTCGCCGGATACGAAAGTACAAATATTGCGTTATTGTTTACCACGACATCGTTGAGGGGGCATGGCCGATGGAGTACAGACAGGTTGGCAGCTCGGGCCTGGAGATCTCCGCCATCGGGCTCGGCTGCACCAACTTCGGGACCCGGGCCACTGATGAGCAGGCGGCCGAGATCATCCACGCCGCGATCGAACGCGGTATCACGCTTGTCGACACGGCCAACAGCTACAGCGCGGGGAAGTCGGAGGAGGCGGTGGGCAGGGCGCTGCGAGGCCGGCGCGATCAGGTCATCCTCACATCGAAGTTCGCCCAGCCCATGGGCGAGGGGCCCATGAACTGCGGAGGGTCGCGACATCACATCATGCGGGCCGTCGAGGACAGCCTTCGCCGTCTCCAGACCGATCGGATCGACCTCTACCAAATGCACATTCCCGACCCGGCGGTGCCGATAGAGGAGACCCTTCGCGCGCTCGACGACCTCATCAAGCAGGGGAAGGTTCGCTATATCGGAAACTCGTGTTTCGAGGCGTGGCAGCTTGCTGAAGCGGAGTGGACCTCCCGGAGCTCCGGCCTCGAGCGGTTCATCTCAACCCAATGCCACTACAGCCTTCTCACCCGGGATGTCGAACACCACGTGCTGCCCGTGTGCGAGAAGTACGGCATTGGCGTGCTGCCCTTCTTCTCGCTCGAATCGGGCCTTTTGACCGGCAAATACCGAGCTGACGGCGAGCTCCCGCCCGATGCTCGAGCGGCCAAGTTCCCGCAGTTCTTCTTCGGGGTGATGAACGAGGCGAATTTTGTCAAGATCGAGGCGCTGCACGAGTTTGCCGCCGCCCGCGGTCGGACCCTCACCGAGCTTTCGCTCGCCGCGATCTTGGCGCAGCCCCCGGTGAGCGCAGTAGTGGTGGGCGCCATGTCGCCCCAACAGCTCGACGGAAGCGTCGCAGCCCTCGACTGGAAGCTGACCCCTGAAGAGCGTGCCGAGATTGACGAGATCGCACCCTCTCCTGTACCCGACTGGCTGAGCTTCCTCCACCGCACAGCCGCGCCAGTGTGGCGAACATGAACGGTGCATCGTCCGGGCAAAGGAAGACCACCATGAGGAGCGGCGGTGAGCAGCAGTAGCTTCGTCCAGAAATACGGCCCTTGGGCCCTCATTGCCGGTGGAGCGCTTGGTTTGGGGGAGGCCTGGGCAAACGCCCTCGCGTCCCGCGGGCTGAACATCGCTTCGATAGACCGCAACCTCGCCGCACTCGACAAGCAGAAGGAAGAGCTCAAGCTCCGCTTCGGCGTTGACGTGCGTTCTATTCACGCCGATCTCACCCACCCCGACGTATACGACGAGGTGGTGCACCATACGTCTGATCTCGAGGTTGGGATGATGGTGTACAGCGCGGCGATGGAGGTCGACCCGGCGAGAATGGCTCCCCACCTTTTTCTCGACGGTTCCCTCCAAGCGCACCGAGACCTCATCGCCATAAACGTGTCCGGCCCGTGCGCCTTCGCCCACCACTTCGGCGCTCTTATGAAGGAGCGCGGTCACGGTGGACTGGTGTTGATCTCGTCGGGAGCGGACGGACAGGGCTCTCCCTTCGTCGTCAACTACGGGGCCTCGAAGGCGTATGAGACCGTATTGGCCGAGGGACTTTGGTTCGAACTCGCCCCCCACGGCGTCGACGTAATCGCTGCACCCCTCGGGCTAACCCGGACGACTGCGCTGGCCAACTTCCCCCACGTCAAGGCGATGGCCGCCGATGACGCCGTTGAAGCGATCATTGATCAGCTCGGCAAGCGGCCCCAGGTGGTGCCGGGCCGCAAGAACAGCCTTCAGCAGAGCTTCATGAAGCGGATCATGCCGAAGAAGCGGGCGATTCGCTGGTTTGCCAACATCCACCTCAACAATTTCCTTCGAGGCAACTCCGACTATGACCTCTACCGGAACTGACGGAGGCGAAGCAGTAGTCGAAGGCTTCGTCGCGGCCGGGTACGAAGCGGTCCGTGATGCGTTCGCCGCAAACTTCGAGCAGGGCCTTGAGCTTGGGGCGAGCTGTGCGGCCACCGTCGACGGCGAGTTTGTCGTCGACATCTGGGCTGGCAGCGCCGACACATCTGGACGGCCTTGGCAACAAGGCACAATCGTCAACACGTTCTCGGTGACGAAGACCATGGCCGCGATCTGCGTGCTGGCGTTGGTCGACTGCGGAGAACTGGAGCTCAATTCGCCCGTCGCCAAGTACTGGCCGGAGTTCGCCGCCAACGGGAAGAGCGCCATCACGGTCTCTCACGTCTTGGCCCACACCGCGGGCCTGTCCGGCTTCGAACCGCCGGTAGTCGATGTCACCTTCCTCTACGACTGGTCGGCCTGCTGCGAGCGTCTCGCCGCCCAGGCGCCCTGGTGGGAGCCGGGGACGGCTTCGGGCTACCACGCGGTGACGCAGGGCTTTCTGGTAGGAGAGGTGGTTCGGCGGGTTACCGGCACGACGATCGGACGCTTTTTTCGCGATGAGATCGCCGAACCGCTCGGAGCGGATTTCCACATCGGGTTGCCCGAATCCGAAGACCACCGCGTGGCCGAGCTCGTGCCACCGGCCCAGGGCCGGTCGCAACCGTTCCACACTGAGATTGCCGAGCGGACGAGCAAGAGCACTCCGTTGAACGGTGGCGAGGCGAACAACCGCGCCTGGCGTGCCGCCGAGCTACCAGCGATCGGCGGCATTGGAAACGCACGGTCCATCGCCCGAATCCACGCCATGATGGCCTGCGGTGGCGAGCTCTCAGGAACCCGGATGCTGAGCGAGTCAACCGTGGCCGCCGCGGCGTGCGCCCAGATCACCGGCGTCGACCTGGTCAACGGTGTTGAGCTGACGTTCGGCAATGGATTCGGGCTCAACAGCGAGACCACTCCGATCAGCCCCAATGAACGGGCCATGTTCTGGGCCGGTTGGGGCGGCGCGTTCGCGGTGATCGACCTTGACGTTCGGGCCTCGGTTGCCTACGCGATGAATCGCATGGCCGACGACTCGGCCACCGACTTCCGAGGCGGCATCCTGGCCGCGACGGCTCTGGCGTGCGCCTCGGCGTGAGCGTTTGCCGCCGCCTCGTGTTGTGGATAGAACACCACTTGCCCACTTGATCCCCATGGGAGGTATCGGGCCATGACCAAACCTGACGACATCGCCAAAGCTGACGACATAGAAGCTATTCGGCGCCTCCTTGCCGATTACTGCTTGGTCTGCGACGAGTGCCGATACGACGAATTCGCGCGCCTGTTCGGCGAGGACGGCGTTATGTACGCGTTCAGGCGGGAATGGAGCGGCCACGACACGCTCGTCGAGTTCCTTAAGAATGCCCCCGAAGGCGTTCACCTGAACACGGCTGTTCGGATCGACCTTGATGGCGACAGGGCCGACGTGATGTCGAACTTCGTGTTCTACACCCACGACAAGCAGGTTGGCAGCATGGGGATATACGAGGACGTGGTCGTCCGCGACGGTGATGGCTGGCGATTCGCCCGCCGAGCCATCCGGATCGCAAAGCCCTCGAGCCACTCCGAATAGGGCGCCGGATGTCGGGGAGCCGACCGTCGACCATTCCAGCGCTGGTCCACGACGCCGCGATTCGATATCCCCAGACGGTCGCGCTCGAAGGCGACGATTGTTCGTGGACCTTTCCCGAACTCGCCGACGCCTGCCTCGCCTCCACCCGGGCGTTCATTGCCGCAGGCATCAACCCCGGCGACCGGGTGGCGATCTGGGCCCCCAACAGCCCCAGGTGGATCATTGCCGCGGTGGGTCTCCAATCGGCCGGGGCCGCTTTGGTACCCATGAACACCCGGTTCAAGCGCGACGAAGCCGCCGACATCCTGAGCCGCACCAAAGCCTCGCTGCTCGTGACGGTGGGCGACTTCCTGGGCACTCGCTACCTCGACCTGATCTCCGACGCCCCCCTTCCCGCGCTAGAGCACCGAGTCTTGCTCGACGGCGCCGACGAACGCGCCCAGCCGTGGGAGGAGTTCCTCGACGCTGGCGAGCACGTGAGTGCCGACGAGGCCCGGGCCCGCACCGAGTCGATCGGTCCGGACGACCTCGCCGACATCATGTTCACCTCGGGCACTACTGGACGCCCCAAGGGTGTGACTATCACCCATGGACAGAACCTGTTCGCCTACGAGCGGTGGACCGATGCGGTGGGCCTCTGCCACGGTGATCGGTACCTGATCGTCAACCCGTTCTTCCACGCCTTCGGCTACAAGGCCGGATGGATGGCGTGCATCATGAGAGGCTGCACCATCCTGCCGGAGCCTGTGCTCGACGTCGACCGGGTTCTCCGCAGGGTTGGCGAGGAGAAGGTGTCGGTGCTGCCTGGGACACCCGCCCTCTATGAGTCGCTCCTCATGCACCCCGACCGCAGCCGGTACGACCTGCAATCCCTGCGACTGGCCATCACCGGGGGAGCAGCGATTGCCCCGGAGCTCATTCACCGCGTCTACGACGAGCTGGGTTTCGACACTGCGGTCACCGGCTACGGCCTGACCGAGACGGCTGGCGTGGCCACCCAGAACCGGGCCGGCACCTCGCCTGAGACCATCGCCCTCACTTCAGGACCCCCGCTACCGGATATCGACGTAATCGCCGTTGACAGTTCCGGCTGCGAGCTCGGACCCGGCGAATCCGGGGAGATCATGGTTCGGGGACCAAATGTCACGCGAGCCTTCCTCGACGACCCTGAGGCAACCGCCGATGCCATCGACTCCGAGGGCTGGCTCCACACCGGTGACATCGGATTCTTCGATGCCGACGGCAACATCCACATCACCGACCGCCTGAAGGACATGTACATCATGGGCGGGTTCAACTGCTACCCGGCCGAAATCGAAGGCATCATGTACGAGATGCCCGAGATCGCCCAGGTCGCGGTCATCGGCGTCCCCGACAAGCGCATGGGTGAGGTAGGCATGGCCTTCGTCGTCGCCACACCGGGCACCTCCCCCTCTGCTTCCGACATCATCGCTTGGTGTCGCGAGAAGATGTCCAACTTCAAAGTCCCCCGCTCAGTTGAGTTCGTGGAGTCACTCCCTACGACGGCTTCGGGGAAGATCCAAAAGCACCTTCTTCAAGACCCTTCTGATCTGCCGGGGTGAGGCCACGCGGTGTGGCGGGATTCGGGTCAGAGCTCCTAGGCGCCGATGCCGCGGAGAATCAGTTGAGTGGCGTATCGGGCCGCGGCCTTCTCGTCGGAAAGATCGACCACAGTTGAGGTTGGGATCCAGATCATGCTGAGCACGCTCCGGGTGATCCAGTCGGCGGCAATCTGGATATCTACATCCTGAGCTATCTCTCCTCTCTCGCGCGCCTTCTCCAGCATCGGGATATTGCGCTCCACGGAGAGCTCCACGGTCCGGCTTGTCTTGCCGGCGAGCATCCGGCGATATAGGTCCACCGAACCGGCCGAGAGCTGGTCGACGAGGCCGCTCGAGAACCGGATGCTCGTGCGGATGCGAGTCTCAAGCTTCTCGGCCAGCGACATCGAGTCATCGATGCGAGCGTCGACTGCATCCCAGTACCTATGAGCTGAGTACTCGATCACCGCGTCGAGGAGCTGGTCGCGGTCGCCGAAATACCGGTACACGGTGCCTCTCGAGATCCCGGCGGCCTCGGCGATGTCGCCCATGCTGGTCTTGTTCTCGCCGAACTGAAGGAGCATCTTGTAGCCGGCCGACACGATGCGCTCGCGCATGTCGGTTGCGTTGGCAGTGGCAGGGGAAGTCAACGTGGTTCCTTCGTTCGACAACTCAAGCATGGTACCTCCCGACCGCATACGGTAGATGTTGACCATGGCCGCCAACTTCCCGCACCCGCTTCCGACCGGCTGGTTTGCGGTTGAGTACAGCGATGAGCTCACGGTTGGAGAGGTTCGCCCCCTCGAGTTCTTCGGCCGCGATCTCGTGCTGTTCCGCGATGCCGGCGGCTCGGCCCACGTGCTCGATGCGCACTGCGCCCATCTCGGTGCCCATCTGGGCGTCGGGGGTGAAGTGGCCGGTGCCTGCATCCGGTGTCCCTTCCACGCCTGGGAGTACGACGGGGATGGTGAGTGCACCAACGTGCCGTACGGCCATGTGCCGCCCAACGCCCGGGTTCGGTCTTGGCCGATCTGTGAACGCAATGGCTTGGTCATGGTGTGGTACCACCCCCGCAACGAGCCACCGAGCTGGGAGGTCCCCTCGATCCCGGAGGCGACCAGCCCGGAGTGGTCCGACCCCCAGCGCTTTGAGTGGACGGTAAGAACCCAGCCCCAGGAGATCGCGGAGAACGTCTCAGACAGCGCCCACTTCCGGTTCGTGCACGGCACTCGCAACGTCCCCTCCACGGAGTCGACCTTCGAGGGCCCGATCCGTCACAGCCACAATCCCGTCTCGCTCGACACACCGAGAGGGCCGGTAGACGGAGCGGTCACATCGAGCGCATTCGGGCTCGGGCTTGTCACCGTGCGGTACCAAGGCATCTGTGAGACGCTTCAGGTCGGCTCGGTTACACCCATCGACGAAGAGACCGTGCTCATCCGAAAGTCGTTCACCCAACTGCGCGTCGATGGCGAGAATCCCTCCGGCGGTGTGGCCGAGGCGATCCTGCGCAACGTCGTGGGTCAGCTCGAACAGGACATTCCGATCTGGGAATCAAAGGCGTATCGCGAGCGCCCGCTGTTGACCTCAGGCGACGGACCCATCATGCCCTTCCGCCGCTGGGCCCGGCAGTTCTACGACGACTAAACGGCGATGACGATCTCGCCCTCGTAGTGCTCGGCCGCCAGCGCAATCCACTCGGAGTACTGCTCGGACGCACTGGCAGGGATTGGTGTCACCCGTGGGGCGTTCCCGCCGACGATGTCTGGAGCATCGCTCACGACTCTCCGCCGGAGTTGGCCTTGGGGTTCGGCGATTTGTCGACACGGGCCAGTGTGTTGACAAATCGTGCTTGAAATCGATAGATATGGCAATATAAATTTCTATATTGACGAAAAAGTCTATATTTCCATATATATGTCAATCTGGGGCTGTATACTGACAGACGAACGGCTATTGGGGAGTCGCACATGGGCATGATGTCATCGCCGCGCCATTGGGACGAGGAGGCTTACGAGTCTAGGCAGGCGGGCCCGGAGGATGATCCCGCCTGCGTTTTTCGGGCGTTTATCCCCCACCCGATAGCCGACTGGGACGTCGAGATGGACGGCGAGTGCGTCGAGAGGGTGATGGTGGCGGAGGAAGCGATACGCCGCCTAGGCGACGAATGCGGCGACGCGACAGCGCTGCCCGCCGAATGGCTTGTTCGCCGAGCCGAGAGCACAGCGTCTAGCACCATCGAGGGCGTCCACCCGTCGGCGCGACGGCTGGCACGGGCCGAGGCTCAGCTTGGGCTATTCGGTGAGCAGCCCCGCCCCAACGATCTGGAGGCCTTGCGAAATGTCAATGCCTTCGATCACGCGCTGGAAATCGCCGTCGAAAACAGGCCGCTCACAGTGGAGGACATTGCGTCGGTCCACCGAGAGCTCATGGAAGACGACCCCTCGGCCGGGAAATTCAGAGCAAAGCAAAACTGGGTCGGGCTGGGCAGTCTCTGGTCGACGCCACTGACCGCCTCTTATATCCCTCCGCCTTCCGACACCGTTCATGCGCTGATGAGCGATCTCATCGAGCGGGTCAACCGGGGCAAGGGTCACCCGATTGTGGAAATGGCCGTCGTTCACGCCCAATTCGAGATGATCCACCCGTTCGGAGACGGGAACGGGCGCACGGGCCGGGCACTGATACAGATGATGCTCCAGCGAAGCCGGCTATCCCCGCCCTGCACTCTGCCGATCAGCTCTGCCCTCGCTCTCCGCAAGGACGACTACATCGCCGCTTTGGAGCAGGCCAGCGTTGTGGCGCAGCCCGACGACCCGGCGAGGTCGCTTGCGATCCGCCCGTGGATCGCCCTCGCAGCTGATTCGGTGAGCGAAGCGGTGTCCTACGCCAGGCACCTCATCAAACAGGTGGCGGCCATAAGGCAGGGTTGGTTGAGCATGGTCACAGCCGGAGGCCGCCCCAGCAAGCCCGGCATGAGGCTGATCGACCAACTCCCCGCGCATCCTGTCCTGAACGCAGAGAAGGCGGCTGAACTGCTGGGAGCTTCCTGGAGGACTGGGGCCCGTGCCCTGGCACAACTCGAGCAAGCAGGCGTCCTCGTGCAGCGCAGCGCGGGCCGCCGTAACCGCGTATATGAAGCCGAGGCGATCACCGCCGCCTTCTCAGCCGCCACCGACCTGTCGCCCGTCCACTTCGAGCAAGGCCCGCCATACGGCAAACTCTGATCTCCCGCAGCCGGGGCGGGCCCAGGGCATCGACTAACTACCCGTGTTACCTGGTAAATGTGGTGGACACTTCACCGGGACCAAGGCAATTGGAGCCCGGTCAGTAGAATGGACGTCTGAATTCCATGGTGCCGGCTGACGAACTCGACCAAATCGACTCCGCGCTTCGCAACGACATCAGGCGTCTGGGCACTCAACTGGGAAATGCCCTGGTGCGCCAGCACGGCCCTGAGTTGCTTGAGCGCGTGGAGCGGGTGCGGGCCATGGCAAGGGGCCTGCGACGCGACGAGGAGTCGGGCGCCGCATTGGCCGAGGTTCTTGACGACGTTGATGTTGTCGAGGCAATCCAGCTGGTGAGGGCTTTCACGGTCTATTTCCATTTGGCCAATACCGCCGAACAGGTGCACCGCGTGGAAGACCTGAATGCCGCCGGCCTAGCTGGCAGCCTCCGCTTTGCTGATGCGGTGGACAAGCTCTTGGATCTGGGTTTCGACGAGGCCGAGATCGTGGCTGCCACTCGGCACGCAGACCTCCGCCCGGTGTTCACCGCCCATCCCACCGAGGCCTCCCGCCGGTCGATCCTCGACAAGCTCACCGAGATCGCCGTCCTCATCGAGCGCCGGGGGGAGAGCGGCTGTGGACCGGGCGACCAGAGCAGGATCGACCGCCGGATCGATGAGCTGATCGACGCCATCTGGCAGACCGACGAGCTCCGCCGGGAGAGGCCTGATCCGGTGGATGAGGCCAGGTCCATTCTCTACTTCCTCACGGAGATTGCCTCTGACGGCGTCCCCGAACTTCTTGACGACGTCGATGCTGTGCTCAGGGCCATCGGAGGATCGCTCGATGGGCCGCAAGTGCCGGTTCGGTTCGGCTCTTGGGTGGGAGGCGATCGCGATGGCAATCCAAATGTCACCCCCGAAACGACGCTCGAAGTGCTGGACTTCCAGCGAGGTCGGGCGCTGCGATTGCTGGTGGCCGAGATTGAGGAGCTGTCCTCGGAGCTGTCGGTGAGCACTGCGGTCACTGGCATAACAGAGGACATGCAGGCTCAACTTGATGCCGACCGCGAGGCGTTTCCCGATGTCGTTTCCCGGTTCAGCAAGCTGAGCGCCGGCGAGCCCTATCGCCTGCGCTGCTCAGTGATCCATCAGCGCCTCTTGGAGGCGATTGAGGAGCCGCCTGGGACGAGGGCCTATGGGGTGCCTGAGGAGATGGAGGTCGATTTGGCGGTCATGTCCCGGTCACTGGAAGCCAATGGGGGGTCTCTGCTGGCCCGAGGTCGCCTCGCCCGGGTGCGGAGAATCCTGGCTATGGTCGGTTTCCATCTCGCCGTCCTCGATATCCGAGAGAACGCTGCGGCTCACCATCAGGCTCTCGGGGAGCTTTTTGCCGAGTTGGGCACACCATACGGAACCCTGTCACGTCACAACCGAATTGCCTTGCTGGCCTCAGAGCTGGATAGCCGCCGCCCGCTGGCTCCACCCGCGGGGTCGGACGCGCAAGGCTCGCTTGCTCTGTTCGCTGCCCTTCGCCACGCCCTCGACCAGCACGGCGACGGGGTCATCGAGAGCTACATCGTGTCGATGACCCAGGGGGTAGACGACGTGTTGGCCCCCGCCGTATTGGCCCGCGAAGTCGGTTTGGTAGACATCCCCAGCGGAATCGCCCGCCTCGGGTTCGTGCCGCTGTCAGAGACCATTGAAGATCTACGTGGTGTCGGCACCATGCTCCGAGAACTCTTCGCGGTGCCTGCTTACCGGCGGCTGGTTGAGATCAGGGGCGATGTGCAGGAGGTAATGGTCGGATACTCAGATTCCAACAAGGACGGTGGGATCACGACCTCGCAGTGGGAGATTCACAAGGCGCTTCGAGAGATCGCCGACGTTTCGGCCCATACAGGGATCAGGGTTGTGGTGTTCCACGGTCGGGGAGGCACAGTGGGGCGAAGGGGGAGGGCCCACCAACGCGGCCATCTTGTCGCAGCCGGCCGGGGTAGTGGACGGAGCAGTCAAGATCACCGAACAAGGAGAAGTGATCGCCGACAAGTACGGGCTGCCCCGACTGGCCCAGCGCAACCTCGATTTGGCCCTGTCTGCGGTGGTGGAGGCCACGGTCGCCCACCGGCATCCCCGTCACGGCCATGGTGGTATCGAAGCGTGGAATGACGTTATGGAGCTCATGTCAGACCGGGCCTACCAGACGTACCGAGGTCTGCTCGACACCCCTGGATTCGTGGAGTACTTCCAGACCTCGACTCCGGTGGAGGAGTTGGCCGCTATGAACATCGGCTCGCGACCAGCCCGACGTTCGGGCGCTGAGGCTGGGATGGACGATCTGCGGGCCATTCCCTGGGTGTTCGGCTGGACCCAGTCGCGCCAGATCATCCCCGGGTGGTTCGGAGTGGGCACCGCATTAGAGGCGGCACAGCAGGCTGGCTTCGGAGAACAGCTTCAGACCATGTACCAGGATTGGCAGTTCTTCCGCACGTTCGTCTCCAACGTTGAAATGACCCTGGTGAAGACTGATCTTGCCATTGCCCGTCACTACGTCAACCGCCTGGTCGCCCCCGAACTCCACCACTTCTTCGACACCATCGCCGAAGAGCACGACCTGACCGTGGCCCACATCGCCAAGTTGGCCGGCGGCGACCTTCTCAATGACCTTCCGGTGCTGAAGCGAACCTTGGCGGTGCGCGACGCATATCTGGACCCCATCAGCGTCTTGCAGGTTGAGCTATTGGCCCGGTCGCGAGCCGGAGCCGATGCGCCCGATGACGCCCGGCGCATTCAGCGGGCCCTGCTGTTGACGGTAAACGGCATCGCCGCCGGTCTCCGCAACACGGGCTGAGCTGGGCAGCCGGCTTGCTCTCGGTTTTCCCTGTCGGGGGATATACGAAAAGCGAGTAGCTAGTCGGCTTCTTCGCGCTCGGCGATAAGCGCAGCGGCTTGGGTGGGCCACTTCCACTTGCTGATGCGACCGGGGATCTCCAGGGCGGCTTCGAGGTCGCGCACCCCGGCCTCGTCAAGGGCGGCCATGTCCTCGTAGGTGACGATCCCGTGCTCAGGCAGGGCCCGGGCCAGGGTGGGATCGGTCCCCATGATGCGGGTGAAGTCATCCGGCTGGCGGGTGGGGGCGGCGGGCTCAGCCGCAGGCGCAACTGCCTCGGGCTCGGGTTCGGGTTCAGGTTCAGGCTCAGCTTCGGCTTCGGGAGCCGGTGCCTGCTCGGGATCGACGGCCGGAGCCGCCTCCTCAGTTGCGGTCTCTGCTTCAACCGCGGCTTCAATCGCCTCTGACACCTGGGGTTCGGCTATGGCCACGGCGGAGGCCGCGGGAGCCGCCGAGCGGATGGTGAGCAGTTCGGATTGGCGGGCTTCTTCTACGGCAGCGTCGCGGTTTTCCAGGGCCTCCAGCAGGTGCATGGAGATGTCGCCCACCACTACGTCGTCGTCGGCGCCCTCGGCCTTGATGCCGTCGTCGATCATGATGTAGCAGAACGGGCAGGCGGTGGCGATCCGGTCGGCCCCGGTGGCCAGCAGCTCTTGCGAGCGCTCCACGTTCACCTGTTTGCCGATGGTCTCCTCCATCCACATGCGAGCCCCGCCCGCCCCGCAGCACATGCCCTTGGTGCCGTTGCGCTCGGCCTCCACCACCTCGACGCCGCCCAGTGAGCCCACCACTCGGCGGGGGGCCAGGTACACGTCGTTGTGGCGGCCCAGGTAGCAGGAGTCGTGGTAAACCACCCGCTCGTCGAGACGGGCGCCGGTCATGTCGAGGCGTCCGTCGTCGATTAGCGCCTCCAGGAACTGGGTGTGGTGGACCACCTCGTAGTGCCCGCCGAGCTGGGGGTACTCGTTGGCCAGGGTGTTGAAGCAGTGGGGACACTGCGTGACGATCTTCTTGACACCCATCTCGTTGAGGGTCTCGATGTTCTGCATGGCCAGCATCTGGAAGATGTACTCGTTGCCCGAGCGCCGGGCCGGGTCGCCGGTGCAGTTCTCGGCCGGCCCCAGGATGGAGAAGCTGATCCCGGCTCGCTGGAGCAGCTTGGCCACCGCCTGGGTCACCTTGCGGTTCTTGTCGTCGAACGATCCGGCACAGCCCACCCAGTAGAGGTACTCGGACTCCAGCGGGTCGCCGCCGTCGAGCACCGCGATGCCCTCGAACTCGGTAGCCCAGGCGCCGCGGTCGCCTTGGGACATGCCCCACGGATTCCCCGAGTTCTCCATCGACCGATAGGCCTGGCCGAGCTCGGTGGGGAAGTCGGACTCCATGAGCGACAAATATCGGCGCATGTCGAGGATCTTGTCGAGGATCTCGATGTTCACCGGGCAGATCTCGTCGCACGCCTTGCAGGAGGTGCACGCCCAGATCTCCTCGCCGGTGATCCGCTCGAACAAAGAGTTGGCCTCCACCTTGATCTCCGGAACTGTGCCCAGCGGCGGCGTGGTGGCTGGCTCGCCGGTGGCGGCCATGACCTCGCCGGTCTTGAGCACGATCTCCCGGGGGTCGAGGGGCTTGCCGGTGGCGTGGGCGGGGCAAACCGACGTGCAGCGCCCGCACATGGTGCAGGCGTCGGTGTCTAGCAACTGCTTCCAGGTGAAGTCTTCCACGGTGGCTGCCCCGAACGACTCCAGGTCGGTCTCCATCAGATTGGGCATGGGCTTCATGGCCCCCTTGGGCCGGTCTTTGTCCCGCAGGTACATGTTCAGCGGCGAGGTGACCATGTGGCGCAACATGGTGATGGGCAGCAGCACCAAGAAGGCCACAAAGGCGATCACGTGTCCGGCCCACCAGAACTGGTGCCAGTGGTCGAGGCCCTCGAGGCCCCGCATCTGGGTGGCCACTTGGTAGCCGAGCACCGACCACTTCTCGAAGTCGGGCACCCCGTGGTCGGCGATGCGGAATACTTCGGCGCCGAATCCGGTGACGCCGATGGCGAAGAACGTGCCCAAGATCACCGCGTGCTCGGGCCGCGACTTGATGCGGATGCGGTAGGGGCGCAGTCGCCGGGGGCCGTAACGGCGCACGATGGCCCACATCACCCCGACCAGGAAGATGGCCCCGGCGATGTCGCCCACCGCGGAGTACACCTGATAGATCCGGCCGTGGAGGAACTTGGCCCCGTCGGGGAGCTGCTCGTCGATCTCCAGGGTGGTGGTGACCCCCAGCAAGATGATGAACCCCACGTAGATCATGGAGTGCATGATCCCGGCGCCGGGCTCTCGCAAAAGGGTGCGCATGTACATGCCCCGACGGAGGTCCTCAAGGCGGGTCTTGGCATTGGCCAGGGTGGTGCGGCGGTTGTCGGGACCGCCCCGCTCCCAGTTCTTCACCCTCTTGGCAAACTCCCAGGAGGCCCACACCAAGAAAATTGGGATGATGGTGTAGAAGGCCGCCTTCCACCCGTTGGGGATGTTCTCCCACGGATGGCGGGTGATCTCCGCCGGGTTCTTGAACTCGGTAACAGCCGAGGCGATGCCCGAGGCGATTGTGAAAGCGGCGAAGCCCAGCCCAAGGCCGAGCACGATGTGGAAGGGACGCAAGCGCTTCGGGTCCATGGCGACCCCAACCTAGTGGCCGACACTGCCCGATTCCGTACTCAAACTGGCACTACGAGATGGGCGAAGCCTGCTTGAAGTTCACAGCGCAGAAACAATCGTGAAACTTGGACTTCCTAGCTTGTCTGCGATTGCACCGGGGCCGCAGTGGCGCGGGTGCAGCCCGCGGCGAAGGAGGGCCGTCAATCATGAGAAGGAAATTCGGAATAGGAGCACTGATTGCCGCGGTAACGGTGCTCATTGGGGCTGTTCCCGCAGCAGCCCAAGACGGCGGCGCCGAGGCCGTGCAAGTCGTGTTGGACAACCTCTGGGTGTTCATCGCCGGAATCCTGGTGTTCTTGATGCAGGCCGGTTTCGGCATGGTCGAGGCCGGGATGACCCGGGCCAAGAACGTCGGCAACATCATGGCCAAGAACCTGGCCGACATGTGCATCGGCGCGCTGGCCTTCTTCGCGTTCGGCTACGGCATCGCCTTCGGCACCGACGGCGGGTCGCTGATCGGCACCGACGGTTTTTTCTTGAGCGGCACATTCACCACGTTCGGCGACGGGCTCAGCACTCCCACCTTCTTCTTCTTCCAGGTGGTGTTCGCGGCCACTGCGGTGACCATTGCCTCCGGAGCCATGGCAGAGCGCACCAAGTTCACCGCCTATCTGGTTTTCAGCTTCTTCATGACCGCGCTGATCTACCCAGTGGTGGTTCACTCCTTCTGGCACGGCGACGGTCTGCTGTCTGATCTGAAGATCGGCGACGCCCGGTTCGGGGACTTCGCCGGTTCCACCATCGTGCACAGCACCGGCGGCTGGGCCGCCCTGATGGGTGCGCTATTCCTCGGACCCCGCATCGGCAAGTACGACGAGAACGGAAATCCCAGGGCCATGCCCGGCCACAACATCGCCTTCGTGGTGCTGGGCGTGTTCATCCTGTGGTTCGGCTGGTTTGGATTCAATCCCGGCTCAGAGCTGGCCGCGGATGACTTTGTGATGCGGGCTGCGGTGACCACGCTGTTGGCTGCGGCCGCCGGAGGGGTAACCGCCGGGACGGTCATTTGGCGCAAAGCGGGCAAGCTGGATGTGGCCATGACCGGCAACGGTGTGCTGGCCGGCCTCGTGGGCATTACCGCCGGCACCGGCACAATGAACCCCCTGGGCGCAGTGGTTACCGGTGCTATCGCCGGGGTAATCGTGGTGTACTCGGTGCTGTTCTTCGACCGGGTCCGCATCGACGACCCGGTGGGGGCCATCTCTGTCCACGGCGTATGCGGTGTGTGGGGGACTCTCGCAGTAGGCCTGTTCTCCCGCTATGACGATGCGTTCGTGGGCCAGGACAATGCCGGTCTCTTTTACGGCGGAGGCATCGACCAGCTGGTAGTGCAGCTCATCGGTGTGGTGCTGGTGTTCGTCTGGGTGACGGTCACCACCGGCATCCTGTTCGCCGTCATGAAGAAGACGATGGGTCTGCGGGTGTCTCGTGAGGAAGAGATCGGTGGTCTCGACCTCCATGAGCACGGTGTTCCCGGCTACGGCCCGGACACCTCCGCTTCTGTGGGCTGATACTCCTACAGCCCGACAGGCGCTCAGCCCGCTTGTTTGGCCACCGCCGCGGCCGCTTCGGCTGCCGCGGCGGGGTCGAG
Source organism: Acidimicrobiia bacterium (assembly GCA_022825005.1). GTDB lineage: Bacteria > Actinomycetota > Acidimicrobiia > Acidimicrobiales > Bin134 > Poriferisocius. The sequence continues at coordinate 32,119 of JAJDYU010000028.1, forward strand.
CGAGCGGGCGAGCGTCGCCTTGGCCTCGAGAGGCATCATGTCGGACCCCAGCTCATAGGCCAAGGGCATGCCGGTGGGGATGTTGAGCTCGGCGATGGAGTCGTCGTCGATCCGGTCGAGGTGCTTGGCCAGGGCCCGCAGGCTGTTGCCGTGGGCGGCGACCAGCACCACCTGGCCGGACCGCAAGTCCGGGACAATCTCCTCGTGCCAGTAGGGCATCAGCCGCTCCACCACATCGGCTAGGCACTCGCTCTTGGGCAGCAGCTCCGGTGGAATGTGGGCGTAGCGGGGATCGGTGTTGGGGTTCCAGGGGTTGTCGTCGGAAATGGGCGGTGGCGGCGTGCGATACCCCCGGCGCCAGGCGTAGAGCTGGTCTTCGCCATAGCGCTCCCGGGTTTCGGCCTTGTCCAGTCCGGTTAGGTCGCCGTAGTGGCGCTCGTTCAGCCGCCAGTGCCGCTTCACCGGCACTCCAGATCGGTTCATCTCAGCCAAAGCCAGCTCGACGGTGCGGATGGCGCGGGTTTGCACCGAGGTGTGCACGACGTCGGGCAGCAGTCCGGCCTTGGCCAGGGCAACACCGCCGGCTCGGGCCTCGGCCTCTCCCTTCGGAGTCAGATCGCAGTCGAACCAACCGGTGAACTGGTTGGAGGCATTCCACTGGCTCTGTCCATGGCGTAGCAGGATCAGGATCGAGGGGTTCACTCCGGGCAGCGTAGCGGGTCATACCCTTAGTGGAGACCACTCAAGTTTTGGGATATGACGATTTGAAGGGTAGCCTGGCAATAGAAAATAATTCTGGCAAAACCCAGACAATCAACCAGACAAACAAGGAGTCAATAACGATGGGAAAGGTCGTCGGCATCGATTTGGGCACCACCAACAGCGTGGTTGCCGTGCTCGAAGGCGGTGAGCCAACCGTTATCGCCAACGTCGAAGGTTCTCGCACAACCCCGTCGGTGGTGGCCTTCTCCGCCGACGGAGAGGTGTTGGTGGGCGAGGTGGCCAAGCGCCAGGCCATCACCAACCCTGATCGCACCATCCGCTCGGTCAAGCGCCACGTGGGCACCAGCTGGTCGGAAGACATCGACGGCAAGGCCTACAGCAGCCAGGAGATCTCAGCCCGGGTCCTGCAAAAGCTCAAGCGGGACGCCGAGACCTATCTGGGCACCGAGGTCGACGAAGCGGTGATCACCGTGCCGGCCTACTTCGACGACGCCCAGCGCACCGCCACCAAAGAGGCCGGCACCATCGCCGGGCTGGAGGTGCTGCGGATCATCAACGAGCCCACCGCGGCCGCATTGGCCTACGGGCTGGACAAGGGCGACACCGACCAGACCATCCTGGTCTTCGACCTGGGCGGGGGCACCTTCGACGTGTCCATCTTGGAGATCGGCGACGGGGTGTTCGAGGTCAAGTCCACCAGCGGCGACACCGCCCTAGGCGGAGACGACTGGGACGACCGGGTGATCGGCTGGCTGGTGGACTCGTTCCGCAACGACCACGGCGTGGACCTGAGCAAGGACAACATGGCCATGCAGCGGCTCAAGGAGGGCGCGGAGCGGGCCAAGATCGAGCTGTCGCAAACTCAGAGCACCAACGTGAACCTGCCGTTCATCACTGCCACCGACGCCGGTCCGCTCCACATGGACTACGAGCTGAGCCGGGCCAAGTTCCAAGACCTAACCAGCGATCTGCTGGACCGGTGCCGCAAGCCGTTCGAACAGGCCCTATCCGATGCCGGTCTGTCGTCGGGCGACGTGGACCACGTGATCTTGGTGGGAGGCTCCACCCGGATGCCCGCGGTGGTCGACTTGGTGACCGGGATGACCGGGACCCAGCCCCACCAGGGGGTCAACCCCGACGAGGTGGTGGCAGTGGGTGCCGCGGTGCAGGCCGGGGTGCTCAAGGGCGAGGTCAAAGATGTGCTGCTTCTGGACGTGACCCCGCTGTCGCTGGGCATCGAGACCAAGGGCGGCGTGATGACCCGGCTCATCGAGCGCAACACCACCATCCCCACCCGCCGCACCGAGGTGTTCACCACCGCGGACGACAACCAACCCACTGTTGAGATCCACGTGCTCCAGGGCGAGCGGGAGATGGCGGGCTACAACAAGACGCTGGGGAAGTTCCAGCTGGTGGACCTGCCGCCGGCGCCCCGGGGCGTGCCTCAGATCGAGGTCACCTTCGACATCGACGCCAACGGAATCGTCCATGTGTCGGCTAAAGACCGGGCCACCAGCAAGGAGCAGTCCATCACCATCACCGGTCAGAGCTCTTTGGACAAGAACACCATCGATCAGATGGTCGCCGACGCCGAGGCCCACGCTGCCGAGGACGCCCGGCGCCGGGAGGAGGCCGAGGCTCTCAACAATGCCGACAGCCTGGTGTACCAAGTGGAGAAACTGCTGGCCGAGGCCGGCGACTCGGTGGATGCCGACCAGCGCGCCGAGGTTGAGGGCAAGCTGGGTGAGCTGAAATCGGCCATCGACGAGAAGGATCTCGACCGCATCCGCTCGGCCACCGAGGAGTTGTCGGCCATCAGCCAGCAGATCGGGGCGGCCATGTATGAGCAGGCTGCCGCGGCGGCTGGCGATGCCCCCGGGGATTTCGATTCCCCGGGTGACTTTGATGCTGGCGGCGCCTCAGACGATGACAGCATCGTCGACGCCGAGATCGTCGAAGACGAAGATGACGGAAGCTCCCAGTGAGCGACGAGGCTGCGGCTGATCTGGCCGACGAGGATTTGTCCAACGAGGAGGCCGCTGAAGGTCTAATGGACGCAGAGGCCGAACCCCCTGTTGCGGAACAGATCGAGGAAACTGGGGAGCTGCCCTCCTTTGAGGAGCTGCTTTCTCAGCGGGACGGCTATCTCAACGACCTCCAACGGGTGACCGCTGAGTTTGCCAACTACCGACGCAAGGCGGCCGAGCGCCAGCAGGATACGAAGGCCATGGCTGCGGCCGACATCGTGGAGAGAGTGCTTCCGGTTTTGGACGCCTGCGATGCCGCGGTGGCCCAAGGGGCCACCGATGTCGTCCCCATTCGGGACGCGCTGTTCGGTGCGCTGGAGAAAGAGGGCTTGGCCAAGCTGGACGACCCCGGCGCGCCGTTCGACCCCAACTGCCACGAGGCCGTCGTACACGAGCCGGGAGAGGGAGAGGCGGTGATCGCCGAGGTGTTGCGGGCCGGCTACGAGTGGAACAGCCGAGTGCTGAGACCCGCCATGGTGAAGGTCCGGGGGTAGGACGGAGGCGAACGCAGCATGGACGTGAAGCGGGAATGGCTGGAGACTGACTACTACAAGGCCCTGGGCGTCTCCCCGTCGGCCTCAGACAAAGAGATCACCAAGGCCTACCGCAAACTTGCCCGCAAGCTGCACCCCGACGCCAACCCCGAAGACGCCAAAGCCGAAGAGCGGTTCAAGGAGGTGACGGCCGCCTACGACGTGCTGGGCGACGGCGAGCGCCGGGCCCAATACGACCAGGTGCGCCACATGGGGCCTATGAACTTTCAGGCCGGTCCGGGCGGCTTCACCATGGAGGGCGATCTAGCCGACATCTTCTCGGCACTTATGGGCGGCGGCCGCTTCGACCGAGGCGGACCCCCGTTCAGCGGCCAGACCCGCCCGGTAAGGGGTCACGATCTCAACGCCCACCTGACCCTGGACTTCGCCGAGGCGGTGCGGGGCACCACCACAGACTTGACACTGAGGGGCGACACCGCACGATCCGGACGCACCATTTCTGTTCGCATTCCTGCTGGGGTAGGAGACGGCCAGAAGATCAAGTTGGCCGGCAAAGGGGAGTTGGGGGTCAACGGTGGTCCGCCCGGCGACTTGTATGTGACGGTCAAAGTCAAAACTCACCCGGTGTTCGGCCGTCAAGGCAAGAACCTCACCGTCACCGTTCCAGTTTCCTTTGCCCAGGCCGCACTCGGCGCGGCGATCTCGGTGCCCACATTTGAGGGCGACCCGGTGACGCTGCGCCTCCCCGCCGGCAGCCAGCCCGGAAGAGTATTGCGAGTACGGGGGAAGGGCATCGAGACTGCCAAGGGAACCGGCGATCTGTTGGTAACAGTGGACCTAGAGGTTCCAACCGAGCTGAGCGATAAACAGCGCCAGGCTCTGGAAGCGTTCGAAGAGTCGATGGAGGAGTGAACATGATCGATCCTCGAGGCCGCGACCGGGCGGTATACGTCATCTCGGTGGCTGCTGAGTTGGCCGGGATCCATCCCCAAACCCTCCGGATCTACGACCGCCGGGGCCTAGTGCAGCCGGCCCGCACCGGTGGGGGGAGCCGGCGCTACAGCGATGCCGACATCGAGAAGCTCCGCCGGGTGCACGAGCTCACTAGCGAAGGTATGAACCTCGACGGCGTGGAGCGGATACTGGCCCTGGAGGAAGAGGTGGCCAGGCTCAAGGTTCAAGTGGCGCGCCTCACCCAGGAACTGGAGTCAAAGCGGGCCGACATCGTGCTCTATCGAAGAGTCTGAGATCGGAGAAACCAGGTGGAGGCGGATAAAGTGCAAGCCCTGCCGCTCTTGTGACCGTGACCCTCGCCTCCGACTTCTCCGACCTATTGGTGGGCTACCAATCCGTTCGGTCCTACACCGACGCGCTCGCCGAACCCTTGAGCAGCGAAGATCAATGCATCCAGTCGATGCCCGACGCCAGCCCGACCAAGTGGCATAGGGCCCATGTGACCTGGTTTTTCGAGACCTTCCTGCTCAAGACCCGATTGGAGGGCTATCGCGAATTCCACCCGGCGTTCGGCTTCCTGTTCAACTCGTACTACGAGGCTGTGGGTGACCGACACCCCCGGCCCGAGCGGGGCAATCTCTCCCGACCATCGTGCGAAGAGGTGGCCGCCTACCGATCCCATGTGGACCAGGCGATGGCCGAGATGCTGGCTCGCCCGCTGGACGATGCCACCGCCGAGTTGGTGCTGTTGGGCCTCAACCATGAGCAGCAGCACCAAGAGCTGCTGCTCATGGACATAAAGCATGTGCTGTCGACCAACCGGGCGCTGTGGCCCGCCTACCACGATCTTCCCCCCGAGCTGGCTGAAGTGCCAGAGTCTGATGTGCTGGCCAATGGTCAGCAGACAGCCAACTGGTCCAGTTTCGACGGTGGAGAGATGTGGATTGGCCACGATGGCGACGGATTCGCCTTCGACAACGAGAGCCCTCGCCACAGGACCATCCTCCCCTCGTACCGGCTGGCCAATCGCTTGGTGACTTGCGGCCAGTGGCTGGAGTTCATGGCCGACGGCGGCTATGTCACCCCTACCCTGTGGCTTTCCGACGGCTGGCAACAGCGGATGGAACATCGCTGGGATTCGCCCTCCTACTGGGACTTTCACTCCGACGAAGGCTGGCGGGTGTTCACACTCCACGGTCTTCAACCGCTATCGCCCGACGAGCCGGTTTGCCACCTGTCCTATTACGAGGCCGATGCCTTTGCCCGCTGGGCTGGCGCTCGGCTCCCCACCGAGGCCGAATGGGAGCACGCCGTCTCTGATCAGAGGCCAGAGGGCAACCTGGGCGGCCAGGGTCGCTGGCATCCCGCCCCTGCTCCTGCTGGCGATGGCCTGCACCAGCTCTTCGGAGACGTGTGGGAGTGGACCTCCAGCCCCTACGGTCCTTATCCCGGGTTCCGGCCCGCACCCGGCGCGGTGGGCGAGTACAACGGCAAGTTCATGGTCAACCAGTTCGTGCTCCGAGGTGGCGCCTGCGTGACCCCGCCGGGCCACATCCGGGCCACCTACCGCAACTTCTTCCATCCCCACACCCGCTGGCACTTCTCGGGCGTTCGCCTGGCCCAGGACGGGTGATGATCCAGCCGGTCGTCGACATCCATTTGGACCGCGCCTGGATCGATCGGGCGCTTCGGACCGATGTGTCCGAAGGGCTCTCTTCCCAGCCCAAGGAGCTTCCCCCCAAGTGGTTCTACGACGATCGGGGAAGCGAGCTGTTTGATCAGATAACCCGCCTGCCCGACTACTACCCCACCCGGCGGGAGCGGGAGATCCTGGAGCGGGAGGTCGACGTGATCGCCGAGCGATCAGGGGCCGACACCGTGGTGGAACTCGGTTCGGGCACCTCGGAGAAAACCAGGATCGTGCTCGACGCCCTCGCGGCTACCGGTCGGCTCCGCCGCTACGTGCCGTTCGACAACAGCGAGGCCACCCTCAGAACCGCTGCTGCCGAATTGGCTCAGGCCTATGAGGGATTGGCGGTTCACGGGGTGGTGGGCGATTTCGAGCACCATTTGGGGCACATTCCCGATGGCGGTTGCCGGCTTCTGATGCTCTTGGGGGGCACGATCGGCAACTTCCCCCCGGCGCCTCGCAAGGACTTCCTGGCTGCCGTGGCCGACGCCATGGTGCCAGGGGATACCTTTTTGCTGGGCTTCGACCTGGTCAAGGACCACGATCGGCTGATCGCGGCCTATGACGACCCCGAGGGTGTGACTGCGGCGTTCAACCGCAACGTGCTGTCGGTGATCAACCACCGCCTCGATGCTGACTTCGACCTGGACCAGTTTGAGCATGAGGCCCGCTTCGACCCGGATGAGGAGTGGATAGAGATGTGGCTGCGGTCGCGTGGCGCGCAACGAGTGACCATCGGCGGCTTGGACATGACCGTGGACTTCGCCCAGGGTGAGCGCATGCGGACCGAGATCAGCGCCAAGTTCCGGTCTGAGAACATCGGCCCCGAACTGGCCAGCGTGGGCTTGGCCATGGAGCGCTTGTGGACCGACGCCCGAGGCGACTACGCGCTCACCTTGTCCCGCATGGTGGCCCGGCGCTGAATTCTCCGGGCCTTGCCCGTTGGTCCCGTCCAAATGCCCTTTATTGCTCGTCAATCCCCGGTTGGGCGCGAGTAGTGTCAATTCGTAAGCCACGCTGATGGGGTAGTGCATTGCCAGCAACCGTGGTCGTCGGGACGCAATGGGGTGACGAGGGCAAGGGCAAGTTCACCGACCTCCTAGCTCGCGATATGGACATGGTGGTGCGCTATCAGGGCGGCCACAACGCCGGTCACACCCTGGTGGTGGAGGGGCAGACCTTCAAGCTTCAGCTCGTTCCCAGCGGAGTTCTCTATCCCCACGTGACCCCCATGATTGGCAACGGCGTGGTGATCGACCCCAGGGTGCTCCTCGACGAGATGGACCGTCTGTCGGTGGCGGGCGTCGACTGCGGGCGGCTGAAGATCAGCGGAAACGCCCACCTCATCCTGCCCTATCACCAGACGCTTGACGTGGTGGCCGAGCGGCATCTGGGGCGCAACAAGCTGGGCACCACCAAGAGGGGGATAGGCCCGGCGTACGCCGACAAGGCGGCCCGGGTAGGGCTACGAGTGCAGGACCTGCTGGATCCCAAGATCTTCCGGGAGAAGCTCGGCGTGGTGCTGCACGAGAAGAATCCACTTCTGGCCAAGGTGTACAACCGACTGCCGTTCGACCTCGAGGCACTGGCCGACCAATACCTGGAGGAGTGCCGCCCCCGCCTGGAGCCCCACATCGCCGACACGGTGGGATTGGTCCATGATGCCCTGGAGGGGGGCCAAAACGTGCTGTTCGAAGGGGCCCAAGCCATGTTCTTGGATCTGGATCACGGCACCTATCCGTTTGTCACCTCATCCAACCCGGTAGCCGGCGGGGTCTGCGTCGGGGCCGGGGTTGGCCCTCGCCACATCGACCGGGTGATCGGGGTAACCAAAGCGTATATCAGCCGCGTGGGGTCGGGGCCGTTCCCCTGCGAGCTGACCGACGAGATTGGCGACCACTTGGTGGATGTGGGCCGGGAGTACGGCACCAATACCAAGCGCCGCCGCCGCTGTGGCTGGCTGGACACGGTGATGTTGCGTCACGCGGTGCGGGTGAACTCCCTGTCGGATCTGGCCATCACCAAGCTTGACGTGCTCGATGCCCTCGATCCCATAAAGGTGTGCGTGGCCTATGAGGTGGATGGCGAGCGCCGCGACTCGATGCCCTACCACCAGTCGGAGATCCACCGGGCGGTGCCGATTTATGAGGAGCTGCCGGGGTGGTGCACCGATCTGAGCGGGGTTGGGGATCGCGCCGAGCTGCCCCGCGAGGCTGAGGACTATCTGCGGTTCATTGAGGAGCAGGCCGGTGTGCCTGCCACCCTGGTCGGCGTGGGTCCTGGACGGGACCAATTCATCTCCTTCAGCCCGGTCCCGTGAAAGTCTGCGTCGTCGGCAGGGGATTTGTTCCGATGACTCTGTTTCAATCGGGCCCAGTCTTGTGAGGGTCTGCGTAATAGGCCAAGGGGGCCGAGAGCACGCATTGACCCATGTGCTCGGTCGGTCGTGCGATGTGGTGGTCACCCCGGGAAATCCCGGCATCCCTGGCTCTGTTGCCGCACCAGCAACCGAGATTGAAGCCGATCTATATGTGATCGGCCCCGAGGCCCCGCTGGTGGATGGTCTGGCCGACGAATTGAGAGCGGCAGGTCGGCTGGTTTTCGGCCCCGGAGCCGACGGTGCCCTCTTGGAGGGGTCCAAGGCATGGATGAAGGAATTGCTGGTGGCCGCTGGGGTGCCCACCGCGGGCCACGGTTCGTTCACTGAGCTTGAGGCGGCTCTCCGCTTTCTTGACGGCATGGGCGACCTGTTCGTTATCAAAACTGACGGCCTGGCCGCGGGCAAGGGGGTACTGGTCACCGAGGACCGGGGTGAAGCCGATGACGCGGTGAGGTCCTACCTGTCGGGGGAGGCCTTTGGCGACGCCGGGCGTCGGGTGGTGATCGAAGAGGGCCTCACCGGCCCCGAGCTGTCAGTACTCGCGGTGTGCGATGGCCATCGCGCCGTGCCCTTGGCCCCGGCCCAGGATTTCAAGCGCATCGGCGAGGGCGACGTCGGCCCCAACACCGGCGGCATGGGGGCCTACTCACCGGTGCCGGTGGCCGGAACCGATGCGGTGGACGAGGTGATGGACCGGGCCGTGCTGCCCACGCTGGCCGAGCTGGGGCGGCGGGGGGTCGACTATCGGGGCGTGCTCTACGCCGGGCTCATGCTGACCCCCCAAGGCTTAAAGGTGCTGGAGTACAACGTGCGCTTCGGCGACCCCGAAGCCCAGGTGGTGCTACCCCGGTTGAAGTCCGACTTGGCCGACCTGTTGGCTGGCGCGGCCGCCGGCTCGCTCGAGGACGACCCGGTCTTCGATGATGACGCCGCGGTCACGGTGGTATGCGCCTCCGAGGGCTACCCCGCCTCCCCCCGTACCGGTGATCCAATTGCCGGCATTGAGGCAGCCAACGCGGTGGAGGGTGTGACGGTGTTCTGCGCTGGTGTGGCATCGGCTGCTCAAGGCGGAGTCGGTTCTATTTCTGCTGGTCAGAACGGTCTAGAGCTGGTCACGGCGGGCGGTCGAGTGCTGAATGTCACGGGGCAAGGGCCCGATCTGGCCGCCGCCCGGGAGAGGGCATATGCCGGGGTCACCCACATTGATTGGCCGGGCCGCTACGTTCGCTTTGACATCGCCGCCGCGGCGGTTGAGGGCGCTTCACAGAGGGAATCAGCATGAGCTTCAAAGTCGCTGTCATCATGGGTTCGTCGAGTGACGAGGACACCATGGCACCGGCCCGCACCACGTTGGAACAGTTCGGCGTGGAGTGCCATTGGGAGGTCATGTCGGCCCACCGAACTCCCGAAAAGGTCCGCCACTTTGTGTCCGGTGCCCGCGACGCCGGCTTCGGCGCCATCATCTGCGGTGCGGGCATGGCTGCTCACCTAGCTGGGGCAACCGCGGCCCAGACCACCTTGCCGGTGATCGGCGTGCCCTTGGCCGGCGGAGCACTGAACGGGGTGGACTCCCTGTATTCCACCGTGCAGATGCCCAAGGGCATCCCGGTGGCCACAGTGGCCATCAACGGGGCCATGAACGCGGCCCTTTTGGCCATTCAGATTCTGGCAGTGACCGACCCGGGGCTGGCCGAGAGGCTGGCTGCCCATCGCGCTGAGATGGCCGGTGGCTGACAAGGACCAGATCCCCGACGTTCTGGCCGACCGCTACGCCAGCGCGGCGATGGCGGCTATCTGGTCGCCAGAGGGCAAGGTCAAAGCCGAGCGCCGCCTTTGGGTGGCGGTGCTGGAGGCCCAGAAGGGTCTCGGCATCGAAGTTCCCGACGGGGTGGTCGAGGCCTATCGGTCGGTGATCGACCTAGTGAACTTGGAGTCCATTCGAGAGCGGGAGCGAATCACCCGCCACGACGTCAAAGCCCGCATCGAAGAGTTCTGCGCGCTGGCTGGCCACGAGCACATTCACAAGGGGATGACGTCACGCGACCTCACCGAGAACATCGAGCAACTCCAGATTCGCGATTCGCTGCGATTGGTGCGGGACAAGCTGGTGGCGGTGGTGTGCGCTTTGGGGGCCCAGGCCGACACCCACTCTGAGTTGGTGATGGTGGGCCGCTCCCACAACGTGCCCGCCCAGGCCACAACCCTGGGCAAACGCTTCGCCAACTACGGCGAGGAGGCGCTGGCCGCCTTGGGTCGGATCGACGACCTGCTTGACCGCTACCGCCTGCGAGGGCTTAAGGGCCCGGTGGGCACCCAGCAAGATCAGATCGATCTGTTCTTAGGCGAGGCCGAGAAGGCTGCTGAACTCGAAAGCCGGGTGGCCGCCAGTCTCGGATTTGCCGACACGATGGGCAGCGTGGGTCAGGTTTATCCGAGGTCGCTGGACTACGACGTGGCTACCGCGCTGGTGCAGGCGTCATCGGCCCCCGCCAACTTGGCCCGGACCATCCGGCTCATGGCCGGACAAGGCCTGATCACTGAGGGCTTTCAGGCTGGACAGGTGGGTTCGTCGGCCATGCCCGGCAAACGCAACGCCCGCACGTCCGAGCGCATCTGCGGACTCTCGGCAGTGGTGCAGGGCTACGCCGACATGGTGGCCGCCTTGGTGGGCGACCAGTGGAACGAGGGCGACGTGAGCTGCTCGGTGGTGCGCCGGGTGGCCTTGCCCGGCGCGTTCTTCGCTCTCGATGGACAGCTCGAGGCTGCACTAGTCGTGCTCAAGGAACTGGCTGTGTTCGAAGAGGCGATCGCGGCGGAGCTGGCCGCCAACCTGCCGGCGCTTGCTGCCACCCGAGTTTTGATGGCCTCGGTGGCCGCCGGAGCCGGCCGGGAAGAGGCCCATCGAATCATCTCTGAGCATGTCCCCAAGGGAGACGAGTTCTTTTCGTCTATTGCCGATGACGACAGGTTGCCGATATCGGCCGTCAATGTCGATGAAATCAAGAGCCAGCCTTTGTTGCTGGCCGGGGCTGCCCCCGATCAAGCGCGGGCCTTTGCGGCCCGTGCCCATGAGTTGGCCGCCCAATATCCCGACACAGCCCACTACCAACCGGAGTCGATCCTGTGAGCACGAAGAACATCAACCTGCCCCCCGTTCATTCCGGCAAAGTCCGCGACATCTTCGACGCGGGCGACGGCCGGCTGCTGATGATCGCGTCCGATCGCATCTCGGCTTTCGACGTGGTGATGAACGAGCCCGTACCCGAGAAGGGGCGGGTATTGACCGCCATGTCGGCCTTTTGGTTCGAGACTCTGGCCGATGTTCTGCCCAGCCACCTCATATCCACCGATGTGGCCGATTTCCCCCCTGAGGCCCAGAGCAACGGGGTGGCCGGGCGGACCATGCTTTGCCATCGGGCCGAGATGCTGCCCATCGAGTGCATCGTGAGGGGCTATCTGAGCGGGTCGGCCTGGAAGGAGTACAAGAGCCAGGGGACCATGCACGGCCAGGCCCTACCCTCCGGGCTCCGGGAATCCGACAAGCTGCCCGAGCCGGTGTTCACCCCCTCTACCAAGGCCGAATCGGGCCACGACGAGAACATCTCCTACGACCAGGCCGTGGAGTTGGTGGGCCCTGATCTGGCAGAACAGGCCCGCGACGCGTCCTTGGAGTTGTACAGCCGGGCATCAGAGGCGGCCGCCGAGAAGGGCATCATCATCGCCGACACCAAATTCGAGATGGGCATGGTGAATGGAACTCTGGTGGTGGCCGACGAGGTACTCACCCCCGACTCCTCCCGCTTCTGGCCGGTGGACGGTTGGGTGCCGGGGGCCACGCCTCCGTCGTACGACAAGCAGCCGGTACGCGACTACCTCAGCACCTTGGATTGGGACAAGCAGTATCCGCCGCCGCCGCTGCCCGACGAGGTGGTAGAGGCCAGCGCGGCTCGCTACGTAAGTGCCTACGAGATCATCACCGGACGCAGTTTCGCCGACTGGCCCGGAAGCTCATGAGCAAAGAGTTTGATGTGATTGTGGAGGTGAGCCTCCGCGAGGGAATTGCCGATCCCGAGGGCCTGACAATTGAGCGGGCGCTGCCCGCGCTGGGCTTCAACGGCGTGAGCGATGTACGAGTGGGCAAGAGCCTGCGGTTTGTGGTGGAGGCTTCTGATGAACGCGATGCCCGTCACCAAGTGGAGTCAATGTGCGAGCGCTTCCTGGCCAACCCTGTAATTGAAGATGTGGATATCACGCTGGGCCCATTGACATGACAGTGCCCTCGGCCGACACCGACTGGGAACGCGTATGACCACCAGAGTCGGCGTGGTGGTTTTTCCCGGTTCAAATTGCGAGCACGATGTGGTGGAGGCTGTCGACGCGGTAGGAGGATCCGGCGAGCTTCTCTGGCACAAAGACAAGTCGCTGGGCGATGTTGATGCAGTGGTGCTGCCCGGCGGATTTGCCCATGGCGACTATCTCCGCACCGGTGCCATGGCTCGGTTTTCCCCTATCATGGACGCGGTAACCCGATTCGCCCAAGATGGAGGACCGGTGGTGGGCATCTGCAACGGGTTTCAGATTCTCACTGAGGCGCAATTGCTTCCGGGAGCCCTCTACAAGAATCAGGGGTTGAAGTTCTTGTGCCAGCCTGCGGTGTTGAGGGTGGAGTCAACTGACTCAGTGTTGACACGGCGAATGAAAGTGGGCGACGAGCTAAATGTTCCCATCAATCACTTTGAAGGAAACTACGTATGTTCTGAAGAAGCACTTGCGGCCTTGCGGGAAAACGATTTAATCGTGTTTACCTACCAAGACAACCCAAACGGGGCAACCGCTGATATTGCAGGGATTCGAAACGAAAACGGCAACGTGGTGGGGCTTATGCCCCACCCTGAGCGCGCCGCTCACCCGTTACTGGGGAGCACCGATGGTGCTCTGATGTTGAGAGGTTTGATCGGTATTGACTAGTCAGTCGAGCGGGTGCGAGCCACTCCGGCTGCTTTCAGCACGCTGGCCGGCACTCCGACCTCACGCCATGCCGCATAGGAAATGCCCTTGCGCTCGCTGTAATCGGCGGCGATCGCGATGAATTCACCCTCAATCGCGCTGATGTCCACCGTTACATCTTCTTTGGCAAGTTCGGCTTCCAAGTCCATGAGCTCTTGGATCAAATGAACCCGCTTCAGCGGCTTGGCTTGTGCGATCTCGCCTGGGAGCTCCGAGATGCGAGCCTGCATTCTTTCCTGAGAGCGTTGCCGACCCCTCTTGGGCTTGGTGGAGTCAAGCGCTGTCAGATAACGGCTGACTGTGCGGCCTTGAGCTTGTCCAGCGGCCCGCGCGGCTTTGGCTTCTTCAGATACCATTTTTTCTCCTTGGTCTGGTTAAGGAAGAGCTTCAGATGTTTCTTTAGCCCCATATATACAACTATGTTCGCCGCTCTATTTCAAACTGCTGTTTCAAACGTTTACATTCGCAGCGCCTACAAGCCTATGGATAATAAGGTCTATTGGGGATGAACAAATCGCTTCATCAGTCCCTAGGTCTGACAGATGACGAGGCTAAAGCCATCGAGAAGATATTGAATCGTCCACCAAATCACCTCGAATTGGCGATGTATGCAGTCATGTGGTCGGAGCACTGCTCATATAAATCTTCTCGGATTCACTTGCGCCGACTCCCAACAGAGGCGCCATGGGTATTGGTCGGACCGGGAGAAAATGCCGGAGTAGTCGATGTCGGCGACGGCATTGCCGCCGCCATTCGAATTGAGAGCCACAATCACCCTTCGGCCATCGAGCCCTATCAGGGGGCGGCCACCGGGGTGGGCGGCATCCTGCGAGACATCTTCACCATGGGCGCTCGCCCGATCGCGGTGATGGACTCACTGCGGTTCGGCCTTCCCAGCGATCCCCGCAGCCGCTGGATTGCCGAAGGGGTGGTGTCGGGCATCTCCGGGTACGGCAACGCGGTCGGGGTGCCCACGGTGGGAGGCGAGACCGTCTTCGACGAGACCTACACAGGCAACCCCCTGGTGAATGTGCTCTGCCTTGGCTTGATGCCGGCCGATCGGCTGGTGCTGGGCCGGGCCAGCGGCGAGGGCAACTTGGCGGTGCTCCTGGGCGCGTCCACCGGGCGCGACGGCATCGGGGGGGTGAGCGTGCTGGCCTCGGCGTCATTTGGCGACGAGGAAAAGGAGGCTGAGAAGCGGCCCAGCGTGCAGGTGGGCGATCCGTTTGAGGAGAAGCGCCTCATCGAGGCCTGTCTGGCCTTGCTGGATGCCGGCCTGGTGGTGGGTATCCAAGATCTAGGAGGGGCCGGACTTACCTGTGCCACGAGTGAGACCGCCTCCCGTGGCGGTGTGGGAATGGATGTAGACGTGGCCGCGGTCCCCCGTCGCGAGCCGGGGATGGAGCCCTTCGAGGTTCTCACCAGCGAATCGCAGGAGCGGATGCTGGCCATCGTGTCCCCCGACGGTCTCGACGATGTGCTGGCCATCTGCGACCGCTGGGACGTGCAGGCCTCAGTGGTGGGCCGGGTGACAGAGGGCGGGTTGCTTCGGGTGAGAGACGGAATGGACGGGCCGGTGCTGGGCGAGCTGCCGGCAGCTTCCCTACACGAGGACGCGCCTTCCTACGATCGGCCGCGGCGTCCTCCGGGAGAATGGGAAGCGGCCAAGTCCGATTCGGCTGATGATTTGCCGCCCCCCGCCGACGTGGGTGCCGACCTGCTGCACATGCTGTCCAACCCGTCGTGGGTCTACCACCAATATGACCACATGCTCTTTTGCAACACCGTGGTGGGTCCCGGGGGCGATGCCGCCGTGCTGCGGCTCAAGCACCCGGCCACCGGCGCCGACACCGGCCGGGCATTGGCCCTCACCACCGACGGCAACAATCGCTGGTGCGCGGTCGACCCTCGGGCCGGCACCGCGTTGACGGTGGCCGAGTCGGTGCTCAACCTGGCCTGTGTCGGGGCCCGACCGCTGGCCGTGGTCAACTGCCTGAACTTCGGAAACCCCGAGCATCCTGAAGTGATGTGGCAGTTCTCCGAGGCGGTGGACGGAATGGCCGAGGCCTGTGACGCCTTCGGCATTCCGGTGGTGGGCGGCAACGTGAGCCTCTACAACGAGTCCAACGGCCACAACATCGATCCCACCCCGGTGATCGGCTTGCTCGGGGTGATCGACAGCTTGACGCGGATTCCCCCCGGGTTGGCGTGGCGAGACGGCGACCGGGTGATCGTGCTGGGCGAGGCCGGTGCCGGGTTGTCGGGCTCGCTATGGGCTGCCGCCACTGCCGGCCACAAGCGGGGTCAGTTGCCTGTACTGGATTACGAGCAGCATCGGCGAGTGGCGGGCCTAGTGGCCGGCCTGGTGGCCGACGACCGGCTCTCGGCCGTCCATGATGTGTCCAGCGGGGGTTTGGGAGTGGCCTTGGCCGAGATGGCTGCTGTGTCTGGGGTGGGCTTTCGAGGGGCTCGCATTCACGGCCACGCCGAGCTGTTCAGCGAAGCGCCCTCTCGCGTGGTGGCGGCAGTGCACCCCGAACTGCTGCCCGAGGTGGAGGCGGCGGCTGCGGCCACCGGCGTGGCGGTCGCCCGAATCGGGCTGGCCACCGGTGATCGCTTGGCAATCAAGGGGCTGCTAGATCTGGGATTGGCCGCGATTGCAGATCGCTGGCGCTCCCCCATGCCAGAATTGACTAGTGGCTGATCCCATGGACGACTCTCCCCGGGAGGCCTGCGGGGTCGTTGGCATCTATGCGCCCCATGATCCCGTTGCCCATCTGAACTATCTGGCCCTCTACGCGTTGCAGCACCGGGGCCAGGAGTCGGCCGGCATCGCGGTGAGCGACGGCGACAACATCACCGTGGTCAAGGACATGGGCCTGGTAGCCACCGTGTTCGACGACCGCACCCTGGCTACCCTCGACGGCTGCCTGGGCATCGGGCACACTCGCTATTCCACCGCGGGCACCAGTTCTTGGCGCAACGCCCAGCCCGTCTTCCGCAGCGCGGGTGACCACCAGTTTGTGCTGGGCCACAACGGCAACCTCACCAACACCGCCCAACTCGCTGAGGAGACATCGATCTTGCCCGGCATGGTCGGCTCAGACAGCGACCTGATTGCCGAGCTGCTGGCCATCGAAATTGGGCAGATGCCGCCGTCGAGCCGAGCTGAGGGCAAGGTCTTGGAGGAGGCCCTGAAGAGGGTATTGCCCCGCCTGGAGGGGGCATTCTCGCTGGTGCTGGCCGACGAGAACCGGGTCATCGGAGTGCGGGATCCCAACGGGTTCCGTCCTCTGTGCCTGGGTCGGCTGGAACGGGGTTGGGTGTTGGCGTCGGAGACTCCTGCGCTCGACATCGTGGGCGCCCACCTGTTGCGTGAGTTGGCGCCGGGCGAGATGGTGGTGATCAACGGCCAGGGAGTGAATTCGGTTCACCCATTCCCAGAGGAGCGGGTGGATCCCCGCCTTTGCCTGTTTGAGTTCGTGTACTTCTCCCGTCCCGACTCGGTGATCTATGGCCAAAGCGTGCACCACGCCCGGGTGCGGATGGGCGAGCTGCTGGCCGAGCAGTCGCCGGTAGAGGCCGACCTGGTGATGGGAGTGCCCGAATCGGGACTGCCCGCGGCCGAGGGGTTCTCAAGGGCCAGCGGCATCCCCTACGGCCAGGGGCTGGTGAAGAATCGCTACATAGGACGCACGTTCATCGCCCCCAGCCAGCAGATGCGGTCGATGGGGGTGCGCATGAAGCTCAACCCCCTGCGAGACAGCACCGAGGGCAACCGCCTGGTGGTGGTGGACGACTCCATCGTGCGGGGCACCACCACCAGGGCTTTGGTCACCATGCTGCGGGAGGCGGGTGCCGCCGAGGTTCATCTTCGCATCAGCTCGCCGCCCTATCGCTGGCCCTGTTTCTTCGGCATGGACACCGGCGACCGAACGGAATTGTTGGCGGCCCACCTCAGTGTGGCCGAGATGTGCGACTACGTGGGGGCCGACACGCTGGCGTTCATCGACCTGGAGGGGTTGACCGAGGCCACCGGCGCGGTGGGGGCTGGCTTCTGCAATGCCTGTCTCACCGGGGACTATCCGGTGGCGGTGCCGGTGGCCCCGCCCGGTTCGATCGCCTATGGGCGCGAGGCGGCTCAATTTGCAGATGACGACGAGGCCGCGCCATCGCTCTGGGCCACCGGCAATGGTTGAGGCTGTGACCCGGTTGGAAGCTGTTGCCAATGGGTGAGACCTATGCGACGTCGGGGGTGGACATCTCCGCCGGCGAGGAAGCAGTTCAGCGCATCAAGGAGCATGTGAGCTCGACGTTTCGGTCGGAGGCCATTGGCGATATCGGCGGCTTCGGGGGGCTTTTCGACTTCACTCGCCACGGCTACAAGAAGCCGGTGCTGGTGTCGACCACCGACGGAGTGGGAACGAAGGCCTACGTGGCCTCGGCCGCCGGTCGGTTCAACACGATCGGCATCGATTTGGTGGCCATGTGCGTGGACGATCTGGTGTGCCAGGGTGCCGAGCCGCTTTTCTTCTTGGACTACATATCGGTGCAGAAGCTCGATCCTGAGCGGATCGAGCAACTGGTGGTGGGGGTGGTCGAGGGATGCCGTCAGGCCGGGTGCGCCCTGATCGGCGGAGAGATGGCCGAGCATCCAGCAGACGAGCCCGATGACGAATTCGAGCTCGTGGGGTTTGCCGTGGGGGTGGTGGAGAGGTCGCGGCTGATCACCGGGGCCGAGGTGCGCCCCGGCGACACGCTGATCGGGCTGCCGTCTCCCGGTCTCCGATGCAACGGATACTCCCTGGCCCGCCGGCTCTATTTCGAGGTGGCCGAGCGAGATCTGGGCGATCCCGCCTGGGAGGGGAGCTCCAACTCAGTGGCCGACGAGCTTCTGGTGCCGTCGGTGATTTACGCCCCTGCGGTGCGGGCCATGCTGGCCAAGGTGGACGCCCGGGCCATCGCCCATGTGACCGGCGGGGGGATCCCCGGCAACCTGGCGCGGGTGCTGCCCGACAAAGTCGACGCGGTGCTCGACCGAAGCAGTTGGGAGCAGCCGCCGGTATTCGCCGAGTTGCAGCGCATCGGCGACGTGGCCGATGAGGAGATGGCCAAGGTGTTCAACCTCGGACTGGGCATGATCGTGGCGGTGCGGGACCGAGACGCCACCAAGGCCATCGACCTGCTGCGAACTGGCGGCCATCGGGCCACCGTCGTGGGAGAGGTGGAAAAAGGCGACGGCCAGGTTCGCCTCGTGGGCGAGCCTGATCTGGCTGAGGGAACTTAGCGGGCTCTCACTGCCACCCGGCAGGGTCCCGCAGCACGGGCGACACCCCCGATTTGGTCGGGACGCGGCTGGGGATCATCGAACAGCGGTTCTAGGTCGTAGGTGTCGAACAGCCGCTCCATCACTCGGGACATCGCCGTAACCGAGAAGGGCCGGGCCGGACAGGCGTGGGGACCGACGCCGAAGGTAATGACCAACTCGGAGGGCACCCCCGGCGGCGACACCAGGCGGGGGCCCTTCCATCGGTCGGGGTCGTAGCGATCCAATCCGGGCCCAGAGTCCATGTTGGTGAGGGGCAGGAACGTGGCCAGGGTGGCGCCGGGCGACACTTCGTAGGTTTGTGAGCCGTTGTCGATGGTCACTGGTTCGAGCACGGTGCGAAGCATGATTGAGCGCTGGCCGATCCGGGTGGATTCCAGCGCGCAACGCGACACCAAGTCTTGATCGTCGCCTTGGCCGGACCGCACCCGGGCGAGCACATCGGGGTGCTGGACCAAATGGACCAGCGACCATCCGAGGGCGGCGAACAGGTTTGACATCGACCCGAGGTGGACCAAGATCACGTCTCGGGCCACCCCGGTCAGCCGTTCGGCATCGGGGGCGTCGGCCCACCGTTCGAGGATCGTGTCGAGCAGGTCGCCGACGGGCTGGCTGCGGGTGGCTATGGAGTCGGCCAGGATCTGCTCGGCTTTGGCCATTGCGGCATACTCGACGGCCTTTCCCGACTGCTCCACTTCGCGCATCCGGGTAGGGGCCACGAATGCCTCGGACCCGTCGAGCACATCAAGCGCCTTTATCAGTTCCTCGAATCTGTCTGAGCGCAGGATCTCGCGCCCGCCCCAGCTGGCTAGGCCCATCCGGTGGCCGAGGCGGCGGGTGAAGTCGAACAAGTCGATCTCGTCGCCCGGGCTCAGCTCTGCCAGTTGGATCGAGATGGCCTCTTCCAGTGCCTCCAGGTAGCCGGACACGTTGGGCCGGGTGAACAGCTCGTGGGGCAGGGTGCGCCTGCCGTCGAACAGCTCGTCGGGCAGTTTGCGGACCAGCATCTTCCAGTCGGCGATGCCCTTGCTGGCCTGCTGCTCGGGTACCGCGTAGAAGTCCCTGAGGCCGGCCGGTGAGAACAAGAACAAGTAGCGGTCTTCGCCGCTGTCGATCACGAAGGTGTCGCCGCATGTAGAACGAGCCGCGCCGATGGCTGCCACAGTGTCGCTGACCGGCCCGTCCCAGGGGAGAACGCAGTCGGCGACGGTGGGCATCGGGGTGATCGGAGGCAGATCGGCCATGGAAATAGTTTCTATCCGCTTCGGGCCTGTTTTCCTACCCTTGGAGCCCAAAGCGTATTGTCATCCCCGATGCCGCTCAGCACTTCCGACGAATACCTCCATTCCCCGCCGCCGGGTTCTGATGCCCTGTGGAGCGACAACTTCTGGTTCTCGGTGTGCGACCGGGACGCCGACGTGTACGGCATCAACCACATCCACGCCAGCCTGTCCCACGGGTATCTGCGGGCCAGCGCGTACTACGTCATCGACGGTGTCCCGGTGCAATGGGCTTCTCGTCAACCTCTTACCGATGAACTGGAGTTCTCCGTGCTGGGCGACGGGCGGGTGTCCTACTCCGTGGAGGAGCCCTTCTCGCGTTATCGCTGGGAGCTTGATGCTCCCCGCTTTGGTTTCGATTTGGTGTTCGAAGACCGCTTTGGCGTGTTCGACTACAACGACTGCTTCGGGGGGAACCCCCTGGGGGCTTACGAGGGTTATGGCGGGCACTACGAGCAGGCACTGGTGTGCCGGGGCGAGTTCGAGTCTCGGGGCGGGCCTCGGGCGGGGGAGCGGCGGGCTATTGACTGCTGGTCGCATCGGGATCACTCCTGGACGCATCGGTTCGAGCGGCCCGGGCCCTGGGATGTGCGCCATCGTCGTACCCAGGCCGAGTCGTGGGGGCATTTCTGGCCGTCGGTGCAGCTTTCCGATCGGCATCTGAACGCCTTTGGGTGGATGAGTCCCACCCAGCCGCTGCCCGGTGACACCCCTTCGGTGGGCGGGTGGATCGGCGACGGCGACGGCACCCGTGCGCTGCGGGCGGCCACGTGTGTGCCCCGGCTGGAGGAGGACCAGCGCACCGCCATGGCCTTCGATATGACCTTCGAGACCACTGATGGCGAATTGCTCACCGTGCGCACCGGCCGCAAGCACGCCCACACCCGCAATGGGCTCATGAGGGATGAGAACGACGCTGAGGTTCGCCTGGACTGCCACGAACCGTTCTTCGACTTTGAGGTGCTGGAGACCGGCGAGCGGGGCTACGGGGTGGTGGAGTATTCGATCCACCCGCCCTGGCCGCGGTATCGGTACTGAGCGAGCCATGGATGCGGTCTTGAACGGATCGGCAGCAAGCCAATGAGATGGGGCATCCACCTGCCCCAGCTCGGGCGGGCTGCCTCGCTGGATCTCCTGGTGGAGATTGCCCAGCAGGCTGAGGCCGCCGGCTTCGACGATGTGTGGACCGCTGACCATGTGGCCGTGCCGGTGGACTTGGAGGGGATGCCGTCGTTCTTTCCCGAGCCGGTGCCGTTGCTGTCGGCCGTGGCGGCCCACACTCAGCGGGTGGGTCTGGGCACGTCGGTGCTGATTCCCGCCTATCGGAATCCCATGCAGTTCGCCAAGCAATGGGCCACCCTCGACTGGCTGGCCCCGGGTCGCACCATCCTCGGGGTGGGGGCCGGGTGGCTGGAGCCCGAGTTCGAGGCCTGCGGCGTGCCCATGGTGCATCGGGCTCAGCGCTTGGACGATTACATCGCCGGTTGGCGGGCCGCCTGGTCGGGGGCCACTGAGTTCCAGAGCGAGTTCTTCAGCTTCACCGGTGTGAGAATCAACCCCCAGCCCGCGGCGCCGATCCCCATTTGGATCGGCGGATCATCCCCCGGGGCCCTCCGCCGAGCCGCAAGGTGTGAAGGCTGGATGGGCACCTGGGCCCCACCCGCAGTCTTCGCCGAACGCCTGGAGGTGCTGCGAGCCGAACAGAGCCGATTAGGTCGCGCTCCCGAAGACACCACAATCTCCATCCACATGGAGCTAAGACTCGGCAACCCGCTCGACAGCGCCGGCCGCTGGTCAGTAGTAGGCGACGGCTACGGCGACCGAGAAATGGTCATCGGCGATATCGACCACGTAGCCGAAACCCTGACCCCCTACCTAGAAGCCGGCCTAGAGCACGTCCTCCTAGTCCCCCTAGCCCTCTCCCCCCAAGACTGGCGCCACCACGTCGACGCCCTCGCCAGCTTGATGGGCTAGGAAGTGAGTCAGGGAGTCGATCGCCCTAGCTCACGAGGCTTGGCACAGTGGCCCAGCCGGATTGTTCGGGGGGAGGGATGGTGTGGTGGGGGGTGGCGGCTTGGCTGGCGTGGCTGTTGGCGATGGCGATGCTGATGGAGGCGGCTTCTAGCAGTTCGAGGTCGTTTACGCCGTCGCCGATGGCGGCGAAGTCGACGTCATGTCCTTGCCATCGGCAGAAGGCCTCTACTCCGGAGACTTTGGATATTCCGGGAGGTGACACTGTAAGGCGGCTTCCTCCGTAGAGGGGGTCGGGTTCGTCGACTCGGGCGATTCCCAGCGACTTTGAATGGACCTCCTTGGCCGCCAGATGGGCGAGGTCTGAGGTCATGCCGGTCAACACCAGCTCCAGCACATCGGCCTCGACGTCGGCGGGGCTGAGGGCGTGGTTGACGTCTTCTTCGAGGAACTCCAGATGGGTGGGTTCACTGGTTGGGTTCTCGGGCAGCACCACGTCCCCGCCGGGCTCGCCCCGGTCGTCTATGTATAGACAGGGGCGGATGCCGTGGGTGTCGAGGGTGGCCAGCAGCTCCCAAAGGGCAGTGGGGTCGAATGCGATGCGGTGGAAGCGCTCCTTGGTGGCGAAGTCCATTCCGATCGATCCGTCGAGAGCGACGGCGGGCAAGAGGAGACCGTTCATATCGAACAGTCGGGCGATGTTCCGCAGTCGGCGACCGGTGGCCGCCAGTACGACATGGCCGGCGGCCTCCAGCTTGGCAAGCGCTTCCAAGTGGGCTGCCGGCGCAACGCAGTCCAAGCCCCAGAACGTTCGATCTAGATCGGTCACAACCAGCTTGGGCATCGCTTCCTTTCAAGCAGCTGGCCGGGCTAGTCGCCGGGGTTGAAACGGCGCAGGATGCCGGAGCGGACCCGCCACCGGGAGAGCTGGCGAACCAGGGCGGGCGGCATGTTCGACTGGGTGCCGGGTGCCGCACCCGCCGAGATAATGCCGGCGCGGCCTTGGTAGGGCTGGTCGTCTTCGTCGTGGCCCGACCACACCACTACCTGTGGGAAGGCGATGGTTATGCCCGCGGCGGCGAAGCTCTGGTGCACCGACAGGATCACGTCGTGGCGGGTGGCCAACTCGGTCGGTACATCGCTCTTGTGCCAGTAGTAAAGCGTGAAGTCGATGCTGGAAGATCCGAAGCGGGTGAGCAGCGCCTGTGAGGGCGGCTCAGCGCTCACCCGCTCTACTTGCTCGAGCGCCTCGGTCAAGCACTGCGTGGCTGCTTGAAGGTTGGTGTCGTAGGCCACGCCTACTTCCAACTCGCTGCGTCGCAACGACTCGTTGGTGAGGTTGATGATGGGCCCGGCGGCCACCTCGCTGTTGGGAACCCGCACCGCAGATCCATCGAGGCCGCGCAGCACGGTGGTACGGGAGTCGATGTCGGTGGCGACGCCCAGGTGGTCGCCCAGCAGCACCGTGTCGCCCACTCGGAAGGGCCGGCGAGCCTGAAGGATCAACCCGGAAAAGAAGTTCTCCACCAGCTTCTGCAAGGCCAGCGCCAGGACCAGGCCGCCCAGCCCGATGGCGCCGATCAGCGGTCCCACCTGCACCCCGAGGCTGGTGAGCGCGTAGAACAGCCCGATCAGGAAAAGGAGGTAGCCGACCAGCCTGGCGGTCACGATCGCCGCAAAGCCCGACCCCACCACGTGGATCAGCACCCTCCGCACCAGTCGGGCAACCAGCACAGCCACCACAATCGTGGCCGCCACGATGATCCCGGCCTGTATCCAGTCGGACACGGTCAGGGCTTCGTCGATGATGGAGTCATCAGACGACTGCGCCAGCAGGTCGGCTGCGGCCAGGGCTGTCATCGGAGCACTGTTTTGATGTCGGCGGTCACGGTTTCGTCATGCTAGCGATGCACTACCGATGCAGCAGCAGGCTGGCGGCTTGGGGGCAGGGCATGCCGATCTCGACGCCAGCGCCGGCGGCAAGGGAGTTGGCGGCCGAGATGATGCCGTCGTGGTAGTGGGACAGCCCGCTGCCCATGCGGGCTCGGCGGGCGTCCACGGTGGCGCCGGCCAAGCCGTCGGCCTCCACGATGTAGAGCCCGGCCATGCCCGAGTCGTCCATGCCCCGCCCGCCGTCAGAGCATATGAACCCGAACGGTCGGCAGCGGCGCAGGTAGGGCACCGCCGAGCGGCCGGTGTGGCCCGCGGTGACCAGCACGTTGCGGTCGGTGTCCTCGGCAGTTCCGAAGGCGATGGAGTCGGCGGCCACCACACAGCGCCCGTCGGGTGCAGTCTCCATCACGGTGCGGTTGGTGATCTCCGACGCGGCCGCGCCCGCCACCGGGTCGTTGGCCAACAAGGCCGCGGCCGCGTCCCGCACCGCCATGCCCGTGCTCACCCCGCAGTCCAGGGCCAGTTGGTTGACGAAGCTGACCACCCCGTGCTCATACAGATGTACGCCGTCGCCCAAATGGGCGGTCATCACATCGGCCACCGCAGCAGGAATGCCCAGCGCCTCCAGGTACCACAGCCCGGCGATGGCGGAGCCCTCCGGCCCCACTCCGCAGTCCATGCCGATGGCCGCCCGGGGCCGGTGCTCGGCGATGAACCGGGCGGGCAGCACCCCGCAATACGACGAGTTGACGCACACGTCCCGATCCCGGTTGGTCTCGTCCACGTCATAGGCCGAGTCCATGCACATCACCCGGCCGCGCCCCGAGGCCAGCACCTCGGTCTGCTTGTCTGCGCTCTGGCTCATCGACGCCCTCCTGGGCTCATCGGCAACAGCCCGGTCACACCCATGCCGCCGCTCACCGGCGATCCTTCGGCCGGCTGATCGGCCCCCGGTCGAAGGTCTGATCGTCCACTCCCTGCTCTCGCAGCTCTATCTTGCGCACCTTCTCCGACGGCGTCTTGGGCAGCTCGGGCGTGAAGCGCACATAGCGGGGCACCGCGAAGTAGGGAAGCCGACGGTCGGCATAGGCCCAGAAATCCTCGGCGCTGAGCTCAGAGTCGGGCTCCAGCACCACCGCGGCCAGCACTTCGTCCTCCCCGGCCTCCTGATCGGCGGGCACCGCCACCACCGCCACCTCGGCAATGGCCTCATGGCCCATCAGGGCCTGCTCCACCTCGAACGAGCTGATGTTCTCCCCCCGGCGGCGGATGGCGTCTTTGAGGCGGTCCACGAAGTAGTACCAGCCCTCGGCGTCCCGGCGGAGCCCGTCGCCGGTGTGGAACCACAGATTCCTGAAGGCCTCCCAGGTCTGCTCGGCCATGCCGTAGTAGCCCATGCACGTGGTCCACGGAATCCGGGAGCGCACCACCAACTCGCCCACCTCGCCTACCGCCACCTCCTCGTCGGTGTCGGGGTGGACGAGTCGGATGTCGAACCAGTCCCGGTTCAAGAGCCCGGCCGCCCCCGCGGGGCGGTCCTCTCCGTAGGGCGTGAGGATCGGCATGCACGTCTCGGTCAGGCCGAACACCTCCACAAACGCCTCGATGCCGAACCGGGCCTTGAACTCCTCCAGCACGCTCGACATGGTGGGGGCGGCGAACACGCACCGGAGCTCGTTGTCGGCATCTGCCGCGGTGGGGGGCTGCTGCCAGACGAAGTCCATCATCACACCGACGAAGTTGGTCACGGTGGCTCCGCACTCTTGCACCTGCTCAAGCCACTGGCTGGCCGAGAACCGCTCTTGGAGCACGTAGCGGGCCCCGGCCACCAGCGCCGGATAGGCGGCCAGGAAGTTCGAGTTGCCGTGGAACAGCGGCCCGCACGACATGTAGGTGTCGGCATCGGTCAGCCGGGTGAGCGACACGCACTCGTCGGCGAACAAGTGCATGTGGGCGTGGGGCATCATCACCCCCTTGGACAGTCCGGTGGTGCCCGACGTGAAGAAAACCGACCCCAGGTCCCGGTACGACACCTTGGGCAGGGTCTGGTCTGCGCTGTCATCGCTCAGCAAAGTGTCCCAATTGCGCCACCGAAGTCCGGCCTCGTCTAGCACTCGCCCCCCCTTGGCGATCTCGCCGGCGTCGCCCAGCAGGTAGAAGCAGCCGATGGTGCTTGTCGCCTCGGGCAGTTCGGTGAACCGGTCGGCGTAGTCGGCGTGGATCACCGCGGCCGACGGCGACACCGTGGCGGTCTGGTGCTCGAGGAATGATCCGCGGTAGGCAGTGTTGATCGGCACCTCGGCCATCCCGGCCAGTGCCGATCCCAACCAGCTCCAGATGTAGGCCGCCGAGTTGGGCGCCATTATCAACAGTCGGTCGCCGGGAGCGGCCCCGCCGGCCAGCAGCCCCCGTCCCACCCGCTGGGCGATGTCGTAGCTCTGGGCGTAGGTGAACCGCTCACCGGTCCAGCCCACCTCCAGGTAGGTCTCTTCGCCATGGGTGCGGGCCCGCTCGGCTAGCACCGCCGGTGCGCTCCACAGCGCCTTGTCTTCAAAAGTGGGCCGGTACTGGTCGTAGTAGCGGGTCATGGCACAGGCCTGTGGTCCGGGTAGCGCCAGCTCATCGGGAGGTTCTCGGGGGGAACTCCGGGCGGCGCTTCTCCATGAAGGCGGTGGCACCCTCGATCATGTCGGGCGACCCGATGGCCTGGGCCAGCATCCCCAGGCCTGAGGCCATGTTGTCCCTGAGCTGGTTCCAGTACACGTTGGAGCTGATCTTGGCCGCCTCCAGGTAGCGGGGGCTCATCTTCAGCAGCTCCTCGCACCACCGCTCGACTTCGTCTTCCAGCTCATCGTCGGGCACCACCGCGTTGATCCACCCCATCTCGCAGGCCTGCTCCGCGGTGTACTTGCGGCACAGGAAGGCCACCTCCTTGGCCCGCTTCTCCCCGATGGTCATGGCCAAAAGATTGGTGCCTCCCAGCACCGGGGCGCTGCCCACCTTGACCCCGGTCTGGCCCAGCTCGGCCGATGCAGCGGCAATGGCGAAGTCGCAAGCCACCACCAGCTCGTTGCCGCCCCCGAAGGCGGGGCCGTTCACTGCGGCGATCACCGGCATGGGGGCGTTGCGGATGGCGTCGAACAGCTCCAGTGAGCCGTAGAACATCGTCCTCAGCTCGTAGAAGTTCGCCTCGGCCAAATTGGCCAGGTAGCCCCCGGCGCAGAATGCCCGGCCTTGCCCGGTGATCACCACCACCCCGGCGTCGACGTTCTCCCGGAAGGCGGCGATGATCTCGTCGATGGTGGTGCGGTCATAGGAGTTCAACCGCTCGGGCCGGTTCAGCCGCAGCCAGACGACTCGGTCGTTTCGCTCAACGATGATGTCGCTCACGGTGGTGTCCTTTCCCCGTACCGCATACTGTCCAGCATCGTATGGCGTTCGAGCTTGGCCCTGACATCCTGGCCA
>JAJDYU010000071.1 GCA_022825005.1 Acidimicrobiia bacterium
TTCGAGCCGCTCCAGGTACTCGGGCAGGTGCCCTTTGCAATGGAAAGGACCGCCCTCGGCCAACACGATCTTGAGGGGATCGACGGGGGAGTAGCTGCGGGTCATCTGGTCGTCGGTCCACGACAGCAGTTGGTCTCGGCCGTCGGCCAGCGCCGAGGGGGACTGGTCGGCCAGATCGGTGGTCTCGTGGGGATCGGCGGCGATGTTGAACAGCATTTCCTCGTTCCAGGCCGCGTGGTAGCCGTCGTGCCAGGTGCGGAGATAGAGGTGGTCACCCCAGCGGACCCCCCGCTGCACCGACCACGCCCCTTGCGACAGCACCAGGTAGTCCCGTCCGCCGTGGTTGCCGGAGCGGACATCCTCGGCCACCGACTTGCCGTCCCACAGGAAGGGGATGTCGATGCCGGCCAGGTCGACCACGGTGGCGCCGATGTCGAGGTGGTAGAGCAGCCCCTCGTGCACTTGGGGCTCCAGCCCCGGCCAGCGCAGCACCGAGGGTATGTGGCAGGTGGCCTCGTCGGCGCCCTGGTGGTCGGCGTACACCCCCAGCTCGCCGAAGGCCTCGCCGTGGTCGGAGGAGACCAGGATGGCGGTGTCGTCGAGCACGCCGTGGTCTGCCAGCGTGTTGACCAGCGTTCCCACCGCGTCGTCGGCGTAGCGGATCCCGGTGTCGTAGCCGTCGAAGGTCTGCTTCACCTCGTCCATGTTCGACAGGTTCCAGGGATGGCGAGGCGGGGGAGGGCCCCACTCGTCGGGTTTGAACCCCCAGGGTTCCTGGGCCGAATGCGGCCCGGACAACTGCCAGTTGCGGTCCCGCAACTCCTCGGTGTGCCAGGCCGGCGCCGGATCGCCCTCGAACGGGTTCCCGTACTCTTCAGGGGTGTTGTAGGGGGTGTGGGGATCCCACAGGTGTACGTGGAGGAACCAGTCTTCTTGGGCGGCGTTGTCGTTTAGCCAGCGCAGCGCTCCGGGCAGCACCTGGTCGGCCCGCTCGCCGCCGAAGCCCCGCATCAGGTTCATCGACTCCATGAAACCGCTGTTCCACCAAGTGGCCGAGTGGCGGAACGGAAAGCTGGAAATCGACGCGGTGTGGTATCCCGACCAATAGAAGCGAGACGCCCAGGAATTGGCCGCGATGCCGGAAAAGAAGCTGCGCTCCGCCCCCTGGGGCCGCAAGTCGGCGGCCATGCCCCCGTGGTTGGCCACCCCGTTGCGAATCCCGAACATGCCGGTGATGAGCGCGGTGCGGCTCGGCAGGCAGGGCACGTCGGACGCATACACGTTGGAAAATCGCACCCCCTCGGCGGCCAGCGCGTCGATGTTCGGGGTGGTGTTGCGGAGATAACCCGCGCACCCCAGGTGATCAGCCCGCAGGGTGTCGATGTCGATGTAAAGGATTCGCATGAAGGTGTTTCTTTCGCCAAGTGCTTCCAGTATGGCCATTCATTCGACGATGAAGGTGGCTACCGACTCGGGGCTGCGCTGGTAGCCGATGCGGTGGGCGACGGCTCGGATGGTGGTCTCACCGACCGGCAACCGCAGGGGTTCGTGGTACAGCAGGCGGCGAGGGGGCTCGCCTTTGTGGGGATCGTGGCCCAGCGCGGCGGCGAATTGGGCGTCGAGGTCGGCCGGGGGGTCGGGCAAGGGGTCGTCTTGGAGTGTGTAGGCGATGGAGGCCCCCTGGGTGCTGCTCTGCATCTGGAGGATGGCCGGACCCTTGAACGAGCCGCCTTCGGGGCTGGCCGCGGTGCCGTGGTGCTCGGCGCCCAACACGATGAACTTGGGAGCGTCGGTGATGGGCTGCACGCCCCCAGGCCACATCTGGGCCACCATCATGTCCTCGGGCATCATTCCCAGATCGCCCACCTCACGCTGCCACTGCTCCAGCGCGATCCGGTGGCGCTCCAGCACTTCGCGATAGGCGGGGTCGCCGGCCAGATTGTTGATTTCGTGGGGGTCGGCCTCGGTGTCGAACAGCTCTTCAGCCGGCCGCTTGTCGGCCATGGCCTGCGCTGGCGGGCCCTCGAGCTCGCCGGCCGCGTACAGCCGCCACATCTCCTGCATGATCGGATGGTTGTTCCGAAACGAGTTCCACATCATGTAGGGCCGGCCGGGGTCGTAGTGGCGGATGTACTTGAACCGCTGGTCCCGGCTGGCCCGCACGGTGTCGTACATCTCGTCGTAGCGATCCCGGGAGACGAACACGTAGTCGCGCCCACCGTGGGCATCTGGGCCGAGGAACGGGCGGCCGTGAAGGTGCCGGGGTACTTCGGCGCCGCAAATTGACAGCACCGTCGGTCCCAAGTCCATGGTGCTCACTAGCTCGTCGCTGACGGTCCCGGGCTCGATCATCCCCGGCCAGCGGACGATGAGCGGGCTGTGGATACCGCTGTCGTAGGGCCACCGCTTGCCCCGGGGCAGCGGGCCGTGGTCGGTCCACACGAACACCGCGGTGGAGTCGGCCAATCCGTCCTCGTCGAGCTCGGCGAGAAGGTCGCCCAGCCGCCGGTCGCAGTGCTCGATGGCGGTGTACACCCGAGCCAACGACTCCCGCACCCGGGGGGTGTCGGGGAAGTAGGGCGGCACTTCGATGGAGTCGAGGCCTATTTCGTTGTCGCCGAAGAAGCTTCCCTCCCATCCCGCCATCTCATGGGTTTCGTCCAGGTTGAACACCGAGAAGAACGGTTGGTCGGGGTCGGGCCGGTCGCGCCAGTGGCCGCCCGGCAGGTCCCAGGCAGTGATGGGCGGGATGAACTGGTAGTCGGTCTTGTTGCGGTTGGTGCAGAAGTAGCCGGCCGCTCGCAGGTATTCGGGGAAACAGCGCACGTAGTGGGGGACAACCGCCTCGTAGCGGGGGACGCCCTTCCCGCCATGATGGGGACCGCTGTTGGTTCGCATGTGGTGGGTGCCCAACGTCACCGGGTGCATGCCGGTGATCACCGCGCTGCGCGACGGCGCGCACACTGGCGCAGTGGTGAAAGCCTTGGTCCAAAGGCCGCCCTCAGAGGCCAGCCGGTCGAGGTTGGGGGTGCGGGCCACCGGGTCGCCGTAGCAGCCGAACCGCGGCGAGCAATCCTCAAACGACACCCACAAAACGTTGGGGCGTGTGGTTTTCTTCATCGGTCAGCCCGCGGTGTCGATCAAGTCGGAGAAAACGACGAAGTCGCCACCGTTCTCATCACCGGCTTCGGGATCCCATTTCATGAGAACAACGCCATCTCGGGTGTCGTATTTGCCGACACCCAGCGACGCGAACGCCTCGTTGGGCAGCTCGATTGGCCCGAAGCTGTCGATCGCCGCCTGCAAGGTCTCGTTGTTGAGATTGGGACCGGCGGCTGCGGCTAGCTGTACGAAGAGGTCGAATACCTGGCAAACGTTGCGTACCGGAATAAACCAGTTGGTCTCCTCTTCCGGCAACAGCGAATTGGGAATCACCTCAATGCCCGATTGGCGCTCAAAACCCTGAATGCAGTCTTCCATCCGCTGGTTGTTGTCCTCGGCGGTGTAGGGCGAGCCGAGTGTGTAAGCCTCGAAATAGCCGGGGTCGCTGGAGTCTTGCAACCCAAAGGTGAACGTGCCGCGTTCCGCGTTGAACAGCGTGACATCGAGGCCGCCCTGGATGAGCTGTTCTACCCCGAAGACGCTGTCGCCATCGAGGAAGACCGTGTTGATGTCGGCGTTCCGGTAGATCTCCACGAACGTACGCCACACCGCCGCTCCGGCTTGGGTGTCGCCCGCGGGAACATCGATCACGGTCCGCTCGACAACGTCCACCCCAGCGGCTTCAAGGGCGGGGACGAGCACGTTGTCCACCAACTCCTGGCGTCCGGCACCGGAGTGTACGGCCACATTTCCGGCATCGGCGAGCAGGCCAGCCTTGTCCAGGGCGGACACGAATACCTCCAGCACCCGGTCGGTGGCGATTCCCAGGCTCACCCAGGGGGCATTGGCCCGGGCTCGATCATCGGCGGTGAACGGAGCACCAATGAGTACCGTGCTGTGGGTCTCCGTCACACAGATATTTCCGGCTGCCACTCTGGTGAAGCTGCCCAAGACCGCAAAGACCTCCTCGTCCTCGGTGAAATACACGCAACCGGCCAGCGAGGTGTCGGTGCCGAAGGGGAGGAACTTGTAGGTCACTGTCTCGAGCATGCGGCCGCAGATGCCACCGTTGGCGTTGACTTCGGCGGTCAGAGCCTCATAGATGACGTCATAGCCGCCTCGGTCGATCCGAGCGAGGCCCAGGTTGGCCAGTTCCTCGTAGTCAACCTGTGGTGCGCCAATCTTGATCGTCTCCGCGGTGACGCCGGTGGCGGTGGCGCTCAGGTCACCTTCCCCCCGGCACGTCGGTTGGAAGACGGGATCGGAGATGGCCGCCCCTTCCTCGTCCGCTGAAACATCATCGGAGGGCTCTGGGCTGGCGGTGTCTTCGGGGGCATCGCCAGCCCCGTCGTCACCCGTTGGTTTCGGTGTGCCAGTGCTATCGCTGGTGCCAGCGTCATCTGAGGTGCCAGCGTCATCGGGCGCGGGGGCCTCGACAGCTTGGGTCGCGGGTGGGGCGTCGGGTGCGGCGCTATCCCTATTGCCGGCCTCGTTGCCGGAGTCGCCCCCGGCACAGGCCGCAGCGAGCAGGCCGAAAACTGCCAAGAATGTGAGCAGCTTTTTCATGATTCCCCCTCGTTGAGAACAGTAGTCGGCGCTGGGAAATGAGCTTCTTGGTGTGAAGCGGCTGCCCCCGACCGGCGGATGGCCCGCTCGTCGGTACCGAGGTAGGAAGCGATGACCCCCGGATCGGCGCGAACCTCGGCGGGTGAGCCCACCGCGATCACGCGGCCTGCCTCCAGGCAGTAGATCCGGTTGCTGATCTGCATGATCATGGGCATGTCGTGTTCGATCACCAGCATGGCGGCGCCGAGCAGGTCTTTGATCGACAACAACAAGGGGGCGAACGCCTCGACCTCGCGCTGGGCCACCCCCCCGGTGGGCTCGTCGAGGCACAGCACTCGAGCCTCCAGAGCCAAAAGGCAACCGAGTTCGACGATGCGACGGGTGCCGGTGGAGAGCTCGGAGGTGAACTTGTCGGCGTAGGGGCCGAGTCCGAGGAAGTCGGCGATGTCTTGGGCGTGAGCCCGCTGGGCCCGGTCGCGGCGATAGCCGGTGGGAAGATGGGCCACCGCGGTGGTGAACGAGGTTCGCTGGCGCGATTCGGCCGCCACCGCCAGGGTCTCGAGCACGGTCAGATCGGGAAACAGCCGCGACTGCTGAAACGCTCGGCCCAAACCGAGCGCAGCTCGCCGGTCGGCGGCCATATTCTCGATGCGACGGCCCTCGAGCTCGATTCGACCGGAGCTCGGGACGAATCCGCTGATGGCGTTCATCAGTGTGGTCTTGCCCGCCCCGTTGGTTCCGATAAGGCCGACCACTTCCCCGGCATCGACTCGAATGGAGGCGTTGTCCACTGCGGTCAGGCCTCCGAAAGCCACGGTCACCTCCTCGGCAAACAGCACCGATCCGGTGGAGGCAGGAGCGGCCTCTGATCGAGAAACCACGCTGGCCACCTCGCGTTTGGGCGGCGGCTCGGGTTCGGGAAGACGGTCGGCATACCAGGCCAGGAAGCGGTCGCGTGCGGTGAGCACCACCTGGGCGAACCCGCCGGGAAAGTACATCAGGAGAATCAGCAACCCGACTGAGGACGTCAATGGCGGCACCAAGTCGTTGGCGGGCCAGACGGCGGGGAGGCCCACTATCCACAGGGCGCCGAGAATCGGCCCGACCACGGTGCCCGCGCCCCCGATCACCGCGATGGCGACAACCTTGATGGAATCTTGGAGCTGGAATCGCTCGGTCAGCCCTATGGAAACGTACAGCCCGGCCAACAGACCACCGCCGAGGCCGGCGATCACCCCGGAAACCACGAACGCCTGAATTCCCGCTCGAGATGGCGAGATCGTGTACGCCGACGCGGCGGTGCTGTTGTCTCGTACCGCCAGCCACCGGCGCCCAACCCCAGTGCCTCGCATTCTGGCCACCAGAATGATCACCACCACCAGGGCAATCAGCGAGAAGAAGTAGTAGGTGCGCTGGTCGGCCAGGTCGATTGGTCCCGTGGCTCGGGGGAGGGAAACGGTGTAGGAATCGCCGGACAGGAATGGTCGCCGCCAGAGAAATTGCTGCCCCAGGAGGGCCAGCGCCAAAGTGGCGATGGCGAGGTGAAAGCCCCGAATCCGCAACGCGCCCAACCCGATGATCACCGCGACGGCGCCTGTTACGACCGCGCCCACCAGCAGGGCTAACAAGAAGTGGAGGTGGGGAAGGGGGAGGGTGAACGACGTTCCGCCAACGCCGACCCCGATATCGCGTCCCGCCACCAGCGCTGCGGTGGTCAGACCGCCGATGCCGGCCAGCGCGGCCTGCCCCAGTGAGATCTGGCCGGTCCACCCGGAGAGCACCACCAACGAGATTCCGATCAGGGCGAATAGCAGCACTTCGCTGAACAGGAGTTGGCGCGATGCCAGGGTAACCAGGAAGGGGAGGATCGCTGCGGCGCCAATAAGCAGTCCAATGCCGATGCGAGACGAGTGGCGGACCCACCAGAGGCGGGCCACCGCGTGGGGAAGCGGGCGGGTGGTGGGCACGAACGAGAACGACTCGTCGGTGCCCGAGAGCCGCCGGCTGGCCACCAGTGTGGTGGCGATGACGATCAGGAAGAGCGATCCGTCGTAGAGCCCCACGGTGGTCGGCCAGTTGAACACTAGAAGCGATCGGAGCAGGCCGAGGGCCACTCCGGCGATCATCGCCACAGGGAAGTTGCGAAGCCGCCCGATCAGGGCTGCGGCCAGAACCTGGACCAGGGTGGCCGCCCCCAGCGACCGGAAGCCGCTGGGTTGGCCGTTGATTCCCGCCACGAAGATCAACGCCACCGCCGCCAGCAGACCCGCAATGATCCAAGTGATGGTCGAGATGATCTTGGGGCTGATGGCGGTGAGCCGGGCCAGGTCGGGGTTGGAGGCCGCGGCCCGAATTGCCCGTCCTTGCGCCGTGCGCTGGAGATAGTAGGTGAGGGCCGCGGTGAGGACGGGGACAACGATGATCACAATCAGCTCGGCGCCACGCACTCGGAGCCCGAGAATCTCCCACCGGCCGGAGAGCGCCACCGGGTACCGGCTCGCTATAGACACTTCGATGTCGGGCAGCGCGACCTGAAGCAGCCCGCAGAACTGGGCGATCCCGATGGTGGCGACCAGGAGTATGACCCTCGGGGCGCGGAACAGCCGGGTGATCACGGTGAGTTCCAGCGCGGCGGCAATCAGGCCGCCCGCCACCACCGAGACGATAGCCGCGGGCCAGAACGGCCAGCCGTAGGTGAGCACCAACAAGGCCAGCAGGCTGGCCGACAGCACCCCGAGCGATCCCACTGCGAAGTTGATGACCCCGCTAGCCCGGTAGATCAGCACGACGCCGAGAGCCAGCAAGCCGATGAGCAAGCCGTCGATCACCCCGAGGTAGACGATCTGGCTGGTCAGCGTGATGGCCAGCATCAGGTCTCGTCCAGATCAGTTTGCCGGCCGGTTGCCGCGTCGCGGCCCAAGAACACGGCGCGGGCCAAGTCATCGCGCTCCAAGAGGCTCTGGGCCGACCCGGTGAACCGCACATGGCCCTTCTCCATGAACACTGCACGATCGGCCAGCGTGAGAGCGACATTGAGCGACTGCTCCACGATGATCATCGTCTGGCCGGCGTCGCGCAGACGCTCGACCACGGTCAGCAGATCTTGGACGACGACGGGAGCGAGGCCAAGGGAGAGCTCGTCGATGATGAGCACCTCCGGGTCGTGCATGATCACCCGGGCCAGGGCCAGCATCTGCTGCTGCCCGCCGCTGAGGTCGTGAGCCAACGCCTTGGGCCGCTGGGCGAGCACCGGGAACAGCTCGAACGCCCGATCTAACCGCTCGGCGATGTCGGGCTTGGTGCCAACGCCGCTGCGGATGACTGCCGCCGACGTCTCTAGGTTCTCGAGCACTGTGAGGTGGGGAAACACTCCTTGGCCACCCGGCAGCAAGAAGACGCCCTCCCTCACCCGCTGCTCGGGCGACGCCAAGGTCATGTTGCGGCCATTGAGCCGCACAACTCCCCGGGAGGGAATACCTAGGCCGGCGGCCACCCGCAGGGCGGTTGACTTGCCCGCGCCGTTGGTGCCGAGCAGAGCCAAGGTCTCACCTCGGGCCACTTCGAGATCGACGTCGAACAGAACCTGTATTGGGCCGTAGGAGAAGTCGATGTTGTGGAGCTGAAGCACAGGGATGTCGCTGGGATCAGCCCTCATTCGGTCTCGCTCGGCCTTTTCCTCCCGAATCTCCTCCACCACCAGGGTGAGGTCGGCCCGGATGTGTCGGGCGCCGTTGATGGTCAACAGACCGCCCACGATCATGGCTCCGGGAACAACGGCCAGCAGGGCAGTGCGGGGTGAAGTGGCGTCGGAGATGAGGCCCATCACGATGGCCCCGCCGAGACCGCCGACCCCGAAAACCAGCGACATCCCTATGGCCGAGCCCAGCGCCCGCATGCGGTACGGGTTGATGTGGGCCAGAGTCGGCCCCAATAGCGACAGGGCGGGGGCGGCAAACAGCGCTTTGAGCCCGGCCATCACCGCGAAGGTCACCGGTGATGGCATCAGCAGCTGGAGCACGGTGAAGAACGCCATCGGGAAGAACAGCGACCCCAGCAAGGCCATGGCCTGCGGCGGGGTGCGGCGGTAGAAGCCGTCGTACCACTTGGCCACGAAGGGGATCATGAACAGGGCGATCACGCCGGGGGTGCTGTTGGCCAGGGCCCGCTCGAAGGGGCCGAGGTCGAAGCGCTCGTCGAGGTAGAGATTGAGGAAGAGCCCGTCGGATATCAGGCTGAAGCCGAGGGCCACTGCGGCCATCAACGCCCATTTCATCGTCCGCACCTTGAAGAGCCGCTGGAAGGCGGCGCCGAGCGAGATGGGCCCCGGTTTCATGTCGGTGAGCGTCTCGCCGATGGCGGAACGCTGTTCGAACTGGCCCCGCGGCGGGTCGGTGAGGGACAAAATGGCCACGCCGACGATCAGCGTGGGGACCGACGCGGCGATGAACCCCCAACGCCAAGCGTCGTCCCCGCCGATCAACGAGACCAGCCCGCCGACGGCCAGCGGCGCGATGAACGCACCCGATCGTCCAGCCACATCCTTGGCGGCATACACCCGGGCCCGGGCCTCGACGGGATAGCTGTCGGCCATGATGGCGCCCTGCACCCCATGGGTCTGCGATCGACCGAAGGCGATGGCGCAATTGACGATGAAGAACCAGAACGCGGTCTGCACGAAACCGAGCAGCAAGGTCATCGCCGACCAGAAGATGGTGGCCAGAGCCACCAATCTGGCCCGGTTGCCGTTGTCGGCGATCCGCGACAGCAGCAGCCCGCCGGCCACGATGAACACGTTGCCCCCCGCGGTTATGGTGCCCAGCACTGCGTCGCTGACCCCCAACGATTCTTGGATGTCGGGGCCGAGGAGTCCCAATGCGCTGATTCCAAGGGCGTCGGTGGCGTCGAGGGCTCCCAGCAGGACGATGGTGGACACCCCACCAATCGAGATGGCTTCTTTCACCGAGATTTCCTTGGCGCCGACGCCGGGAAGCTGGTCGTCGTCGAGGATCACCGGTTCTGCGGCCAATTCCGCCTGGCGCTCAGCCTCCGCGGCCAGGATTTGGTCGCTCAGGACGCTGGTTGCGGAGGGATCGGCACGATCCCCTGCCCCCTCAAGTCGCTTTTGCTTTCTGCCGACTCGTCGCGGCATCCGGGACTCCTCAGCTCTGTCGGCGGCTAGCGGTCTCCAGATCCCCGACGCTACAGTCAATGTTGTTGTACACTGTACAATAGTCGATGGGAACTATCGTCAGCCAGCGATTGGTGGCGTCTAGGAGAATCATGGGCCCCAGGAAGCCGAACGTCTTGTGGATCATGTGCGACGAATTGCGCTCCGACGCGGTCGGCATTTACGGCAACGAATACGCACGGATCGAGACGCCCAACATCGACTCGATTGGCGAGGCAGGTGTGCGCTTCGATCGGTTCTACGTTGACTCGCCGGTCTGCGTGTCGGCCCGATCGGCGTACAAGTCTGGGCTGTTGCCGACGACCACTGGGATCTACCACAACCACGGTCGAGGCTTCGGTGCCGCGGTTCCGGTCGAGTCGTTTACCGAGGTCTTCACACGGGCTGGCTATCGCACGGTCAACCTCGGCAAGGAGCACGTTCCCGACGCTCTCCTCGGGTTCGAACGATCAGAGTACGACGGCGCCGACCAGCTCGAGCTGATGATCGCCACCGGTGAGAATCGCGACCGGCTCGGGCTGATCACCGAGGGGGTGAGCATGAACGCCGCGACCTGGCCGGACGATCTCGCCTTCCCGGCCCGGCGTCTCACCGACAATGCGGTGAACTGGCTCGAACGGGAGAGACCGACCGACCAGCCCTGGCTGCTGCGGGTCAGCTTCCTCCAACCCCATACGCCGGTCGTCGCGCCGGAACCGTGGGCGTCGAAGTACGACGACGCCCCTTGGCCTGACTCGTTCGATGCTTTCGGCCCGACGGAGGGGCTTTCGGAGTTCGAGCGGGTCTTCGGTCAGATCCCGTCCCGCGATCTCACGCCGGCACAGATCGTTGCCGCCCAGTCCCGTTACCACGGCCTTGTGAACTGGATCGATGACCAGATCGGCGAGATCCTGGCCGCGCTGCACCGCCAGGGGATGCGAGGGGACACGATCATCGTGTTCAGTAGCGACCACGGTGCCCAACTGGGCGAGCTCGGCGGGGCCTACTCGAAGCAGACCTTCTCGCCGTGGTCGCACCGCGCTCCCTTCATGCTGTCGTGGCCCGGCGAGCTGGAAGCCGGCGCGGTGAACCACGAGCTCGCGGCCGGAGTCGACCTCGGCCCGACACTGCTCGACCTGTGCGGCCTTGAGGCCCGGGTGGGCGACGGGCGGTCGCTGGTATCCGGTGACGAACCGGACCACCTCATCTCGGCCATTGGGTTCGGACTGACGGGCATGGCCGCAATGGCCGCCAAGGGCATGGGCTACTGGACCGACGGCGGCGGCTGGCCGCAACGCTTCTGTGTCCGCACCCGCCGCTGGCGCTACGACCGCTCCACCCGGCGTAACGGAAAGACCCTCCCACCGACCGAGTTCGACGCGTTTCTCGCCGACTGCGACGCAGATGCCCGGGAGGAACACAATGTGATCAACGACCACGCGGCTATTGCCAGCGAATTCGAGGCCATGGTGGCCGCGACCTACGCGACGGCACCGCAGACGGTTACCGATGACTGGCAGAACGCACTTTGACGGAAAGGATCGGCGATGACTGAGATTGGAGCCTTGCTGGATTCGGCGGACGCCACGGAGGTTGCGGCAACCGTCCGGAGCGGAGCTGTGGATCCGGTTGAATTGGCAGAGGCGGCGATTGGACGGATCGAGGAGCGAAATCCTGAGATCAACGCGGTGATCGCCACGTGCTTCGACGCGGCGTTGGACAGCGCCCGCAATGTGGATCGGGATGCGCCGTTCGCTGGCGTTCCGTTTGTGGTCAAGGACTGTCGAGCACGGCTGGCTGGCGTTCCCGAGACGTGGGGTTCAAGGCTGATGGCGGGTGCTGTTCCTGACGAGGACAGTGAGTTGACCAAGCGTTATCGGGCGGCGGGGTTTGTGATTCTCGGTGTCACGAACATGCCGGAGATGGGCAAGATGGCCACCACCGAGCCGGCCGCCTATGGCCCGACACGCAACCCCTACGATCTCGGCAAGTCGCCGGGCGGGTCGTCGGGCGGCACGGGCGCTGCGGTGGCGTCGGGCATGGTGCCCATCGGCCACGGCAACGATGGCGGCGGGTCGATCCGCGTCCCGTCAGCCGCGTGCGGTCTATTTGGATTGAAGCCGAGCAGGAGTCGAGTGACGGGACATCCTGCGCCCACGATGATGTCGTATCCGATGGGCATCGACCACGTGATGACGCGCTCGGTTCGGGACTCGGCGCATGTACTCGACCTGACCGCGGGGCCGGTTCCGGGTGACCCCTATGAGATCTCTTCGCCGGCAGCATCGTGGCTGTCGTCGCTCGATGCGGAGACTGGTCCGCTGCGGATCGGTGTTGCTGGCAGCTCGATGGAAGGGCCTGCATTCCACCCGATGTGTGCTGCGGCCCTCCAGCGTGCGGCCGGATACCTGGAGGGGATGGGTCACCACTTGGAAGTAGCAGACTTGCCGGTGGAGCCCGGCCTTCTGGCGACCTTGGGCGGATTGATGGCCGCCGCGACCAAGGTGATGATCGACGACCGGCTCGCCGAGCTCGGCCGCGGGCTCGAAGACGACGACCTTGAGCCGTTCACTCGCTACTTATACGACCTCGCGATTGGGTTCGACGGCGCTGATGTCATCCGAGGACTTCAGTCCGCCGAGCTGATCGGCCGCAAGGCGGCAACCTACTTCGAGCGGTTCGACATCTTCCTGTCACCGACCACCAGAACGGTCGTTCCCGAGCTCGGCGTGTATGACACGAGCAACGTCGACGCGTTGCTGCCGATCGCCTCAACGCCAGCGAGCGAGACCGCGGTCTTCAATGTCGGCGGGCAGCCAGCGGCGTCGGTTCCCATGGGCCATGACGAGGACGGTGTGCCGCTTGGCGTTCAGGTCGCGGCGCCCTTCGGTCGCGAAGACTTAGTCCTGGCCGTATCACGGCAGCTGGAGCAAGCGGCTCCGTGGTCGACGGCGGCCGTGTGGCCGGCCCGGCCGGCTGCGTAATCGTGTGGCCGCGAGCCGGCCGCTAGCCAGAAGGGAAAACGGCGTCGAGGATCGCGTTGATCGCCATGTCGAACGCGGCGTCGTGGTGATCGAAGTCCGTCAGACCTCGCCACGCACCTTCCGACAGAGCATCTGGAGCCGGCCCGTCGGCTGCTCTCTCCGGGCGTCGCATTTCTACCGTGGTGAATCCTGAGACCACCGCAAGGAACGAGACGGTGGCGACGCCGGCGTCAATACCGTCCACGCCTGCGGCCTCCATCTCTGATGCGATCGCCACCGCGAGCGGACGGACCAACTGGTGCTCGGCCCCGATCTCGAACGCGAGGATGGCAACCGATGCGCTCTTGGCGATGGCCGCCCGCGCTCGATGGACTCCATCGGCCACCCGAGCGCGAGGTGTACTG
>JAJDYU010000003.1 GCA_022825005.1 Acidimicrobiia bacterium
CTCGGTGCCGGAGGGCACCTCAAGGCTGATGCCCATGACCACGGCGTTCTCGATTCCGCCGACGGTGGCGGCAATGTGTCCGGCGGCCAGGTCGGCCTGGTCGCCGTAGTGGGCCAGGTTGTTGAAGTACTGGTCACCCTCGAGCTGGATGTCGATGGTCTGGGGTGGGCCGATCACCGGCAGGTTCAAGGCCTCGACGTCGGGCTGTAGCTGGGTGCTGATGTGCGAGCCGCCCAAGCCGAGCAGGGCGATCACCTTGTCGTCTTCGGTGAGCTTGGTGAAGTTGATGGCTGCGTTCTCCGCGCTGAACTGGTCGTCCTCGGGCAGATAGTCGATCATCCGTCCCAAGATGCCACCACTCTCGTTAACGCACTCGAAATAGGCCTCGATGCCGTGGCTGTTGAACGACTGCGACGAGGCGGTCGGTCCGGTGAGGTCGCCCATCCAGCCGACCTTGATCGAGTCGGAGGTAACACCGTTGTCCGGGTTGTTGGGCACGGAGCTGCCACCGCCATCATCGTCATCGTTGCCGCACGCAGCCGCAATCAGCGCGAACGCGAATAGGGCGACGATGAGCTTAAGCCAGCGTCGAGTCATGGGTAATCCCCCTCGTGATTCCTTTGTTGTCTCGCAGATCGCCTTTATTGGCAGTCCAATAATCGGCAGTCCAACATTCGGCAATCTAGTTCGGAACCCTAATTGACAATGAGCGTCGAGGGCTAAATCTGAGTCAAACCTCAGTTCTCGGCCATCTCGGTGCCGAGGTAGGCGGCGATCACCCGCTCGTCCTGCTGCATCTCCGCGGGGGTTCCCTCTGCGATCTTTTGGCCGAAGTCCAACACCATCACATGGTCGGCGATCGACATCACCACGCTCATGTCGTGTTCGATGAGGAACACCGTCATATCAAGCTCATCTTGGGCGGCGTAGATGTAGCGGATCATGTCTTGCTTCTCGTCCACGCTCATGCCGGCCATGGGCTCATCCAGCATCAGCAGCTCGGGCTCCATGGCCAGCACTCGGCCGAACTCAACCCTCTTCTGCACGCCGTAGGGCAAATCCCCCACCGGCTCTCGCTTGAACGCGCCCAAGTCCAGCAAGTCCACCACTCTTTCAATGGCCTGGCGGGCGGCTAGTTCCCGCTTGACTGCCCTTCGGGTGAACAGGCCGCCCTCGATGAGCCGGGTGTGCTCGTGGATGTAGCGGCCGAGGAGCAGGTTGGTGAGCACGTTCTCGCCCATGAACAGTCCCAGGTTCTGGAACGTCCGGGCCACTCCCAGCCGGGCGATCTGGAAGGGGCGGTACGACAGCAGATCCTCGGTTGGCTTGCCCGCGGGATGGAATTGCACCCGGGTGCCGGGCAGCGGCTTGTAGACGCCGGAGATGGCGTTGACCAGCGTGGTCTTGCCCGCTCCGTTGGGCCCGATCAAGGCGAACAGGGAGCCTCGCTTGACGTGGCCGTCGATGGCGTCGCAGGCCCGCACGCCACCGAACTGCACGGTGAGGTTCTCAAAGCTCAGAATCTCGTCGCTCATGACTCAGCTACCGGTGGTCTGCTTCCATGGGCATCCGGTCTGGAGCCGGGTCGCTCTATGGCGGCGTAAGAGGTATGCGCCTCCCCGCCGCCGCCCAGATACAGCTCTTGCACCATGGGATTGCCGCGGAGTTCGTCGGCGGTGCCTTCAATCAGCACTCTTCCCAGCTCGAGGACATAGGCGTCGGCGGCGTGTTGCAGCGCCAGGCTGGCGTTCTGCTCGATCACCAGAATCGACGTGCCCCGGGTCTCGTTGATTTCGGTGAGCAGTTCGAACAACCGGTGGACGATCTTGGGGGCCAAACCAAGCGACAGCTCGTCGCAGATAAGCAGGGCCGGTTGGGACATCAGCGCCCGCCCCACAGCCACCATCTGCTGCTCTCCGCCCGACAACAATCCCGCGGTCTGGCTCAGCAGTGGGCGAAGTTGGGGGAACAACTCCAGGTTCTGCTCCAACGACTCGTCGATGCCGTCGATGTCGGATCGACTGGCCGCCCCGCACAGCAAGTTTTCTTTCACCGTGAGGTTGGGGAACAGCTTGCGACCCTCGGGCACCTGGGCGACGCCGGCCTTGACGATATCAGGGCTCTTTCTGCCCAGGATGGACTCGCCGCCCAGCGTGATGCCGCCCCGGCGTACCCGGCCCTTGTGGAGGTACAGCAGGCTGGTGATAGATCGGACGAGGGTGGTCTTGCCCGCGCCGTTGGCTCCCAAAACGGTGACGAACCCGCCGGGGGGCACGGTGATGTTGACGGTGTCGAGTGCGGTGACGCCCCCGTATACCACGGTCAGGTCTTCGATCCTGAGGTCGAGTCCGTCAGACCTCATGGCCCGCGCCTCGCCAGCGACCGGCTAATCCATCCCTTGATGTCCTTCCACAACCCGGCCAGCCCGTCGGGCTTGAACATCAAGATGATCACTACCAAGAACCCTTTGATTGCCAAGTCGATCTCGTGTGGGTGGTCGCTGAGGAATTCGATGTCCCGCACGAGCCACAATTCTTCACGAGCCCATTCAAACCACTGGGGGAGGAACCAGAAGAACGCCGAGCCGAAGATGGCCCCCTGAATGCTCGAGAAGCCTCCGACCACAATGATGATGGCGTAGTCCAACACCGTTTGTACGTTGAAGCTATCCTCGCCTCGGGCACCGGAGTGGAATGAGGCGAGGGCCCCCGACATTGACACCACGGCGGAAGAAACTGCGAAAGCCATGAGTTTGGACCGGGCCACATTGATGCCCAAAAGCGACGCCGAGACGTCGCGGTCTCGAACCGCGGCGAAGGCTCGCCCTTCTCGAGTTCGAACCACGTTGACCATAAACAGGAGCGAGGCGACTGTGAGGGGCATGATTACCCAATACCAACGGAATTTGCTGTTGATAAGGAATTCGCCACCCGAGTTGGGATCAATGTTGGGCAGCCAATGTAGCCAGGAAGCGATGCCCGGTGCGTTTTCGCCCCCGAAACGGATGCCGACAAAGCCGAAGTACTCCTGAAGGTATTCCCGCCACACCAGCATCATCACGAAATGGAAGCCGAAGGTGGCCAGCAGCAGGTATAGGTGCTTGAGCCGCAGAGCGGGCAGGCCGGAGATACCCCCCACCACCGCGCCGGCAACCGCCGCGGCGGGCAGCGCCAGCCACATGTTTCCGCCGCTCCACTGCACTCCGACGATGGCCGCGACAATGGTACCCAAGGCCAGAAATGCCACATGGGCCAGGCTGATCTGGCCGGAATATCCCACCAGCAGATTGAAGGCGGCCGCCCCCATGGCGAAGATGAGCACGGTGTTCGTTGTCTGGAACCAAGTGGCCCACGGGAAGTTCATCGGCGGGTTGAAGTCCGAGGCCAGAATGAAGGGCAGCACCAGCAGTCCAAAGGTGGTCACCGCGGCCCACGAACGGTCGCTGGGGGTGCGCCACAGCCGCATGTCCTCTCGGTGGGTTAGCTCGCCTCTGGGGGTCCACACCCAGGCCATCCGGGCCACCACGGCCAGGACCACTACCGTGATCAGCGCCTTCCACCAGAAGTTCACATTCTCAGTGGTGGAGCCCAGGATGAACGGCACCACCGCGGCGACTGCAAACGGGAGGAGCCGCTGGAAGGTCGACGGGCGGTAAGTCGGGGAATCTTCTTGCTGGGGAGCGGGGTTCTCGACAGCCGTCATTGTCCGCTCCGCAAGAATGCGCCATTCGAACCCCGGCTCATACCCGCTCCAGGTCCTTACGGCCCCAAAGCCCAGTCGGGCGCACTAGCAGCACCACGAACATCACCGAAAAGGCCACCGGCTCACGCCACTTGGTGCCCAAGTGGCCGTTGGCGAACTGCTCGATCACCCCTACAACCAGGCCGCCCACTATGGAGCCGCCCAGCGACGTGAGTCCGCCCACTACCGCGGCGGGGAAGGCCCGCAGTCCGATGGCCTCGATGCTGCGATCGATGGCCCCGGTGACGTGGCCGAACAGCAGTCCCCCAACGCCGGCCATGACCATGGCCGCGGCCCAGGTCATGGCGTACACCTTGTCGGGGTCGATTCCCATGGCCGCGGCGGCCTCGATGTCGTCGGCCACTGCCCGCATGTGCAGCCCCAGCCGGGTGTACTTGAAGAAGATGAAGAACAGCAGCACGCACGCGGCCACGACACCGAAAATGATCAAGTCGACATACCTAACGGTGGCGCCGCCGACTTCGAAGCTGCCCTGGGGCAACAGGTCGAGGCGGGCTCGTTCAGTCGGGCCGTAGAAGATCAGCAAAAGGGCGCGGATGATCGTGGCGATGCCCAGGGTTATCAGCACAATGGCGAAAAAGCCCTGGCCCACCATTCGTCGCATGATCCCGTAGTGGACCAGCAAGCCGAACACCAGCATCACCAGCAGCAGCACGAACACGCCGAGGAAGAAATTGAGATTCTCGGAAA
Source organism: Acidimicrobiia bacterium (assembly GCA_022825005.1). Classification (GTDB taxonomy): domain Bacteria; phylum Actinomycetota; class Acidimicrobiia; order Acidimicrobiales; family Bin134; genus Poriferisocius. Next base: position 4,453 of record JAJDYU010000003.1, read on the forward strand.
TCAAGAACGTCAACGCGAAGTAGGCCCCGAGCATGAGGAACTCCCCGTGGGCCAGGTTCAAGACGTCGGTGCTCTTGTAGACCAGCACGAAGCCGAGAGCCACCACGGCGTAGATGGCACCGAGGGCCAGTCCGCCGATCAAGAGCTGAAGGTTGACGCTCGGATCGGCTGTGAAGTTGCCAAAGGCTAAAAGCATGGCCCCCCTAAGGTTGACCGGGCGTTGCTGGCCAACGGAGGGCGACGGTAGTTTTCGTTCGCTGCAATCGGCAAACCAGGCCGGGGCAGCTGAAGTTCCCGAACGGAGAGGAAACGGTATGGCTGGCGCATCTGAGGGCTTGGCCGAGCGCATCGCGCAGTTGGAGGCTCGGGAGGAGATCCGAGAGCTTGTGGCCCGTTACGGCATGGCGGTGGACGACCGTGATGTGAGCGAATTGGCCGACATGTTCACCTCCGACGCCAAGTTCGCTTTGGCCGACGGCATGGTGGCCAACCAGGGCCGACAGGCGGTGATCGACTTCTATACCGAGCGAATGATGGCCTTCGGACCCACGTACCACTATCCGCACAGCCATGTCATCGAGTTCGATGTCGACCAGCCTGGCCGTGCCACCGGCATGGTCAACGCCCACGCCGAACTGGCTCTCGACGGGCGCACGCTGATGACCGCCCTCCGCTATTTCGACGAGTACCGAGTGGAAGACGGGCGGTGGCGCTTCGTGGAGAGGAAGGTGGCCATGATCTATTACATGGACATGGCTGCGCTGGTGGACGGCGGCCTGTCGGAGTCAGACCGCAAGCGCTATTTCGGCACGGTCGGCCCGTCGGAGCTCCCCGAGGGCCTCGACACCTGGCAGGAGTTCTTCGCCGATGTCGGCTGAGCTGTGAGCTTGATCAGGCCACCGACATGCCGCCGTCGATGACGATGGCGGTGCCGGTGGTCCACGACGATTCGTCGGAGGCCAGGTGCAGGGCCAGTTGGGCGATGTCTTCAGTGGTGCCCAATCGGCCGATGGGGTGGCGGATAACGGCGGCTTCGATCATCTCATCCACAGTGGCGTCGGCCGACACGGCGGCGGTGGCCGAGAACCCACCCCGCTTCTCGTAGGTGGCCCGCACCAGGGGGGTGGGAACCGTTCCCGGGCAGATGGCATTGACCCGGATCTTGTCGGGGCCGTAGTCCACCGCCATCTGCCGTGTGAGGCCTATCACCCCGGCCTTGGCTGCGGCGTAGGCGGCGATGCCCGGCACGCCGATCACCCCGCCGACGCTGGCCTGGAGCACCAGCGATCCGCCGCCCGCTTCGATGAGGTGGGGGATGGCGTACTTGACCGACAGCCATTTCCCGGTGAGGTTCACCCCGATCACTCGATTCCACTCCTCCAAGCTGAGATCGCCGGCCCGGCCCGGCCCGTCGACCCCGGCGTTGGTGAACCCCGCTTCGTGGCCGCCGAAGGCGGCCACAGCTTGGCTGGTCATGGCTTGGCAGTCGTCGGGCTGGGTTACGTCCACCCGCAGGCTGATGGCCGCATCTCCGATGTCGGCCGCGGTGGCCGCGGCGGCGTCGCCGTTGATGTCGGCGCACATCACCCGGGCGCCCTCGGCAGCGAACAGCTGGGCCGCGGCCTTGCCGATGCCCGAGCCCGCCCCAGTCACGATGGTCCTCTTGCCTGTCAGTCTTCCGGTCACGGCCGGTGACCCTACTAGCGTCTCGGTATGGCTCAGGAGTTGATGCTCGACGCGGGGGACGTGCAAGAGGAGTTCTTCGATCGGGGGTGGACCGATGGGCTGCCGGTGGTTCCGCCCACCACCGAGCGGGTGCAGGCCATGCTCGACCACGCCGGTTTGGGCCCGGGCGACATCGTGGGCAACGTCCCCGAGCGGTCTCGGGAAGTAACCGCGGAGAAGGCGGCGATCAACGCGGTGATGGCCGGTTGCCGCCCGGAGTACTTCCCGGTGGTGCTGGCCGGCTCGTCGGCGATGTTCGACCCCCAATTCGGGTGCCACACCGTGGTGACCAGCACCGGCGGGGCCGCGCTGTGCGCAGTGGTGAGCGGCCCACTGGTGGCCGAGTTGGGATTCAACTCCTCTCGCAATGCCCTTGGTCCGGGCCACCGGGCCAACGCCACGGTGGGACGGGCATTGCGGCTGGTGGCCATGAACGTGCTGGGCGCCCGGTCGGACACCCTCGACGGGTCGTCGCTGGGCCATCCCGGCAAATACACCATGCTGGTGGCCGAGGAGCCCCCGCCCGAGGGGTGGCCGCCGCTGCGGGTGGAACTGGGCTACGGCGAGGGCGACACCACGGTGACGATGTTCCCCTCCGAGAGCCCCCATCAGGTGGCCAACCACCTCAACGGCGACCCCGAGGGGATCCTTTTGACCTTCGCCGCCGCCATGACCAACCCGGCCACCTACGCAGTGGCCAAGAAACACCAGGTGTTGCTGGTAATCGGTCACGAGCACCGCCAGATCCTGGCCGAGACCGGTTGGACCAAGCAGCAGGTGCGGGAGTTCTTGGCCGAGCACAGCCGGGTGACCCCCGAGCACTTGAACGCTGGCGGCGTCTTGCAGGAATTCACCGCCCAAAACGACATGACCCCCGACCCCGACGGCAAGCTCAACACCGTGCGGGGGCCCGACGACATCTTCTTGGTCACCGCAGGCAGTCCCGGGGCCGGTTGGTCGGCCTACATCCCCAACTGGGCCCCAGTTGTGCACTCGGAGGCCGTCACCCGGAAGGTGGCCGCTCCCGGCGATGGACTACCCTTGGCATGAGAGAGGAGTTTGCATGTCGTCGGTAACTGTTCTGTCTCCGGTGTACGAAGAAGCCCAAATCGATGAGGTGGCGATGGCCCCTCGCTTCACTCCCAGCGAGCCAGTCGTGATCGGGGTGATCGACAACGCCAAGAACAACGCCAAAGAGCTCCTTACCTACGTGGCCGAGGGCCTCCGCGACCGCCTCCCGGTGGCCGACATCGTGGTTCACTCCAAGTCGGCCGCAGGCAAGCCCATAGACGCCGACGATGCCGAGATGCTGGCCGCCCGCTCCCACCTCATCATCTCCGGCCTGGGCGATTGAGGCGCCTGCACCGCGTGCAGTCTGCACGACGCCGTCCACATGGAATCCCGGGGCATCCCTTCGATGCTGCTGATAACCGAGCCGTTTGAGCCGGTGGTTGAGTCGTTCGCCCCCACCGTGGGCATGGCCAGCTACCCCGCGGTCACCGTCCCCCACCCCGTGTCCACCCTCGACGACGAGTCGCTCCAAAAGCTGGCCACCACCATCATCGACGAAGCCGTCGCCCGCCTGACCGCGGCGTAGGTGGCCCGCAGCCGTCTAGACCTTAATCCCCGGAATCCTGGGAGGAATCCCTGGAACAGGGAATCAGGGGCTGTTGGGTTTTGAGGTGTTGGGCGGCGGGGGTGTGTTGGGCTTGGATGCGCCGTGCGTAGTGGGCGGCGGTCTGGGGGGTGTGCCATCGGCCTGCGAGCATGAGGCCGCCCATGTCGATGCCTGAGGCGACGAGGTCTTGGGCCATGCCCACGCGCAGTGAGTGGGTAGAGATGTCGGCGGGATCGATGCCGGCGTCTCGGGCTGCTGTTTTGATGCGGCGGCGGGCGGTGCTGGGCGAGAAGTCGAATATGCGGGCAGCGGGATCGGAGCCTGCTGTTCTCAGGCGGGCGAGGGCCTGTGAGGCGTATTCGGAAATGGCAACGGCGGTGCCTTTGCCGTCCTGGTCGGTTTTGGAGCGGTGGATCCATATGGTGGCCAGTCCGCCGCCAGGTGGGTGGTCGACGTCGTTCCAGGTGATGGCTAGGAGTTCGCTACAGCGCAGCAGTGCGTCGCGGCCGACGGCGAGCATGGCGATGTCGGTGTCGGCGCGCTTTCGGGCTTGTGCGGGGGTTTCCAACCGGCCGCCGGGCTGGTTGTGTCTCGGCGTCGGGGCGGCGGCTGCGATTCGTCGTATGTGCTCCCGGCGCAGCGGGCCTGCCTGGCGGGCAGTTATGCCTCGTTCAGCGGCGTTGCGGGCCAAGCCGGCCAAGAGCAGCCGCACCCGGTGGTCGCGGGCTGGGTTGGAGCCGGGGCGGCCGCGCATCTCGTAGGCCACCGCGGCGAGGTAGGTGCGCAATGTGGTCAGCTTCTTCCCCTGCCTATAGAGATCGGCCAGCCAGCGCTGGATATTCTTGACTGTGGCCTTCGCGATCTTTTGGCCGTTTGCGGCTGCCCAGCGGACCCAGCTGTTCCAACCGGTTTTGTAGGTCTTGCGGGTGTTGGCGGACAGCGCCGCGGTTTCGGCCTGCGTTATCAGCTCGTCCAAGCAGCAAAAGGCAAGGGCGGCATAGCTGTTCGAGGCGCTATGCGAACCCGTGTGGCTGGGGGGGGGGGGGGGGGGTGATTCATCGCCGTTTTCCTAGCCGATACTTTCAACCCAACACGAGCCGAATACCAGAAAACTCACCGGGTCAAGCGTGGCTCTATGCGGCGGATAAATGCCTTTATTGGTTAGCTCAGACACAACGCGCCTGTCAACCCCTCGCCTGAAGCGAGCTGGCACAGCCCCGTTGACCGATGCGCAGAAGCGAGTGTGACCAGGCGAAACAACCCCAGAGGCAGTTCAGCTATGTCTTCGGGAGAACAGACTCCCTGCCGCTGGGTCAGCACCGACTGGTTCGAGGTCGGCGCTGAGCGCAAGGCCGCGGTGTCCCCCAGACCCTAATGGAACCCGGTTCCCTGCCCGCCTTCTCTGGTCCAGTGAATCCCCAGATGGAACCAAGCACAAGCACCTGCTGATCCAGCAATCCCCGCCAGATCCGGACGGTTTACAACGCGGTGGATAAAGGCATTTATCCGCCGAATACCAGATCGGGGCTTCCTAATGAAACGACTCCGCCCGAAGGGGGCCGCCAAGATGACCGCACCAGCCAAGCGTCCGAGTCGGAAACTGCTTTTGGCCTTTCTGTCGATGCTGCTGGTGGCCGGGGGCCTTGTGCTCGCGCTGCCCGACAGCGCGCCCACCGCCGACGCCCATCCCCCGTGGACTGAGACCTACACCTATGAGGTCGATGTCACCAAGACCCGTGAGGTCCCGGTCTACAAGTGGGTCTCGCTCAAGGTTCGTGTTGCGCCGTTCACCGAGACGTACACCTACTACCCGCCGTGCGAGCTGATCGTCCTATGGGGCCAAGCAGTCAACTATTGCCCGCCGGGGGAGACCAGAACCCGCCCAGTCTACAACTACAAGTCCGGCAAGCCGTTCCAGGTGCAGACCGGAACCAGGACCGAGACGTACACGGTGACCGAGACCAGAACCGGAACCCGCACGATCCACACCCCGCACGACGAACTCCCGGACCCGCCCAACCCAAACCTGCCCTGCGGCGGGGCCACACCCTGCCCCACCCCGACGGTTCAGCCCACGCCGGTTTGCGCCAAGCACACCCACAACGGGCTGGCGTCTCATTGCGCCTCCCAAGGCCACGCGACCGCCGAGCCGGCCTGCACCAGCTCCAACGGCGGCCAGAGGGTCACCTGGATCGCCGCCCACTACAACCCGCAATCGAAGACCTGCCCGGCGGTCCAAACCAAATGTGTGAAGCCGAGCAATGGGCACCGCCACGACAGCACCAACACCTGCCACCCCGACCATGACGCCGAGCCGGTGTGCGGAACCGGCAACGCGGGCCAGACCGTCACTTGGACCACCCACACAGGCACGGACAGCCACAACCACCACTCGAAGGTCTGCAAAATCGAGCCCCCTGCCGGTGTGACGTGCCCGAATGGGTATGAGTACGGAACTGGCACTAACGGCTGGACGCCGCCGCGCGCTGCGCCTGCGGGCCAGTTCTGGGTTAGCACTAGGGCCACTCCCACATGGCCGGTGCATGAGTG
>JAJDYU010000050.1 GCA_022825005.1 Acidimicrobiia bacterium
CTCGCTGGCCGCAGCCGCCCTCCGTGCCACTCCCGACTGGCTTATGAGGGAGTTGGACGCCTTTGGATTCTTGTTCGAGTCGCTAGTGGTGCGAGATCTGCGCATCTACGGTCAGGCAAACGACGCTGACGTCTACCACTACCGCGACAGCGACAATCTTGAGGCCGACGCCATCATCGAGGCCCGCGACGGACGGTGGATCGCCGTTGAGGTCAAGCTCGGTGGCCAGCAGTGGATCGAAGAGTCCGCCCAATCCCTGCTCCGCCTCAGGAACAAGGTGGACACCGACCGGGTGGGCGAGCCGTCCAAGCTGCTGATCATCACCGCCACCGGTTACGGCTACGACCGATCCGACGGCACAACCGTCCTACCCATTACCGCGCTGGGTCCCTGACCTGAACCGCTAGTGGCGGGGGTGGGGGGAGATGGCTAGGGAGAGGGCTACGGCTAGTACTGCGGCTGCGGCGCCTAGGAGGTAGGAGTTGGCTAGGGAGGTGCCGGTGATGTCGGTGCCGATCACTATGACCATGGTCTGCATGCCGGTGGTCACGCCCACTTGGGTGAGGGTGCCCCGCATACCGGAGGCCACGCCGTAGTCCTCGGGCTCCACGGCGTCGGAGGCGGTGGTGGTGAGCGACGGGAGCTGGATGCCGTGGCCGAAGGCCACCACGAAAAGCCCCGCCACCGTCCAGCCCAGCGAGGCCTGCCAGGCCGACAGGGCGAAGAACACCATGCCCACCGCCAAGATCGACGAGCCGATCGCCGGGGTCATCCGGGCCCCCAGGCGGGGATGGATGTAGCCCCCGGCGAACGTGCTCACGCTAAAGGTGGCGGGCCGCACCGCCAACAGCAGCGTTGCCGCCCCCAGACCCCAGCCCAGCCTCTCGGTGAACAGGAACGGGGTGATCACCAGACCGCCCATGAAGGCGAAATTGGCCAGCGTCGTCACCCACAGCGGAATGCTGAAATTGCGCCTTCGCAGGTAGTCCATTCGGATTAGCGGCTCAGGCACCCGCCGCTCGATCAGGGCGAACACCCCCAGCAGCGCAACCCCGATGCCCATCAGCCCTGCGCTAGCTGCCACCGACACGCCGTCGTTTCCCAGAAGCGTCAACCCCACCAACATCAGGGCCACGGCACCCGACAGCGTGAGGCCTCCCCAATAGTCGACGGCCACATCCAGGCCGCCGCCCATGGGCCGCACCACCACCGCGCTGGAAACCAGCCCGAACACCGCGACCGCCCCGAAGAAGGCGAACACCCACCGCCATCCGAACTGCTCGACGATTTGGCCGCCCACTATCAGCCCCAGCGCGGGAGCCCCGGTGAGAGCCGACTGATACCACCCGATGGCCCGCGAACGGGTGGCCAACGGAAACGCCAACAGAACCATGGCGGTGCCCGCGGCGGTGGTCGCCCCGTTGGCCGCCCCGGCCGCAACCCTAAACCCGATGAGGCTCTCGATATTCCAAGCCAACCCGCTGAGGGGGGTCACCACCACCAGCATCACCGCCGCGGCCAAAAAGACTCGGCGGTGGCCGTAGATATCGCCCAGCTTGCCGCTCAGCGAGGTGGACACCGCCGCCGCCAAAATGGCCCCGGTCACCGTCCAGCTGGCCGCGTCGGTTCCGGTGTTCAGGTCGCGGGCGATGTCGCCCACGGCCACCGCGATCACCGTCAAGCTCATGCCCACGCCGAACTGCACGGGGACGATGGCCGCCATCAGGCGGAACCGGTAGCGGTCGTCGTAGCCGACCGCGGCGGTGCTCAGGGCTTTACGCCGAGCTCAGGCCGACAGCGCGGCCTTTGCCGCCGCGGCCGCGGTCTCCTGGGCGGCCACTGCGCCGGGGATGGCCAGGGTCATGCCGAAGAAGCCGTGGAACATGCCGTCGTAGCGGTGCACCTCACAGGCCACCCCGGCCTCCTGAAGTGCGGCGCCGTAGGCCTCGCCCTCGTCGCGCAGCGGGTCGTACTCGGCGGTGATCACACACGCCGGGGGCAAACCGCTGAGGCTGTCGGCCTTGATGGGCGAGGCGTAGGGGTTGTCGCGGTCGGCCACATCGGCGTACTGGTCGTAGAACCAGTCCATCGACTCCTTGGTGAGGAAATAGTCGAAGCCGTTCTCGGTCTGCGAAGGCCAGGCGTTGGAGTCCATGTCGCAGCACGGATACACGAGCAGCTGATGGGCGATGGCCGGGCCGCCCCGGTCGCGGGCCATCTGGGCCACCACCGCGGCCAGGTTGCCCCCGGCGCTGTCGCCGGCCACCCCCAGCCGGGCGGCATCCGCGCCGATGTCGGCCGCGTTCTGGGCCACCCACTGGGTGGCGGCGTAGCAGTCCTCGGCGGCGGCGGGGAACTTGGCCTCGGGGGCCAGCCGGTAGTCCACCGACACGAACACCATGCCGGTGCGGTTCACCATCTCGCGCACCTGGCCGTCGTGGCTGTCGATGCCGCCGATCACCCAGCCCCCGCCGTGGAAGAACACCACCACCGGGCGGGCCTCATCGGTGGCCTCGGCCCAGTAGATGCGGATGGGCAGCTCGGTGCCGTCGGGGCCGGCGATCACCCGGTCTTCGGTGCGGGCCACATCCTCCACTGGCATGTCGCCGAGCTGCATGCGGTTGCGCAGCTCCACCGCGGTCATCGAGGCGATGCCCGCAAAGCTCACGCCGTTTTCTTCCATCATGTCCATAACGGCCTTGGCGGCCGGATCTAGTGCCATGGCCCGCACACTAACCGAGCCCAATGCGCCTGCTTGGGGTCGCGCCGTTTACCATCGGCCCCGGAACTGCGCCGCACACACAAGGGGATTGGCATGGAGTTTGCGATGTTCT
>JAJDYU010000017.1 GCA_022825005.1 Acidimicrobiia bacterium
GGCCGCGAGCTGGTGCTGGCCAACAAGCGCGACGACCAGCTGTTCCAGAACCAGCCCCAGGCGCTGGCCATGGTGGAGGAGGACGACTCGCTGGCTGCTTTCGTGGCCACCCTCTTGTTCTTCGGGGCCGACACTCTCAACGACGCCGGGGTGCCCACCTTCGGCTGGGGAATCCACAACGAGTTCGCCGACCGGCGCAACATCTTCGGCCATGTCGCCCCGAACTGCATCGGCTGCATCCACCAGCTGTGGCCCTATGTGGCCAGCCAGGTAGGGGCCACCAAGGCCGGAGTCTTCGGCTACGGCAACAGCGAGAACTCCAAGATCTGCGCCGAGGGCACCCGCGACTCCATCGAGCGCTACAGCGCCGAGGCCGGCGGAATGACCGTGGAGTTCTTCGACACCTCCATCGAGTTCGGCCTGGCCGGAGGCGTCGCGCCCCAGGTGTCGGAGATGAAGGACAAGGGCGTCGACATCATCTACACCTGCCTCGACCTGAACGGCATGCGCACCATCGCCCAAGAGCTGGTGAAGCAGGACTACCGCGACGACGTGGTCATGTACCACCCCAACACCTACAACCACGACTTTGTGGCCGCCAACGCCGACCTCTTCGAGGGCGACTTGGTGTTCACCCAGTTCGTCCCCTTCGAGGCCAACATCGACAGCCGCATCCAGGAGGCGTTCTTCCAGTACACCGCCGATATCAAGGTGGAGGAGCAAACCATGGTCGGCTGGCTCAACGCCCACCTCTTCTACGAGGGCCTGCTGGCCGCCGGCCCCGAATTTGACCGGTCCTCGCTGGTCGACGCGTTGCGCACCTTCGACGACTACAGCCACGACGGGCTCACCAATCCCGTCGACTGGAGCCGCCAGATCACCCTGCCCAACAACGATCCCAATGCTGACTACCAGTACCGCTGCTTGACCGGCGTCCAGATAGTGGATGGCGGCTTCGAGCAGTGGACCGGCGAGCCCGGCAAGCCGTGGCTGTGCTGGGAGACCGTCCGAGAAGACTGGCACGAACCCGAGGCCCTCACGTTCGCAGGCTGACGGTCCTCTGAGCGGAGGCTGAGCCGACCATGACCGCCAGCGTCCTAGCCGCCGGGGTCCTGGAAGACACCATCCGGGCGTTCTTCCAGGGCCTTCCCATCGGCGCGGGGTTCGCCCTGGTGGCCATGAGCTTCGTGCTCACCTACAAGACCTCGGGGGTGTTCAACCTGGCCTTCGGGGCGCAGGCCTTCATCAGCGCCGCCACCTATTTCGAGCTGCACGTGCGGCGCGATTGGCCCATCTGGTCGGCGGTGCTGGTGGCGGTGGTGCTGGTGGCCCCGGTGCTCGGGCTGCTTTTGGAGCGGCTGATATTCCGCCACGTCCACGCCTCCTCCGCGGTGGCCAAGCTGGTTATCTCGCTCGGCCTGCTCGTCGCTCTGCCCGAGCTGTTCAAGCTCATCGTCGACTACAACCGCGAGCAGCCCTTCGGCGCGGTGGGCATCATTCCCAACGGCACCACCGTCTACCGGCTGTTCGGCCGCTACCCCGTCACCCGCGACGAGATCGCCGCATTCGTCATCGTGGTGGCCGCCGCGGTGGCCCTGGCCGCTCTGTTCCGCTACACCCGCCTGGGCCTGCGCATCCGGGCCGTGGTGCAGAGCCCCCGCATGACCGAGCTCAACGGGGTCAACGCCGACTGGGTGTCGTCGGGCTCGTGGATGCTGTCCAGCTTCTTCGCCGGTCTGGCCGGGGTGCTGCTGGTGCCCACCACGTCGTCGCTGGGCACGGTGCTGGAGCCAACCGGCTACTTCCCGATCGTTATCTCCGCGTTGGCCGCCGCCGCGCTGGGCCGCCTGGTGAGCCTGCCCGCCGCCCTGTTCGGCGGCCTCTTGCTGGGGGTGGTCACCACCCAGATGCGCACCCATGTGCCCCGGAACAACGTCATCTTGGCCGAGTTGCAGGGCCCCGCGCTGCCCTACGTGATGCTGTTCGCCATCATCGTGTTCTGGCCCGCCATCCGCCGCCAGGTGGCCGGCGCCGACCCGCTGCTGGGGGTGTCGCCGCCCCCGCCCGCGCTGGCCGCCACCAGCCGCAGCCAGGGCATGACCATCTACACCCGGATCATGGCCCTGGCCTTTTTCACCGCGGTGGGCATCTTTGCCTTCGGCTACGCCAACAACTTCTGGATCTCCCGCATCACCCACTCGGTGATCTTCTCCATCATCTTTTTGTCCATCGTGGTGTTCACCGGCCTCGGCGGCCAGATCGCCCTGTGCCAGGTGACGTTTGCCGCCATCGGGGCGTTCGGCGCCATGCAGTTCGCCCAGCGCTGGGACATCTCGGTGATCGTCGGCATGCTGGCCGGCGCGGCCATCGCCGCCGCGGTGGGAGCAGTGCTCAGCATTCCGGTGATGCGTCTGGGGGGCATCTGGCTGGCCATCGCCACCTTGGCATTCGCGCTGTTCTTCCACGACGTGTTGGTCAAGTACAGCTGGGTGGGCGGCTCGTTGTTCCACGGCCGCGGCGTGCCCCGGCCCGAGTTCTTGGGGGTCGACTTCTCCAGCCGCGAGAACTTCCTCATCTTGTGCGTCGCCATCTTGGTGCTGGTGGGGGTGCTGGTGATCCTCATCCGCGAGTCCAGCACCGGCATGGCGCTGCGGGCGCTGCGGGGCTCGGAGACCGCGGCCGAGTCCATCGGGGTGATCTCGTGGCGGAGCCGGGTGATCGTGTTCTCAGTGTCGGCCGGCATTGCCGCCATCGGCGGGGGGCTGTTGGCCATGGAGGAGAGGCTGGTGGGATACGAGGCCAACTTCGACCCCCAGACCGGGCTGTTCTGGCTGGTGATCGTGGTGGTGCTGGGCGCCCGCACCGTGGAGGGCGGCATCCAGGCCGGCGTGGCCTTCGTGATCTTCCCCGAGCTGGTGCTCCACCGCTGGCTCGGGCTCGACGGGGCGTGGCGGTACGTGCTGTTCGGCTTCGCCGCCATCTCATTCGCCCGCCATCCCGAGGGCCTGCTCGAACACGGCAAGCGCCGCTCGCAGGCCATGATGCAGCGCATGTTCGCCCGCCGCGAGCCGGCCATGGCCCCAGTCGGTGCCGGAGCCGGGGCCCCAGCCGGTGCCGGGCCCACGGCCGACGCCGAAGCCGAAACGGGAGATGAGCCGTGAGCCTGCTAGTGGCCGACGGCATCACCAAGCGGTTCGCGGGCATCACCGCCCTGCAAGATGTGAGCATCGCGCTCGAAAAAGGCGAGCGGGTGGGCCTCATCGGCCCCAACGGCGCGGGCAAGACCACCCTGTTCAACTGCCTTCTGGGCCTGTTGCGCCCCGACGTCGGATCGGTGGACTTCGACGGCCAAGACATCACCCGCCTGCCCGTCTACCGCCGGGCCCGCCTGGGCATCGGGCGCACCTTCCAGCGAGTGGAGCTGTTCAGCGGATCGTCGGTGCGAGATCACCTGCTGTTCGCCCACCGCATCCGCAGCGGCACCGGCGCCCTGTGGAAGGACGTGCTCGGCCTGGGCCTGCCCAAGCCGGCCGAGATCGAGCGCTGCGACGACCTTTTGGAGAGCCTCGGGCTGGGCGGCATGGGCGACGAGCCCATCGAGGCCCTCAGCCTGGGCCAGAGCCGGCTGGTGGAGGTGGCCCGAGCGCTCATGACCCAGCCCCGGGTGGTGCTGCTCGACGAGCCCTCCTCGGGGCTGGATCGGGCCGAGACCAACGCTCTGGCCGAGACCCTGGCCCGCATCCAATCCGAGCAGGGGTTCGGCCTGTTGCTGGTGGAGCACGACGTGGAGCTGGTGGCGTCGTTCACCAAGCGCACCTACGTGCTCAACTTCGGGCGCCTCATCACCAGCGGCGCCACCCCCGAGGTGATGCGCGACCCCGAGGTGCGGGCCGCCTACCTGGGCGACTTCGTGGCGGGCACGCCATGAACGGTCCCGCTGAGACCGCCGCCGCCCCTGTGGCCGCCCCCGCCCCGCTCGAGATCCCCGTGCTGGAACTGCGCCATGTGAGCGCAGCCTACGGGCCGTTCAGGGCGCTGTTCGATGTGTCGCTGTCGGTGGCCGAGGGCGAGAGCGTGGCGCTTTTGGGCCGCAACGGCGCGGGCAAGACCACCGTGGCCCGAGTGGCCAGCGGCCTGGTGGCGCCCACCGAGGGCGAAGTCATGGTCGACGGCAACGACTTCACCAAAACCCGCACCTACCGCTACGCCAAGGCCGGCGTGGTACACGTGCCTGAGGGACGGGCGGTGTTCGGTGACTTCTCGGTGGAGGAGAACCTCACCCTGGCCTTCTCCCGAACCCACGACCGCTCCGGGGTGCGCGACGCCCTGGCCCGGGCCTTCGAGCTTTTCCCTCCCATAGCCCAGCGCCGCCGACAGATCGCCGGCACCCTGTCGGGCGGAGAGCAGCGCATGCTGGCGATGGCCCGGGTGCTGGTGGAAACCCCCCGGCTGCTCATCGCCGACGAGCTGTCTTTAGGCCTGGCCCCCATCGTCACCGACGAGGTGTACGCCGTGCTCGGCCGCATCCGCGACGCCGGCACATCTTTGCTCATCGTCGAGCAGCACATGGGCCACGCCCTGGCTCTGTGCGACCGGGCCGTCTTGCTCGACCATGGCGCCATTTCCTGGCAGGGGCCCACCGATGAGGCCGCCAAGGCGATAGGCGCCGCGCTGTTTGACGCTGGCGCTCAATAGTCAATAATGGGGCCCATGAGCACGAAGACCGTTGAGTTCGATCCGTTCAGCCGGGACTTCTTCGACGATCCCTACGACACCTACGCCGACCTGCGGGAACACGCCCCCTGCTACTACAGCGAGCAGTACGACTTCTACGCCCTGAGCCGCTTCGACGACGTGGTGGCCGGACACCGCGACCACGCCACATTCAGCTCCACCCATGGCCAGACCTACGAGCAGCTGACGTCGGGCGAACCGGCGCAGCTGGGGTCGATAATCTCCATGGACCCGCCCGAGCACACTCGCTACCGCAAGCTGGTGTCCCGCTCGTTCACCCCCCGCTCCATCGGCAACTACGAGGCGCTGGTGCGCGAGATCATCAGCGGCTATCTCGATCCGCTCATGGGCCGGCGCCAGTTCGACATCTTGGAGGAGTTCGCCGCCCCGTTCCCCGTCGAGATCATCTCCACCATATTGGGCGTGCCCCCCGAAGATCGTCAGCAGATCAGGCATTGGACCGACGCCATGCTCCACCGCGAGGAAGGCTCGGCCATGGGCAGCCAGGCCGCGGCCGAAGCAGGCATGGCCCAGGGCATGTACCTATTCCAGCTCTCCCAGCAGAAGCGCGCCGAACCGGCCGACGACATGATCTCCGCGCTGATCGAGGCCCAAGTGGAGACCGACAGCGGTGATCTCACCCATCTCGACGACGCCGAGATTGCCGGTCTCGGCACGCTGTTGGCCGCGGCCGGATCGGAGACGGTCACCAAGCTGGTGGGCAACGCCATGGTGCTGTTCCACCGCCATCCCGACCAGTGGGCCAAGGTGCTGCACGATCCCAGCGTCCTCGGCACCGCGGTGGAGGAGATTCTCCGCTACTGGGCGCCCTCGCAGTACCAGGGCCGCTACTCCATGGTCGACTCAGAGTGGCACGGGGAAACCATCCCCAAGCACAAGCCGGTGTTTTTGATCACCGGGGCGGCCAACCGCGACCCCCGCCGCTACGACGATCCCGACAAGTTCGACATCACCCGCGACCCCGGCCTGGCCGTGGGCCTGGGCCACGGCCTCCACGTGTGCTTGGGCGCGGCGCTGGCCCGCTTGGAGAGCCGGGTGGCCATCGAGGAGATCGCCCGCCGCTGGCCCGCCTTCGAGGTCAACGAAGAGGGCTTGCGCCGGGTGCAGATGTCCAACGTGGCCGGCTACTCCTCAGTGCCGATCACCGTCTCCTAGCCCTTGATTTCGATCATCTTCAAGCTATCCTGAGCAGGTGGAGCCGAATACCAAAAGGGCGCTAACCAAGCCTGATCCGGGCTCCCCCGACTACGACTACAGCGAGATTGATCGCAAATCCGAGCAGGCCGAAGCTGAAATGCAAGAGATCATCGACCATGGACTGCCCTTGGACGACTTGACGACTCTTGAAGACATCAAACAGCAAATAGCCCGCCACCGCAGATCCTCATAGCTCCATTGGCCTGGAAGTTCAGGTCGCTCGACAGCGCTTTCGAGCTCTGGGCAGCGGGTAGGGATTATCAAGACAGATTGGAGTTGCTGCATCGACTGGCGACGCTGCTCGATCACCCGATGTCCGACCTACCAGGAAGGCCGCAGCCGGGCCGCCCTCCCACCCGCCGCTGGGAAGACCTAGGGCAGGCTTACGTGTTCTTCATAGTCTTTGAAGCCCAAGGAGTTCTCTCAGTCACCGATCTGGTGAGCAAGCAGGGAGACGAGTAGTCAATAGCGGGCCCACAACGCGAACGACCCCCGCCCGACAGCAGCCGGACGGGGGTCGCCTCGGTCTAGGCGACTATTGGCCGTAGGTGCCGGTCTCGCCCTCGTACGAGAACACGTCGCTTCTGGGCTCGTAGCGGGCGCCGTCGGCGTCCACCACCAGTTCTTCCACGCGTCCGGATTCCACCAGGTAGGAGTCGTTTGCCCCATCCATGGTCCGCCTTGCGTTGCCCAGCGCTCCACGGGACTCGATATCCATCTGCCAGGAAGCTCGCATCACGTTGGTGCGGTTGATGCCGCCGTCCATCTCGGCTGCGGCCAGCAGGATCTCATGCAATATCTCGCCAAAGATGTAGCCCAAGGCGTGCGATTCGGCATCGGGGTCGACGCCCTGGCTCTCCAGCGCGCCCCGCACAAACTGCACCCACTCGTCGTCGGCCAGTGCCGCATCCGAAAGGTCTTTCTGGGTGTTCACCAGCCGGATTCCGTTGGCAAATGGTCCGATCGGCACCCAGAATGTGGCGATTCGCTGGCACCCATTTGACACCAAGATGAGCGGCTCCCAAGTGGTGATCTGACCGATCCCCAGAACGCCTCTCGGGCAGAACGCCCCTGAAGTGGCCAATATCGCCACGTCAGCGCCGCTGGCCGCCATGGTTGTGACGTCGATGCTGTCGGCCAGTGGATCGTGCTTGACTTCCTCCACGACCTCGATCCCGAATCCACCAGCGCATTCGTTGAAGGCCACCCGCCACGCCTCACCGGCATCGTTGTCCAGTGAGTGGATGGCAACCGTGGCTCCCGAACCGATCTCGTCTGATACGTGCTGGCACCAAACCCGGGCCTCGGTCTCATACGACATCAGCGCGCCGGTGGTCCACGGATAATTGTTCGGGTCGCCCCACTCGGGCAGGCCGGTCAAGTTCAAAAGCTGCGGAATGCACTCTTCGTTGAGCGTGCCCTGCACCGCCGCGTTGTTGGGGCTGCCCAGGATGCCGGCAAAGCCCAGCAGGTTCTCAACGTCGATCATCTCCTCCACGTTGGTAACTGTGCGGCGAGACTCATAGTTGTCGTCTCGGATCACCATCGTCACCTGGCGCCCGTCGATAGGGCCGACCGCGTCGAAATAGAGCTGGATGCCATCGCCTATCGTGCCGAAGGCGGCCAGTGATCCCGATCGGGGGAGGCTGGTGCCGAAACGGATCTCGGTGTCGGTCACCCCCTGGTAGTTGTCCCACTCGTCGGGGCACTCGGTGATGTCGATCACCGCACCGCCGCCCAACTCCACGATGTTGGGGTCAGTGGGCTCTTCGGGCTCAGGCTCCGGCGCGGCCTCTTCCTCAACCTCTGGTTCTGGTGCGGGCGCAGGCTCATCCTCGTCCTCAGGCTCCGGTGCGGGCGCAGGCTCATCCTCGGGGGCGGCCGGTGCCGGTTCGCTCACTGGTGCGTCATCGTCGTCGTTGCCGCAGGCACTGGCAACCATGGCGAACACAACGAGCAGCCCGAACAAGATTCGCAGAAGCTTCGACATTGAGAGATCCCTTCTGAGGTTGGCTTCGGGAAAGAAGCAGCCCCGTAACCATACGCGGCTACAGCGACAAATTCAGTCCCGAAGAGCTCATCTCCCAGGGGGCTGGGGGGCCACCGGCATGAGCCGGGACTTGATGCGGCGGAACCCGTGAGCCGCCCCACCGGGCAGAGCGAAGGTGATGGCAATCAACAGCCCTCCCAAGATGGCCGCGCCATAGGGCCCCTCCAGGGCCACATCGGTACCCGGCAGAGTTTGGGTCTGGCTCGACCACAGGGGCACGTATTGAATGGCCAAACCGCCGACCACCGCGCCGTGCAGCGTTCCTGAGCCGCCCACGATCAGCCCCACGATGAGCAATATTGCCAAGGAGAATCCGAATTCGTCTGGCCCCACAAACCCCGAGTGCATGGCCAGCATTGTCCCGGCCACCCCGCCCACCGCCGCGCTGATGCCGAAGCTCAGCGTCTTGTAGGCGGCCAAGTTCACCCCGCTGGCCGCCGCACCCAGCGGGTTGTCGCGAATGGCCACAAAGGCCCGCCCCACCCGCCCGGCGAGAATGTTGCGCACCAGCCAGAAGCACACCATGGCCATGATCACCAGCAAGAAGTACTTGTACACCGCCTCTTCTTGACGCCCGGTCAGCCCGTCGGGCACCCGAGAGCCCACCCCCGGTATGGCGTGCAGCCACTCGGTCACCGTGTCGAGCGGCGCCCACGTGGGCGGCTCCAAGTCGCTCTCGATCGAGAGCCCGTTGCTGCCCCCCGTACGGTTGGCCACATTCTCGAGCCGGATGATCGACGGGAACACTGCCGCCACCGCAAACGTCAGCAAACCCAGATACAGCCCTTGGATGCGCAGGGCTGGAAGCCCGAAGATCACCCCGAACAAAAACAGCCCCGGCACCACCACCCCGAGGGTCGACAGGTACGACCAGTGGAACTCGCTCACCATCACGGCGCTGAGATAGGCCCCCGACCCCACGAAGAAGCTGTGGCCCAAAGAGAGCTGCCCGCTGTAGCCGGTGGCGATGTTGAGTCCCAGAATGGCCACCATCAAAGCGATGGCCTGGCTGAGGTTGCCGAGCCCCACCGTGTAGCGGTTGCCGAAGATCGTCGGGCTGTAGGTGTCGGCGATCAGGAAGGGGATCAGCGCCACCACCACGGCGAACAGCACCCACCCGATCACCTGGCGCTGCCGGTGCTGGCGGCTGCCTGCAACAACCGCGGCCTTCACACCCGCTCCACCCGGGTCGATCCGAACAGGCCGGTGGGCCGCACCAGCAGCACCACCAAGATCACCGCCACCGCGGTGGCCAGCGCCAGCTCGCTCAAGTCCAAGAACGTCACCAGCAGGTTGCGGGCCAGCCCCACCACCAAACCGCCGATCACCGCTCCCACCATGGAGTCGAGCCCGCCCAGCGCGGCGGCGGCCAGCGAGAAGATCAGCACCCGCAGCATGATCGAGGGCTCCAACAGCAAATCGGGCACCACCAGCGCCCCGCCCAGGGTGCCGATGGCCGCGGCCAAAGCCCATCCGAACCCCAGCGTGGGCCCCACCCGGATGCCCACCAGCCGGGCCGACTCCAGATTCGACGACACCGCCCGGAAGGCCAAGCCCACCTTGGTGCGCGACAGCAGCAGATACAGCAGCCCCACCACCGCGAACACGGTGCCCAGGTTGCCGATGGTGCGCCAGGTGAGCTGGGCGATGCCCCACTCGATAGGCGCCCCGCTGGGGAACATGCTGGGCAGGCTGCGGGTGCGGAACCCCCACACGATCCCCACCGCCGAGTCGATGATCAACAGCAGCCCCAGCGTCACGATCACCAGCGGCAGCACATGGTCGGGTGGGAACGGCCGGATGAACACCCGCTCCACAAACATCGCCACCGCCGAGCTGGCCACCATGGCGCACACCACCGCCAAAGCCACCGGCAGGCCCTGCTCCACGCTGAACACGTAAACCAGATATACGCCCAATAAGGCCAAAGAGCCCTGGGCGAAGTTGATGAACCCGGTGGACTTGTAGATCATCACCAGGGCCAGCGCCACCGATGCGTAGGTGGCCCCGTCGCTCAGCCCCCGGAACACCTGGGCCAGCCACAGCTCCCCGTTACTCAGCTTGTCGAGGGAGATGTCGAACACCCCCAGAACCCACGTCAACGCACCCAGAACCATCGCTCAATACCCCAGGTACGCCCGGCGGACGTTGTCGTCGGCGGCCAGCTCATCGGCGGGGCCCGAAAGCGCCACCTCCCCGGCCTCCAGCACGTAGGCCACGTCGGCCACGCCCAGCGCCAGAGCGGCGTTCTGCTCCACCACCAGCATGGTGGTTCCTGCGGCGGCGTTTATCGCCGTGAGCTGCTCGAACAGGGAGCGGGTGATCATCGGCGCCAGCCCCAGCGAGGGCTCGTCCAGCAGGAGCAACGACGGCCGCAGCATCAGTGCCCGGGCGATGGCCAGCATCTGCTGCTCCCCCCCGCTCAGACTGCCCGCCGCCTGGTTGCGCCGCTCACCCAGTACCGGGAAGGTCTCGTACCACTGCTCCACATCGGCCCGCACCTTCGCGTCGGTGCGCACGAATGCCCCCGTCATCAGGTTCTCCTCCACCGAGAGGTCGGGGAACGTTCCCCGCCCCTGGGGCACATGGGCCACGCCCCGGCGCACGATGTCGGCGGTGCGCTGTCCGGCCAGCTCCTCGCCGGCCAGCTTGATCGACCCCTCGGTTGAAACCATGGCGCACAGCGCCCGCAGGGTGGTGGTCTTTCCCGCCCCGTTGGCCCCCAGGATCACCGCGATCTGCCCCTCGTCCACCGAGAAGTCGATGCCGTGCAGCACCTGGATGTCGCCGTAGGCCGCCTTCAGCCCCGCCACCTCCAGATACGCCGCGCTCACTGCTCGGCCCCCAGGTAGGCCTCCACCACCGCCGGGTCGTTCTGCACCTCGGCGGGGGAGCCCTCGGCGATCTTGGCCCCGAAGTCCAGCACCACCACTTTGTCGGACACCCCCATCACCATCCCCATGTGGTGCTCCACCAAAAGCAGCGTCAGCCGGTGCCTCTGGGCCAGCGCCACCAGCAGGTCGCCCAGCTCGCCCACCTCGGTCTGGGTCAGCCCGGTGGCCGGCTCGTCCAGCATCAACAGCCGCGGCCGGGCCACCAGCGCCCGGGCCAGCTCCACCCGCTTCAGGGTTCCGAACGGCAGCCCGGCAGCGGGGTGGAAGGCCACATCGGTCAAAGACAGCTCGTCCAGCGCGTCCCAGGCCGTGCGGGCCAGATCGGCCTCCTCCCGGACCGATCCCCACCGCAGCGCGGCCCGCAGCGCCCCGATTTTGGAGCGGTGGTGGGCGCCCACCAACACGTTCTGGAGCACCGTCATCCCCGGCCACAGCGCCAGGTTCTGGAAGGTGCGCCCGATGCCCAATCCGCTGATGGCATGGGCCGGGCGGGCCAACAGATCGGCCCCGTCGAAGCCCACCGCCCCCTCTTGGGCGTCGTACACCCGGCTCACCACGTTGAACAGGGTGGTCTTGCCCGCCCCGTTGGGCCCGATCAGTCCGCAGATGCTGCCCTCGTCCACGGTGAACGACAGATCCCGCAGGGCGGTAACGCCGCCGAACCGAACCGTGACCCCCGCCACATCCAACAAGGCCATAACCCTCCCGACCCTATCTCGCCCCGCTGACAGGGCCGGGAAGCCTCACCCCCCGATCAAGCTGGCGATGGCCCACACAACGATCACCAGGCCCACCACGATCATCACCACGCTGCGCCCCACTTTGGGCTTCGCCGCATCATCGGGGGCCCCTGGTGGGGGAGGGATGGCGTCTCGGCGCCTGCGGGGCCCCTCAGGGTTGATCAGCGCGGCAATGTTCCCCACCGCCAGCGCCCCTCCCAGAGCCAGCAGCAAAAACGTAATGATCTCCGGCCCACCCAGCACCCGCCCATTCTCGCGCCTTAGTACGCCTATGTAGAGGTGTGCACCGACACGGCGTAGTCGCCGCCCGACCACGCCCCCCGCTCCCAAGTCGCATACCGCTCCGACAAGGACAATCCCGCCGCCGCACAGTCGGCGTCGTAGCGATCCAGCCCGTAGCCCCCGCCCCGAAGCTGAAACCCCGCCACCAGCACACCGCCGACCGACAGGTGGGCGGCGCAGCGGGCCACTACGGCGGCCTCGGTACCCGGCACGGTAAACAGCAGCACGTTTCCCGCCATCACCACCGCGTCGAACGCCTCCCCCAAGTCGAATTCAGTCAAGTCGAGCTGATGCCACGCCAGCTCCGGCGCCTTGCCCCGAGCCCCCGAGATCATCTCGTCGTCGATGTCCACTCCAGCCACAACAAAACCCCGCCGAGCCAGCTCAATGGCCACCCTCCCAGTCCCACACCCCGCATCCAGCACCCGCCCCGAACCGCCCAAGAGCGAGTCCACAAAATCAGCCTCCCCATGCGGATTGTGCCCCTCGGCGGCCAACTGCTCCCACCGAGCGTCATAATCCCGCCCCGAAACCCGCCCACCCCAAGTAGATCCCACCCGCCGATCCTGTCACAGCCTGCCGGTAGGGTGGCGGCGTGGCTTCCCCGGCTTCAGCCGAACTGAGCGTGAGCGCCGATGTTGGCTATGAGTTTCATCCGGCGGTGGGGGCTTGGTTTGAGCAGCGGTTTCCGGGGGGGCCCACGGAGGCGCAGGCCCAGGGGTGGCCGGCCATCGCCTCGGGGCAAGACACGCTGATCGCCGCGCCCACCGGGTCGGGCAAGACCCTGGCCGGGTTTCTCATCGCCATCGACAACCTCTACAAGCGCCACGCCGAGGGCCAAGCCGTGGCCAAGGCCAGCCAGGTGGTGTACGTGTCGCCGCTCAAGGCGCTGGCCACCGACATCGCCGAGAACCTGGAGCGCCCCCTGGCCGAGATCGCCGAGATCGCCCGCCAGCAGGGATTCGAGCCCCCGCCGCTGACGGTGGCCGTGCGCACCGGCGACACCCCGGCCCACACCCGGGCCGCCATGATCAAAAAGCCGGCCAACTTCGTGGTGACCACCCCCGAGTCCCTCTATCTGCTGGTGACCGCGGCCAAAAGCCGCGAGGTGCTGCGCACCGTGGAGACCGTGATCGTCGACGAGATTCACGCCACCGCCCGAGACAAGCGGGGCAGCCACCTGGCCCTCACCCTCGAGCGCCTCGAGCACGTGGCCAACACCCGCCCCATCCGCATCGGCCTGTCGGCCACCCAGCACCCCATCGGCACCATCGCCGACCTCCTCACCGGCATCCCCGGCCGCCACTGCACCATCGTGAACACCGGCCACCAGCGCAACCTCGATATCGCCCTAGAGCTGATCGACGACGAGCTCGAAGCGGTGATCTCCCACGCCCAGATGGACATGATCCTCGACCGCATGGCCACCCTCATCGGCGAGCACCACACCACCATCGTGTTCGTCAACACCCGCCGGATGTCCGAGCGCATCGCCCACCAGCTGGCCGAGCGCCTGGGCGACGACGCGGTGGCCGCCCACCACGGATCGCTCTCCACCGAGCGCCGCATCCGCACCGAGCACCGCCTCCGAGCCGGCGACCTAAAGGCCCTGGTGGCCACCGCCTCGCTGGAGCTGGGCATCGATATCGGCCCTGTGGAGCTGGTGTGCCAGGTGGGCTCGCCCCGCAGCATCGCCACCTTCCTCCAGCGAGTGGGCCGCTCCAACCACAGCCGCCACGGCACCCCCAAGGGTCGCCTGTGGCCCCTCACCAGAGACGAGCTCATCGAGTCGCTCGCCCTGCTCCACGCCGTGCAACAAGGCCAGCTCGACGCCGTCTGCCCCCCCGAGGCCCCCCTCGACATCCTCATCCAGCAGCTCATCGCCGAGGCCGCCGCCAGCGACAACCACACCACACAAGGCCTCTACGACATGTTCACCAAGGCCGCCCCCTACGCCAGCCTCACCCGAGCGCAATTCGACGAGGCCATCCAGCAGGCCGCCACCGGCGTGGTCACTGGCCGGGGCCCGAGGGGCGCCTACCTCCACCACGATGCCATCAACCAGGAGGTGCGGGGCCGCCGGGGCGCCCGCCTGGCCGCCCTCACCTCCGGGGGCGCCATCGGCGAGAACGGCGACTACCGGGTGGTGGCCGAGCCCGACGACACCTTCATAGGCACCGTCAACGAAGACTGGGCCGTGGAGTCGATGGCCGGCGACATCTTCCTTTTGGGCTCGCACTCCTGGCGCATCAAGCAGGTGGCCGCCGGCACCGTGCGGGTGGCAGACGCCGGCGACGCCCCGCCCACCGTCCCCTTCTGGCTGGGCGAGGCCCCCGCCCGCACCGCCGAGCTGTCCCAACAGGTGTCAAACCTGCGCGCCTACACATGCAGCCTCCTCCCGCAAGCCCCGAACGCCGACCCCCTCGACGACGAAGCCCTGGCCCAGGCCACCGAGCAGTTCGCCCGCACCCACAACACCACCGAAGAGATCGCCGAGCAGGCCGTTACCTACGTGGCCGCCGCCCAGGCCGCCCTCGGCACCGTCCCCACCCACACCAACATCGTGTTCGAGCGCTTCTTCGACGACACCGGCGGCCAGCAGCTCGTTGTCCACTCCCCATACGGCGGGCGCATCAACCGGGCCCTGGGCCTGGCCCTGCGTAAGCGCTTCTGCGTGCGCTTCGACTTCGAGCTCCAGGCGGCAGCCAACGACAACGCCGTCATCTTGTCTCTCGGCCCCCACCACAGCTTCCCCCTCAGCGACGTCCCCCAATTCCTGCACCCAAACTCGGTGGAGGAGGTGCTCACCCAGGCCGTGCTCGATTCGCCCATGTTCGCCGCCCGCTGGCGCTGGAACCTCAACCGGGCCCTGGTGGTGCTGCGCAACCGGGGCGGAAAGCGCAACCCGCCCCCCATCCAGCGCATGGAGGCCGACGACATCATGGCCGCCGTGTTCCCCGGCGCGGCCGCCTGCCAGGAGAACGTCGCCGGCCCCATCGAGATCCCCGACCACCTGCTGGTGCGCCAAACCCTCCACGACACCCTCCATGAGGCCCTCGACGTGGACGGCCTCAAACAGCTCCTCACAAACATCCGCTCCGGCGAAGTGCGCACCCACTTCTGCGACACCGCCGAGCCCTCCCCCCTCAGCCACGAGATAGTCAACGCCCGCCCCTACGCCTTCCTCGACGACGCCGAGATCGTCGACCGGAGAACCAACGCCGTAACCGTCCCCCGAGGCCTCCGCCCCCGCCAAGACCGCCAACCCCCCACCCTCGACCAGCACACCCTCGCCCAAATCACCCCAGACGCCATCAACCAAGTAATCGAAGAAATATCCCCCGACCCCCGCAACCCCGACGAACTCCACGATCTCCTCACCTCCCTGGTGATCACCCGGCCCAACCCCGAATGGCAAGAGCTATACGAGGCCCTAGAAGACAAAAGCAGAGTCCGCACCCTCACAACCCAAGAGAACACCCCCCTCTGGACCACCACCGAGCTAGCCGACCAAGCCCTCGATCCCAACATGGCCACCGAAAGAACCCGAGGCCACCTCGACATCTCCGGCCCCACCACCCCCGAAGTCCTGTCAGTACAAATGGGCTTGGACCTCCCCACCGTCCACCAAGCATTGGCAGCCCTAGAGTCCGAAGGCACCGCCATGCGCGCCGACCACCTCCCCCCCCACGCCGGTGGATCGCGGGACCTCTGGTGCTCAAGACGCCTCCTCCAGCGCATGTCCTACCTAAGCCGACGCCAGAAGCGAGCCTCGGTCCAAGCCGCCTCCCCCCAAGACTTCATGCGCTTCCTCCTCCACTGGCACCACCTGACTCCCGACTCCACAGTCCGCGGCCGCCCCGGCCTAACCAAAGTCCTAGAGCAGCTCCAAGGCCTCGACCTCCCCGCTGGCGCCTGGGAACAACAAATCATCCAAAAGCGCTTACCCGACTACGAGCCCCTATGGCTCGACGAGCTCTGCTACCGCGGCGAACTCGCCTGGCTCCGCCTCACACCCCCCACCACCCCAGCCAAGGCCAACAACATGGCCCCAAGAAAAGCCACTCCAATCACCCTCGTCTTCCGAGAAGACCTCGATTGGCTCCTAGCCGCCGCCCGCACCACCACCCCCGAACCCCCCGAAGCCGGCCCCGTCCAAGAGATCGCCGAAGTCCTTCAAGCCCAGGGCGCCAGCTTCCTCCCCGACCTCTCCGAAGCCACCCACCGCCTGCCCGACGACGTCGAGCGGGCCCTGTGGAACGGCGTGGCCCTCGGCCTGTTCACCGCCGACGGCTTCGCCGCGGTGCGAGCCCTACTCAACCGCTCCAACCGCCGCCCCACCCGCCACCGCCCCGGCCAGAACCTCCGCTCCCAAGCCCTGCGCACCCGGGCACTCCGCACACAGGGTTTGGGCGCCAATCGCGCCTTTAACAATGGCGCGTCTCGCGAAACCCACGCCGCCCCCGGTCGCTGGTCGCTCGTACAACAGCCTGAGGAATACCCAGCCGAAGACCTCGCCGAAGCCGTCGCCCACCAGCTGCTGGCCTGCTGGGGCGTGGTGTTCCGCAGCCTCGCCCACCACCCCGCCACCCCCACCGCCACCCCCTGGCGAGACATCCTCAAGGCCCTGCGCCGCTTCGAAGACCGAGGCATCGTGAGAGGCGGCCGCTTCGTGGCCGGCCAAAGCGGCGAGCAGTTCGCCCTCCCCACCGCCGCCGATCAACTCCAAAAGGTCCGCAACCACCCCCGCACCAACCAAGAGATAACCATCGCCGCCTGCGACCCCTTGAACCTCACCGGCATCCTCTTCGAAGGCCCCAGAACCCCCGCCACCCCCCCCAACACCCACACCAACACCGACGGCCTCCCCACGTCGCAATAGGAGCTCGTCGCAATAGGGGAGAGCCCCTAGATGCCCCCGGAGATAAACTCAGTGGCGTGTCACGGCGCGACGAAGTGCTCACAACCCACCGGGAAGCCATCAGGGCCATCGCGGCGCGCCACAACGCCGACCACATAGCCCTCATCGGCTCAGTAGCCCGCGGGGAAGACACCGACGACAGCGACTACGACTTTCTTGGCAATTTCCGCCCTGGTACATCGCTATACGATCTTGTGGCTCTGACGGCAGAATTGGAAGGGCTCTTGGGGCGTGAGGTCGGAGTCATCTCAATTGGTGGCTTGAGGCCAGATGACAGAAACATTCTCAAGGAGGCGATCCTCCTATGAGTAGGTCAGATGAGCACCGCCTGGAAGACATCATGGAGGCAGCTCAGAAGCTGGCCGAGCTAGTTGAGTATGGACACAACGAATTCCAGGACAACTGGATACATCAGAAAGCTGCCGAGCGTCTGGTGGAAATCATAGGAGAGGCGGTGACCCAGTTATCCCCAGAGCTCGCGGCTCGGTTACCGACCCATCATGTGGATCCAGCGAAGGGAATGCGCATTGTCCTCACTCACTCGTACCACAGGGTCGATCAAGAGATAATTTGGCAGACCATCTCAGAGCACGTGCCAGACTTTGTTGACGCAATCGAGTCTGAACTTGGGATTTCCCTTCGGCAGCCATTGAACGTGAGAGTTCAAGAACAACGGATCATTGTTCAGCCAGTGGTGACGTCGGAGGAATCCCTATGCGGGGCTCCGACCAAGTCCGGTAGGCGTTGCAGCAATCCCGCCCCCATTCGCGGACAGAGGTGTGCGGCGGGCCATCAAAGGCTGTGACCAGAACCCCCGCCACCCCCAACAACACCCTCACCTACACCGACGGCCTCCCCTCGTCGCAATAGGAGCTCGTCGCAATAGGGGAGAGCCCCTAGATGCCCCCGGAGATAAACTCAGTGGCGTGTCACGGCGCGACGAAGTCCTCAAGATTCACCGGGAAGCCATCCGGGCGATGGGAACGCTGAATCTGTCGAGCAGCGAGGTCGCAGTACTTATGGGCGTGAACCGGCCAACAATTGATGAATGGCTGCTCAACGGCGTCCCCTCTGAACACGCTGCAAAGCTCAGGGTATTGATCGAGATCGCCGACATTCTCGATTACCGTCTTCGCGACGGCCTGGCCCCAGAGGTCGTGCGCCGCCCAGCCGATGCCTACGGCGGGCGCACCATGCTGGAGGTGATCTCCGACGACGAGCACGATTGGCTGTTGCAATCCACCAAAGACATCTTCAACTCAGACTTCGCTACTGCGTAATTCTTCCCGGCGGGACCCGCGAGCTCGCCTGGTTCCCTAGAGAGACCCAGCCAACTCAAACATCCGCCCTCCCCTTCGACCAATGGTGGTAACCGCCCCCGCCTGAGCCCCACACCCCTTTTGGTACCCGCGCTTATATATAAGGCGAAGCGCAGGTATCCTCGGAGTGCATGTGCTATGCCCGCTCTGGCCTCATTCGCAACAAGCGCATCTTTGGCCCCTTGTTCGCCGCGGCCCTCCTAGCCGCCACCCTGGCATTCGCCGCCCCCGCCAGCGCCCAGGGAATCAACATTCCCCCCATCGTGATCGCCGGCCAAGACCAGGTGATCCAAATCGGCTCTGCCGAGGTGGTAGACCTCAACGCCTCCGGCACCGTGGATGTCGATGACAACGCCGAACTCCTCCGCTACGTCTGGACGGTGGAAACCCCTACCTACCGGTGGCTGCCCATCTTCCCCACCAGCACTCCCGCCGGGCGCACCGCCTACTTCGTCAACCCCACCGCCGCCCAGGTGGCCTCAAGCGGCCACTCTCTAACCATCCGCCTCACCGTCACCGACCCCCGGGGCGAGTCGAGCTCCGACACCGTCAACATCCGCTTCCAGGGCCCGCCCACCGCGGCCATAAGCGTCGCCGCCCTCGCCGCCGATCCCAATGCCGCCGACACCGACAACAGCGGCACCATCGAAGACGACGAGCGCTACACCGTAAACGCCTTGATCGCCCGCCCCGGCCAGGGCGGCAACGACAACAACGAGTGGACCATCCGCGAGGGCTCCCGCCTCACCCTCACCGCCACCGCCACCCCCGGAGCGGGCAGCACCGGCACCCCGAGGTTCGTATACCACTGGGCCAAGATCTCCGCGGTCCCCAACCGGGCGGCGTTCAACATCCCCTCCCGCCAGATCTCGAGCGAGTCGTTCACCGTCGACCTCCCCGACGACTTCACCACCCGGGGCGCCATCGTCCACTACACCCTCTCGGTCACCGACGAAGCCGGGCTCCGGGGCTCCCACACGGTGAGGATCAACGTGGTGGAGCACCAGGTGCCCCCCACCGTTGAAATCGAGCTGGCCAACTCCCGCGAACCGGCCCAAGACGCCAACGGCCTAGACCCGACCAATCCCACCGCCCGCTACATCGTCAGCCCCGGCGCCACCGTCAACCTCGTGGCCACCGGCGCCGACGAAGACAGCAGCCAGGCCCGCCAGCTCACCCACCGCTGGTCGGGCAACGGCGTCACCCCCGCCAGCTCCAACCGCGGCGGCATCACGTCCAGAGCAACCTTCACCGCCCCGGCCAACGCCGCCCAGGGCCAGTCGTTCATCATCACCGCCACCGTCACCGACCCCACCAACCGCACCGGCCAAGACCAGATCCTGTTCATCGTGGCCGACAACGATCCCCCGACAGCCACCGCGCCGACCCAGATAGCCACCAGCGACGGCGCCCTCGGCGGCACCGACAACAAGGGCACCGTCGACGTAAAGGGCGTGGGCACCGACTCCGACGGCGACCAGCTCTCCTACCGCTGGGTCGAGACCGACGAAGACGGCGACCCGCTCGAAAAGCGCACTGTGGTGCTGGTGAACGCCGACCAGGCCACCGTGTCGTTCGCCGCCCCGCAGATATCGGCCGGCGGCCTCAAGCGCATCTACCTCAAGCTCACCGTGATCGACGCGTGGGGCGCCAGCGACACCGCCTCCACCACCGTGCTCGTGCTGGGCGTCAACGAGCGGCCCGTCGCCGATGCCGGCCCCGACCAGGTGGTGGACCCCGGCCAGCGGGTGCAGCTCAACGGCGCGGGCAGCTCCGACACCGACCTCAACGACCGGATCGTCACCTGGTCGTGGGCCTACACCGGCTTCGAGCCCTCCCCCTCGCTGGACCAAGCCCCCCTGTCGGCCACCGCCCGCCGGGCGCTCAGCCGCTTTCTGCCCAACGCCAACGGCGATTTCCGCAACCCGCTGGCCAACGCCAACACGCCCGGCCCCTCGTTCACCGCGCCGAGGCTCGGCGACCTCAACAGCGTGCAGCTCACCTTCACCCTCACCGTGACCGACACCGCGGGCGCCACCGGCACCGACACCGTGACCATCGTGTTGGCCGGCGACTTCTACTCCAGCTACATCACCGGCCCCGACTGGTGTACCAACCGCAGCCTGGGCGGCGCCCGCACCTACGCCCACGACAGCAATCCCAAAGACGGGGTGGCCGACGTGTGCTCTTTGCCCTTCACCCGCCGCGAGGCCGTGGCCCGCCAAAACGCCCTAACCACCCTGGCCTCCCTCGATCCCGACGAGTTCCTCACCCAGGTGCGCCTGGCCTGTCGCCAGCTCACCGGCGACTACGACGACGCCCCCGCCGATCTGGCCGCCGACGTGTGCGCCACCGGCCAGCTCACCGCACCGCCCGCTCCCGTCACCGCGTCGCAGGCCACGCTGTTCTACTCCAGCTACATCACCGGCCCCGACTGGTGTACCAACCGCAGCCTGGGCGGCGCCCGCACCTACGCCCACGACAGCAATCCCAAAGACGGGGTGGCCGACGTGTGCTCTTTGCCCTTCACCCGCCGCGAGGCCATCGCCCGCCAAAACGCCCTGGAGACCTTCACCTCTCCCCAGGGGGTGTTCAACAGCGCGGTGGCGCTGGCCTGCCGCCAGCTGGGCTCTGTGGTATTCGAGGACGACGCCCCCTCCGACTTGGCCCGCGACATCTGCTCGTAATCTCCCGCCCCGGCGTTTTCCCCGCTTGGGTGGCTACCCGAATGGCAAGAAACCTCAGGAAGATTGTCTGGGAGTGTTTGAAACTTCCCCCTAGACCTGACAAACTATTCCCCGTGCTGAGCCGGGGTCAGGCCCAGCCCGTCGAGTGGAGCCAAGTGGTTCCGTGCCCCATCGGGTCTCGGCGACCCTATAGACTTTGAACCATTGGCCCGGTCTGATAGAAAGTTGCCCATGATGACGATGCTTCACTCGGTTTGGTCCGGCGGCGGGAGTGCTGCTGGTCGTCGCAGGTCCTTGCTCGCGCTCGGGGCTCTGTTGGCGTTAATTGCGAGCGTGTTGGCTTGGGCCTCTCCCATCCAGGCGCAGGGCTCGAACCAGCCGCCTGTGGCGATTGCACTGACTCCGAGCTTGAGTGACGACGGCAATACGATGACTCTTGACGGAACGTTGAGCTTCGATCCCGACGACGGCGATGCCACTGGAGCTTGCGTTGGCTGTACGTATAAGTGGGAGGTGGTTACCGCTACGTGGAAGTTCCTGGAGGGATTCGGAACTGGCCTCAACGTGACCACACCCGTGTCGGCCGGCGCCGGCGTGGTAGATGCCACAATCAATACCACGAACGTCGATTTCCCCAGCCTGGTTCCCTCCAATGGGGCAATCATCGAGTTCAGGCTGACGGTGACCGACTCCAAGGGTGCCTCAGACTCTGACACGGCCTCCTACAACATCATGACCAATGACACGCCGACCGCCGACATCTCCCTGTCAGCGATGGTGGCCGATCCGGAAGCCGACGATGATGCCACCAATGCCGAGAAGTACACCATTGACGGCGTTATCGACGGACCGGGCGAGAACGGCAACGCCGACAATGAGTGGGACATCATGGAGGGCGCCATCTTGGTGCTGGACGGCTCGGGCAGCTCCGACCCCGATGACGACGATCTCAACTACCTGTGGAGCCTCGTTTACGAAGCGGGTACCAATAGCGATGTTGGCTTCCCGACCAATGAGGCGGGCACGAGCACTGCTTCCACGCTGACAGCCACTGGTGCCACGACGGCCAAGATAAGCACTGACACCAGCGTTCCTGGCACCGCAGATGCAAACCCGACCGTGGGCCGGTTGAACGTGGCCCGTGCTGCCACCGCCACCAGCCAGTCGCCGTACCAGGTGGTCTACACGTTGGCAGTGACCGATGCCGGAGCGGCGGTTACCGATGACAACACCGACAGCACTGCCCTGATCCGGATCGTCATCCACGACGAGCCCGCCGACCCGGAGATCACCGCTGTCCTCCTTGATGCCACTCCCACAGACCCGCAAGTCGACACTGAGGGCATCGACAGGGCATTCCCGCCTAGCGACAAGTACTTCGTGCACGAGGATATCGCTGGAAATGTTGATATCGATGGCGACGGCACCAACGATGCCCATGACATCACCTTGACACCGGTTACCTTCGACGCCGACCAAGACCTAACCGGCAACGGCTCCCATACAACTGATGGCACCCCGGACTCCGGTGAAACCCCGCCAAGCGTTGTGTGGAGTGTGGACGATGCCAACAGCACCACCGATGGCTACCAGTTCAGGATCCCGGGTGATGCCGAAGCTGGCGATTCATTCACTACTACTGTGTCGATTCCCCGCACCGATGTTTCCAGGACCCTGACCTTCGAGGTCATCGAGGCCCAGCAGAGGCCGGTGGCTACGATCCTGTCGGGCAACGCCGCCATCCCGGGTCAGCCCGCGTTCTTGCTCACCGACACCGCCGACGACGACGGCATGTTCACCATCACAGGTTTCGGCTTCGATCCTGACGGTGGGTCCACGAACTCGGTCTGGACCCAGATCATCGACAGGGCGCCAGCCGATCCAAGCGATGATGAGTACGTGCCTTTGACCGGTGCCTTCAGCAATGCGGTGTCGTTCAGCACACCTGATGACGAAGACATCACGACGATGACGCTGGCCTTCACCGTCTTCGACGATGAGAGCACGTTCGACTCCAAGACCTTGATAGTCAACTTCGACCATTCCATGGCCCCGACTGACCCGGCTTCCAAGGCTGGTCCTGATCAGGTGGTGGCTCCGGAGTCCACTGTGATCCTGAGCGGCTCTTCGGCAGGCATCGACTTCGCCACTGACGGTGCTGCCGGGAACTACACCTGGACTATCACCGGTGTCTCCACTAATCCTGCGCCGGAGAGACTGGGCTCCAGGGCTTCCGCCCAGGTCCACACGGATCTGAATGCGTTCCTCGAGGTGTGGAACAACACCGACATCGACAATGCCGACGATGACGACACCGCCACAACCGGTGTCGGCAATAGCGACGAGACCTCTACTACTGAGGGCATCGCCAACATCTTGACCGGCATTTCCGCTCCTACTGGTGCAACTGGTGGCCAAGGCCAATTCCAGTTCTTCACCGCTCCGAAGCTGACTGCTGGCCTCAAGTACGCGCAGATCGAGTTCACCCTGACCGTCGATCCTGACGGCACGCCGGGCAACGACGACGATGAGGTAGACACAGTGACCATTACCGTGGCCTCTGACTTCTTCTCCTCTTACATCGATAACCCGGACTACTGCCGCAACAAGAGCTTGGGCGGCCCGGAGACCTATCCGCACGACAGCAACGGCGACGGTGTTGCCGATGTGTGCTCGCTCGACTCCACCCGTCGAGTGGCAGTGGCCCGCCAGAACGCTCTCCAGCAACTGGCTGATCTGGGCCTCACCATCGACGTCACCGACGCCGCTGGCCGCACATCCGGCGCAACCCTCACCGACCTAGTCATCGGCCGAGACGGTGTGGATGCCTCTGATGGGCCCGACGCCACGCCAGACACCGCTGACGACGTAGCAGCAGTCAGCGCTATCGTCGGCACCTGCGCAAGGGCCAAGGCCCTGGGTCTTGAGACCAACGATGCGGATGCTTGCGACGACGACGCCACAGAGCTGACTCCGCCGCCTGATCCGGTTGATCCCGCTGATGCAGACCTGTTCTACTCCGGGGTCATCGACGGGCCGGACTTCTGCACCAACCACAGCTTGGGCGGTGCCCGCACCTACGCCCACGACAGCGATGACGACGGCGTGGCCGATGTGTGCTCACTGCCCACCACCCGCCGTGAGGCAATCGCCAAGCAGATGGCGCTGGAGATGTTCGACAGCCATAGCCAGTACCCGACGGCCTTCGCAGCGGCGTGTACTGCGCTCGGCAGCGAGACATTCGGTGGCAGCGCTGAAGCCCTGGCCGCAGATGCTTGCTCGGTAGGCCTAACCCCGATGGGTCCGGGCATGGGCACGGAACTTCCAAGCCCTAGCTCCTAACCAATCTGGCTCCTAGGAGCCGATAAACCGAGAGTGGCCCGGCCCCAGCGGCCGGGCCACTCCGCGTCTGCGCCCTCGCATCATTGATGATGCCCTCCACTCAGCGGGTGGGATCTCCCATATGCAGGTGCGCCGGCCAAGTTCAAAGACGAGCAGATGCCTTGTTGGACTAGAATTCAGATGTGCTCTCGGTGACCAATTGTCACGGGCTAGGGATATGATGGCGGGCTTGTGAACGCGAGGAGCCATTATGAGCGATAAGACGAATGCGGCTTCCAGCGCCCTCGCCGTAGCGAATGCACTGCGCTCACGGCATAGGCGCCTCTCGAACCTGAAGCTGCACAAACTGCTTTTCTTCATCCAGTCCGAGCATCTGGCGTGGTACGGCATCCCCGCTTTTCCGGAGAAAATTGAGGCATGGGACAACGGTCCAGTGGTCGCAGACCTCTGGCACAAGGAAAAGCGCGAAGGTGTTGGAACCTTTGACGGGGGACCTGATGTTCCCGAAGATCTTGACAACGTGATCAGGCTTATTCTGGCCAGGTATCGCGGGATGTCAGGTAAAGACTTGGTTGACATCGTGCACAACGAAGGACCTTGGGTTGACATAACAAAGGGTGGCACTGACATCGCAAATCAGACCATCCCGCACAAAGCGATGCGTCAGTATGCAGCTCAACTCCCAGAGGAGCACGAGGATATCCGCAGTGCGCTCAGCGAGCACCCGCGGAATCGTCCCTTCGTATCCGACTCAACCGAGGCCTTAGACAGCTTCTTCGCTGCCAACGCGTAGAACGTTCCAAGTTCAAATGGACCGCTGGACTACAAATGCCCTATCGCGCTGGGACGAATTCTGCCGCATCCACACGCCCACGCAGGATATGACCGCTGATGTATCCGCATTCATCAGGAGGCTGGTGATAGACCCTTTTGACATAGACGCCAGAAGGGACGCGGTCGGAGAGTGGTATGCCATCGTGTACAGGGGAGGCAGGCTGCGTGTCGGTGTGGGCTACGTGCTTGACACCGAATACCGACACGTTGATGTCGTGGGATTCGAGATGGTGAGACAGCAATAGCTAGCTCACCGCATATCCGCTGGTGGGCGAGGCCGGCGGCGGGAGTGCTACTCGTCGCAAGTCTTTGCTCGCCCTCGGGGCGCTGCTGGCGTTAATTGCGAGCGTGCTGGCTTGGGCCTCTCCCATCCAGGCGCAAGGAACGAACCAGCCGCCAACGGCGATCGCCTTGCCTGTGGCTGCTGCTGGCAGCACTGATACTTATGCAGGCGGCGGTACCATTCCAGTGGGCGACCTGGTCTTGGACGGGACTCTGAGCTTCGACCCCGATGACGAGGTCAACGCCAACACAGGGCCGTGCGTCGGTTGCGAGTTTAAGTGGGAGATAGTTACCACTACGTACAAGTTCCTTGAGGGATTTGCAGAGGATGGTGACGGCGATGCCACTAACAGTTCCCTCGATGATGCAAAGACCACTATCAAACTTACTGGGCCTCCAGTCATCAATCTCGTCAGCTTGGTTCAGACCAACGGTGCGATCATTGAGTTCAAGCTGACAGTGACCGATGCCAAGGGCGCGTCCGACTCTGTCAACGTCACCTACAACATCGAGACCACCGACAAGCCGACCGCTGACATCGCCGTGACGGCGACAACCTCCGGCGATGGAGTTGATGCAAACAACGATGGGACGATTTCCGCACTTGAAAAGTTCAGCGACGATGCCGTGATTGATGGACCGGGCGAGAACGGCAACGCTGACAACGAGTACGACATCAAAGAAGACTCCCTGCTGGTGCTAGACGCCTCGGGTAGCTCCGACTCCGATACCCCCCAGGCCAGCCTCACCTACACATGGGCACTCCTGTTCGAAACCGGCCAAACAGGCACCTCAGCGCCACTTCCCAGGGCTACCAACTCGGCAACCCAAGCATCCACTCTGGCTCCCACGGGGAACAGCAACCTCCTCTATAACGTTGGGACCAACAACAGCAAGGTCAGCACGAATGATCCATCAGATGATTCGGCCGACCCGCCGGTTATCCAGACTGTCGGCCGCCTGAACGTCGGCGTGCGGAACCAGTCGCCGTATTACGCCATCTACCAGTTGACTGTGACCGACGGCGATAACAATTCGAGTACCGCCACTGTGCGGATCGCCATCCACGACCAGCCCGCCGACCCGACGGTTAGCATCAGCATCGAAGGTGACAGCACCGGTCAGAGTGCTGCACAGCCAGATACGCCGGACGTCGATGCCGCCAATTCTCCAGGGGTATATCGGGCTGGTCTTCAGGGAACGCTTCCCCCAGGTAGTGGCCGGTACGTGGTTCATGCCGGTGAGGACTTCACCTTGAATGCCACGGCTTACGATGCCGACTTCGATACCGATGGCAATGGCTCACACGACACAACTGAGGGTGGAGCCACAGGTGCCCCTGCTGCAGTCTGGAGCGGCGACCTAGAGGACGAGGACACCAGCACTGCTGGCTTCCAGGTTGAGATTCCCGATGACGCTGAAGATGGCGATTCCTACACCATCACTTCCACCATCCGGGGTACCGAGATTTCCAAGTCGGTCACCTTCGTGGTCCAAGATGACAACACCAGGCCAGTGGCCACGGTGCTGTCCCCGGCCGCCTCTGATCAGGCAGGTGCCTCACCAGGCGCAACGATCCGCACCGCCACGGTGAGGGATGGCGTCTACACCGTGAACGGCTTCGGCTTCGATCCCGACGGAGGCAGCGTGACCACGGTTTGGACTCAGCTCATCAACGGAAAGCAAGCTGAAGCTGATCACGATGACTATGTGGCGCTAACGGGCGCCTTCAGCAATTCGGTGTCGTTCAACAAGCCCACCAACCCGAAGCACTCGGGCTCGGTGGTCCTGTCCTTGGCCGTCATCGACCAGCACGGAGCCTTCCAAATCCAGTTGGTTCAGATCAACATCGATCCCGATGATCCAACGCTGCCGAGAGTCAGCGCTGGTAGTGGCCAAGTCGTGGCACCTAAATCCACGGTGATCCTCACTGGGTCAGTCAGTGGAAACATCAACATTGGACTAACCAATGCGGATAACTCGGTCGCTACCTGGACATGGACCGTCACTGGACTAAGCACGGACCCAGATCCAGGTGATCTGACCAAGACCTTGTCCGACGACGTCCATGAGTCACTGAATGACTTCTTCCTGGACCAGTTCGCCCCGACCGGTAGTACCGCCCCCAACGGCATATTTGACCCGGTACCAGACGGCGTAACCTTTGATGCAGATACTCATGACCGGCTTATCCGAGCTGTGGACGTCGATTCCGATGGCGTCAGTCTGTGGCCGCTCACCGCAATTAGTGGCCAGAACGGCCAGCATCAGTACTTCACGGCTCCAGAGTTAGCCAATGGCCTCAAGTACGCTCAGATCGAGTTCACTTTGGTAGCCACGTTGACCTCTGCGATTGACCACGATGGAGATTCGACCACCGCGGCTGTGACTGCTCTGCCTGCTGCCGAAGTGACCATCACCATCGCTGACAAGTTCTTCTCCAGCTATATCGACAACCCCGGCTACTGCGAAGACAAGAGCCTGGGTGGTCCGCAGACTTACCCGCATGACAGCAACGGCGACAGCGTTGCCGATACCTGCTCGCTGGAGTCCACCCGCCGCGAGGCTGTAGCCCGCCAGAACGCACTTGAGCAACTGGCCGATCTGGGCCTCACGATTTCTGTGACTGATACTGCAGCGCGCACATCTGATGCGACCTTGTGGGATCTGGTTCGGGGCCGTGATGGCAAGGACGCAGTAGGCAATGTTGACTCCACCGGCTATGAGCCAGCCGTCAGCGCCATCGTCGGAACATGCACCCAGGTTGCAGGTCTCAACCTGCGCCATGATGACCCGGACGCCTGCGACACCAAAGCCCCGGGGTTGACGCCGCTGCCTGATCCGGTTGATCCCGCTGATGCAGCGCTGTTCTACTCAGGTATTGTCACTGGCCCGGACTTCTGCACCGACCGTGACTTGGGTGGTCCTCGTACCTTTGCTCACGACGGCGATGGAGACGGCGTGGCCGACGTGTGCTCGCTGCACACCACTCGTCGCGAGGCCGTCGCCCGCCAAAAGGCCCTGGTGCTATTCGAAGGCAAGACGGAAGCTGAGAAGAAGCGATTCGATATCGCTTTCAAGGCTGCCTGTGCTGCGCTTGGAAGTGAGACATTCGGCGAGAGCGCCGCAGCCCTGGCCGCAGATGCGTGCTCAGTGGGCCTGAACCCGTCACGCCCGAACCCGGGCAACGCACTTCCCTAGCTAACAGCCAATCTGGCTCCTAGGAGCCGATAAACCGAGAGGGGCCCGGCCCCAGCGGCCGGGCCACTCCGCGTCATGGGGCCAATCCCAAGCTTGCTTGACTGAAATGTTTCTTTGTGTGCAACATTGCGCCAACAGGCAGATTTAGGGAGGAACTATGGACGACATGTTGGTTTTGACGATCGTGCTCGGCGCTCAAGCGTCTGCGTTCATCATTGCGATGCTCTACATGATTTGGAAACCGACCAAGGAGGAAAAAGAACGGGAGCTCAAGGACTTCATCGCAGAGTCGTTCGAAGGCTGGCCAGTCGAGACAGCCCTCAACGACTGGTTGAAGACGGCTACCAGCAAGGGGCAAGCAAAGTACGTCCTCGAAGACTGGTTGAAGACAGCTCTGGGCAGTTGGAAAGTCAAAGAAGCGCTGAGGGAACAAATCAACGACATCGTCGAGGCCGAAGTCCGCAAGCAGCTCCTAGAAGCCAGACTCAAGGCCGCATAGCCGGCCAGAGCGGCTAGGCGGCCTTTTGTCGCACAGCGAGCGCCTTCAGGTCCACAGCCGGTCAACTGGCAGGGTCAGAATGCGGTCACCTGGCCGTGGCGGGTATTTGCCCATGTGGAGCATGACGCCGGCGGCGAAGCGGTCTCCCAGGGTGTCTCGAAGGGGTTGTGCGACGCCAGCACCAGGCAGAAGGCGCTGTTGGGGAATCCGAGGGCATTTTCTCGGGGAATCCGAGCGCGAGTTTCTGTGAAATCCGAGGGCATTTTCTCGGGGAATCCGAGGGCTGGATAGGCCGCCCAGGTGAGCGGCATAACCCATACCCGCATCTGTCGCCCCACAGGCCTGTATTTCTCCGGCGAATGCCCCGCTGCAACGCGGAGTGGCCCGGCCGCTGGGGCCGGGCCACTCTCGGTTTATCGGTTCTTGCGAACCAGATTGGTTGTCAGTT
This sequence comes from Acidimicrobiia bacterium, assembly GCA_022825005.1. Taxonomy (GTDB): domain Bacteria; phylum Actinomycetota; class Acidimicrobiia; order Acidimicrobiales; family Bin134; genus Poriferisocius. The sequence continues at coordinate 29,452 of JAJDYU010000017.1, forward strand.
AGGGCAGTGCGTTGCCCGGGTTCGGACGCTGCGGGGTGCGGCTAAGCGGCTTCGGCGGGTGGGTCGATGTCGAGCTTGGCCTCGATGCGGGCCAAGCGTTCTCCGTGGCCTTTGAGCTGGTCGGTGAACTTGGTATCAAGGGCATTGATCTCTACGGTGAACTTGTTCGACAGCCTGATCTCCAAATCCTTGATGGCGCCGGTGAACTTGGTGTCCATGGTCTGTACCGCCGCCTCAAGATTGGAGAACCTGGCTGACAGGTCGCGCAGGTAGTGAACCGCGATACCCAGAAGGCCCGTTCCCAGCAAGCCGATCAGAGTGGTTTGAACTATGTCATTCATTCGTTTCTCCCCCAAAGAGGGTTGAAGAGGGGGAAGTGAATGCGCCAACTCTAGCAGTCACATGTCAGGACTCGACAGAGCATCTTCAACGGGACTGGCGGTCGAACTCGCAACCGAGCGAGCGCAACCTGCGGGAGAGTTCCCGGTAGGTCAAACCGCTACAACAAGCTCCCCGGCCGCGGTGATGGCAGCGGGTAGGGCGTCGCCGTGGGCCTCGCAAGAGGCGATGTAGTCCGCGGTCACGCCTTCGAGATTGAACAAGGCCTCCTCGGCAGTGGCACCCCATGCCCGACAACCTGGAAGTACCGGGACTTCGGCAAGATACATGTCCTCTGTCTCTTCAGAGGGTGCCTTCAAGGTGTACGGCAGCGTGTACTGCGTGGCCATCTCTATCGCGCCGGTGATGTGGCGGAACTCACGTCTAGAAGATACCGCGCCAAGCGGCGATTTAGAAGCGAAAAGTTGGGCTATCGGTTCTACCGGGGTGGAGTCCGACACCCTGGGCGGGTCAGGCGCTATGCGGCTTCGGCGGGTGGGTCGATGTCGAGCTTGGCCTCGATGCGGGCCAAGCGCTCGCCGTGGCACTTGAGCTGGTCGGTGATCTTGGTATCAAGGGCATTGATCTCTACGGTGAACTTGTTCGACAGCCTGATCTCTAAATCCTTGATGGCCCCGGTGAACTTGGTGTCCAGGGCGCCGATGGCGCCGGTGAACTTGGTGTCCAAATCCTTGATGGCGCCGGTGAACTTGGTGTCCAGGGCGGTGATGGCGCCGGTGAACTTGGTGTCCAGGGCGGTGACGTTGGTGTCCAAGGTTTGTACCGCCGCCTCAAGATTGGAGAACCTGGCTGACAGGTCGCGCAGGTAGTGAACCGCTATGCCCAAAAGGCCTGTCCCCAGCAAGCCGATCAGAGTGGTTTGAACTATGTCATTCATTCGTTTCTCCCTCAAAGAGGGTTGAAGAGGGGGAAGTGAATGGGCCAACTCTAGCAGGCACATGTCAGGACTCGACAGGGCATCATCGGCAGCGGTGCGAGGCCGCAGACGCGGAGTGGCCCGGCCGCTGGGGCCGGGCCACTCTCCGTTTTTCGGTTCTTACGAACCAGATTTGGTTGTTAGTTAGGCAGTGCGTTGCCCGAGCCTGGACGCTGCGGCATCAGGCCCACCGCACACGCATCTGCGGCAAGGGCTGCGGCGCTCTCGCCGAAGGTCTCACTGCCCAGTGCAGTACAGGCTGCTGCGAAGGCAGTCGCGAACTGCGAGTGCTTCTCAAACTCCACCAGGGCCAACTGCACAGCTATTGCCTCTCGGCGGGTGGTGTGGAGCGAGCAGATGTCGGCCACGCCGTCGTCGTCGAGGTCGTGGGCGTACTGGCGAGCACCGCCCAAGCTGTGGTTGGTGCAGAACTCCGGCCCGGAGATAACCCCGGAGTAGTACAACCCTGCCGCGGCGGGATCAATCGCCGAAGGCGGAGGAGTCAACTCTGTGACGCCATCATCGCAGGCGTCCGCATCACTGGGCGGGTCGGTAAGACCCATGGCCTGCGAACAGGTGCCGGTGACCGCGGCCACAGCGGGAGTAGCAGGAGTGGTAGTGGTATCTGCATCAGTGCCTGCCCGGCCTAGCACCAAGTCGGTCAAGGTAGCACCGGAGGTGCGGCTGCTGGAGTCGGTCACGTCAACGGTGAGACCCAGATCAGCCAGTTGCTGAAGGGCGTTCTGGCGAGCCACTGCCTCACGGCGGGTGGAGGCCAGCGAGCAGACATCGGCCACACCGTCGCCGTTGCTGTCATGCGGGTAAGTCTGCGGACCACCCAAGCTCTTGTCTTCGCAGTAGCCGGGGTTGTCGATGTAGCTGGAGAAGTACTTGTCAGAGACCGTGATGGTCACTGTGTCTTCATGGTCAGCGCTATTGGCGGCATCACCGGCATCATCAACGGCCAGCGTGAAGGTGATCTGCACATAGTCAAGACCCGCAGCCAACTTGGGAGCAGTGAAGTACTGGAACTGACCAAGGCCATTCGCAGAGCCAGTAGCACCAGGTATGGCAACAGCGGTTAGCGGCCACAGACTGATGCTGTTGCCACCAGAGTCGGTACCCGTATCCGCAGCTTGGATCAACCGGTCGTCATTCGAGGCATCTGCGGGAGTGGAAGGCAGGTCGAATATGCCGTCGGCGTCCCGGTCCAAGAAGAAGGCGCTCAGGGACTTGTGCACCGCGGCGGATTGCGTGCTTCTCAAGGCGCCCGGATCAGGACTGGAGCTAAGCCCAGTGATAGTCCACGAGTAGTTCCCAGCAACATTGTTGTCGCTAAAGGTCACTCCTGGAGCAGATCCGGCCAGGGTCACTGTAGAGCCAGGGGCCACAACCTGGTCAGGACCAGCATTAGCACTTGGGTCAGTCGGGTCCATGGAATGGTCGAAGGTGACAATCAGTGTCTTGGAGTCGAACGTGCTCTCATCGTCGAAGACGGTGAAGGCCAGCGTCATCGTCGCGATGTCCTCGTCATCAGGTGTGCTGAAGGAAACCGAATTGCTGAAAGCGCCGGTCAGAGGCACGTAACCATCGTCGCTTGGATCAGCTGGCGCCCTGTTGATGATCTGGGTCCAAACCGAGTTTGTGGACCCACCATCCGGGTCGAAGCCGAATCCAGTGATGGTGAACATGCCGCTGTCGTCTGCGGTGTCAGTTAGCGCAAACACATTGTTCTGACCCGGAACGGCGGCGTTGCCCGACAGGATTGTCGCAACAGGCCTCTGCTGGGCCTCAATGACCTCGAACGTCAGCGTCTTTGACACATCGGTGCGGGGAATGGACGCAGTTATCGTGAACGTGTCACCGGGTTCAGCACTCGCCGGAATCCTGAACTGGTGGCCATTAGTGTCGCTGCCATCGGCGTCAGCTTCGCTCCACGTAGCGGTCGGGTGAGGTTCACCAGCATCGAACATACCGTTGCCATTGGTGTCGGCGTCGGCATCAAACGTGCTAGCGGTCAACCTGATGTCCCGGTCACTGTCGTTCTCATCCACGAAGTACTTATCCCCTGGAGGAAAGGCCCTCGTAATGCCGTCTATGTCGATCTGCGGATCTTGTGGGTCGTCATCTGGCACCGTCGGATCGCCAAAGAGAACCGTAGTGATCTTCGGGTCGGCGGGCTGGTCGTGGATCACAATCCGGATCAGGGCAGTGTCATCGATGTTGGTGTCGGTGTTAGATGTGAGTTCTGCTGCGTTATCGGTCACTGCCAACGTGTAGACCACCTGATACGGCGACTGGCTGACCGCGGTGGCAGCACGGGCCACATTTAGCCGGCCCACCGTCACCTGTGCATCAGCAGAACCAGCAGTGCTGCCGTTTGTGCTCAGCTTGGCCCCCGTGGCCGCCGATGCGCCACCTCCGGGTGTCAGAGTGGAACCGCTGGCGACACCAAGATCTTGTGCCGGGAAGCCAACGCTGCCATTGTTGCCCGCTTCGTAAAGGAGGGTCCACCAGTAGTTGAGGTCGTCGTCATCGGGGTCTGAGCTGCCTGAGCCGTCCAACGTCAACAGAGCGCCTTCCATGATGTCCCACTCATTGTCGGCGTTGCCGTTCTCGCCCGGTCCATCGATAACGCCGTCAACGGTAAACGCAGCTACATACGCCGCATGCTCTGCCGCAGTCACGGTACCGTCGCCGTCGCCGTCTCTAGCAGGGGCACCCGGCTCGGCCAACATCGCTGATAGGGAGATGTCGGCGGTGGGGGTGTCGTTGGTCATGATGTTGTAGGTGGTCGTGTCAGAGTCGGATGCACCCTTGGAGTCGGTCACCGTCAGCCTGAACTCGATGATCGCTCCGTTGGAGGGGACCAGGCTGGGGAAGTCGACGTTCGTCGTGTCGATTGTGGCGTTTACCACGCCAGCGCCTGACGCCACGGGGGTGGTGACGTTGAGGCCGGTTCCGAAACCCTCAAGGAACTTCCACGTAGAGGTAACCACCTCCCACTTATACGTGCAGCCAACGCAAGAACCTGCGACTGAGGTATCGCCATCGTCGGGATCGAAGCTCAATGTTCCGTCAAGAGTCATCGTGTTGCCGTCGGCACTCAGGCTCGGTGTCAACGCGATCGCCGTTGGCGGCTGGTTCGAACCTTGCGCCTGGATGGGAGCCGCCCAGACCAACACGCTCGCAATTAACGCCAGCAGCGCCCCGAGGGCGAGCAAAGACTTGCGACGAGTAGCACTCCCGCCGCCGGACCCATATTGCCCCTATTTTGCCTGGTCAGAGAGGTCTAACATACGAAATATTATGATTTAGGTGTGGTATGGGTCCGGCGGGTCAAAAAATCGGCCCAGTCGCGCATGAGCCGAACCCTCTTTTCGAACAGATCTGTCCTCAGATAGGCCCGCTCCACCTTGGTGCCCACGGTGTGGCCCAGCGCCATCTCGGCTATCTCCCACGGGTAGTCGGTGGACTCGGCCGCCCAGCTGCGAAACGAGCTCCGCAGCCCGTGGGGAACCATGCCGGCGTCCATTTCCCGGAGCAGCTTCGACAGGGTGCTGTCGTTTTGCGGCCGCCCGGTGAGGGAGGGGAAGATCAGGCCGCTGCCATCGGCGATGTCCTCGGCTTGGCGAAGCACCCTCAGCGCGGCGTCAGACAGCGGCACGCGGTGCTCGGTGGCCGTCTTGGTGCGGCGGGCCGGGATGGTCCACACCCGGGTTTTGTGGTCGATCTCGGGCCACGTGGCGAACCGGACCTCGCCCGACCGGCACGCGGTTAGCGCCAGGAACTCGAAGGCCAGCTTGGTTCCCTGCCAGGCCCCCGACGCGTGCACTGCGGCGATCACCGCCGCCACCCTTTCGGCGGGAATGGCCGGGTGGTGCGTGCCGCCGTTTTGGCGCGGCAGGGCTGCGGCCAGCGCATCGCCCGCGGGGTTGTCGATTCGGTAGCCCTGGGCTATGGCCCACTTCATCACCGAGCTGATGCGCCGGCGCTGCTTTCTGGCGATCTCCGGCAGGGTTAGCCAAATGGGCTCCAGCACGCCCAGCACGTCGGCGGGGGTGATCCTATCCACCTTCTTGTCGGCCAGGAGGGCGGCGTGGGTGGCGAGCTGGGTGCGCCATGCCTCGGCGGTGCGCCCGCCCTCCTTCCAGCCCGCTGAGTGCATGGCAATCACCTGCTCGACGGCCTCGGCGAAGGTGGGGATCCCTGCGCCGCGCCGGGGGTCGCCCCCCCTGCGCACAGTGCGGTGGTTGTCCAATGCCAGCTCCCGGGCCTCGGCGGATGACACCAGCCAGGTGGGCCCCAGCCCGATGTGGGTGGGCCTGCCGTTGATGATCAGCCGCTGCACCCAAGATTTGGTCACTCCCCCGCCCTTGGCCTCGCGCACCCGCAGGATCAGACCGTGGGAGCCGTGGCCTCCATCGCCGTAGGCTCCCGGCTCTTTTACGGTGGCCACGAACTTCGCGGTGAGCCTTTGCCTCGATGCCATTTTTCCCCCTCTGTTAGAGGCTTTGTTACTTATGACGGCATTTTCGTGCAACACTCAGTGAATGTCCACCCCCTCTTTCGCCGCTTAGTTACGGGGGTTAATGGCCAGAGCCCGTCCGGCGCATCCTGCTACATTTTCTGTTACTAATCGTTTCTCGCTTGATCATTCATTTTGACGCGTCAAAGACCAGCTTAATCAAGAGAATACCTACTATTTCGCCAGGCCCTCGCCCGCCCCGGCGGGCTCAGGCGGTGCGGGCCATGTTGGCGAATCGGGTGTAGTGCTGCTGGAAGGCCAGGCGGGTCTTGCCGGTGGGGCCGTTGCGGTGCTTGGCCAACAGCACCTCGGCGGTGCCGGTGTCGGCCGTTTCGGGGTTGTAGAGCTCGTCGCGGTACAGAAAGATCACTAAATCGGCGTCTTGTTCGATGGAGCCCGACTCGCGCAGGTCGGCCAGGATGGGCCGCTTGTCCTGGCGCTGCTCCAGGTTGCGGGATAGCTGCGAGAGCGCCACCACCGGGCATTGCAGCTCGCGGGCCAGGATCTTGAGCCCCCGGCTGATCTCGGAGACCTCCACTTGGCGGTTCTCGGCGGTGTTGCGCCCGGTCATCAGCTGGAGGTAGTCCACCACCACCATGCCCAGATCGCCCACCTGGCTGCGCAGCCGGCGGGACTTGCCCCTGATCTCCATGATGGTCACCGCGGGGTTGTCGTCCACCCAGATGGGCGCCTCCGACAGCCGCCCGATGGCCGTTGAGAGATCGGACCAGTCTTGGTCGGTGAGCTTGCCGGTGCGCACCCTAGAGGCGTCCACCCGGGCCTCGGAGCACAGGATGCGCTGGCTGATCTCGAGCTGGCTCATCTCCAGCGAGAACACCAGCACCGGCTTGCTGGCCCGCATGGCGGCATGGGCGGCCATGCCCAGCGCGAAGCTGGTCTTGCCCACCGATGGGCGGGCGCCCACCACCACCAGGGTGTTGGGCTGAAGGCCGCTGGTGATCTCATCGAGGTCGTTGTAGCCGGTGGGGGTGCCGGTGACGATCTCGCCCTGGTCGTAGAGCTTCTCGATCCGCTCCAGGTTGGCGGGCAGCAGCTCGGAGATGCGGGCGGTGGAGTCGCCCATGCGGTCGGCGGCCAGCCGGTACACCATGGCCTCGGCGGAGTCCACCGTTTTGACCACGTCGTCGCCGCCGTCGTAGCCCAGCTCGGAGATCTCCCCGCCGATCTCGATCAGCTTTCTGAGCGTGGCGGCCTCGTGGACGATGTTGGCGTACTTGGCCGCGTTGGCCGACGCCGGGGTGCCGGTTTGGAGCTTCACCAAAGCGGCGTTGCCCCCCACCTTGTCGGCCAGGCCCCGGTTGTTCAGCTCGGCGGCCACCGTCACCGCGTCGGCCGGCTCGCCCTGGGCGTACAGCGAGCACACCGCCTCGTACACGTGGGCGTGGGCCGGGCGGTAGAAGTGCTCGGGCTTGATCAGGTTCACCGCGTCGGCGATGGCGTCGCGGCTTAGCAACATGGCGCCCAGCAGCGCCTCCTCGGCGTCGAGGTCGTGGGGCGGGACCCGCCCCAGGCGCCCCGGCGGCCGGGAACCGCCGTTGTCGGAATAGTCGAATGGATCGCTCACAGACTGCCCCTATTGTCCAGGTGGCAGTGACAATTGCTCTGCCCGACCGCATTCCACGGTTGCCTACTCTGGCAGCCGCGCGCGGTTTATCGCTAGGGGAAAGCCTCTGGATTTAGGTGGATATCCTGGGGATTTGCGGCCATCGGCCTCCCCGGGGCTACTCGGAGGCAACCACCTCGACGGTGATGGGGAACTCCACCTCGGGGTGGGGCTTGGCGGTGACCGTGTGGCTGCCCAGCTCTTTGATCCCCTCGGAGTCGATGGCCTTGCGCTCGAGCATGATGTTGGCCTGCTCGGCCACCGCCCGAACGATGTCGGCGGTGGTTACCGAGCCGAACAGCCTGCCCTCTTCTCCGGCTCGGGCCGCGATGTGGATGGGGGTGGACACCAGCCGGGAGGCCATCTCCTGGGCCTCGGCCAGCTCTTTGGCGTCTTTCAGCTCGCGGGCCTGGCGCATGCGCTCGGCCTGGCGCTCGGCCCCCGGCGACGACTTGAAGGCCTTGCCGGCGGGGATCAAGAAATTGCGGGCGTAGCCGTCGGCCACGTCCACCACGTCGCCCTTTTTGCCCAGGGCATCCACGTTGTCGCGCAGCACCACCTTCATGACACCGGCTCCTCCTCGCCAGCCTCCTCAGCCGCGGGCTCCTCAGCGGCCGGGGCTTCGGCGGCAGCCTCGGGGGCCGGGGCTTCAGCGGGGGCATCTTCCACCGGGGCGCCATCCATGGGGGCGGCGGCCTCCTCGGCGGGGGCGCCGTCGAATCCAACTTCGATGGCTTCCAGATCATCGGGGTCCATCTCGCCGGGGGGGCGCATGCCGGGCGGCGGGGCCGACGGCTGGGGCACCGGCCCCTCGAAGCGGCTGTCGTCGCGCATCCGCCCCGCGCTGCGCTGGGTGGTGATCCGGTTGTTGTAGGGCAAAAGCGCCATCTCTCGGGCGTTCTTGATGGCCCGGGCGATCTCCTTTTGCTGCTGCTGGTTGTTGCCGGTCACCTGGCGGGCCCTGATCTTGGCCCTATCGGACATGAACCGCCGCAGCAGGTTGATGTCCTTCCAGTCGACATAGCCGATGCCCTCTTGGGTGAGGACGCTGACCTTCTTCTTGCGCCGGCGGCCGATGTCCTTGGCCTTCGGCTTCTTCGGTCCCTTGGCCATTAGAACGGCTCCTCGTCGGGCACGTAGTCGGCCTGGCTGCGCTGCTGGCGCCCGCCTCCGCCGCCCTGATAGCCGCCTCCGCCCTGGTTGCGGCCGCCTCCGCCGCCGTCGCGCCGCTCGTTGCGGATCACCTCTACGGTGGCCCACCGCAGGCTGGGCGAAACCTCATCGGCGATGATCTCAACCTTGGAGCGGCGCTCGCCGTCCTGGGTCTCCCACGACCGCTGCTCCATCCGGCCGCTCACCACCACCCGAGTGCCCTTGGTCAGGCTCTCGCTCACGTTCTCGGCCAGGGTGTTCCAGCAGGTCACGTCGAAGAACGACACCTGCTCCTCGGTCTCGTTGGTCTGGCGGTTTTGCCAGCGCCGGTTCCAGGCCAGCCCGAAGGTGGCCACCGCGCTGCCGCCGGCGGTGAATCGAAGCTCCGGATCCCGGGTCATGTTCCCGGTAACGGTCACCGTGTTGTCGAATGCCATCTCTGTGTCTCCTTGGTTACCCGGCCGCAGCCAGGGGGGTGCCGTCGCCCAGAAGGCCGCGTCGGGCGGCCTCGTGGTCGGGCAGACGGATCAGCTTGTGGCGGACCACCTCGTCCGCGAGTCGGAGGAGACGTTCCAATGAGTCCATCTCGCGCGTCTCGGTCACGAATTCGAGGACCAGGTAATAGCCCTCGGATTGATGGTTGATCTCGTAGGCGAAGCGGCGCTTGCCCCACCGGTCTTCGGCCTTGACCTCGCCGCCGCCGGAGGCGATGTTCTCGGCCACTTGGGAGACGCAGGCGTCCACGCCGGATTCCTCGACGCCCGCGTCCAAAATGATCATCAACTCGTATGCCCGCATGGCGAGCTCACCTCCCTGTGGACCCGGCACCAGCCGGGGCCCCGAAATCCCGGGGCAGGGCCTCTATTTCCCGCAGAACTCTATCCGACGTGGCCGTAAAGGCCCAACGCCATCTCCTCGTCGGGATTCATCTCGTAGCACTCGTCTAAAGCGGGGAACGTGCCCGAGCGCACGTCGGCCGCAAACCGGGCCAGGGCGTTCACGCCGTCGGCGTGCAGGGTGGCGTAGCGGCGCACGAACCGGGGGAGCATCCTGGTCTCGAGGCCCAAAACGTCGTGGAACACCAGCACCTGGCCGTCGCAGCCGCCGCCGGCGCCGATGCCGATGGTGGGCACGTCCACCGCGTCGGTGATCATCTGGCCCACCGCGGCGGGCATCCCCTCCAACACGATGGCGAAGCACCCGGCGTGGGCCAGCGCCTTGGCGTCGGCCACCAGGCCCAGCGCCGCCTCGCTGCTGCGCCCCTGCACCCGGTAGCCGCCCTGGGCCAGCATCGACTGGGGGGTGAGGCCCAAGTGGCCCATCACCGGCACCTGGGCGCTCACGATGGCCTCGATCATGGGCACCCGCTCGGCGCCGCCCTCCAGCTTCACCGCCTGGGCGCCGGCCCGCACGAGAGCGGCGGCGTTGGTCACGGTGTCGGCTGCGCTCACGTGGTAGCTCATCCACGGCATGTCGGCCACCACCATCGCGGTGGGGCGGGTGCGGGCCACCGCCGCGGTGTGGTGGGCCATATCGTCGATGGTCACGCTCATGGTGTCTTCGTGGCCCAGCACCACCATGGCCACCGAGTCGCCCACCAAGATGAGGTCGGCCCCGGCCTCGTCGGCCATGCGGGCGCTGGGCGCGTCGTAGGCGGTGAGCATGACGAGCGGGTCGTCGCCAGCGCTGCGCTTGCGATGGCTGATAGCCGGAGCAGTGAGCTTTGAGCCCATGATTGTTCCCCTTTCCCGTCCAGCGCACTTGGCTGCCGGCGGTTGCCCCTTACTCTAGCCCACCGCCTCGCCGCCGTTGCCAACCCCTCGCCTGCATTCGGGCGCCGATCGACCGCTAGCGTGCGGGCCATGGACGATTTGTTGGACCGTAGCGACGCGGTGGGGCTGGCCGATGCCATACGGGCCGGCGAGGTTTCCGAGGCCGAGGTGCTGGAGGCCACCATGGCCCGCATCGACGAGCGCAATCCCGATCTGAACGCCATCACCACATTGGTGGAGCCCGAGCCGGCCGTCGACGGGCGGCTGCGGGGGGTGCCGTTCGCCATCAAGGATCTGCACTTCGCCATGCGGGGCACTGTTACCACCCACGGGTCGCGGTACTTCGCGGATGCCCCGGTAGACGACCATGATGCCGAGGTGGTGAGCCGCTACCGGGCGGCGGGGATGGTGCTTTTGGGCCGCACCAGCTCGCCCGAGTTCGGCTTGTCCACCACCACCGAGCCGGCCCTGTTCGGCCCGTGCGCCAACCCGCTGGACGTCGGCCGCAGCGCGGGCGGCTCCAGCGGCGGGGCGGCATCTGCGGTGGCCTCGGGGATGCTGACCGTGGCCCACGCCTCCGACGGGGGCGGCTCCATCCGCATCCCGTCGTCGGCCTGCGGGCTGTTCGGGCTCAAGCCCAGCCGAGGGCGGGTGAGCTTCGGCCCCGACGCCGGGGAGGGCTGGAGCGGCTACTCCACCACCCACGTGGTGTCTCGCACGGTGCGCGACAGCGCGGTGCTGTTGGACCTCGCTTCTGGTTTGGCCCCCGGCGACCCCTATGTGGCGCCTTCGCCCGAGGTGGCATTCGAGGCGGCCATCGCCACCCCGCCGCCCTCGCTTCGGATCGCGGTGTGGGACGGCTCGGCCGACGGGATCGAGCTGGACTCCACCGCCCGGGGGGCCCTTGACGCCGCGGTGGCGCTGTGCGAGCAGCTGGGCCACCGCCTGGAGGAGGCCGACCTGCCGGTGCGCCGGGGGATGGGCGGACCCCAGGGGGTGATCATCTCCTCGCACATCGCCGCTTTGATAGCCCGGCGCGAGGCCGCCTGCGGTCGGCCCCCCGGCGACGATCTGGAGCCGGTGGCCGCCTCCCTGGCCGCTGAGGGGGCTTCGCTCTCCGGCCCCGACTACGCCCAGGCCATTCTCGACACCCACCTGATGGGCCGGACCATGGGCCGCTACCACGCCTCGGGGATCGACCTGGTGCTCACCCCCACCCTGGCCCAGGTGCCGCCGCCGCTGGGCGAGCTGGTGGCCACCGCCGACAACAGGGCCGAGTGGGGTGCCCGCCAGGGGGCTTACAGCCCGTTTTGCGCCATGGCCAACGCCACGGGCCAGCCGGCCATGTCGGTTCCGCTTCACTGGGACGACCAGGGCCTCACCGTGGGCAGCCACTTCATCGCCCCCTACGGGGCCGAGGCGCTGCTGTTGAAGCTGGCCGCCCAGATAGAGCAGGCCCACCCCTTCTGGCCCCAGCCGCGATAGTCAATCAGTTCAGCGGGATTGCAGCACGTAGCTGCGCAGGAGGTGGTTCCAGTGGCAGTCGGGGCACACCTCCACCTCGTAGCAGGTGAAGCGGCCCTTGCGCCGGGCCAGCTTGGCGATCTCGGCCGCGTAGCTGATGCAGCGCCCGAACGGCGGCAGCCGGGGCCCGAACACGTATGACACCAGGGCCAGCTCGTCGCCGTGGCACACCGGGCACGGCTCGCCGGCGGGGGTGCCCACCTCCCGGCCGGCCCGCACCAGCTCCGGATGGGCGTCGCACACCTGGTCGGCCATCCGGGTGCCGCTCTTCAGCCGGTGCAGCACATGGGCCCGCACCAGCCGATAGTCCACCGTGGAGGCGGGCTCGGGTGAAACCCCTACTGCTGCGGCCATCGGGTCGGCCATGGCGACAGAGTAACCACATCTGTCAAGCCGGTGGTCGCTCAAAGGGCCGACACCGCGCCGCAGCTTTCCGCTAAAATCCGGCGGCTTTGCTCATGCGACCGAAGGGCCATTTGTCATCGGCAACCACTACTGTGAGGCCATGGCGTTCACCCCCACCGCTGAGAAACTGATCCCCGACATGACCACCGCCGAGGAGCTGGTGCTTTTGGCCCGGTGCCTGTGGTCGGAGGGATACAACGACCATCTGGCCGGCCACATCACCGTGAACATGGGCGACGGAACCCTGCTGTGCAACCCGTGGCTCATCACCTGGGACGAGCTTCGCCCCAGCCAGGTGATCCGCATCGACCTCGACGGCACCGTGGTGGAGGGCGACTGGCCGGTGCCCCCCGGCATCCCGCTCCACCTGGAGCTGCACAAGCTCCGCCCCGGCGTGGCCTGGGCCATGCACAACCACCCGTTGTACGGAACGGTGTGGGCCGACATGGCCGAGGTGCCCCCCGCCATGGACCAGTCGTCGTCGCTGGGCGGCGGAGAGCTGGTGCTGGTGGACGAGTACGACGGCGCGGTCAACGACCCCGCCTCGGCCCGCAGCGCCTGCGTGAAGATGGGCGACGCCGAGCTGGCCCTTCTGGCCGGCCACGGGGTGTTCGTGCTGGGCAACTCGGCCCGGGCCGTACACCAGCGGGCGGTGGCGCTCGAGCAGCGCTGCCAGCGGGGGTGGCACATCCGGGCCGCGGGCGGCCAGCTCGTGCCGGTTCTGCCCGAGAGCTACGCGGAGATGATGAAGCGCAGCTCCGGCGACAGTTTCATCGGCTTCTGGGAGGCCATGGTGAGAGCCGAGCTGCGCCGCGACCCCGACCTCTTGTCGGGCTGACCGCTGCACTAGCACCGAGACTGCGGCGATGAGCGGAGCACTCGACGGCATACGGGTCCTGGATCTGACCACCCGGATGGCCGAGGCGGCCGGCAAGGCGATGGCCGACCTCGGCGCCGAGGTGATCAAGGTGGAGTCGGTGCTGGGCTGCGACGCCCGCACCACCCCGCCGTTCGCCGCCGACGGCCGCTCTTTGTTCTGGGAGGCGTGGGGGTTGGGCAAGCACAGCGTGGTGTGCGACGTGGAGCTGCCCGGCGCCCGCGACCAGTTCCGGGCGCTGGTGGCCGGCGCCGACGTGCTGTTGGAGTCGTTCGCCCCCGGCCACATGTCCAGCCTGGGCCTCGGCCCCGACGATCTGGCCGCCATCAACCCCAAGCTGGTGTACGTGTCGGTGACCCCATTCGGCGCAAACACCCCAGATGCCGAGGTGCCCATGACCGACCTCACCATGTCGGCCGCTGGCGGGCTGTTGGGCATGCAGGGCGACCACGACCGGGTCCCCATCCCGGTGGGCTACCCCGAGACGTCGTTTCTGGGGGCCATGCAGGCCGCGGCCGACGCCATCATGGCGCTGTGCGAGCGCGACCGCAGCGGGCTGGGCCAGCACCTAGACAGCTCCGTCCAGGCGGCGGTGATGTGGTCGCTGATGTCGATCACCAGCTACGCCGCTTTGGGCCAGGACTTCCCCGGCCGCGGCGACGACCGGGCCGAGGTGACCCAACCTGAGATCGTGCCCGGCCTGCGGATGCCGTTCATCGAGCCGTGCGCCGACGGGTACGTGGGCATGACCCTGGTGCTGGGCGATCAGGGCAACCGGGGGATGAAGTCGCTCATGGCCTGGGTGATCGAGGAGGGCGCCCTCGACGACGACCTGGCCGAGGTGGACTGGGAGCGCTACTTGGAGCTGTTGGGCGACGGGACCCTGGCGCCTGCCGACGCCGGGCGGGCGCTCGACCAGATGCTGGCCTTCATCGCCACCAAGACCCAGGCCGAGATCCAGGAGCAGGCGGTGGCCGGCAAGATGCTGGTGGCCCCCTGCTACACCGCTGCCCACCTGGCCGCCGACCCCCAGCTGGCCGCTAGGGACTTCTGGGTGGAGGTGGACGGCGCCGCCCACGCCGGGCCGTTCGCCCGCCTGTCGGCCACCCCCATCTCCTACCGCCACCCCGCCCCCGCCCTGGGCCAGCACCAGCGGCTGGTGGACGATCTGGCGCCGATCCCGGCTGCCGAGGCCCCCAGCAAGGTGTGGGCCGAGCCCCGGGGCGCCCTGTTCGAGGGGCTGAAGGTGGCCGACCTGTCGTGGATCGCCGCGGGGCCGCTCATCGCCAAAGACCTGGCCAATCTGGGGGCCACCGTGATCCGGGTGGAGACCGAGGCCCGCCTCGACACCCTGCGCTGGATCCCCCCGCACCTGCCCCACGCCTCGCCCATGAGCGCCGGACACCCCATGGCCAACATGAACCAGTCGAAGCTCGGCCTGGGGCTCAACTTCACCATCCCCGAGGCCAGGGGGGTGATCGACCGGATGATCGAGTGGGCCGACGTGGTGGTGGAGAACTACACCCCCGGCACCGCTAACCGCCTGGGCTTCGGCTACGAGCATGTGCGGGCCCTCAACCCCGGTGCGGTGATGCTGTCGAGCTGCATGCGGGGCCAGACCGGCCCCGAGGCCCGCCACACCGGATTCGGCCTGCACGGGGCCTGTCTGGGGGGATTCACCGCCATCACCGGCTGGCCCGATCGGCCGCCCAATCCGCCCTGGGGGGCCTACACCGATTTCATCTCCCCCCGCTATGCGCTGTCGGCGCTCGGCGCGGCCCTGCACCACCGCAACCGCACCGGCCAGGGCCAGTACATCGACCTGTCGCAGATAGAGGCCTCCATCCACTTCCTGGCGCCGCTGGTGCTGGAGTACCGCGACAGCGGCCAAGTGCGCCTCCCGCCGGGCACCGACTGCGAGCGGGCCGTCCCCCACGGCGTGTTCCGCACCATCGGCACCGAGCGCTTCTGCGCCATCGCGGTGGAGACCGACGAGCAGTGGGAGGCGCTGCGCTCGGTGGTGGCCGACCTCGACATGGTGGACGACCGCTGGACCGAGCTCGGCATCGCCAACTCCGAAGACATCTTGATCGGCTGGTTCGCCGAACACGAGGCCTTCGAGGCCGCCCAGATGCTGCGGGAGCACGGCGTGCCCGCCTATGCAGTCCTGCGGGCCAGCGACTTCTACGACGACCCCAACCTCGAGGCCCGGGGGTTCTTCATCGAGCTCGACCACGGCGCCATCGGAAAGATGACCTTCGACGGCCCCGTCACCTTGTTCTCCGCCACTCCCGCCCGCCCCTGGCGGGCCGGCCCGATGGTGGGAGAGCACACCCAGCAGGTGATGTCGGAGATCCTCGGCTTCACCGACGACGAGATAACCGCCCTGGCCGCCACCGGCGCCCTGACCTAGCCGGCCCTGACCTAGATGACACTGCCCTAGATGACACTGCCCAGCCGGCGCCCACCGACCCGAGGAGGCATTCAATGACCGCCACCGAGCCCGATCGGACCCCGGCCGACCGGTCGGTGTATGAGCGCCTGGCGCTGCATCTGCCCAACGACATTGGCATCGGCAGCGCGCTCATCACCATGGTGGAGCCCCACGAGGGCTGCGAGTACGAGTACAACCGCTGGTACGAAGACGATCACTTCTTCTCCGGGGCCATGCACGGCCCCTGGGTGTACGCCGGGCGGCGCTGGGTGGCGCCCCGGGCGCTGCGGGATCTGCGGCCCGCCGTCGACGAGCCGGCGTTCGAGCCCCCCGACGCCGGCTGCTACATCTCTTTGTACTGGAGCACGCCGGGCCACGAGGACGACACCGAGCGGTGGAGCTTTCTGGCCATGGCCGAGGCCCTCATGCCCCACGGCCGGGGCTTCCCCCAGCGCGACCACGTGTACACCGCCTTCCACCACTACCGCTTCGGCGTGGTCCGCCCCGGCAGCGGGCCCATGAAGCCCCATCTGGCGCTCAACCACCCCTTCGCCGGCCTGGTGGTAGAGGTGGTGGACGCCGCCGATGTGTCCGATCAGGACGCTCTCGAGCAGTGGCTGGCCCACGACCACCTGCCCTCGGTGCTGCTGGGCTCGCCCGCGGTGATGTGCCTGGCCTTCGCCCCCCGGGAATTCGCCCAGGGCCGCATCGAAAAGCCCGGCACCCCGCCGGTGGCCCCCACCGCCAAGGTGGGCCAGCGCCTGTGTTTGCTGTGGTTCTTGGAGCAAGACCCCGCCGAGGTGTTCCCCGAGGCCTTCGCCGCCCACCACAACGCCCTGGCCGCCCACCCCAAAGCCTCTCTAGCCCTGTCAGCCCCCTTCATCCCCACCATCCCCGGCACCGACACCTACGTAGACCAACTCCGCTGAACTAAAGGGCCATAACCGGGCCTCGGTAACATCGCTGGCGTGACTGTGGAAACCCATTATCGGACCTGTCCGCTTTGTGAGGCGATGTGCGGGTTGGAGATAAAGACTGAGGGCGCCAAGGTGCTGCCCCCGATTCGGGCCGACCGCGACGACGTGTGGAGCAAGGGCTTCATCTGCCCCAAGGGCACTACTCTGGGCCACCTGCACGAGGACCCCGACCGGGTGCGGGTGCCGCTGGTGAAGGACGAGAACGGCACCTTCCAGGAGGCCACCTGGGAGGAGGCCTACGCCCGCTGCGAGGAGCTGCTCCATGGAGTGCGCGGCACCCACGGGACCGACGCCATCACCTATTACATCGGCAACCCCGCGGCCCATAACTTCTCCATCAGCCGCTATGTGGGTGCGCTGGTGATGCTGTCGGGCGTGCAGATGGGCTATTCGGCAGGCACCGTGGACCAGTGGCCCAAGAACGTGTCGTCGCAGTGCATGTACGGCAACTCGTGGACCTTCCCCACCCCCGACATCATGCGCACTCAGTATCTGGTGGTGATGGGGGCCAACCCCCACGCCTCCCAGGGCAGCTTGTTGGCCTGTCCCGACGTGCTGGGCGAGATGGACAAGATCCGCGAGCGGGGCGGCAAGTGCGTGGTGATCGACCCCCGCCGCACCGGAACCTGCGACCACGCCGACGAGTGGGTTCCCATCACCCCGGGCACCGACGCCGCCTTCTTGCTGGCGCTGTGCCACGTGCTGTTCGACGAGGGCCTGGTCGATTTGGGCACCATGGCCGGCCATGTGAACGGCCTGGACGAGGTGCGGGCCCTGGTGGCCGACTGGACCCCGGAGATGGTGGAGGCCACCACCCAGGTGCCGGCTGAGACCACCCGGCGGCTGGCCCGGGAGATCGCCGCGGCCGACAGCGCCTGTGTGTACGGGCGCATCGGATTGTGCAACCAGGAGTTCGGCACGCTGGCCTCCTGGCTGATCGACGTGGTGAACCTGCTCACCGCCAACTTCGACGTGGCTGGCGGGATGATGTTCGGCAACCCCGTGGCCCCGGCCATGGCCACCCTCAACTTCGAGGCGCCCAAAGAGCCCGAGTTCGGCCGCTGGCACAGTCGGGTGCGGGGCGCTCCCGAGGTGCTGGGCCAGGTGCCGGTGTCGTGTCTGTCGGAGGAGATCATGACCCCCGGCGAGGGGCAGTTGAAGGCGCTGGTGGTGGTGGCCGGCAACCCGGTGATCAGCTCGCCCGAGGCCGGCCGCCTCGATGAGGCGCTACCCATGCTCGATGCCATGATCTGCATCGATAACTGGGTGAACGCCACCACCCGCCACGCCGACGTGATCCTGCCCGGTCTGTCGCCGCTGGAGCAGCCCCACTGGGACGAGATGATCTGGTCTTGGGCGGCTCGCACCGCGGGCAACTGGTCGGATCGGATCTTCGACTACGGCGACCGCCCCGACGAGTGGGAGGTGCTCACCCGGGTGGGCGCGCTCATGGGCGGCCAGACCAACGACGAGATCGACGAGAAGGCCATCGACGACGGGTTTTTCTCCGGGCTGTGCATGTTCTTCGGGCTCGAACCCACCCACGTGCTGTCGCACTACGACGAGGGCGGCCCCGAGCGGATGACCGATCTCATGATCCGCATCGGCCCCCGAGGCGACCGCTACGGCGAGAACTCCGACGGGCTCACGCTCCAGGACTTCAAGGACAACCCCCACGGCCTGGACTTCGGGCCGATGGTGCCCCGGGTGCCCGACATCCTCCACACCCCTTCGGGCCGCATCGAGATGGCCCCGCCCTACATCACCGCGGATGTGGGCCGGCTCCAGCGCCGCCTGGGCCGCGACGACGGGATGGTGCTGGTGAGCCGCCGGCATGTGCGCTCCAACAACTCGTGGATGCACAACGTGAAGGTGCTGGTGAAGGGCAAGGACCGCTGCACGCTGCTGGTACACCCCGACGATGCCTCCGGCATCGGCCTGGTGGACGGGGCCGCGGCCCGGGTGAGCACGGAGATCGGCAGCATCGAGGTGCCGGTGGAGGTGAGCGACGAGATGATGCCCGGAGTGGTGAGCCTGCCCCACGGCTGGGGCCACAACCTCGACGGCGTGCAGCTCTCGGTGGCCAAGGAGTTCGCCGGGGTCAACAACAACCTGTTGGCCCCCGGCGAGCTGGTGGACGAGATCTCCGGCAACGCCATCGTGAACGGGATCAAGGTGGAAGTGGTCCCCGTCCCCGCCTGATATCTCGCTGGTTCCGGTAGGTAATCTCGGACTTCTATGGCTATTCCCCAAGACCGCGACATCGACGCCCTCAAGGCCTCGCTGTCGGAGTGGATGAACACCCGGCCGGGGGTGTCCGACGCCGAGGTGACCTTTCTGGTGAACCCCGAGGCCTCCGGGTTCAGCAACGAGACCCTGGTGTGCGACGCCGTCTACACCCGCGATGGCCAGACCCGCGACTCGGGCATCGTGGTGCGCAAGCGCCCCACCGACTACGCCATCTTCCCCGCCTACGACATGAGCGTGCAGTACCGGAGCATGCAGAACATGGCCGCCTGCGGCAGCGTGCCGGTGCCCGAGGTGCTTTGGGTGGAGGACACCGGCGAGGTGCTGGGCGAGCCGTTCTTCATCATGGATCGCCTGCACGGCCGAGTGCCCACCGACAACCCGCCGTTCTTCCAGGAGGGCTGGGTGTTCGAGGCCACCGCTGAGCAGCAGGCCACCCTGTACAACTCGTCGGTGGACACGCTGGCCGCGGTGGCCCGCACCGACTGGAAGGCCAACGGCTTCGACTTCGTGGAGCGTCCCCAATACGGCGGGCCGGGGTTCGCCCAGCAGCTCGGCTATCAGCGCTACTACGCAAACTGGGCGGCCGAGGACCGGCCCAAGCCGCTGATCGACGCCGCGTTGGACTGGTTCGACGCCAACGACCCATCCGGGTCGATGCCTGTCGAGCTCAACTGGGGAGACGCCCGGCCCAGCAACCTCATGTACGGCGACGACTTCAAGGTGATGGCCGTGTTCGACTGGGAGATGGCCGACCTGGGCCCCGGCGAGGTGGACTTGGGCTGGTTCTTGTACATGAACCGGTTCTTGAGCGAGGGCGCCGGCATTAGCTGGCTGCCGGGCTTCGCCGACCGCGACGGCACCATTGCCCGCTGGGAGCAGGCCGTGGGCCGCCCCGCCGAGCACATCGACTACTTCGAGGCGTGGGGCTGCTTGCGCTTTTGCATCATCATGGTGGCCATCGTGAACATGCAGGTGAAGTACGGGACGTTCCCCGCCGATTTCGGCGCCCAGTACGAGCGGGTCAACCCTTCCACCCAGATGCTGGCCCAATACCTGGGCATGCCCGCCCCCGAGTGAGTTTTGCCGTGCGCAACGAGTCCCCCTTCGAACCCCGAGTGAGCCGGAGAGCCCCATGAGCGATGCTGAGAATCGGGCGCTGGCCGAGGCCCTGTTTGCTGCGCTGGAGCGCATGGACTGGCCCGCGGTGGCCGAGCTGTTCACCGAAGACGGCACCTACCAGGACATGCCCTTTGAGACCGACTCCGGCGGCACGGTGGGCCACGCCGGCATCATCGGCAAGCTGGAGGTGGGCCTGTCGATGCTGGAACGCTTCGAATTGGGCGTGACCGACATCTGGTGCGATGGCGACGATGTGCTGGTGGAGCGGGTGGAGGTGTGGTACCACCCCGACGGCACCGTGGCCAGCCTCCCCGTGCTGTGCCGCCTCCAGATCCGCGACAACAAGATCGCCCACTGGCGCGAGTACTGGGACTACAACTACCTCATCGCCCAGCAGCCCGACTCCTGGCTCCCCCAATCCCCCCGCCCCCGCTGGGACTGACCGCGCTGGATCTACCCGCTGGCTTTACTCGAAGCGGGCGCCCATTTGTTTGAGTATTTCTACGGTGCGGGTGGCGGCCATTGGGCCTTGTTGGCCGGGGGTGTAGGTGGCGGACTCGATGGTGTTGGTATAGGGGAAGGGGCCGTGGCGCTGGTAGACGTCCCATGAGACGGGGGAGCGGCGGTCGATGCCCACGTCGATGCCCTCGAAGGGGGCCATGGTCCACATGCCGGTGAAGTTTTCGTCGGCGGCGGTCTCGGTGCCGTCCACCAGCAGCCGCAGATCCCAGGCGAAGCCGTCGGTGATGGTGAAGTCGAGCCGCACGGTGCGCCGGCCCTCGGCCAGTGGGCCGCTGTTCAGGTGCCGCATGTGGCCGTAGCCGTTGTGCGCGTAGACCGCCTCGCCGCCCTCGATGTAGCAGGCGTAGCCGCCGCCCTGGTCGCCGTGGGCCACCAGCATGCCCTCATCACCTGCGGCGTAGTGAAACTCGATGTCGACGGTGAACGAGCGGGCCTGGATCATCTTCATGCTCCGGTAGCGCTCCAGGGTGTCGGTGCCCGGCACAATCCGCACCGGCGTCTCGTACACCTCCTCCGACGGGGGCCGCTGCACGAACTTGAGCATGGAGCCCTCGTCCAGCGGGTACACCTGGTAGCGGTGGGCGGCCTGTTCCCAGGCGTCGATCAGCTCTTGGCGCTTGCCGGGCTCGGCCTCCGACAAGTCCACCGTCTCGGTGGGGTCGTCATGGAGGTTGTACACCTCCCACTCGTGGTCGCCGAACGGGGTCATCGGCAGGTGCAGGGTGACCGCTTCCCAGCCGTCGCGGTAGAACCCCCGGTGGCCGATCTGCTCGTAGTACTGCTCGGTGTGGTGCTCGGGCGCGTCGGCGGCCGCGAACGTGGGGGCGAAGCTGGCCCCGGCCAGCGGCCCCTTGAGCGGCTGGCCGTTGCGCTTAGTGGGAGCGCTGAGCCCCACGATGTCCAAAACGGTGGGGAGCACGTCGGTGATGTGCAGGTACTGGCGGCGGAACCCGCCGGGATCGGCGATCCGCTCGGGCCACGACGAGATCATGGCCACTTGGTGCCCGCCGGCGTGGGTGTTGATCTTGTACAGCCGGAAGGGAGTGTTGCCGGCCATGGCCCAGCCCCGGGGATAGTGGGCCAAGGTCTGGGGTCCGCCCAGAAGGTCGAGGCGGGCGTGGTCGGCGTCGATGTCGCCCTGGGTGGGCGACAGGATCTCGAAGTACTGCGCGCAGCCGGTGTCCTCGCCCTCCCGGGACGCCCCGTTGTCGGAGGTGAACACCACCAGCGTGTTGTCCCACTCGCCCAGCTCCTCTAATGCGGCCCGCAGCCGCCCGAAGTTCTGGTCGACGTTGTCCACCATGGCGGCGAACACCTCCATGTAGCGGGCGAACACCTCCTTTTGGGTGGTGGACAGCTCGTCCCAGGGCGGAACGTCGTTGCGCTCCTCGGAGTTGCGGGGCGGCAGCGTTGTGTCGGCATCGAAGATGCCCAG
Source organism: Acidimicrobiia bacterium (assembly GCA_022825005.1). Classification (GTDB taxonomy): domain Bacteria; phylum Actinomycetota; class Acidimicrobiia; order Acidimicrobiales; family Bin134; genus Poriferisocius. The sequence goes on from JAJDYU010000017.1 coordinate 51,386, forward strand.
CTCGATCTGGCGGTCGAAGCGGCGCTGGCGGATCTCGTCCCAGCCGGCGTCGTAGGCCCCCCGGTACTTCTCGATGTCGTCGGCCTTGGCCTGGAGCGGGGCGTGGACCGCCCCGTGTGACAGGTACAAGAAGAACGGCTGGTCGGGCCGAGCCGCCTTCTGCTCCCGCACCATGGAGATGGCCTCGTCGGTGATGTCGTCGGTGAAGTAGTAATCGTCGGGGTACCGGTCGGTGCGCACCACGCTGTTGTCGCGGATCAGCCGGTGGGGGTGGTGGAAGTTGGTGAACCCGTCGAGGAAGCCGTAGTAGCGGTCGAACCCCCGCTGGAGCGGCCACGAGTGGCGGGGGCCCACCAGGTTGGAGTCTTTGCACAGGTGCCACTTGCCCACCATGAAGGTGGCGTAGCCCCCCGCCCGCAGGATCTCGGCCACGGTGGCGCAGTGATCGGTGAGCTCGGAGGTGTAGCCGGGGTAGCCGGGGTCGGAGTGGCACACGTGGCCCACCCCTACGTCGTGGTGGTTGAGCCCGGTGAGCAGCGACGCCCGGGTGGGCGAGCACATCGGGTTGACGTGGAAGTTCAGGTAGCGCAGCCCCTCGGCCGCCATCTGGTCGATGTGGGGGGTGTCTATCTCCGAGCCGTAGCAGCCCAGATCGGCGAAGCCCAGGTCGTCCAACAGCACCACCACGATGTTGGGCGCCCCCTCCGGCGCCCGCACCGCCTCGGGCCACCACGGGTCCGACCCCGCCACCGTGCGCCCCGCTCGCCCCTCCCACCCCTGATAGGGCTCAGGCCTGTTAGCCGTGTCTTGTGTCATCGGACCCTCCTCGGTGGGGGTGTCAGTGGTCGAGTTTGAACACTCGCAGGGCGTTCTCCCGCAGGAACTTGGGCCACACGTGGTCGCGGAACGCCACATTGGGCAGCTCGGTGAAGATGCGTTCCAAGGTGAGCCCGGCGGGGAAGTAGCCGGCGTACATCACCTTGTCGGCCCCGCGGGTGTTTGCGTAGTCGATGATGGCCTTCGGGTAGTGCTTGGGGGCGAACGCCGAGGGCATGTAGTAGAGGTTGGGCCACTTCAACATGAGCTTCATGGCCAGCTTCTCCCACGGCTCGGCCCCATGGCGCATAACCAGGCGCAGCTCGGGGAAGTCGTAGCACACCTGGTCGAAGTGCTCGACGTGCTGGGGGGCGCTGGGGAACCGGGGTCCGGCGATGCCCGCGTTGGCGATCACCGGGATGTCGAGCTCGATGGCGGTGGCGTACAGCGGATACATGAGCGCATCCGACACCGCTACCTGGGGGACCGTCCCGGCCGGGAACACGCTGACCGCCTTGAGGTCGTGCTCGGCCTTCAGCTTCTTGAGGAGCCGGACGGTGCCCATCACGTCGTTGGGGTCAACCTCGGTCACGAAGTACACCCGGTTGGGGTGGCGGCGCTTGGCCTCGATGCTGACTTCCGACAGCCCGAATAGCCCCTTGTCGATGCCCCAGCGGTCCATCTCGGAAATGGTGTAGTCGATGGGGTCGGATCCCTCTTCGGCCTCCTCGGGGATGTCTTTGAACATGTACTCCACCGGCATCACGAACTCGTCGGTGGACTGGTCGTCTTTCAGCCCGGCCTGGAGGCGCTCGTACACCTGCTTCTTGGAGGCGAAGGGGAACCCGATCATCAGGTCCACCACGCCGATCTCCTCGGGCATTCCCATCTCAACGGTTCCTTCCTGGTGTCAGACGGGCGAGAAGGTGGGATCGGGGGTGATTACCCAGAACATGGCGCCGGTGTCGTCCACTAGCTGGGCCATGCGCCCTGGCGGGGTGTCCATGGGCGGGACCACCACATGGCCGCCCAGCTCCTGGCACTGGGCCGCGGTGGCGTCGCAGTCGTCCACCGCGAAGTACACCGCCCAGTGGGAGGGAATCAGCGGCGCGGGAAGCGGACCGGCGCTGGCGATCATCTCGCCGTTGTGCATGATGCCCACCGAATCTTCCATATCGAGGGGAATCGGGGTCCAGCCCAGCACCTCGGAGTAGAAGGCCAGGGCCTTGTCCACGTCAGAGGTGAGGAGCTGGTTCCAGCACAGCGTGCCGTGCTCGCTCTTGAGCTCGGCGCCATCTTGGCCCAGCGCCTCCCACAGCATCACCACTGCACCGGTGGGGTCGGCCACCACTGCCATCCTCCCCGCGCCCGCCGGCTCCATCACCGGTCCCATCGGCGTGCCCCCGGCGGGCGCCACCTTGGCCAGAGCCTCATCAGCGTTGTCTACCGATATGTAGGTCTCCCACACGTTGGGAATCCCCATCTCGCACATGTCCTGAGGCTTCTCCAGCAGCCCCAGCACCGGCCTCTCGTCCTTCAGCCCCAGGGTGTAGACCACCTGCGACCCGTCGTGCTCATCGCGGAATGTCAGTCCGAACAGCGCCGAGTAGAACGCCTTGGCCTTGTCGGGCTCCTCGGTACACAAGTCGACCCAGCTGAAGTCTCCGTGGACGTAGCCGTCTACCTCGGGCATAGCGGTTCTCCTCTTCCCCGTCTCGGCCGGATTTCAGGCAGCGTATAGGTTCAGATGGCGTCGCCCACATTGGTGCGGCGGGCGCCGATTGCCCAGGTGAGCAGGGCCAAGATCACCAGGGGATCGAGGACATCCCAGGCCGTCTCGCAGGTGTAGTAGAAGAAGGCGACGATGAACACCGCCACCCCCAGCCCCGTGGCGACGACAGCGGCGAGGAGGGTGAAGGGGTTGGCCGGCTCCATGCCCTGCCTTTGGGCCATCACCCGGCGCCACCCGACGCACATGGCCACGGTGGCACAGCCGACGAACAGGGGATCGATGGTGTTCCAGAGGTTGTTGCTGCTGTTGAAGGTGTCGGTGTACTTGTTGAGCAAGAACGCCACCGCCAGCGACGACAGGCACAGCGTGCGGATCCACGGCACCTTGCTGGTGTTGCGCCACAGCAGCCACACGCCGACGATGGAGAAAACCAGGGGGCCGATCTGCCAGAGCTGCCACTCCCAGTTGTCGGACAGCTCGGTGTTGGGGTCGAACCGCTCGGATTGGACGGTCCAGGCGAACACGGCCACCACCAGGAGTCCCGCTCCGATGAAGGAGTCGATCACTCCCAGGTCCCGCCGTCGGAAGATTTGCTGAATCATGCTCATGACATATTGAACACCCGCAGGGCGTTGTCGCGCAGGAATTTGGGCCAGACGTGGTCGCGGAATCCCACGCCGCGCATCTCGGTCATGATCCGCTCCAGCGACAGCCCCGAGGGGAAGTAGCCGGCGTACATCACCTTGTCTGCGCCCCGGGTGTTGGCGTAGTCGATGATGGCCTGCGGATAGTGCTTGGGGGCGAACGCCGAGGTGGAGTAGTGCAGCCCCGGCCACTTCAGCATGAGCTTGACCATGAGGTCTTCCCAGGGCTCGGAACCGTGGCGGGTGACCACCACCAGCTCGGGGAAGTCGTAGCACACCCGGTCGAGGTGCTCGACGTGCTGGGGACCGAACGGGAACCGCGGGCCCGGCACCCCGGCGTTGATGCACATGGGGATCTCCAGCTCGCAGCACGCGGCGTAGATCGGGTACATTAGCGGGTCGTTGATGTTGACCTGAGGGTGCAGTCCGGTGGGGAAGCAGGCCGCGGCGATCACGCCCAGCTCGGCCACCGCCCGGCGCAGGTCCCGCACCGCCTGCACGCCGAGGTTGGGGTCCACCAGGTAGCTGCCGTAGAGGCGGTTTGGGTGCTCGGCCACTCCTCGGGTGCCCCAGGTGTCGCCGAAGTTCACCGGCAACAGCCCCTTGTCGATACCCCAGAGGTCCATCTCGGCCAGCAGGTAGGCGATGAAGTCCACCGTGCCGTCAACCTGGGGCAGGTCTTTGAACATGTAGGCCGCGCCGTGGCCGAAGCTGCGGCTCTCGGTGTCTTTCAGCAGCCCCTGGAAGTTGGCGTACCAGGCGTCGCGGTCAGACGGCACGCCCAGCATGAGGTCGACCGCCCCGATGCCCTCAATTGGGTGAGGGGCCATCGGGTGGGCTTGAGGCTCTGAGGCCATTCAGCTAGCCAGCGTCTCGAACAGGTCGGCGTCGGTTTTGCGCAGGCGGCGGTAGTTGGCCTCCCACATCATGGGGATGAAGTACTTGTGGTACGCCTTTTTGGCCCGGGCCGCCTCGGCCTCGACCATCTCGGAGCCTCCCACCACCTGGGCCTCGTAGTGGGCCCGGGCCGAAGTCTCATAGGCGATGGCCTTGATGGTGGCCTCCTCCAGCGAACCGCACACGAAGCAGGCGCCGTGGTTGCCGATGAGCACCACCGACCGGTCGCCCAGGGCCTCGGCCATGCGGGGGCCGTCCACTGGGGTGTCGAGGCCGTTGTCGGCGTAGTGGGCCTGCTCTTGGTAGAACAGGCAGGCGTCGGCCGAGTACAGCCCCACGTCCTTGCCGGTGGTGGACAGCACCTCCACATAGTGGGAGTGGGTGTGGATCACCGAGTTGGCGTCGGGGCGGGCCTCATAGAACCCGGCGTGGAAGCGCACCGCGGGCGAGGCCGGAGTGTCGCCGTCGAGCAAGTTGAGCTCCATGTCGTAGCAGTTCACGTCGCTGGGCAGCGTCTCGCTGAAGTAGCCGAACGGCGAAACCCAGAAGGCGTCGGCCCGCTCGGCGTCGCGCACCGAAACGTGGCCCGCCACCCGGCTCTCGCACCCCTCCCGGGCCAGGATGCGCCTCGACGCGGCCACTTGGAAGGCGGGATGGTCTTCGGTCCATGTCTTGGTCATCGGTCCTCCCCGGCTACACCTGGATGTCGTAGAGCTGGCGGACGTTGGCCGACACGATGGCGTGGCGCACATCGTCGGGGGCATCGGCGAAGTGGTCGGCGATCACTGCCTGGCTGTTGGGCCAGGTGGACACGTGGTGGGGGAAGTCGTTGCCCCACATCATGGTCTCGGTGCCGATGATGTCGCGGGCGGCCACGCCGGTGAGGTCCCGCATGAACGTCACCCGGAAGTTGTTGCGCCAGTAGTGCGACGGCTCTTCCTGGCAGTCCATGTCCTTCAGGAGCTGGGAGTGGCGGTGGAACCAGTAGTCGGCCCGCTCCAGCAGGTTGCCGGCCCAGCCCACGTCGTTCTCCGCCGAGACGATCTTCAGCTCGGGGAAGCGGTCGAACACGCCGCCGAAAATGAGGTCGAGCACCACCTCTTGGATGTCCACCGTTTGCAGCACCGAGCGGGTGGAGGTGCCCTGGTCCCAGGCTTTGTCGGGGTTGCGGGTGGTGGCGGCGTGGAGGTTCACCGGCATGGAGTGCTCCACCGCCGCGGCCCACAGCGGGTCGAACGACGGGTCTTGATAGGGGTTGTCCTCGCCGTTGACCACCGGGATCATCACCCCTTTGAGGCCGATGTCTCGGCACCGCTTGATCTCCTTGGCGACCCGCTCCAAGTCCACCGGCGACAACAGCCCGATACCCACGAAAGTGTCGGGGATCTGGCTGACGAACTCGCCGACCCAGGTGTTGTAGGCCTCGAACAGCGCCCACTGGAACTCCACGTCTTGGATCGGGTACATCTGCATGGCGATGGTGGGGTAGAGCACCTCGCCGGTCACGCCGTCGATGCGCAGCGCCTCCATGCGGGCCTCGGGGTCCCAGCCCACATCGGGCACGTCGTCGTCCCAGCGGCCCTTGACCCGAACGTTTTCGTCGGTGCGCATGCACCCGGCCAGCAGCCCCACCGGGGGCAGCCGGGCCTGGTCGCACACCAGCCGGTCGGTGGTCTCCTCATGGACTAGGCGGGGGGCCCGATCCCGAAAGGCCTCAACCGTGTAGATCTGCCACAAATCGTGGGGCTCAATCACATGGGAGTCGGAGGAGAATACGTCGAAGCCGTTGTCGCTCATCGCCTCCGATGATAAGGGAATGCTGGTGCAGCCGCCCATCGCCCGGGGAGCTTTGGAATGGGCCGGGTATCGTGGCCGACGTGAGCGTGTGCGCATTCATAGGACTGGGCAACATGGGCTACCCCATGGCCGGGCACTTGGTGGCCGCGGGCCACGAGGTGCGGGTGTTCAACCGGACGGCGGCCGTGGCCGAGCGCTGGGGCGAGCAGCATGGCGGGACGGTGGCCGCCACCCCGGCCGAGGCGGCCGACGGGGCCGAGTTCGTGTTCACCTGCGTGGGGGCCGACGACGACCTGAGGTCGGTGGTGCTGGGCGAAGACGGGGCCTTGGCGACGATGCCCGCCGGCTCGGTGCTGGTGGACCACACCACCGCCTCGGCCGAGGTGGCCCGGGAGCTGGCCGAGGTGTGCGCCAGCCGGGGAATCGGCTGGCTGGACGCCCCCATCTCCGGCGGCCAAGCCGGAGCCGAGAACGGCGTGCTCACCGTGATGTGCGGCGGCGAGCCCGAGCACTTCGATGCCGCCGCTCGGGTGATGGACGCCTACTCCTCGGCGGTCACCCTGATGGGTCCGGCCGGAAGCGGCCAGCTCACCAAGATGGTCAACCAGATCCTGTGCGCCGGGGCCGTGCAGGGCGCAGCCGAGGCGCTGGCCTTCGGGGAGCGAGCCGGCCTCGACATGGAAAAGGTGCTGGCCGCCGTCACCAAGGGCGCAGCCGGCTCCTGGTACCTCCAGAACCGGGGCCACACCATGGTGGCCGACGAGTTCGACTTCGGCTTCGCCATCGACTGGATGATCAAAGACCTCGGCCTAGTAGCCGACGCCGCCGCCAACCTAAACGCCCCCATCCCCCTAGTAGAACTCTGCCAGCGCTACACCCAGGAAACAGCAGCAGCCGGCGAAAACCGCCTAGACACCACCGCCATAATCCGCCGCTACCGTTAGCGGGGTTCAGTTATGGAGGATCAAGACTCTCTGAGGCCGATGATTTCGGGAATTTCAAGAAGATGAGGGAGCGTGTCGAGGGAGTAGGTGCGTCCTTCTGTTGCGATTACTACGTCGACCAGGGCGTTCGGGCGTTCTGACCAGCCCTTGCCATCGACAACTGCACAGGGAAGCAGACCGCGGTCCCTAGCAGCATCGGCAGCATTCTTGATGCGAGCAGCCTTGTCTCGAGCCGTGCCTCCGTCTTCAGCCACCTTCGATTCGATGATCACCGTCGGAGATTCCTCGGGCAACACGAAATCGGGTCCAGGCGAAAGGCCGAATGTCTCTGAGGTTTGTGTAGCGCCGGCAGCGCCTGACCCAGATCGGTAGTACGGAATGTGATGATCGTCGAATAGGTCGGCAATGGGTTGCTCCAGCAGATTGTCACCTTTGACTTCGGAGTAGGCATCTTGAACTTGGCGCCAAACCCCGCCGACGTACCTCTGATACAGCAAAGCCGAATAAGGAACTCCGCCAGTTGACGCAGCAACCGTGTCCCAGCCCAGACGCGTGTCTCGTTTGTCGAGTTTCGAATGGAAGAAGCCGCGGGCTGATTCAGGCACCTGAAGGATGCTCCGGTTCATGACTGCGAGGACTGCGTCAGCCACCGAGCTGACCATCTCTGTTCGTTTGGCTGTTGCTTGCTCAGGTACTGGGCTGCGTTCGAATTTCTTGAGAGTTCCTCCTGTAGTGTTCGTTCCCGGTTGGGCAAGTTTCATGGCCCAGGCCAACTCGTTGTGAGTGAAGCCCAAAATCATGCGAAGCGGTGCCAGAGTCTCGGGCGATTGCGTTAGGGCTGCTGTCAGACTTGCTGCCGATACATCGGTGAAGTCGTTGGTGTGCTCAGCCAATCTCCGGTAGGCCTCATCGAAAGCGGCTTCGGTGGCCATGGCGTCGCCCTTGGGGATGTAGTGAAACGACGGCTGAGTAGCGGCGACAAAACCCTGTCCGAGAAGGTTGGCGGCCTCGTCCCTGGCCGATTCTGGTTGGCGCAGAAGTACCGCTACCGCTTGACGTCGGATTGTGGGGTTAGCCAAAGTCCCGGCGCTGGCGAGAAGCTCGCGGTCGGAGTCAGTTAGCGACACGGAGCAGTCCCAGTTCTTCCTGGACATGACCGCTTGCCAGGCGTTCCTTGGCGACTGCTGCGTACTCGGCGTGCAATTCGATCCCACCGGAAAAGCGGCCATGTCGGCGGGCGACTGTGACAGTGGTGCCCGATCCGGCGAATGGGTCAATCACGACGCCTTCGGGCGGACAGACCGCCTTGACGAAGAACTCGGCTAGGCCTTCTGGCATCACCGCGGTGTGTTGCCCGGCAGGGCCCTTGTGTTGGTTGTAGGTCTGGCCCACGGTGATCACGTTCCCTGGATCAGCCCCACCCCGGCCGTACGTCCGGGTACGGTCCCGACCAAATCCGGCGTCAGTGTTTCGGCGGCCATTCTTGTCTTTGAGCCGCCGTTTAATCTCGGCCTGGTCTGCCCGATACGGCACCCTCACTGCATCCAAGTCGAAGTAAGGACTGGGGCCCTTGGTGAAGTGGTACACGTACTCGAACGCATCCTTGGTGCGTGGACCGAACCGACCGGGGATGGCGTTCGGCTTGCTCCAGATGTACGTCTCCGTCCACCGCCACCCCATGTCTTGCAGAGCGATCACCAGTTGGTACACATAAGGATGACGCTGCCCCCGCAACGGCCCCGATTTTGCAACCCGATTCTTAATGTTGAGCACGAAGGAGCCAGTCTCCTTGGTGGCCCGGAGCATGGCTTCCGCAAATGGCAAGAACCACTCCACATAGCTGTCCGGGCTGATCTTGGAGTACGCCCGGGCATCGGCATACGGCGGCGACATGAAGAACAAGTCCACCGAGTCCTGCGGCAATCTCAGCAGCCACTCAGCAGAATCTCCCCAAACCACCCCCTCCTCAAGCAGCAAAGCCAGCGCCTCATCACCATCCACAGGAGGTGCTGGAGCCGTTTGACCTGCCATAACTAGAGAATACCCACCACCAGTGACACCTTTGTGGTCTCCCGCGAATCAACCACGGGACATTTGCGCCTCCATTGGGCGCGAGTTGGCTACCCGGCGTACTTGAGGTGGGAGGGGGTGAAGTCGTCGACGAACAGCATGATCTCCCCGGGATCCAGCGGCTCGTCGTTCGGTTCGAGGTCCAGAGGCTGCACGCCTTCCAGCACTGCTCCGAGCTTGGCGGCACGCAGGGGCTCGGTCGGCAGTTCGAACGAGAAAAACCCCTCGTCATCTGTGATGGTCTCCAACGTCGAAGCCTCGCCATCAGTTGTCTGGACCGCCAGCCACACCACAACCTCAGCGGTGGGGGCCTTGCCAGTTACTCCGACAAGCCGCCCGTGGAGGATCTGGTCCGAAACCTCGTCTGTCATCGCTTTACCTCAGTAGAGGGATTCGTTGGCGGATTCGCCGGCGCTCTCGGCGTTTCCGGTTAGGGCGTCTAGGACGGATTGGCGGTGGGCGGTTACTCCGGCGGAGAGGGCGGCGTTGTCGGCGGTGACGGTTACTAGGCGGAAGCCCTGGGTTACTCGGGTGGGGGTGAGCGTGGGGGTGGAGTGGATGCCGGGGACCACGCCGTGGGTCTGGCAGGCGGCCACGATGGCGGCTAGGGCGTCGTCGAACGTTGCCTCGCCGTCGTTGTTGCCGGGGGGGAGGCCCAGGCTCACCGACAGGTCGGCGGGGCCGACGTAGACGGCGTCCACCCCTGGGGTGGACACGATGTCGTCCAGGTTCTCCAGCGCGGCCACCGTCTCCACCATGGGGATGCACTTCACCGCCTGGTTGGCCCCGGCGAAATAGCCGGGGCCGTCGCGCAGCGCCACCCGGGTGGGGCCGAAGCTGCGCGATCCCTCGGGGGCGTAGCGGCACGAGCGCACCGCGGCCTCGGCCTCTTCCCGGCTATTGACCATGGGGATGATGATGCCCATTGCCCCGGCGTCCAGCATCCGGCCGATGATGCCCTGCTCGTTCCACGGCACCCGCACCACCGGGGTGGCCGTGCCCAGGTCGATGGCGGCCAGCATCGGCAGCGCGTCGGAGTAGTCGGCCAGGCCGTGCTGCATGTCGATGCACACGTAGTCGAAACCGGCTCGAGACATGATCTCGCAGCTCATCGCCGTGGGCAGGCCCGCCCAGGCACCCAGCGCGGGGCGCCCCGAAGCGAAGGCCTCGGCCAGCGGATGAGAAGCGGATGCAGCGTCGCTCATGGCCGCAACGGTATCCCCCGATGGGGGGACGGATTCAGTTGGATGGGGGTCCGGTTAGGGAGTGGCGTCCCGCAACGGCCCGATGGGAACCAGCTGGCCTCGAGCCCCCAGATCAGGGTCTTGGGCCACGAGCTGGAAGGAGTCGTTGCTGGTGTACTTGCCTGGACCATAGGAGGCATAGGGCTGGCTGGCGATAGAGAACTGAGTGGCATTCTCGATGGCCTCGGTGAAGGTCTCATGGGTCAAATTCGGACCGGCCGCGGTGGCCAGCAGCTCGAATATCTGGAAGAACCGGCAGTGGCCGAACACACCTGAATACCACTGTTCCTCTTCTATTTCCAGGGTATCGGGGTGCTTGACCTCGATTTCGGGGTGCCTCTGGCTGAATGCGTCCAAGCACTCCTTGAATCTCGGGTCGGTCTCATACACCTGGGCACTCGTCATGGACGTCACGGAGATAACGCCTCGGGCCGTCTCAGGGATGACATTGGCGCCGATGTTGCTGCCCAGCCCCGAGGGGTCGGTGGCCCAGATGTCTACTTCGAGACCGTTTAGGTCGGCATTCTGTATGCCAGCCGACGCATTGCCAACGAGGAGCATGGTGTCAGCGCCGGATTGTCTGATGCGTTCCGACAGCGGGCCCCACTCCTGAGTCTGGGCCACAATGTCACCCACGTTGGATGAGGTGGCTATTTCGAGGACCGGCTCGACTCCGCGCTCTCGCAGCAGGCTAGACACCTCTTCGAGCTGGTCAGACGCGGAGAGGTCGGCGATAACGGCGATGGAGCGCCCCTCGAGCATTCCCTCCTCATCGAGTAGGCCGAACAGCGCCGAGGTGTTCTGCTCTCGGGTCGATCGCTCGGTTACCCACGGGGCATTGGCTTGCGCCAGACGCTCGGGGGTAATGGTTCCGCCCACCAGAATCGTCTCCTGTGTGCTGACGATGCAGGTGTTGGCCGGCTCGGCCGGTCCGAGGAACCCGAACAGCACCGCGAACACCTCGTTGTCCTCGGTCATGCGAAGACAAGCGGCCTCAGCCTCGGCTTCGAATACGGGGTTGTACCTGTCTATAACGACTTCCACCATGCGACCGTGGATGCCGCCCCGTTCGTTGATGTCGTCGGCCAAGGCCCGGATCACCAATTCTTGGTCTCCCCAGGTATAGGGCGAGAGGTTCATGTCCATGAGCGCCTCGAAGTCGAGGAATGAGACGCCGATGGTGATGGTGTCGGCGGTGACCCCTCGCCAGGTAGCGGTCAGCTCGATCTCCGGTTCCGGCTCCTCGGTGGGCGCCGGCTCAAACTCGGGCTCTTCCTCAGGGGCCTCTTCGGGGGCCTCGGGCTCGGGCTCTTCCTCAGGGGCCTCTTCGGGGGCCTCGGGCTCCTCCTCGGGCTCAGCCGGCGCCTCAGTGGCCGGAGCCGGGGCTGGGGCGTCGGCATCGCCTTCGTCGTCGTTGCCCCCGCAGGCCGCGGCGAACATGGCCAGCGCCACAAGCATCGCGATCAGCCAGCGCGTCTTCTTGGTCAACATGGAATTACCCCTCAGTGTTGGGTGGAAGTTTGGCTCAACAGCAACCCAAGGGCGGCTGGATTGGCTCGGAAGATCATATTCGATCAGGGCTCACCGGTCTCCTTGAACGAACCACCGGGTACTGCCGGTTGGGATCATCGCAGGCCACCCGCCCGGTGGCCGGCCCGGCCGCGGGGTCGAGCAAGTCTTCCATCACGAAGAACCCCTGGCGGTTGAACGCCTCGGTTTGCTCTGGGGTGAGAGCAGCCGGCGTCGAGGTAGCCGGGCGCCAAGCGAAGTCCTGGTTCCAGGGATGGGGGGTGTAGGGGCTGCTCATGATGAGCCGGGGGGCACGTGGGACGTCATCGCCATGGGTGGAGCTGATGGGACTCGAACCCACGACCCCCTGCTTGCAAAGCAGGTGCTCTAGCCAGCTGAGCTACAGCCCCGGACTGCTCAATGGTACCGGGCGCCTTGCGGGGCAATCGATCCAATACCCCGCTCAATGTGACCGG
>JAJDYU010000031.1 GCA_022825005.1 Acidimicrobiia bacterium
GATGATCCCGACGAGGAACATCTCCGCAATCACCTCGATGATTCCCGAACCGCACAGCCCGGACACCTCCAGAGAGCCCAACGCGTCTTCAAAGCCGGGGTCGTCGGACCACAGGTCGCAGCCGATCACCTTGAAGCGGGGTTCCAGCGTGGCGGGGTCGATCCGCACCCCTTCGATTGCCCCAGCGGTGGCTCTTTGTCCGCAGCTGATCTGGGCGCCTTCGAATGCGGGCCCGGTAGGACTCGACGCTGCCCACACCTTCTGGCCGTCGCCCAGCACGATCTCGGCATTGGTTCCCACGTCCACTAGTAGCTGAGGGCGGGTGGATCGGTGCGGCCCTTCGGCCAGCAGGGCCGCCGCCGCGTCGGCGCCCACATGGCCGGCGATACACGGCCCCACATAGAGGGATGCGCCGGGCAGGTCCACGCCGATGTCGCTGGAATTGGCCCACACCCCGTCGCGCACGGCCAATGTGAACGGGGCTGCGCCCAGCGGGGTGGGGTCAATGCCCAGCACCAGATGGTGCATGATCGGGTTTCCCACTACCACGAGATCGCAGACGTCAGCCCGGTAGATGGCCGCGGCCTCACAAAGCTCGCCGATCACGTTGTCGATGGCCGACCGCACCGCCGTGGTCAGCTCGGCGGTGCCGCCGGGGTTCAACATGGCGTAGGACACCCGGCTCATCAGGTCTTCGCCGAAACGGATCTGCGGGTTCATGCGCCCTGCGGTGGCAGCCACCTCGCCAGTGGCCAAATCCAGCAGGTATCCGGCCACGGTGGTCGAACCCACATCTACTGCCACACCAAATTCCGCATCGGAATACCCTGGTCGCACCGTGAGCACCCGTCGCTCGACCACCTCGCCGTCTTCGGCTTGTGTTGAGTACTGCCGTCGGGTGTGGACCACGGCGGTGACCGCCCCGTTTCCCTCTGCGATCGCCGAAGACAAGGCGGGCAGTGCTGGGGCGGGAACTTCAACGTCGGATAGGTCCCAGTCGTCGTCCAAAGCGCCGACCAGCCGTTCGGCATCGGAGATCTCGTCGCCCAGCACGGCGACGGGCAGCTCCAGATAGTGGAGGGTCACCACCGGGTCGAGAGTGATCTCGCCCAGATCGACCGCCTTTCGCACCACCGGGCTGTGTACTTGGCTCTGGGGCGGGACGTCGATCACCACGTCGTCCAGCACGGCGGCCTGACAGCTCAGCCGATGGCCTGCCTCCAAAGGGCGGCGTCCTCGGTAGTCGAGCTCGGTAGGGCCGGGCGACGACAGGGCGTCGTCGGTGCTCGTCAGCCCCCACTTGGCGAACTGGCCCGTGCTGGGGGACACCTGGCAGCGTCCGCAGAGCCCTCGGCCCCCACACACTGAGTCGATGTCCACCCCGGCAGTGCGAGCCGCGTCCAGCACCGTCGACCCCTCGGCGGCGGATGCCTCGATGCCACTGGGGGTGAACACCACGCGGTGCTTGGGGCTCATGTCGATTGCCCCAGATGCCGGCCGCGACTCCAGAGCTGTGGGCTCATACTGCGGCCCGGCGACGTCCTCCCCGACGGCGGGCCGCCCCCTCCCCGGCGGCGGTCGGGTCACGGTTCTCGGCAATCCACGCCATGCAGTCCTGGTCGTGGCCGGCCAGCACGTCGGCGGCCATAACGGCCTGCTTCACCTCGCCGTGCAGCGGGTTCATGATGGCCGACGTCATCCCCGCACCGATGGCCATGGTCAGAAACGTACCGGTCACCGCGTGGCGGTTGGGCAATCCGAAGCTCACGTTGCTGGCCCCGCAGGTGGTGTTCACCCCGAGCTCTTCTCGGATGCGCCTAACCAGGCGGAACACCTGCTGGCCCGCGGTGCCCATGGCCCCGATGGGCATGACCAGGGGGTCCACCACCACGTCTGAGCGGGGGATGCCGTGGTCGGCGGCCCGCTCGACAATCTTCTGGGCTACCGCGAAGCGGACGTCGGGGTCCTCGCTGATGCCGGTCTCGTCGTTGGAGATGGCCACCACCGCGGCGCCGTGGCGGGCCACCAGCGGCAGCACCCGCTCCAACACCTCCTCCTCGCCGGTGACCGAGTTGATCAGCGGCTTGCCGTCATACACCGCGATGCCGGCCTCCAGCGCCTCGATGATCGACGAGTCGATGGACAGGGGCACGTCGGTCACCGATTGCACCAGTTTGATGGCCCGGGCCAAAAGAGCGGGCTCGTCGGCCAGAGGGATTCCGGCGTTGACGTCCAGCATGTGGGCGCCGGCGGCCACCTGGGCCAGGGCGTCGGCCTCCACTCGGCTGAAGTCGCCGGCCTTCATCTCCTCGGTCAGCAGCTTGCGGCCGGTGGGGTTGATCCGCTCGCCGATCATCACGAACGGACGGCCGAAGCCGATCACCACCTCCTTTGTTGCCGAGCTGAGCACGGTATCGGTCACGTTGTCGCCTCCTGGGCATTCTCCGATGGGTTGTCCGGGTCCCAGCCCCCGGCGGCTACGAATTCCTTGAGCCGTTCCCGCGGGAAGGCGGCCTCGAGCTCCTCGGCGGCCCGCAGCGCGGCGCCTTCGGGATCGCTGGGGTCCCCGGGAACCACCTTGCGCCGCCACTCGCCCACGTACTGCGACGCCTGGGTCTTGCCGGCCACCATGGCGGCCTCGTCGATCGCTCGTTGGAAGCGGCGGGGGAGGATGCGCTGGATTTTCGAGGATCCCGAGCCGGCGTTCACCTGAGCGGGGATGTCCCGCCAACAGATCACCACTAGGTTGCCGTTACTCCCCCGCCGCCGACTCACGCGGCTCGCTCCCGGATCTCTACCAGCGCATCGACCAAACCTCCGTAGCCGGTTGCCACTTTCTCGAAGCGCAGCTCCAGGCGGTCGGCCGCTTGTCGGGCCATCCGGTCCAGTTCGGGGTCGTGCTCCTGTGACAGGTACACCAGCCGGGTGTAGTTCTTGAAATAGACCTCTTGCAGCTCGGGGTGGTCCAGAATGCCCAGCCCCTCCAGAATCAGGCGCTCAAAGTGTCGCACCAGATAGTCGGTGAGATAGAGCGTGCCCAGCTCCTGTTCCTGAAGCTGGGCAAAGCCCTCGGCCCCGGCGTAGAGCTCGTAGCAGTGGGGACCGGGGAGGCGCTCCACCCCTTCTTCATGGCACACCTTGTCGAGCAGGCCCCCGGTGCCGCAGTCGGCGTAGCCCACCAGAATGGTCTGGTAGCGGCCTCGGGCGGCCTGCACCCGGTCTCGCACCGCCTCGGGGATCAGCTCGGGGCGGTTGTGCAGCTTGGCCGGCAGGCACTCGAGGTCGATAGCAGGGGCGCCGCTCTCGTCGGCAAGCACCGAGATCAGGTGGCGCAGCTCCTTGGCCAGCGCCCCGCAGGCCACCACGAGCACTTTGGACATGATCAGACCGCGGCTCGGCGGGCCGCCACCAGTTCCTTGGCGGTCTCCGCGGCAACAGCAGCGTCGCGGCAGTAGGCATCGGCGCCGATGGCCTCGCCGAACTCCTCGTTGAGGGGCGCGCCGCCCACTAGCACGATGAAGTCCTCTCGCAGGCTCTTCTCCACCAAGGTGTCGATGACCACCTTCATGTAGGGCATGGTGGTGGTGAGCAGTGCCGACATCCCCAAGATGTCGGGCTGGTGCTCGTCGAGCGCGGCGATGAACTCCTCCACGTCGGTGTTGATGCCCAAATCGGTCACTTCGAACCCGGCGCCCTCGAGCATCATGGCCACCAGGTTCTTGCCGATGTCGTGGATGTCGCCCTTGACCGTGCCGATCACCACGCTGCCGATCGGCTCGGCGCCGGTCTCGGCCAATAGCGGCCGGAGTATGGCCATGCCCGCCTTCATGGCGTTGGCGGCCAAGAGCACCTCGGGCACGAACAGGATGCCGTCGCGGAAGTCGATACCCACGATGCGCATCCCCTCAACCAGTGCCACGTCCAGCACCTTGTCGGCCGGCCAGCCCCGGTCCAGCAAGATCCTGGTGCCCTCGTCGATCTCCTCGGCGAGGCCGTCATATAGATCGTCGTGCATCTGCGCACAGAGGTCTTCGTCGTTCAGACTCGACAGATCGATGTCGTCGATCTCGGGCGTGTCAGTCATTCGACACACTCCTTCTGTGGTGCTGGACCCCAGGGCGGGTTCCATACTGTGGACCAGT
>JAJDYU010000006.1 GCA_022825005.1 Acidimicrobiia bacterium
GGTCGGCCACTTTGAGAGAGTCCGGCATCATCCCCAGCCACAGGTGACCGTCGCGAATCGGCGCCTCCATCCCCGAGAGCCGGGGCGAACCATCCCGACGCAGCGTCGCCATCACCACATGCAAATGGCTCTCAAACCGCAACCGAATCCGCTCGGCCAGTTCAGGAGCCTGCTCCTCAAACCGTCCCCAAGAGATCGCTGTCGAATTGCTCACTGGCGCAGCAAGCTCAACCGGCAGCAGCGAGGACATGCTGCTCGCTCAACTCGGGGAAGTCACCGGCTATCTCCACCGGCGTCATACCCGCTGCCAGATAGTCCAGCACGTCATTGACTGTTATCCGCGTACCAATAAAGCAGGGCTTGTCACTGCGAACACCAGCCCTCGTCTCAATCATCGTGGTGAGGCCCACAGGAAGGAGCATATTCAGCACACCAGATGCAACGAAGCGACATACTCTGAAGTAGGCCCTCTAGTCGTCAACTTCGCAAACCCAGACTGACCTTGAGTCACGGCTTTAGGGCAGTCAGGGGAACGACGGCGATGTTGTCGTCGGTTTGGTAGCCGTGGCCGAACGCGGTGAGCACGATGAGGCGGGCTGGTTCTCCGCGCCGGGTGGTGTCGATCTGTGAGCGGACGGCGCGCAGCGAATCCATGGCGTCGGCGATGGCCTCTCCCCCGCCGAGCTTGATCTCCACGGCAGCCCACTGGCCGTCCAAACCCTCGATCACGGCATCGGCCTCAAGATCATTCGAATCGCCGTAATAGTAGAGGTGGGCATCCAGCGACTGGGCGTACACCCGGAGGTCGCGGATGGCCATTGATTCGAATAGCAGCCCCATCGCCTCTGTGTCTTTGGCGACCGATGCCGCCGACGTGGTTAGGGCGGCGACGGCCAGTGCGGGGTCGCTGAAGAAGCGCTTTGGAGATTTTCTCAAGCGGGCCGAAGATCTCAGGTGGGTGGTCCACGCTGGAAGCGGCTCTAGAACGAACAGGCGGGCCAACTCGTCCAAGTAGGCCCGAATCGTAGAGCGTGCTGGCGGACTGCCCTCCTCCTCGGTCATATCCTTGATCAGGGTGGCGCAGGAAGCGGTTGTGGCCTCGTTGCGGGCCAAAGATGCCAGCAGGGCCCTCACCAGTTGAGGATCGCGCTTGACGCCAGACACACGGGAGATGTCGGTGCGGGTGATGTTGTCCAAGTAGTCGCGCAGGCGAGCTTGGGCGGTGTTCGGTGCCATCTTGATCATGCGGGGCCACCCTCCTCGACAGATCAGAGAGGCAATGCTGCTGTAGGTCTGCTCGGCGTCTTTTGCCAAGCATCGTCCTCCTTCCAGCAGTGAGGCCAGGGATACTTCCCCGCTGGAATCCCCCGACTCCCACAGCGCCATCGGCCGCATCCGCACCCGGGCAACTCGTCCTGCACCAGAGTGCTCGGTTATGTCGTCGGGCGGATTCTGCGATCCGGTGAGAAGGAAGTGCCCGAACCCGCCTCGCCGGTCACAGGCATGTCGCATCGGATTCCATATGCCTCGAATGAGCTGCCACTCGTCCAGTAACCGGGGCTCTTCTCCCTCAAGAATCGAGTCCGGGTCCACTTCAGCAGCGACGCGCAGAGCTTCAGAACCGTCTAGGAACACCTCGCTGTTGGCAAATCTCTGACCAGTCCACGTCTTGCCGCAGCCCCGTGGCCCTTCGATGAGCACAGCAGGCGATGAGGCCAGAGCCTCAGCAACCTCGTGGTCTACCACGCGGTCCAAATAGTTTGGGTTGCGGGTGTCAGACATGTCGTCTCCTATGGAAAGCATACCCTCAAACTCCACTTTGCAGCAGTTTTAAACTCCACTTTGCAGCAGTTTCACACTCCATTTTGCAGAATCCCTGATCAAGCAATCTGACCGCTTGGAGCGCGACGCGCACCATCTCCGGTCGAATGTGTCACAGGCGTCAATAAGGTGGTCCCTGTGTAGTTGCAGCGGTCTTCGCACGGGTGCCGCATGAGGGTTGGGTGTGTGCTGGCCACGCATTTGCGGGCGAAGGTGGAGATGAGCCGGCATCGCCACTTGGAGGACAGCCCGGTTTTGATCGTCGACGGCGATCCGTCGGCGGCGAGGACTCTGGTGGTCGACTACTTCCCCGCCGCGGTCGGGGTCAAGGAGGGCATGACCCTGGAAGAGGCGATGTCGCACCACGCCGACGCTGTGGTGCTGGACGCCGACGAGCCCTGCTATCGGCGGGCTTTCCGCCGCATGGTGGCCGACCTGCAACAAGTGAGCGACCGGGTGGAGGCGGCTGATCTGGGCACGGCCTACGTCCGCCTCGACGGGCTGGAGGGGATCTACGGCGGCGAATCGGGTGCGGTCGCCGCGCTCATGGGCGCGCTTCCCAAGTTCTTGGGCCCCCGCGTCGGGGTGGCCGACGCCAAGTTCCCCGCCTTCGTGGCCGCCCGGACCCGCCGGGGACCGGGGGCTTGCGGGGCGGGCGACGACGTGCGCTCCTTCCTCGCCCCCCACAGCATCGACCTGCTTCCCGTCTCAGCCGCCATGAAGGGCGACCTGCACCGCTTCGGCCTGCACACCATGGGGGCAGTCGCCTCGGTGAGCGGGCATCTGCTCTCCGACCGGTTCGGCCTCGAGGGCTTGCGGGCATGGTCGCTGTGCAACGGCATCGACGACAGCCCAGTGGTGCCGATGCCGTGCGAGGAGCCGGTGGTGGAGCACATCTCGATGGCGCTGCACCCTTCTCTTGAGGCCCTGTTGATGGCGGTGGACACCGTTTTGCTGCGGGCCTTCGCCCGGCCGGAGGCAAAGGACCGCCTCGCCGGGTCGGCGCATTTGCTGTGCGAGGCGCCGGGCTGGCCGGCGTGGGAGCACAGTGTGCGGTTCAAGCAGCCCGTCGGAGCGTGGGAGAGAGCGTCGGAACTCATCCGGCACCGGCTGGAGGCCGACCCGCCCCGCCGCCCCGTGGAGGACGTGACCCTCACCCTGTCGGACTTCACCGGCGAGTCAGTGGCCCAGCTGACGCTGTTGAAGGACGCCCGACGCGACCGCCTCGGGCGGCTGGTAGAGGCCGACCGACGGCTGCGGCCGGTGATGAGGGGCGACCACGCCCTGTACCGGATCGCCGGCGTGGCGCCGTGGCATCCGGTGCCGGAGATGCGGTTCCTCCAGATGCCCCTCGACCCGTCCACCCAGGACACCATCAGGCCGCTTTTGACGCCGAGGCCGGTGGACGTGCGGGAGAACTCAAGAGGCGAGCCGCGGTCGCTGCGGGCGGGGCGGCGCTGGAGAAAGGTGGCCCGCATCGACGACCGGTGGACATTCGACCTGTGGTGGCTCCCCAAGCCGGTGGCCCGCTCCTACTACCGGGTCGACCCCGGCGACGGTCGGCTGATCACCCTGTTCCGGGACCGCTCCGACAACCGCTGGTACCGGCAAAGCGCCTGATCGCGAGCTGTCGATGGCCAACTGGGTGGAGCTTCGCACCAAGAGCTTCTTCTCCTACGGGGAGGGGGCGTCGCACGCCCACGAGCTGCTGGCACAGGCCACCCAATATGGCTACCCGGCCCTGGCTCTGACCGACACCAACCTGTGCGGCGCGCTGGAGTTCGCCCGGTTGGCCAAGAGCCTGGGCACCCAGCCCATCACCGGCGCAGAGCTGACGCTCACCGACGGCTCGAAGCTCGCCCTTTTGGCCAAGACCCGGGCGGGATACGCCAACATCTCACGCCTGTTCACCCTGGCCAACGCCGCCGACCGCCAAGACCCGAAGCTCGACCCCTGCTATCTGCCCGATCACTGCGAGGGCGTGGTTCTTTTGACCGGCGGGCGCGACGGCCCCCTGTCCCGACTGGCGGCCGACGACCGCTTCGGCGAGGCCCACGGCCTGCTGCGGCAGTACTTCGACTGGTACGGGCCGAACTCGGTGTACGTGGAGCTTCAGCAGAACTTTCTGGCCGGCGACACCGACCGCAACCGCAAGCTGGTCAGGCTCGCCGCCGACGCCGGCGCCCAGGTGGTGGCCACCAACGACATCCACTACCACGCCCCTGAGCGCGCCCGGCTCCAGCAGGCGCTGGTGGCCGCCCGGCTCAACACCACCATCGACCAGGCCCTGCCCCATCTGCGGCCCAACCACCATCTGCACCTGAAGCCGCCCGCGGAGATGGAGCGCCTCTTCGCCGAATGCCCCCAAGCGGTGTCCAACACCCTGCGCGTGGCCGAGCAGTGCGGCTTCGACCTCAGCACCGACCTGGGCTACGGCCTGCCCGACGCGGCGGTGCCCCCGGGCCGCACGCCTCTGAGCTACCTGGAACAGCTCTGCCGGGAGGGGGCCGTTCGGCGGTACGGGGGCGTGACCGCAGAGGTGGAGTGTCGCCTGGCCGAGGAGTTCAGGTTGATTGAGCGGCTCAACCTGGCCGGATTTCTGCTGCTCTACCACCAGATCGCCCTTCTGGCCCAGAAGATCCTGGTGGAGCGGGGCGAAGTCGGCCCCGACACGCCGCTGGAGGAGAGGCCGCCGGGACGGGGGCGGGGCTCGTCGGTGGCCCTGCTCGTGGGCTACCTCATCGGCATCAGCCACGTGGACCCCCTGAAGTGGGACCTAACCCTGGAGCGCTTCATCTCCGAGGACATGACCTCGCTGCCCGACATCGACCTCGACTTCCCTCGGGGGCTGCGAGACGAGCTGATCGAGCGGGTACACCGCCACTTCGGGCCCGAGCACGCCGTGTTGGCCGGGGCCATCACCACCTACAAGGTCAAGGGCATCATCGGTGACCTGGGCAAGGCCCTGGGACTGCCCCCAGAGCGCCTCAGGCTGCTGTCGAAGCGGCTGCACTCCCACCACGCCGCCGACCTGCGCAGCGAGATGGCCGAGCTGGCGGAGTTCAAAGACAAGGTGGACGCCCCCGGGTGGCGGGATCTGCTCGATCTCGCTCCCCAGCTCATGGGCGCTCCCCGGGGGCTGAGCCAGCACGTGGGCGGCATGGTGCTGAGCAGCTCGCCCATCCCCGAGATGGTGCCGATCCGGGCCGGAGCCACCGACGGCCGCTACATCATGGACTGGGACAAAGACAGCGTGGCCGACGCCAACTTCGCCAAGATCGACATTTTGTCGCTGCCGGTGCTCGACCAGATCGACGAGGCCCTCGATCTCATCGAGGAGCGGGAGGGCTGCCGGCCCGACCTGGGCCGGATCAGCCCGGAGGACCCCGGCGTGTACGACATGATCAACGCCGGCCAGTGCAAGGGGGTGTTCTTGCTCCAGTCGCCCGCGCAGCTGAAGATGGCCCAGCGGCTGAAGTCGCGCAACCTCCTCGACCTCGCCTATCAGGTGGCCCTCATCCGCCCCGGCGTGGGGGTGCAGGGTAGTGCCGTCTCCCAGTTCGTGGAGCGCTACCGCCATGACGCTGACTGGGACTATGACCATCCGCTGGAGAAGCGGGCCCTGGAGCGGGGGTACGGCATCATCGTTTGGCAAGAGCAGGTAGTGCAGCTCATCGAGGACGTGGCCGGCATGACCGCGGCCGAGGCCGACGAGGTGCGCCGCGCCTTCGCCCGGCCCAACAACGAGCACCTGATCGCCATGCACTGGGAGCGCTTCGCCGACGGCGCCCGCCAAAACGGCGTGTCCGAGGAAGCCGCCAAGAGGATTTTCTCAAAGATCAACGGCCACTACATGTTCCCGGAGTCGCACTCCCACGCCTTCGCGGTGAGCGCCTACCAAGCGGCGTGGCTCAAGCGCTACCACCCGGTGGAGTTCTTCACCGCGCTGATGAACAACCAGCCGATGGGCTTCTATCCGTTGGAAACACTGAAGCAGGACGCCCGGCGCTTCGGGGTTCGGTTTCTGAACCCGTGTGTCAACGCGAGCCGAGCGGCGTGCTCGCCTGAAGGCGACTCGGTGCGGCTGGGGCTTGAGCTCATCAAGGACGTGGGGGCGGAGTCGGCCAAGCTCATCGTGGCCGAGAGGCAGCGCCAAGGCTCCTATGCCTCCGCCGGAGATCTGGTGCGTCGGACCGGGCTGAAACCCCAGGCCGTGCTCTCGCTGGTGCTGGCCGGGGCGTTCGACGCCATCGCCTCGAACCGGAGAGAGGCCCTGTGGGAGTCGGGACTGCAAAACCGGCCCTCGGGAGGCGGCCAAACCGCCCTTTCTCTGTCGACGGACGATCGCGTGCCCCAGCTCGCCGACTTCACCGACCGGGAGAAGATGATGGGCGAGTACCGAACCATGGGCATCTACCCCCGAGGCCATCTCATGGAGTTCCTCCGGGAGGGCCT
>JAJDYU010000011.1 GCA_022825005.1 Acidimicrobiia bacterium
ACCGCCACCTGCTGGGCCACGGTGTGGATGCCCTGGCCCATCTCGGTCCAGCAGTGGCGCACCTCCACCTCGCCGCCCTCGTGGTAGTCGTCGTCGAAGCGCACCACGGCCTTGGCGATCTCCTTGAAGCCGTTGCCCAGCCCGGAGTTCTTGAGGCCGAGCCCCAGCCCGACCGACTTGCCCGCGGCCCGAGCCTCGTCCCACGCCGGTTTCACCGCCTCCAAACAGGCGCGGGCGCCCAAAGAGCCGTCGTCCATGATCTGGCCCGGCCCCCAGATGGCGCCAGGGGAAACCGCGTTGCGCGACCGCATCTCCCAGCCGTCGATGCCCACCGCCTCGGCCAGGCGGTCCATCACGCCCTCCATGGCGAACTGGGCCTGGTTGGCCCCGAAGCCTCTAAAGGCCCCGCACACCGGGTTGTTGGTGCGGGCGGCCACCGCCTCCACGTCGATGTTGGGCAGCGTGTAGGGGCCGCTGGCGTGGCCCGCGGCCCGCTCCAGCACCTTCATGCCCACCGAGGCATACGGTCCGGAGTCGCCCACCATCCGGGCCCGCAGCGCGGTGAGCTTGCCGTCGGCGTCGCAGCCGGCCCACATCTCGATGCGGATGGGATGGCGCTTGGGATGCATCCGCAGCGACTCCTCCCGAGAAACCGTGCACAGCACCGGGCGGCCCAAGAGCCAGGCGGCCAGCGCGGTCTGGGCCTGGTTGGCCATGTCTTCTTTGCCGCCGAACGCCCCGCCGTTGCTCACCAGCTCCACGGTGATCTTCTGGGGGTCGATCCCCAGCACCGAGGCCATCTGGTCGCGGTCGTCCCACACCCCCTGGCCGCCGGAGTACACGTGCAGGCCACCGTCTTCGGTGGGCACCGCCAGGGTGGACTCGGGCTCCAAGAAGGCGTGCTCGATGCGCTGGGTTTGGAACACCTCGTGGATGGTGTGGGCGCTGGCCTCCAAGGCGGCGTCCACGTCGCCCCGGGCGTACACCGAGCGCGACAGCACATTGCCGTCGAGCTCCCACACCGCGTCGTCGCAGCCGTTGGTCACCGCGGCCACCGGGTCGGTGATCGGGGTGTGTACCTCGTAGGTCACCTGTATGGCCTCGGCCGCTCGGCGGGCGGTGGCCCGATCCTCGGCCACCACGATGGCCAGCACGTCGCCCACATAGGAGGTGCGGCCCCCCTCGGGGATGAACACCGGCCAGTCGGTGTGGATGATCCCCACCCGCATCTCGCCGGGCACATCGGCGCCGGTGTACACCGCCACCACGCCGTCGATGGCCTCGGCCGCTGAGGTGTCGATACGCACGATGTCGGCCCGGGCGTGCTCCGACAGGTGCAGCGCGGCGTGCAGCAGCCCCTCGGGGCGCAGGTCGTCGATGTAGTCGCGGTCGCCCAGGGCCAGCTCCCGGGCCTCGTACTTGATGCCCCGGCTGCCCACGCCGCCGGGCACCTCGGCCTCGGGCATCTCGCCTTGGGCCAGCGCCTCCACCGCATCGAGGATCTTGGTGTAGCCGGTGCAGCGGCACAGGTGGCCGCCCAAGTGCCGGGAGGCCTCCTCGCGGGTGAGCTCCGAGCCCTTGCGGTCCACCAGCGATTTGGTGCGGATCAAGATGCCCGGCGTGCAGAACCCGCACTGGAGCGCCCCGCAGGCGGCGAACACGTCGGCCATGCGGTTGCGCTCCTCGTCCGACACCCCTTCCAGGGTCAGCACCTCGCACCCGGCCGAGCGCTCCAGCGACGTCTGGCAGGCCACGCGGGCGCGCCCGTCCACCAGCACGGCGCAGCAGCCGCACTGGCCGCTGGGCGAGCACCCGTCTTTGGGCGACATGATGCCCAGCTCGTCGCGCAGTGCGGCCAGCAGGTGCTCGTGATCGCCGGTGATGGTCACCGATTGACCGTTGATGGTGAGCGTTGTCATGGCTATTCCCCCTGGGTTGGGGGCGCCCCGCCGATGATCGGCGCCCCCTCTACGTATGGCTTCTGATAGATGACCGGCATCTCCTCGGATATCGACTTGTACATCTCCGGGCGGCGGTAGCGGCTGAAGTCGTACAGCGTGTTCTTGTAGGCCGCGCACCAGTTGAGGTTGCAGGTGGCGGCCACCAGCTCGTCGCCGTCGGTGGCGGCCTGGGCCAGCACCTCGCCGGAGGGGCCGATGATGCAGCTCTCGGCCAGGCTCTCCACCCCCTCCTCCTCGCCTCCCTTGGCCACGCCCACCACGAACGTGCCGTTCTGGTAGGCCCCGGCCTGCATCACCAGGCGGCTGTGGAATCCGGCCAAAAAGTCCTGCGACGGATCGGGGTAGTAGTGGATAGGGGTGTTATAGCCGATCAGGATCATCTCCACGTCGGCCAGTCCCATCACCCGGTAGGTCTCGGGCCAGCGCCGGTCGTTGCACAGGGCCAGGCCGATCTCGCCCCTAAACGCCGTCCAGGTGCGGAAGGTCTCCTCGGCGGGCTCGAAGTAGGCCCGCTCCAGGTGCTGGAAGGGGCGCTGGGGCTCGTATTTCTCGTGGCCGGGGATGTGGACCTTGCGGAACTTGGCCACCTCGTTTCCCTCGCCGTCCACCAACAGATAGGTGTTGTAGCGGTGGCCGTCGGGGGTGAGCTCGGCGTAGCCCAGACAAAAGCCGATCCCCAGGCTGGCCGCCTCGTCGAACAACGGCTTGACCTCGGGCGAGGGCATCTCAGTCTCATAGAAGCTGTTCAGCTCGTCGACGTCTTCGATCCACCACCGGGGGAAGAACGTGGTGAGGGCCATCTCGGGGTACACCACCAGATCGCAGCCCTGCTTATGGCCCTCGTGCAGCAGCGCCAGCAGCCGCTCCACCACCTCGGCCCGGGTCTCGTCGCGGGCGATGGGGCCGAGCTGGGCCGCCCCCACGGTTATCTCGCGCAGGTTGCTGGACAGGCGCGACACCCGCTCGTCGGCGGGGTCGCTCTCTAGGTGGGTGGTGAGCGTTTTGTCGTTGTTGGCGCTCATGCCGTCGCCCCGGCGGTTTCTTCGGCGGTGGCCCCTGCGGTGGCCTGCACTTCGGAGGTCTCGGCGATCTCGGCCAGCTCCAGCATCACCCGCAAAAGCACGTTGGCCCCCGCCTCCAGGTGCTCGGGCTCGGTGTGCTCGAACGGGTTGTGGCTGATGCCCTCCCAGGAGGGCACGAACACCATCGAGGTGGGGCACACCGCGGCAAACATCTGGGCGTCGTGGCCCGCCCCCGAGCACAGCCGGCGGTGGCTGAAGCCCAGCTCGGCGGCTGCCCGCTCCACCAGGCGGATCATGTCGGGGTCGAACTCCACCGGGGCGAAACGGGCCAGGCGCCGCCAGGTGATCCCGGTGCCGGATTCGGCGGCCAGCTCTTCCAGGAAGGCGGACAGCCGGTTCTCGGCCTCGGTCAACAGATCGTCGTCGGTGTTGCGCATGTCCACGGTGAGCACCGCATCGGAGACCACCACGTTCACCAGGTTGGGGTGCAGCTCTACCCGCCCCACGGTGCACACCTGCGGCGGGCCGAACTCGGTGGCCAGCTCATGCACGAACACCGCGATGCGGGTGGCGGCCCACCCGGCGTCGTGGCGCATATCCATCGGGGTGGTGCCGGCGTGGTTCGACTGGCCGGCCACGGTGATCTCGGTCCAGCTGATGCCCTGCACGCCGGTGACCGCGCCGATCACGATGTCTTCGGTGTCGAGGATCGGCCCCTGCTCGATGTGCAATTCGACGAAGGCATGGGGCGCAGGCGACGGGCACGGGGCCGCGCCCCGGTAGCCGATGCGGTCGAGCTCCTCGCCCACCACCGCGCCGTCGGTGCCTGTGATGTCGAGCGCCTCCTCCAGGGGCATCTCGCCGGTGTACACCAGGCTGCCCAGCATGTCGGGCGGGAACCGGGAGCCCTCCTCGTCGGTGAAGAACCCCACCGCCAGGGGGCGGCGGGTTGTGATGCCGGCCCGCTGCACCGCCTCCACCACCTGCAAGCCGGCCAGCACGCCCAGGTTGCCGTCGTAGCGCCCGCCGGTGCGCACGGTGTCGATGTGGCTGCCGCACATCACCGGCGGCCCCGGCTCAGCCCCGGCCAGGGTGCCCACCACGTTGCCGATGCCGTCGATGCTGATCTCCATGCCCAGGTCCCGCATCCAGGTGACCACGAGGTCGCGGCCGTCCCGGTCTTCGTCGGTCAAAGCCAGCCGGCAGGCGCCGTCGGTGCCCTCGATCTCGCCGATCGAGGCCAACGCGGCCAGCCGGTCGCTCAGGCCCTGACCATCGACGCTGATATCAGTAGCCACAGACACCCATTTTGCCAGAGATTTCGCTCGTTATGTTTCGCAAAATCGCCTAACGCCTCAATGTGGAACTCCGGACGGCCGATGTCCCGCCCGGACATCCTCGCGGCTATCGACGCCGACCCATCTCACCTGATTGAGGTACCCGCCGGATACCATCGGACAATGGGTGACCAAGGCACTGGCTAACCCTCCCTCTCTGTTGTAGTAGGACTCGTCGGAAACAGACGCCACCCTATCTATAGTTCCACGTCGTATATCGATACGCATTAGAAATAACTGTAACTTCGGAACTAGCCTCGCCATGTGGTTGGCGTGGCCAGTGCCGGTTTCAAGAGACAGCAAGTCGGAGCAACGCCGGACGCGACGGTAAATCCCACCCTCTTCACATGCTGTCCGGTATATCGTACAGTAAGGTCATGTACACGATCCTGCGCAGCGCGACGTTTGATCGCTGGTTGAGCAGGCTGCGGGACCGCCAAGCGGTGAACCGCATCGTTGCTAGGCTGCTGGCAGCCGAGGAAGGGCATCTCGGAGACGTGAGACCTGTTGGTGATGGCGTGTCCGAGATGAGGATCCAGCACGGGCCTGGATACCGCATCTACTTCCTAACGCGGGGAACTGATCTAATCGTCCTACTATGCGGCGGCGACAAGGACAGCCAACGCAGAGACATCGAGCAGGCAAAGAGAATGGCGACAGAATGGAGGAGCTAGTGGCTGAGGAATACCAGAAGTTTGACCCGGCGGCCTATGTAATACCCGAAGGGGATGTCCGAGGACTTCTCCGGGCGGCCGCGGATGAGGACCAGGGAGACGGGGCAGTGATTCGAGCTGTTTTGAAGCACATCGCCCGGACGCAGAACATGAGCGCCCTCGCCCGCGACACCGGACTAAACCGTGGCAATCTGTACGAAGCGCTGTCTGAGGATGGGAACCCCACTCTGTCAACGCTGCTGAAGGTTGCCAACGCGTTGGGACTGAGGCTGCGCCTTGAATCCGTGGAGGAACGGGCTAGCGGCATATACCCACAGGAACAGACAGTGACGTAGCCCAGCGCCCAGTTGGCCCAAGTTATCGCCTTCTGGTTGCGCAGAGTTGCCAACGTTCCCGACGAGTTGGGCCTATAGCGCATAAGTTTCTTTCTGCCGTGAGTATCAATGAAATTCGAACCAAGCACTGCGTCCGTACCGCTTCTGAGGCATCGACGAGGGCACCGCGATGAGCGACGTGGTGGTGGCCCGGAGCCTCGATGAGGCGCGGGAAGCATTGGCCGATCATCCCGACGCCACCGTGCTGGCCGGGGGTACCGATCTCATGGTGGAGATCAACCGGGGGCTGCGCCGCCCCCGCCATGTGGTGGGCGTGGCCCAGGTGCCCGAGCTGCGCCGCTGGAGCGTGGCCGACAACCGGGTGGTGGTGGGCGCCGGGGTCACCTACACCGAGATGATGACCACGGCGCTGGCCGACGCCGCCCCCGCCCTGGCCCAGGCCGCCCGCACGGTGGGATCGCCGCCCATCCGCAACGCCGGAACTCTGGGGGGCAACCTGGGCACCGCCTCGCCGGCGGGCGACACGCTGCCGGTGCTGGCCGCGCTCAACGCCGAGATCGTGGTGACCGGCCCCGACGGGGAGCGGCGGATGGGCCTGGACGACTTCGTGGTCGGGGTGAAGCAA
>JAJDYU010000026.1 GCA_022825005.1 Acidimicrobiia bacterium
CACGGTGGACGGGCATATCGCCGTCATCACCAACAACAATCCCGCCAAGCACAACGCCTTCGACGACGACATGGACGTGGCGCTGTTCGACATCCTGGGGGAGATCAAAGCCGACAAGTCCATCCGGGCCGTGGTGTGGCGTGGAGAGGGCAAGTCGTGGTCGTCGGGCCGCGACGTTTCGGCCATCGGCGGCGGTCAGATGGGGATGGCCCACCACGCCGGAATGGAGCGGGGCCACCGGGGCATCCAGCAGGTTTGGGACATCGACGCCCCCATCATCGTGGCCATGCAGGGATGGGCCATCGGCGGATCGTTCCAGCGAGCGCTGCTGTGCGACATCCGGGTGGCAGCCGAGGGCGCCCGCTTCTTGCTCCCCGAACTCACCCACGGGGTGATCCCCGACACCGGCGGAATGGGCCGCCTGTTCGAGATCTGCGGTTCGGGCCTGGTCAGCGACATGGTGCTCACCAGCCGGGTGCTCAGCGCCGAGGAGGCCCTCACCCACGGCATCGTGACCCGCATTGTGGCCCCTGAGGAGTTGGACGACACCGTGATGGAGATGGCGGCCAAGATCGCCTCTCACTCGCCCTACACGGTGCAGCTTGCCCGCCGGGTGATCCGCAACCTGGCCATGGAGGGGCTGCAAAGCTCCATGAACGACGAGTACGCCTTCCAGACGCTGATCAACCGCTCCGACGACTTCGCCGAGTTCCGAGCAGCCCGGGCCGAAGAGCGCGAACCCGAGTACAAGCGGTCTTAGGGAGGACAGAGCCATGGCTGAGATCACCGGACTGCCCGAGCCCGCCCCGGAGGGCGCCACCGCCCTGGTGCCGGGCACCTACAACGGCCAGACCGTTTTCGTGACCGGCGGGGGCACCGGGCTGGGCAAGGCCATCGCCACCGAGTTCGCCCGGCTGGGCGCCAACCTGGTTATCGCCAGCCGCAAGCCCGAGCACCTGGAAGCGGGCCAGGCGGCCATAGAGGAGACCGGCGCCGAGGTGCTGGTGGTGGGCTGCGACATCCGCCAAGCCGAGCAGATCGCCGAGGCGTTCGACGCCGCCGCCGAGCGGTTCGGCCTGCCCGACGTGCTGATCAACAACGCGGCGGCCAACTTCCCCGTGCCGGCTGAGGACATGTCGCCCAACGCCTGGCGCACGGTGGTGGACATAACCCTCAACGGCACCTTCTTTTGTGCCCGGGAGTTCGCCCGCCGCCATCTGGACACCGGCACGCCGGGGTCGATCGTCAACATCGGGGCCTCCTACGCCTGGACCGGCGGCCCCGGGTTCGCCCACTCGGCCGCGGCCAAAGCCGGGGTCAAGTCGATGACCGAGAGCCTGGCCGTGGAGTGGGGGCCCTACGGCATCCAGGTGAATGGCCTGGTGCCGGGGCTGTTCCCCCATGAGGACATGACCGCCGACATCCGCTCCAGCCTCGACCGCACCCACGAGAAGGACCCGTGCCAGCCGGCCATGCGGGTGGGGCAGCTGCGGGAGCTGGGCTGGGCCGCCACCTTCCTGGCCTCCCCATTCGCCCGGTTCATCAGCGGCCACACCATGGTGGTGGACGGGGCCAACTGGCAGCGCCGCTCCATGACCAACCCGGCGGTCATCACCATCCGCGACCAGATGGGCAAGGGGCCATTCGAGCTTTGATCGCTGGGCTCTGATTGCTGTGGACCGCGCCCCATCGACCACCGACGCCCGGCCCTTTGACCCCATCGCGCTGGAGGTAGTCAAGAACGCCCTGGGGGCCATCGCCGAGGAAATGGGGCTGACCACGGTGCGATCGGCCTACTCCTCGGTGGTCAAAGAGGGCGGGGACTCCACCGCGGCAATCTTCGACCACCGGGGCCAGTTCATCGCCCAGTCGATGGGCGCTCCCTTGATGCATTTGTCCAGCTTGCGGCCGTCGCTTCGCTCCCTGCTGGACGACTTCCCGCCCTCGGGAATGGCCGACGGCGACGTGTACGCCTCCAACGATCCCTATCGGGGCGGCATCCACTCCAACGACGTGATGGTGTTCCGTCCGGTGTTCATAAACGACACCCTGGCCTTCTTCACCTGCGCCCTGTTGCACGTGGCCGATCTGGGAGGCATGGCCGCCGGCGGTTTGCCGGCCAACGCCACCGAGATGTTCCAGGAAGGACTGGTGCTGCCCCCTGTGCCGCTGGCGGTGGCCGGAGAGCCCAACCAGCCGATCTTGGATGTGATCGCGGCCAACAGCCGCACCCCTGAGAAGGTGCTGGGCGACATCCGGGCCATGATGGCGGCCACCAACCTCGGCGCCGACCGCCTGGCCGATTTGGCCGACCGCTACGGTCTCGAGCGGCTGCACCAGATCACCGACGAGCTGTTGGACTACACCGAGCGCCGGACCCGGGCGGGCATCGAAGCGCTGGCCGACGGCACCTACACCGGCTCGTTCATCATCGACGACGATGGCGTGAATCCCGACGCCGACCATGAGGTACACGTGGCCCTCACCATCAAGGGCTCCACCATCACCGCCGATTTCGAGGGCACCTCACCCCAGGCGCCGGGGCCGATCAACGCCGCGGTGTCGCAGACCACCTCCGGGGTGCTGTTTGCCGTGCGCTGCCTGTTGGCCCCCGACATACCGGTGAACGACGGGGCTTTCCGGCCGTTGGAGCTGCGCCTGCCCCCGGGCACGCTGGTGAATCCCAACCCGCCCGCCGCCCTCAACGCCCGAATGGCCACGGTCATGGCCGTGGTGGAGGCCATGTTGGGAGCGTTCTCTGAGCTCGACCCGGCCCGGGCGGTGGCCGCTTCCTGCAACGTCCACGTCTACATCATGAACGGCACCGGGGGCGACGGCCGGCCGTGGGCGTTCATGGATCCCCAGTTCGGCGGCTCCGGGGCCCGCTCCGACCGCGACGGGGTGGATGTGACCGGCCCGCTGGTGTTGGGTGCCGGCGGAGCGTTCCACACCGTGGAGGCCTACGAGCAGGAGCACCCGGTGCGCTTTGAGCGCTTCGAGCTGTGGACCGACTCGGGGGGACCGGGGCAGTGGCGGGGCGGAACAGGGGCGCGCCGCGACATCCGCATTCTGGCCGACGGACAGTTCACCGGCCGGGCCACCGATCGCTGCCGCCGCCCCCCTCCCGGCATCTACGGCGGCTCTGCCGGCGCGGGCGGGGGCTGGGTTTTGAACGAGGGCACCCCCGACGAGCAAACGCTGCCGGCCAAGGTCACTGCCTATCCGCTGAGAGCCGGGGACATGATCACCATGCTCACCTCCGCCGGCGGCGGCTTCGGAGACCCGTTTGAACGCGACCCCGAGCTGGTGGCCGCCGATGTGCGAGACGGCAGGGTGTCGCCAGAGGCCGCCCGCCGGGACTACGGAGTGGTGATTCACCCGGAAACCGGGGAGGTGGACCCGGCAGCCACCGCGGTGTTGAGAAGCAAATGACCCTCGCTTTGGGCATCGACATCGGGGGGACGTTCACCGATGTGGTGATGATCGACCGCACCGACGGCAGCGTGTGCACCGCCAAAGTGCTCACCACCCCCGACGACCCGGCGGCTGGCGTGCTCGAAGGGATTGCCGAGCTGTTGGCCGAGGCCGGGCATGATCCCCCCGAGGTGTCCCAGGTGGTCCACGCCACCACCCTGGCCACCAACCTGATCTTGGAGCGCAAGGGCGGCCCGGTGGCTTACGTCACCACGGCGGGGTTCGGCGACATCTTGATCATCGGCAACGAGCGCAAGGGCGACGCCGAGAAGTACGACCTCTTCTACACCAAGCAGGCGCCCATCGTCCCCCGGCGGCGCACCGTGGATGTGGTGGAGCGGACGGGGGCCGACGGCTCGGTGGTGGTGCCGCTCGACGTCGAGCAGGCCCGTGCGGCGCTGGCCGACCTGTTGGCCCGCGAGCCGGTGGAGGCATTGGCGGTTTGCTTCCTCCACTCCTACGCCAACGGGGAGCACGAGCGGCAGGTGGCCGACATCATCGCCGAGTTGAGCCCCGACCTCTACGTGGCGGTATCCAGCGATGTTTGGCCCGAATACCGGGAGCTGCCCCGGGCCTGCACCACGGTCATGTCGGCCTACGTGGGCCCCACCGTCACCCGCTACATCGCCCGACTCGACGAGGAGCTGGCCCGTCAAGAAATCGGGGCCCGGCTTCAGATCATGGGCTCGTCGGGCGGAATCATCTCGGCGGCCACGGTGGCCCGGCGGCCGGTGCAACTGGTGGAGTCGGGGCCGGCGGCCGGGGTGATGGCCGCCGCCCACATCGGCCGCCTCAGCGGCATCGACGATCTGATCTCCTTCGACATGGGGGGCACCACCGCCAAGGCGGGGCTGGTGCAGGGTGGTCAGGCCGCCATCGCCCACGAGTTCTATGTGGGGGGCACGGCGTCGTCGGGCGTGAAGAAGATCAACACCGGCTATCCCATCAAGATCCCGGTGATCGATTTGGCCGAAGTGGGCGCGGGCGGCGGATCGATCGCCTACCTCGACAGCGGCGGCGCTCTGCGGGTGGGGCCCGATTCCGCCGGGGCCGAGCCGGGACCGGCCTGCTACGACCGGGGCGGCACCCAGCCCACTGTGACCGACGCCGACCTGGTGCTGGGCTACCTCAACCCGGACTTCTTCCTCGGAGGCCGCATGGCCATCCGGGCCGATCTGGCCCATGCCGCTGTGGCCGAGCTGGCCGAGCCAATGGGGCTGACTCCGGAGGAGGCCGCCGCCGGGGTGTACGAGGTGGTCAACGCCACCATGGCCGCGGCGGTGCGGGTGGTGACCTTGGAGCGGGGCATCGACCCCCGCGACTTCACCCTGCTGGCCTCGGGCGGGGCCGCCGGGGTGCATGTGGCCCGCTTGGCCGAGGAGTTCGGCATCGCCGAGGTGGTTGTCCCGGCCAACCCCGGCGTGGGCTCGGCGGTGGGCCTATTGGCCTCCGACGTGGTGACCGACCATGTCCGCACAAGGGTGATCGACTCGGTGGGTGTAGATGTGAGCGCTGTGGAGGCCATCTACGCCGAGCTGGAGGCCGTGGCCGTCGCCGAGATCGGGGCGGAGGGGTTCTCCGCCGACGAGATCGTGCTGGAGCGAGAGATCGACATCCGCTACCACCACCAAGCCCACGAGCTGACCGTCCCCCTCCACGGCTGCGACCTCGACGAAGCGGCTGCCGCGTTCAACGAGCTCTACGAACAGCTATACGGCATCCGCCAGACCGACCCGGTGGAGTTCGTCAACTACCGGGTGCGGGTTGTCGGCCCGGTGCCCAAGCCCGACTGGTCGACCGACCAAGTAGCCGCCCAACCGCCCATGCCCCTCTCCTACCGCCCCGCCTGGGTCGGCGGCGAAATGGCCGACACCCCCGTCTACCGCCGCCACACCCTCCTGCCCGGCCCCACCATCGCCGGCCCCGCCATCATCGAAGAGACCTCCTCCACCGTGGTAGTCCCCGGCGGCTGGACCGCCTCCGCAGACCGCCAGCTAAGCCTGGTGCTCCGCCCCGGCTAGGGGGCTAGTTCCAACGGATGTGGAGGTGTTCGTGGCCGCAAACGACTAAGGGGTGGGCCAGACTATTTCCGGCTCGGGGTCGCCCGCCGACTGGATGGCCGCCCAGACCCGATCGGGGGTGAGCGGCAGATCTATGTGGCGGATTCCGAGATCGCTTAGCGCGTCGATCACCGCGTTCTGCACCGCCGGGGTGGCGCCGATGGTGGCGGCCTCGCCGATGCCCTTCACTCCCAAGGGGTTCAGATGGGTGGGGGTGATGGTGCTGTCGACGGTGAAATCGCAAAACTCGGCGGCCGATGGCATGGCGTAGTCGGCCAGCCCGGTGGTGAGCGGGTTGCCGTGGTCGTCGTACGCCACATATTCGTAAAGCGCCTGACCGATGCCCGACGCCACCCCGCCGTGCTGCTGGCCGGCCACGATGAGGGGGTTGAGCAGGTTGCCGGCGTCGTCCACCGCCACGAAGCGCCGCGGGGTGACCACGCCAGTCTCGGTGTCCACCTCCACCACGCAGATGTGGGTGCCGAACGGGAAGGTGGCGCCATCGGTGGTGTGATCAAGCTCGGCCCGCAGCGGTTCTTCGGATGCCGCGGCCACCTCGGCCCAGCCCACCGTGGCCGAAGGCACCCCGACCACCCCGAGGCGGCCCTCATCGGTGACCACGATGTCGTCGGCGCTGGCTTCCAAAAGCTCTGCCGCCCGCTGTCGGGCGATGCCCAGAACCTCCATGGAGGCGGCATGAATGGCGCTGCCACCAAGCTGCGCGCTGCGCGATCCGCCGGTGCCGCCGCCCCGAGCCACCAAGGCGGTGTCCGACTGCACGAAGGTGATCTGGTCCATGTCGATGCCCAGCCGGTCGGCCACGATCATGGTGAACGCGGTCTCGTGGCCCTGGCCGTGTGAGGAGGTGCCCACCGCCACGGTGGCCGAGCCGTCGGGGTGGACCTCCACCACCGCGTGCTCCTCCTGGCCAGTGGGTGCGGTGACCTCCACGTAGCTCGACAACCCGATGCCCAGCCTGATGGGGTCGCCGGCAGCCCGGCGGGCGGCCTGTTCGGCCCGAAGCTCCTCGTAGCCGACCAGCTCGCAGGCCCGGTCGAGGGCCTTCTCGTACTCGCCGGTGTCGTAGGCCCCGCCGGTGGGAGTGACCAGCGGAAAGTCTTCGGGGGCCAAGAAGTTGCGGCGGCGGAACTCCACCGGGTCGATGCCCAGTTCGGCCGCGGCCAGATCGGCCATGCGCTCGATAGTGAGGGTGGCCTGGGGCCGGCCCGCGCCGCGGAATGCCCCCAGCGGGGCCCGATTGGTGGCCGCCAAGCCGTAGTCGAACTGCACCTGCTCGATCCCGTAGACGCCCGGCGCCATAACCCGGGTGATCATTGGGAGAATGCCGCCCAAGCCGGGAAAGGCCCCAGCGTCCACCAGCACCACCACCTCCAGCGACACCATGCGGCCGTCGTCGGTCACCCCCAATCTCACGTAATGGACCTGGTCGCGGGCTTGCATGGAGATGAGGTTTTCGGCCCGGGTCTCGGTCCACACCACCGGGCGGCCCAGTTGCCGGGCCGCGGCGGCCACTGCCACATGCTCCACTCTCCATCCGCCCTTGGCCCCGAAGCCGCCGCCCACCCAGGGGGCGATCACCCGGACGTCGTCGGGGTCCAACCCCATCGACTCAGCGATTCCTCCCCGGGTGGGGTGGGCGCCCTGGGTGGAAACCCACAAAGTGAGTTGTTCGCCGTTGGGATCAGCTAGCACCGCGTCGGTTTCCATTGGCACCACCGCCATCCGG
Organism: Acidimicrobiia bacterium; assembly: GCA_022825005.1. Lineage (GTDB taxonomy): Bacteria > Actinomycetota > Acidimicrobiia > Acidimicrobiales > Bin134 > Poriferisocius. The sequence goes on from JAJDYU010000026.1 coordinate 7,282, forward strand.
TTGTGGACGATGCGGCCGGTGACGATCCGGTCGGCTTTGTCGTGCAGGCCCTCCACCGGGTCGAAGGCCCTGAACATCGAGTCCGAACCCCGCTCGGGGAACAGCACCGCCTCGCCGCTGGCCACCGCGGCCTCGGCATCCATCGACACCGGCAGCGGCTGGTAGTCGACCATGATCTCATCGGCGGCGTCTTGGGCCGCGGCCAGGGTCTCGGCCACCACCATGGCCACCGGCTCGCCCACAAAGCGAACCCGCTCGCCGGCCAGCGGCCCCCGTGTGAAGTGGGGGTCGAGCGGGAACCGGGGCTTGACCTGCTCCACCCCGATGGTCTCGGCGGTGTACACCGCGACCACGCCCGGGTGGTCGGCTGCTGCCCCCAGATCGATCTCCCCGATCACGGCGTGGGCCACCGGCGAACGCACGAAACAGGCGGTCAGCAGCCCGTCGGGCCGCAAGTCCCCCGTGTATTGCCCCTCGCCGGTGAGCAGAGTCCCGTCCTCGCGGCGGATAACTTCGGTCCCCAGAATCGATCCAGCCATAGGGTGCCCATTATGGGAGGCAGCCCGACGGAACTCGGCATGGGAGAGTGAACAACCATGGAACTGCGTGAGATAGTCGATCCGGCAACGACGGCTTTGGTGCTTCAGGAGTGCCAGAACGGGGTGATCGGGGAGCTGTCGGCGCTGCCGGCGCTGGCTGAGGCGGCCAAGGAGGGGCTGATCCCCAATGTGGCCGCGCTGGCTGAGGCTGCCCGGGCCGCGGGGGTGCGGGTGATCCACTGCACGGCCCAACACCGGACCGACGGATGGGGCGGCAATAGCAACGCCCGCTTGTTCCGGGCCATGCCCAAGATGCCGGTGCAGTTGCATGTGGGCACCCCGGCGGTGGAGGTGGTGCCCGAGATCGGAGTGGCCGAGGCCGACGTGGTGCTACCCCGCCACCACGGCCTGTCGCCCTTCGAGGGCACCGAACTCGACTCACTGCTGCGCAACGAGGGCATCCGCACCATCGTGGCCGTGGGGGTGTCGGTGAACGTGGCCATCACCAACCTGACCTTCGACGCGGTCAACGCCGGGTATGTGGTGGTGCTCCCCCGCGACGCGGTGGCCGGCACCCCGCCCGACTACGTGGACGCCGTGTTCGAACACACCCTCGGCATCGTCGCCACTATCACCACCACCGCCGACGTGGTGGACGCTTGGGCGGGCTAGCTCAGCCCAAACCGCCTCTCACGTAGGCCACTACGCCCGCTATTTCCTCTTCCCTTAGCTTGGAGGCGAACTCGGGCATCTCACCTAGTCCGTCGCGCACCACCTCCTCCATGGCCTCGGCTGAGGCGTACTTCTCCAGAACCTTGCCGGGGCGGATGTCGGGTCCGACGATGCCGCTGCCGTCGACGCCGTGACACCCGACGCAGCGCGTGAGGTACACGTTCTTGCCGAGGGTGAACGACTCGGCCGACAGCGGGGCGTCGGCTGATTCCGCCGGAACCGAATCGCTACAACCGGCCGCGGCGACCAGCATCAGCAGACCGCCCGCCAGCAGGACGGCGATGATCCGCCGCAATCGGGAGACGGGCAGGGTCAAGCTCCCACCGGGGCGCTGGGGGTGAAAGTCACCGGCATGGCCTCGGGGCCGACGATGAAGTTGGACGCCCGCCACGGCAGCGGCTCGTCGTTGGCCAGCTGAATGTCGGGCATCCGCTCGGCCAACCGCTGGAACATGATCTTGAGCTCCAAGCGGGCCAACGACGCCCCCAGGCAGAAGTGCGTCCCCCATCCGAAAGCCAGGTGCTGGTTGGGCTCACGCTCCAGGTCGAACTTGAACGGGTCGTCGAACACCCGGTCGTCCCGGTTGGCCGAGGGATAGAACAGGATGATCTGGTCGCCCTCGCCGATGGTCTCGCCGTGCATCTCCACATCCCGGGTGGCGCTGCGGGACATGTTCTTGATGGGGGTCACCCAGCGCAGCATTTCCTCCACCGCCCGCTCCATCCAGGCGTCGTCGGCGGCCCGTTGGTTGAACAGCGCCTTCTGGTCGGGGTGCTCCATCAGCGCCAGCATCCCCCCGCTGATCACGTGGCGGGACGTCTCGTCGCCCCCGATCAATATCAGCAGCCCTTCCTGATACAGCGACTCGTCGTCGAGGCTGTCGCCATCCACCTCGGCATGGCACAACACGCTCACCAGATCCGACTGGGGCGGGCGGGCCCGGCGGTCGGCGATCACCTCCATCAGGAACTCCCGAAAGGCCACCCCGGCCATGATCCCCTTCTCGAGCGCCTCCTGGTCGGTCTCGGTGGTGGCCCGCATCATGTCGTCGGACCACTCCAGCAGATCGTCGTAGCTCTCTCGGGGAAAGCCCAACATGTCGCCGATAAGGATCAGCGGCAACGGAGCGGCGATGTCCCAGATGAAGTCGCATTCGCCCCGCTCGCACACCCTGTCGAGGATCTCGTCGCAGATGGCGATGACGTCGGGGGTGTGATCCCGCACCCGCTTGGGGGTAAAGCCCCGGTTCACCAGCTTGCGGCGCTGCTTGTGCTCGGGGTCATCCATGGAGATCATCATGGGCAGCGAGTTCCCATGGGGCCGGGGGCTGCGGAAGGACGAGAACGTCTTGGGATCCTTTTCGATGGCCAAGATGTCGTGGTAGCGGGAGATGCCCCACACATCGCTGTTGGCGTCGTAGTACACCGGGGCGTGCTCCCGCATCCAGGTCCACGCGTCGTGCGGCTCGTGCTGGAACCAGAAGCCGTCCATGAAGTTGACCCCGTCGAGGGTGGGGTGATTGGGCATTGCTCCCCCTTATGCTCGTAGTGCCGGACTAACCCTCGCCCATGAGCCGGGCGATCATCCGACTGCCCTGCTCTGGGTCCCAGGCCGCCACCATGTCGTCGATCCCGCTTTGCCACGACACCGAACACGGCCCGGTCATGGAGATGCGCTTGGCGCTGTCGAAGGCCCGGCTGTGGGTGCCCACCGGGTAGTACTCGAAATTGGGCTCCACCCCGACCTGGGCGCCCATCCGGCGGCACATGTCCTCGATGCTGACGTTCTCGTCGCCGCCCCAGTTGACGATGGTGGCCGGCACGGTGGCCCCCTCCAAGAACGCCTCGGCGTGGGCGCACATGTCCTTCTCGTGGACCGGGGAGAACATGTTGGGCTCCGAGTCTTTGAGGGGCACCGGCATGTTGTTGGTCATCATGGCCAACAAGATGGCGGGCAGCCCCCCGTTTTGGCCGTAGGCCACGTTGATGCGGCCGATCACGGTGGGCAGGTCGTAGAGCCGGCACATGGTGCGGGCCACCGCCTCGGCGGCCATCTTGGTCACCCCGTAGGTCTCCGAATAGGGCTGCTCGCTGTCGCCCAGCGGATCGCCCTCGGCGTAGGCGTGGGTGTGATCGGGGTTGTTCTTATAGGAGGCGGCGGTGGAGGCGTGCAGAAAGCCCTTGGCGTTGCGGCAATGGGCCATCAGCAGGCCGGTGGCCTCGGCATTCTGGGTGAGGGCGAAGTCGTAGTCGGGAGTGGCGGCCATGAACGCGGCCATGTGGATCACGTAGTCGAAGTCGTCGGGCAGCCCGTTTAGGTCGCCGGAGGCCAGGTCGGCCTTGTGGGGGACGGCGCCGGCCTCCTCCACCTGCTCCTTCGATCCCGGCTGGCTGAACCGGGCCAGCCCCCACACCTCGTTGTTCTGGGCGAAGTGGCGGGTCATGGGCAGGGCTATCTGCCCCGCGGTCCCGGTGATCAGGATCTTCTGGCCTTCCATAGTCGAACCTCCTCGACCTTTGCTCTCCCTGTACTAGCACGGCGAGCCTGCGGCGTTGACATGATAGGGATAGAGACATGATTCGCACCGAGCCCATCGATGCTCCCCTGGGTGCGCTGGCCTCGGGCTGGGTCCCCGGGGCGCCGCTGTCCGACGGCGATCTGGCGACGCTGCGCCAAGCGTTGGCCGACCGGCTGGTGGTGGTGCTGCGGGGTCAGCGGGAGTGCGACGCCGAGGAGCTGGCCGCCCTGGCCCATCAACTGGGCGAGCCGTTTCCTGCCGACGAGCTCTACAACATCCCCACCGAGACACCCGAGGTGCTGGCCGTGTCCAACGAGCTCAACGACGACGGGCACGAGATTGGCACGGCGGGAAGCGGCCCGCTGCCGTGGCACACCGACTACGCCTTCTTGGACACCATCGCCCGGGAGTCGCTGCTCAACGCCCAGCGGGTACCGCCCGACGGCGGGGCCGACACGTCGTTCTGCGACATGTACACCGCCTATGAAACCCTACCCGACCACCTGGGCGAGAAGCTGGCGGGGCGGACCGGGCGGTACACCATCACGTCGGAGAACAACACCCGGCTGCGCCAGAACCACCACAACGAAGACCCGGCCGCGGCCGCCGCCCGCCGGCAGCTTGCCAACCCCGACATCGTCTATCCCGGCTCGGGCCAAGTGGTCGAGCACCCGGTGGAGATGCCCCACCCCGACACCGGGCGGGTGGCGCTGTACGTGTCGTCGTTCTCGTGTGGCTTCGACGGCATCGACGACCCCGAGGAGGCCTTCGCCCTCACCCAGGCGGCCATGGACCACGCCATCGTGCCCGAGCACACCTACACCCACCGCTGGCGCCAAGGCGACGTGGTGATCTTCGACACCGTAGGCACCGTCCACCGCCGAGAAATACCCCACAACCCCGCCCCCCGCTCCCTCCGCCAACTCTCAATCAAGTACCCCTGAGCGACGAGGGGCGACCCGCGGTCCGAGGCGGCCTCTCGTTAGTCTGGCGCTATGCCAACCCCAGCTCGTGTCGCCGTCGTTCCCCAGGAGATGGGCCAGCCCCTGCGAATCGAGTCGGTGGAGCTGCCCGATCCCGGGCCCACCGACGTGGTGGTGCGGCAATTTGCCAGCGGGGTGTGCCACAGCCAGCTTCACGAGATCCACACCCCCCGGGCCAGCGACGTGGTGCTGGGCCACGAGTCCACCGGCGAGGTGGTGGCGGTGGGCGCCGAGGTGAGCCACGTTGCCCCCGGCGACCGGGTGTTCGTGACCTGGCTGCCCCGCAGCACCCAGCCCCCCGACCGCCGGCCGGCCATGGCCGAGGTCACCCAGGGCGACGGCGCCCTGGCCACCAGTCTGGGGGTGTTCACCTGGGCCGACCACACCATCGCCGATGAGATGTTCATCGTGCCCATGCCCGACGACGCGCCCACCGATGTGACCGCCATCATCGGGTGCGCGGTGATGACCGGCGCCGGCGCGGTGATGAACACTGCCGGGGTCACCGCCGGATCGTCGGTGGCGGTGTTCGGCGTAGGCGGCGTGGGCCTCTCGGCTCTGGCCGCGGCCAAGGCGCTGGGGGCCGACCCCGTGATCGCGGTGGACCTCTCCGAGGAGAAGCTGGACTTCGCCAAGCGCCACGGGGCCACCATCGGGGTCAACGCCTCCGAGTGCGACCCGGTGGCCCGCATCCACGAGCTCACCCCCCGAGACGGCCTCGACCTGATGGGCGCGCCCTGCTCAGGGGTGGACTTCGCCTTCGACTGCATCGGCGCGGAGGCAACCATCGCCCAAGTGGCGCCGTCGCTGCGGAAAAAGCGCTGGGCTGCCGACGAGCGGGCGGTGGCAGTGCTGGTCGGAATACCCGTGGCGGTACCCACCATTGACATCGGCGATCTTTTGATGCACGAGAAGCACCTGACCGGAAGCATCGGCGGCACCAGCCACCCCGAGCGGGACTTCCCCATCTACATGGACTGGTACCGCCGGGGCGACCTAGACCTCGACAGCTTGGTCACCCAGAGATTCGCCCTCGACGAGATCAACGAGGCGGTGGACGCTCTGGAGAACCGGCGGATCGCCGGACGGTCCATCCTGGTTTTCGACTGAGGGACAGGAGTCAGCCATGCCCGAAATGAGCCAGCCAGAGCCAAGCAATCAGGCCGGGGACGGCGCATCGCGCACCGTGCTCTATGAGCTATCGGGCCATGTGGCCACCATCACCCTCAACCGTCCCGACGCGCTCAACGCCATCAACGGCGAACTGCGCCAAGACCTGAACGCAGCCTGGCTCCGGTTCCGGGGCGATGACGAGGCCTGGCTGGCCATCATCACCGGAGCGGGCCGGGCCTTCTGCGCCGGGGCCGACATGCGCGACGGCGCTGGATCGGTTGGCGTGTTCGAGGGCACCTTCTGGGAGAAGCCCACCATCAACTCCTTCGAGTCGGGCCTGGAGCTGTTCAAGCCGACCATCGCCGCGGTGAACGGCCACTGCTTGGGCTACGGGCTCACCGGCGCGCTGGCCTGCGACTTCCTCATCGCCAGCGACCAGGCCACCTTCGGCTTTCCCGAGGTGCGCTTGGGCGTGCCCACCATCGTGGGGGCGATTCAACTGCCCCGCAAGGTGGACTGGGCCGATGCCATGGAGCTGTTGCTGACCGGCGAGCGAGTGGACGCCGAGCGAGCCCGGGAAATGGGCCTGGCGTGGCGGGTGGTGCCCCACGACGAGCTGATGGACGAGGCCCGGGCCTTGGCCGAGCGGCTGGTGGCCGCGGCGCCGCTGGCGGCGCGGGCCACCAAGGAGGTGGCCAGCCGCACCCGCACCATGTCGTGGGTGGAGGCGGTGCGCTTCGGGGAGACCATGAGGATAGTGGCGGGATCGACCGAGGACGCCGCCGAGGGCACGACCGCCTGGGCCGAGGGCCGTCCCCCAAACTGGCAGGCCCGGTAGCCGGATGGGCTTTCGGGCCATTGTCTTCTGCGTGGTGGCGGCCGGGTTGGCCTTTGTCGGCCTCTCTTTGGCCGGCATCGTGTCCACCTGGGGTCTCGACTGGGTGACCATCGAGTCGGAAGACACCGATCCTGAGTCCACCCCCGAGCCCACCCCCACCGTCACCGAGGCGCCTCTGCCCGAGCCGGTGGTAGTGGTCGATTTGGAGATCGACCCCCGTTATCCCCCCGACACCCAGTGGACCGTGTTCGACGTGCCCTCGGCGCTCAACGTCCGTGCCGGACCCAGCACCGACCATCAGGTGCTGGGCACCGCCAACCTGGGATCCACCGTCACCCTCACCGGCCAGGTGGTGGAATCCCCCACCAGCGGCACCTGGGTGCAGGTCCGCTCCACCACCGTCACCGGCTGGGTCTTCGCCGCCTACCTGACCCTGGCGGGCTGAATCAGCGTCAAGAGGTACCCAGCGACTCGACTACGGGGATCTCGTCTTCGGCGAGGGGGGCCATGGGGGTGCGGCGGGCTAGAGCGGCTTCGATGTGGGGGGCGAGGCGCTCGGCTTTGGCCGCTTCACGCTCGTCCTCCCCCTCTTTGAGGGCGGGCATGACCTCTTTGGCGAACATTTCCAGCGACTGGCAGATGTGGTCATGGCGGTTGCGGCCCGACTGCTGGATGAACATCACCTGGTCCACCCCGACGTCGGCATAGCCCTGAAGCTGGCGGGTCACCTGATCGGGGGTCCCGATGCCCAGCGTCTCCCCCAGTCCTTCGAACGACTCCCTGGATTCCTGGAAGTTGTCCCACACGTTGGTCCGGCCCGGCTGGTGCTGGCCGATCACGTAGTAGTGGAGGAGACCGTGGCCGAAGAAGTGGAAGCCCTCGAGGCCCCGGCGCTCGGCCTCCTCTCGATCGTGGTGCATCGATAGCCCCACCACCATGGCGATGTTGGCGTTGACGGTGTGGCCGATGGGCACGCACTCCTCAGAGAGAATCCGGTAGTAGTCGTCCACCCAGAGGGCGGCCTCGTCGGGGTCCACGAAGGCGAACGTCAGCGCGCCCATGCCCAGCCGGGCGGCCAGCTTGATGGTCTCCCGGTTTGAGCACGCCACCCAAAGCGGCGGGTGGGGCTTCTGCGCCGGCTTGGGCACCACGTTGCGGCACGGCATGGAGAAGTACTCGCCCTCGAACCCCGGGTAGGGCTCCATGACCATCATGTTGCAGCACTGCTCGGTGGCCTCGGCCCACGCCGGGCGCTTGTCGGAGTGCTCGATGTTGAACCCTCCCAGCTCCACCGCGGCCGACGACTCCCCGGTACCGAAATCCACCCGGCCGTTGGAGATGAGGTCGAGCGTGGCGATGCGCTCGGCCACCCGAGCCGGATGGTTGTACTTGGGGGGCATCTGCACAATGCCGTGGCCCAGCCTGATCCGCTCGGTGCGCTGGCTGGCCGCGGCCAAGAACACTTCGGGGGCCGAAGAGTGGGAGTACTCCTCCAAGAAGTGGTGCTCCACCTCCCAGGCGTAGTCGTATCCCAGCCGGTCGGCCAGCTCTACCTGCTCGAGGGCCTCGTGCAGAAGTCGCTGCTCATCCCCCTCCTGCCAGGGACGGGGCAGTTGGTGCTCATAGAAGACTCCGAACTTCACCCTCCAGAGCCTACGCAGCTTTGCTCCGATCAGCCGATCGCGGAGGAATGTGTTTAGCATCGCCGCGATGAGCATTGATAGGGCACCGGTGCTGGTGGGTGTGGCCCAGTACGTTGGGCGGGAGACCGACCCGACGGCTGCGCCCGACCCGTTGACCATGGTGGCCGATGTGGCTACCCGGGCCGCCTATGACTCCGGTGTGGGCAATTCCCTGTTCGCCCATGTGGACACGTATTTCCAGATCCCTCTGGCCTACTGGACTCCGGCTAACGGGGCCGCGCTTGCTGCCGAGCGGCTGGGCATCGACCGCCGGGCCCGGGTCCAGAACACCGGGGGAGGCGGCGAGATGGGCGTGCTGGCCGCCAATCACCTGGCCGCGGAGATCACGGCCGGTCGCACCGAGGTGGCCGTGATGACCGGCGGTCAGATCTGGAAGACGTTCGAGCGGGCCAAGGCCGCTGGGGTGGAGTTGGACTGGCCCACCGGCGGTGATCCAACTGGTGCCGACGAGCGGTTCGCCCCCGTCGCCAAGCCCATGGTGTCGGCGATTGAGGAACGCCATCAGCTCACCCGCCCCATCCAGGCCTACCCCCTGTTCGAGAACGCCCTGCGGGCCGCCCAGGGATTGTCCCTGGCCGAACACGCCCAGCGGCTGGGCCAGATGATGACCGAGTTCACCGCGGTGGCCGCGGCCAACCCCTACGCCTGGTTCCCCACCGAGCGCAGCGCGGAGGAACTGGCAACCCCCACGGCGGAGAATCGGATGATCGGCTTTCCCTACACCAAGTATCTGAACTCGGTCTTGAACACCGACCAGGCCGGGGCGTACGTGATGACCTCGGTGGGCAAGGCCCGGGAGCTGGGAATCCCCGAAGATCGCTGGGTGTACTGGTGGGGCGGCCACAATGCTGCTGAGAAGGCTTGGTACGCCAGCACCCGACCCAACTTCGCCGAGTGCCCGTCGATGAAGGACTCGTCGGTGGGCGCGCTCGACCAGGCCGGAGTGGGCGTGGACGACATCGCCCTGTTCGATTTCTATTCCTGCTTCCCCATCGCCGTGCGGATGGCCTGCGCCATGCTGGGCATCGACGAGCTGGACCCCCGTCCGTTCACCGTCACCGGGGGCCTGCCCTACGCAGGCGGGCCGGGCTCGGCCTACAACATGAACTCGATAGCCGCCATGGTCGAGCAGTTGCGCGAAGACGACCGCTCGATCGGAATGGTCACCGGCAACGGCTACTTTCTGACAAAGCATGCCGCCGCGGTGATCTCGGCCCGGCCCAAGCAGGGCGGCTGGGACCGACCCCAAGGGCCGCCTCCGTCAGCCGCCATGGAAACCGCCCCGGCCAACCCCGAGGAGTCGGCCATCGGTAGGGGCCGCATCGAGGCCTACACCGTCATGCACGACCGCGACGGCCAGCCGGCCTCCGGATACATCTGCGGCCGCCTCGACGGCAACGGGACCGAGGGCCAGCGTTTCTTGGCCAACACACCCGAAGACCCCGACCTACTCCGCGACCTACTCGCCTCCGAAGCCGTCGGCCGCACCGGCCACGTGCATCAAGACCCCACCACCGGCAAGGGAATCTTCACCCCGGCCTGAACCGATACTGGCAAAACCGCAGTCGTGCATTTACCTACTACGCGATACAATGTAGGTATGAGTGTGATGTCGCTTCGCTTTCCCGACGAGTCAATCCCCGATCAGCTGCGTGAGCAGGCTCGCAGACGTGATTCGTCAATGTCGTCGTTGGCGGCCCGTTTCATCGAGGAAGGGCTCCGCATGGATGTGCACCCCGCTATCTGTTTTCGAGACGGACCCACCGGCAGGCGTCCAGTTCTCATCGGAGGACCAGAAGTGGCTGATGTGGTGTCGGCCCTCATAGGCGGCGACGTGCCCGTGGAACAGCGCCGAGCCAGGGTTGCCGAGATGATGTGCCTCCGCGAGTCGTTGGTAGACGCGGCTCTGGGCTACTACGCCGAGTACACAACGGAGATCGATGCCGAGATCACCGCCCGCCAACAAGCTGCCGACAAATATGAACAGCTCTGGATGCGCCAACAAGCTCTACTTGCCCAGTGAGGCTGCTGCTCGACGAGATGCACAGCCCAGCCGTCGCTCGGGCATTGCACGAGCGCGGTCATGATGTCTTGGCGGTGGCCAGTGACCCGCAATTGCGAGGCATGAGCGATGCAGAACTGCTCCACCACGCCGCCCAGTTGGATATGGCCATCGTCACCGAGAACATAGGCGACTTTGCCCATCTGGATTCCCAATGGGCCGCGAGCGACATCTCACATACCGGAATCATCTACACCAACCCCAACCGATTCAGCCGCAGCACCAGCGCCTACCCCGCCAACCTCATCGCCGCCCTTGCCCACTTCCTGCAACACCCACCCGTAGAGGGAACAAGCTGGGCCTGGTGGCTCCAACCGCCGCCCTAGCCATCGCGGGATCCATGGGACTCGGCGTGCACGAGAATGCTCGCTTGAGGAATAGCTAGCTGCACTCATATTCGATCTACACCTCTATCGGGCTAGCCTCGTGCGCTGTGCCACCGAGACCACGCAAGATCGCCCCGACAGACATCCGAGTTGGAGATCTGATCCGACACAAGGATGACCCGGTCCAAATTGTGGTCACCAGGATCGTCGTCAAGGACGACTGCATCCACTTCTACGGGAGTCGCACGAATGGAGACGCCTACGCCGCCCACAGGAAAAGAGCCTCTGAGAAGGACTTTATTCTGCTCAATCCCCCTCTGATATCAGAGGGGGATTGATATGAGAGTGGTCTGAGTTGCCCTCGCGCTTGCCTTGGCTAGGGTCATGATTCTCACAAAATAGACCCCGCATCTGCTCGTAGCTGGTTGCCTGGGGATCGAAGATCACCAGCATCACCTCGTCACCGCAGGGAGGACCTTTGTACGGCGAGGCAAGCCAGCGAGTCTCCCGTGGAATCCTGTCTAGGAGAGCCGCTGGAGAGAGCGTATGAGTGCTGCCCAAGAGGGCTACCGCACTTTGGGCGACGGAGTGCACTTGGGGGGTTTGATAGGCATACGAGGAGCACTGGCCGATGGCCAGATCACTCCCTAGGTAGGCTCTTGCCATGTCAGAATACAGTGCTGCCTCGGATCAGCGGGTGTTCTCCTTGGAGGTATGGCGAACGGCACATCGCGGCCATCACATCGTTCGCCAGATCAGCCCTGCCTACCATCTGCCGGGGCGCCAGTACGGGGTGATGTGGTTCCTCTTGGAGTGCGAGCCCTCCAACACGCCCTGGACGACCCTCTCCTGGCTCACTACCAGCATCTCCAACCGCACATCCGATCCCCGCATCCGCCCCCTCGACCCGGACGAAGCTCGTGAGCCAATTGACAGAGCGGTTCCCCGCGATCCTTGGTCCATGCGGGGGGAGTGAGGATGCACTTCGGAACGGTGTTGCTGTCGCCCCCTTAGGTAAGGGAGGCCCACAAACCGGTTATTACGAATTGTTGCCCACACTGAACTAGACCGTCAGAATTAAGTGGCTACACACATCTACTCTAAACGCACTTAACCGGACGTTTGCCCTGCATATGCGATGATTACCGCTCTACTCTAAATGATTTAGAGTAGCCGCGAGCGAGATTCAGTCGGTGGCGATGCCGACGGGGCAGGTGACGCCGGTGCCGCCTAGGCCGCAGTAGCCGTTGGGGACTTTGGCCAGGTACTGCTGGTGGTAGTCCTCGGCGTAGTAGAAGGGCGGGGCGGCGATGATCTCGGTGGTGATCTCCCCGTAGCCGGCATCGGCCAGTCGGGCGCCGAATCGCTCCCGGGACGCCTCAGCGGCCACCTTCTGGTCGTCGTCGAAGTAGTAGATGCCCGACCGGTATTGGGTGCCCACGTCGTTGCCCTGTCGCATTCCCTGGGTGGGGTCGTGGTTCTCCCAGAACAGCGCCAGCATCTGCTCGTAGCTGGTGACCTCGGGATCGAACACGGCCAGCACCAACTCGTTGTGGCCGGTGAGGCCGGAGCAGACCTCCTGGTAGGAGGGGTTGGGGGTGAATCCCGCTCCGTAGCCCACCGCGGTGGTGAACACACCCGGTGCCTGCCAGAACACCCGCTCCGCTCCCCAGAAGCAGCCCATTCCCACCATGATCTGCTCCATCTGATCGGGGAACGGCGGCTTCAGCGGATTGCCGTTCACAAAATGGGTCTCCGGCACCGGCATCTCGTCTTCCCGCCCCGGCAGCGCATCAGCGGGGTCCACCATCATCGACTTCTTCATCCCGAACAAGGCCATGCCTCGAAGTGTAGAGGCTGCCGCCGGCAATCCCTTCCGGTTGCCGAATCAGTTTGCCCGAAAATCCAAGCCGCGTAAACAAGCTGTTGAGGTCGTTTGGCTGCCTTGAGACTGCGTAGTCTTGCCATCGCATCTCAAAGGAAAACCGCCGACGACGGCGACTGGCTGATGGGGAGTACCGAGTGAAACGAGCAAACGGGACCAGGCGGACGGTGGCAGCCGCCGGGGTGGTAGTCGCGCTTTTGGCCGGGGTGCTGGCCATTGGAGGGGCTGGAGCGGCCTCGGCCCAGGAGCCGGTTTTGATCAGCGCAGACGAGGTGACCACCCAAGAAGAGCCGAGCTGCGAGGTTGTCGATTTGGGGACGCTGGACAGCGCTCCGGGCAGCTCCCTGGAAGCTAGTGGCCGCTGGACCACCGATGACTGCGATTCGCGCTTCCGCCTCGATAGCGACGCGCACACCTATCGGTTCGAGATTGCCGATACGGGGCGAATCAGGGTCGACTTGAACTCCTCCGAAGCCGACTCCTACCTCTATTTGCTGGACGAGGACGGCAACCGGATTACCGAGAATGATGACGGCGGCGTGGGCGCCCTCGACGCTCGCATCGAGCGCGAACTCCAGGCGGGCGTCTATCTGATAGAGGCCACCACCACCCCGGGTCGGGTGAGGGGAGCGGCTGACTTCACGGTGGAGGTGACTGTGGTGGCCACCTGCGACCCCGAAGTCTTGGGCGAGTTGACACCCGATCAAGACATCGAGGTAACGGGCTTCTGGACGCCCGAGTCCTGCCAGTCGATTTTCCTGACCGGACACCCATCCAAGTACTTCGTGTTCACCCTGCCCGAGGGCGCCCGTGTGCGCGTGGAACTGAAATCGGAGATCGGCGATCCGGTGCTGATTGTGGCCCCCATCGTGGCCCTGAGATCGGTGGTTCCCGGCCAGGTCGCTCATAACGACGATGCCGCCGGCACCCGCGACTCCCGCATCGAGCAGTACTTCCCAGCCGATGTCTATGGGATCGAAGCCACCACGTTCCGCACCAGAGACCTTCAGGGCCCCCGGGTCGATTTCACCCTCACCGTCACCATCGTGGAAGAAGAGGCCAGCCAGCGCAGCCCCTTGCTGAAGATCGAGGAGATCGACATCCCAACCGAGGTGGTGGCTGGTGATCTGTTCCCCATCAACTACCGCGTCGGGAACGTGGGCGGTGACGAATTCCCCGACAAGGCCAGCAACGCCATCTTGTATGCAATCGGTCCTCGGGTGTTCGACCGAATCGGCCCAGTGTTCTCAAATCACTGGCCCGCTGGCGTCTCCTACCACACCAACGAGGCAACGGCGAGCGCAACGAGCAAGACGTCGCAACAGTTAGCCCCGCATTCAGTGACATTCTGGAGAACCGGCCCAACATGGGTGTTCACCGCGGTGGCCGCCTTCGACGGCAACGAGGATGAGCTCGGGTTCCACGGCCTCTGGCACGACCTCTTAGTGCTGAGCGGCCCGACCTACGACCCCGTGCTGGTGGAAGTTGACGGCGAGGTCTATTCGGTGTCAGCGGAACTCGACGAAGATGTGGAGGACGAGGACGAAGAAGGGACGGTGGTCACCACGGTGTCCTCCGTGGACGACCCTGAAGCCGAAGTCGACGCTGCAACTCAGGAAAGGGCCCAATACGCCGCCGGGGTCCGCACCCAGCTGCTCGACGGCATCTTCGACCGGCCGGCCATATCGGGGCTGCCGGAATCGGCGGACCCGACCTCTGTCACCGTGGCCGGCCCCTCATCGAGCGGGCTCCTCAAGACCGCCGCGCCGCGGTATGCGGCCCTGGTCCGAGATTCAGGGCTGCTCGAGAAACTGGCCGCCGGCGAGACGATCAGCCCGAAAGCCGTTGAGAAACTGGTGCTCACCCTCGGCGAGGGGGGATCGGGAACCTACGCGTTCTTGGCCGAATCATGGCGCGCTCTGCTGGAAAGGGTGGACGGCGGCGGAGCACTGACGTTCGATGAGGCAACAGCCCTCCAAGCCCAGTTGGCCTACGTCGAGAACGTCATCGCCCCGGTGGTGGCGGCCGGCGAGGTCGTCAAGGCGGCCCAGGCCGCCGAGCTGGGCTGGGATGATCCCAGAGTCCGGATAATGCTGTCCGCCCAGCCAAGCTGCTACACCGGCGAAGACCCACTGAACGAGCCGCTGGCGCTGGCCGAAGTCGAAGACGCCGAGGCGCTGGAGCAACTCGACGCCGAGATGAGAGCCGCCCTCTTCGCCTACATCGTGGCCATCGACAACGTGCTCTGCGCGGTCGATGACGTAGACGCGGCCAACTACCGGTTCCTCGAGCGCCTCGGTCTCGACGAGAGCGAGCAGCTCCTCGATTTGATCGAGCCGGAGGAGCTTCCCGATCCCGAAGAAGGGCTCGAGGAAGAGCCCGAGCCCGATCCGCCGATTGCCCTGCGTGTGATGGCCCGACTCGGCGAAGACGGTCGCATCGAGCATGGCGTGGAGCTGTCCAGCGGTTTCGAGATTCTGCCCGAGAGGCGCCATTTGCCCGCCGACGCGCAAGTCGGCTGGTGGTACTCCACCTTGGATGTGGAGCTATACAGCACGTCAATCGGCACCATCCACTCCCGCCGCGTGGGTGACGGTCGGGTGCAACTCGGCTTCCGCGATTTCGAAGGAGACTTTGTCTCCCCCGACATTGCCTTCCTGCCCGCCGACCCCGACGAGGGAGTGTGGTACCGCAGCAGCATCATCGAAGTCCCCCGGCCCCCCGAACCCGCGGAGGACGAAGAAGAAGCCGGATGACCGCCCGCCTGACCGGCCAGAGCGTCGACCGCGTCGAAGGCCCTCGCCTGCTGCGGGGCGAGGGCCGCTTCGTGGGCAACATCCGCCATCCCGACTTGCTGCACATCGCCTTCGTCCGCAGCCAACTCGGCCACGCCGACATTCTGGGCGTCGACACCGCAGCCGCCCAGGGCACTCCTGGGGTGGTCGAGGTGTTCACCGCCGAGCACCTCGAAGGCGTGGTGGCCCCCATTGCCATAGCCGGTGGCCCTGATCTGGCGGTCACGCCGTTCACCGCCCTGGCCCGAGACCGGGTCCGCACAGTAGGCGAGCCGATCGCCATCGTGGTGGCCCGCACCCGGCAGGCCGCGGCCGACGGCGCGGCTGCAGTGGCGGTGGAATACAGCCCCCTGCCTGCTGTAGTGGACATGCACGAAGCCATCTCGCCCGACGCCCCCCTGGTGTTCGAGGACCTGGGCACCAACGTGGTGTACGAGACCCAGCAGTCGTGGGGCGCCGACATCGACGAGACCTTTGACCGGGCCGATCATGTGATCTCCCGCACCTTTACCCAGCACCGCTTCGGGCACGCACCCCTAGAGGGCCGGGTGATGGTGGCGGGCTACACCCCCTCTGACGGCCAACTCGACATCCAGATCGCCACCAAGCGCCCCCATGCCGTGAAGCTGAACCTGGCCAATCTGCTCGGGCTGCCATTCCACAACATCCGAGTGCGCACCGGCGACATCGGCGGCGCGTTCGGCTCAAAGGGACAGGTGGGGCGAGAGACGATCTGCACCGCCGCAGCCGCCGTTATGACCGGGGCAACCGTCCAGTGGACCGAAGACCGCACCGAGAACCTCCAGATGGCCGGCCACGGGCGCGAGGAGGACCTGGCGGTGGAGATGGCCGTGCAGAGTGACGGCACCCTCTTGGGCATTCGGGCCGACATGACCATGGACCAGGGGGCCTACCCCATGCCGCCCTATCCATCGTCGCTGTTCTGCAACCTGGTGAAGATGCTGATTCCCAATGCCTACCGGCTGGAGGCGTACGCGTTTCGCGGCAGGGTGGTAGCCACCAACAAGTGCAGCTACATCGCCTACAGGGGGCCTTGGGCGGTAGAGACGTGGGTGCGGGAGCGGATGCTGGACGAGATCGCCGCTGAGCTGGGCCTCGATCGGGTGGAGATCCGCCGTCGCAACCTCATCGACAAGGATCAGCCCACCAAGATGATCACTGGCCCCACCGTTTCGGGGATCACCGCCCGCCAGACCCTGGACCGAGCCGTGCAGATGATGGACCTCGACGGTTTCGCCGCTGAGCAGGCCGCCGCCCGAGCCGAGGGGCGGCTGCTGGGCCTCGGGTTCGCCACCTTCATCGAGATCGCCCCCGGCCCACCCGATTTCGCCCAGTCGGCCGGCTTCGACCTGCGGGGCGAGCTCACCTGGGCCCGATTGGAGCCCACCGGCGATTTGACCATCTCCAGCTGCCAGTCGCCCCACGGCCAAGGCCACGAGACCACCATCGCCCAAGTGGCCGCCGACGAGATGGGGGTGAGCCTCGACCGAGTGCGGGTGGTGTTCGGAGACACCGACTCCACGCCGTTCACCATGCTGGGCACCGGTGGCAGCCGATCTTCGATGATGGGGGCCGGCGCGGCCAAGGCTGCGGCCGCCGAGGTCAAGGCCAAGGTGCTGGCCATCGCCGCCGAGCGACTGGAGGCCAACCCGGCCGACTTGGAGATTGTCGACGGGGACATCTCGGTGAAGGGCACACCGGGCCGCTCGGTGCCGTTGACCGGTATCGCCCAGCAGGCCTGGTTCGCGCCCTCGTCGTTGCCCGAGGGCATGGACCAGGGAATCGAGGCGTCGGTGGAATACCGCACGCCCCCCGGGGGCTGGGCGTCGGCCACCCACTGCTGCCGGGTGGAAATCGACCCCGACACCGGCGAGATCACCATCCCCCGCTACCTGGTGGTGGAGGACTGCGGAGAGATGATCCACCCCGCCATCGTGGACGGGCAGATCCAAGGCGGGGTGGCCCAGGGGATCGCCGCCGTGCTGTTCGAGCGCCATCACTACGACCAAGACGGCAATCTGCTGACCGCCTCGCTGGCCGACTATCTGGTTCCCTCGGCCGCCGAGATGCCAGTGATCGAGGTGGAGCACCTGGAGGTGGAGCCCCTGCACGACGCCGACTGGCGGGGGGTGGGCGAGGGCGGCCTCATCGGCGCCCCCGCGGCGCTGACCAATGCCGTGGCCGACGCAGTGCGCCACCTGGGCATCGATATCTGCGAACAACACCTCCCACCCCAGAGAATGCGACAGATTCTGGCCACCGCCGAGGGCTGACCCGCGGCAACCGACGCACTCCATGGGACTTGGCGGCGGGGAGGCAAGTAGGCTCAGCGGCTACCGCGGAATGGACCCAGAACCCGGAGGGGGAAGTTGATGGCAGTCGCACCGGAGAAGATTCGCAACGTCGCGCTGGTGGGGTCGCAAGGATCGGGAAAGACCACCCTGGCCGAGGCGCTGCTGTACCGGGCCGGCGTCATCGAACGCACCGGCCGGGTGGAAGAGGGATCCACGGTGTGCGATTTCAGCCCTGAGGAGAAGAACGCCACCCACAGCCAGTCGCTGGCCCTGGCCAGCTTCGAGTGGCACGGCCACAAGATCAACCTGCTCGACACCCCCGGGGCGCCTGACTAC
The DNA here is from genome assembly GCA_022825005.1 of Acidimicrobiia bacterium. Taxonomy (GTDB): domain Bacteria; phylum Actinomycetota; class Acidimicrobiia; order Acidimicrobiales; family Bin134; genus Poriferisocius. Next base: position 25,427 of record JAJDYU010000026.1, read on the forward strand.
GCCGGAGAGCTCCACGCCGCCCTCCAGGTGGCCGACCTTCTGGTCTTTGTGATCGATGCGTCCAGCGGGGTGGACCACCGGGCCACGTCCATCTGGCACCAGGCGGCCGATGCCGGCCTTCCCCGCATCGTGTTCGTGAACAAACTCGACCGGGAGCACGCCAGCTTCGAAAACGTGCTCACCGAACTGCAAGACGCGTTCGGCGCCGGGGTCGCCCCCCTGGAGCTGCCCATCGGCGCTGGCCCGGAATTCCACGGGATTGCCGACCTCCTCACCGACAAGGCCTACATCTACGACAGCGGCTCCGCGGAGGAATCCCAGATCCCCGCGGAAATGGAGGACCAGGAGGCCGAGGTCCGAGAGCAGCTGGTGGAGGGCATCGTGGTGGCCGACGACGACATGCTGGAGCAATACCTGGACGGCAACGTCCCCAGCCCAACCGAGCTCGAAACAGTGCTCGGGCGGGGTGTGGCCGACGGGTCGGTGTTCCCCGTGGTGTGCGGTTCGGCCACCGGTCCCATCGCCGTCGACCGCCTGGCCAACTTCTTGGTGGAGATCGGCCCTCCCCCCACCTCCCGGGCCATGACCGTCACCATGAGCGACATCGACTCCGAGCCGGCCTGCGATCCCGCTGGCGACCAGCTCGCCTGCGTGTTCAAGACAATCAGCGACGACTACGTGGGTCAGATCTCGCTGTTCCGAGTGCTTTCGGGCACCATTCGCCGAGACGACAACCTCACCAACTCCGCAACCGGCAACGGCGAACGGCTCCGGGGCCTGGTCAAACTGGTGGGTGGCAAGCAGGAGGACATCGACGTCATCGCCGCCGGCGACATCGGAGGGGTGACCAAGCTCCAGCAGACCCGCACCAGCGACACCCTGACCAACGCCGGACGGGCCGTAGTCCAGCTGGATCCGTGGCCCGAGCCGGTGCTGGCCTACGGGCTGTTGCCCAAGACCAGGGCCGCGGAGGACAAGCTGGGCACCGGATTGAGGCGGCTCATCGACGAAGACCCGTCTCTGCACTTGGAGCGAAGCGAGGAGACCCGCCAGACCCTGCTGTGGGGCCTCGGCGAAGCCCACCTGCGGTTGGCCATCGCCCGCCTGGATCGCATGGGCATCGAGGTGGAGACCGAGGATTTGCGGGTCCCCTATCGCCAGACCGTCACCGGCAACGGAGACGCCGAGGGAAAGCACAAGAAGCAGTCCGGCGGGCACGGCCAGTTCGGGGTGGCCTATGTGCGCATCGAGCCCCTTCCCCGAGGCAGCGGCTTCGAGTTCGTCGATGCCATCAGCGGAGGTGCCATTCCCCGGTCGTACATTCCCGCGGTGGAGGCCGGCATCCGCGACGCCATGACCGATGGCGGTGAGCTGGGATTCCCCATCGTGGACGTCAAGGCCACGGTGTACGACGGCAAGCATCACTCGGTGGACTCATCGGAGTTCAGCTTCAACATGGCCGGAAAGCTGGCGTTCAACGCCGCCTTCGCCCAGGCCAACCCCGTTGTGCTTGAGCCCATGGCTCGAGTGGAGATCACCGTGGCCCCCGAATACCAGGGCGACGTGATGGGCGACCTGTCGTCTCGCCGGGGTCAAGTGCAGGGCACCGATGCCGGGCCGTGGGGCGAGCAGGTGATCCACGCCATCGTCCCCGAAGCCGAGCTGGTGCGCTACGCCATCGAGCTGCGGTCGCTCACCGGCGGCCGGGCCCGGTTCAAGGCCGAACGGGTGGCCTATGAGATCCTCAGCGGCGCCCTCCCCGAGGCAGCCACGGCCTAGAACGGTAAACTGGAGAGATGCCCGAGCCGTCCGAATCCGAGGATCTGGAGTTCCAGTGGACTGATCCTCGGGACTACCAGCCGCCGGAGGGGATCATCCGCAAGGTCACCGGCTCGGCGGGCGGCTCCGCGATCGGCGCGGCCATGGTGGCATTGGGTGAGATCTTGGAGCCGGAGAAGACCCGGGTGGAGATCCAGCAGGAAGACGACGAGCCCGAACCCGATATGCCCTTCACCATCGACTTCGGCGACCTTCCCCCGCTGACCTAGCAGCCTTTCACCCCCGGCGACCTCCCTTCGCTGACCTAGCAGCCCCCAACGCGGGCGACCACCGGGCCGAGAAGGCCGACGCCGAGGCGATGACCGCCGCCAACAAGAAGATGGCGAAGAATCGCTCCGAAGACTCGCTTGGTCCGAGCACGGTGATCATGACGGTGATACCGGTAGCCGCCCCGATATGGCCGATCATCTGTAGCGATCCGGTGGCCACACCCAAGTCGGCATCGTCCACAGAGTTGGCCACCCCAGCCACCGCGGGGGTCCGTATGGCCCCTTGGCCAACACCGGCCACGAACAACAGCACGATCACCCCGACCAGCGAGCCGGCCAAGGCGAAAGCCCCGGTTGCGGCCAATGCTGCTGACATGGTCAGCGCACCGGCGATCATGATCGTCCTGCCACCCAGGCGCGACTCCACCCGTCCGGCGTACCACGCCCCCAAGCTGAACCCCACGGGTCGGGCGATGAGCGCCGCCGATATCCGGCTCACCTCGGTGATACCGAACGAGCGTTCCAACATGAATGGGGCCACCACAAACGTGCCCATATACGCCATGTGGCCCAAGAACGTGACCAGGTTGGGGATCACGAACCCGCGCCGGGCCAGGAACTCCAGTGGGAAGAGGGGATCGGCAGTCTGTCTCTCCACGGCGGCGAACACCGCCAAGGCCACGGGACTTACCGCCAATCCAACCACGACGAGCGGGTGGCCCCAGCCCCATTCCGGGCCCCGGTTGATGGCCATGAGCAGGCCGGTCACCGCCAGTCCCAAGCTGACCGCCCCGCCGACATCGAAGCGCACCTCGGGCTTGCGGGCGGTGTCGGGCAGCAGCGGAATGGCCGCCAACAGCGCGATCAGCGACGGCACCGCTTGGATGAAGAAGATGGTCCGCCAGCCGAAGGCGTCCACCATGAACCCGCCGAATGCCACCCCGATGGCCGGCGACATTGCAGTGACCGCCGACCAGTAGCCCAGGGCCAGCGCCCGCTCCCGGCGGGCGAACACCGTCATGATGATGGCCATCGACGCGGGGAGGGTGGCCGCCCCTATGAGCGAGCCGAGGGTGCGCATGGCCACCAGCGCGCCCACGTTCCATGCCATGGCGGTCAACAACATGAACACGGTGGCCAGGGCGTACCCCCACAGGTACAGCCGCCGGTGGCCGTACAGATCGCCGAGCTTGCCGGCTATGGGGGTGCCAACCGCCATGGCGATCAACGGGGCGGTCTGCACCCAGCTCACCGCGCTCTCCGATGTCTGGAGGTCGTCGGCGATTATCGGCAGCGATGCCGACAGCACCGTGATGGGAAAGCTGGTGGAGGCGATGCCGGCCATGGTGAGGCCGAGCACCGCCCAGCGGTAGTTGGGCCAATCCTGAAACCTCTGACGGCGGCCGGTTTGCTGGGGTTCGGGGCTCACCCCCCGGTCGCAGGACTGGCGGTGGGCCCCAGCTTGGACCGCAGATCAGCCTCCACGGCCTTGATCAGCTCTCCGGCGTGCTCATCGCGCAGCTCGGCTAGCCGGGGAGCGCCCGCGCCCGCCTCGGCGTCCCACTCGTCGGCGAACCGGCCCGAGGTGATGTCCTCCACCAGCTCCCGCATGGTGGTGGCCACGTCCACGTGGTCGAACCGGCCCCGCCGGGAGAGCTGGCCGTACTGGCTGGCCGGTGAGTGGTGGTCGAGCTGGGCCACAAAGCCGATCTCCCGCAGCAGTCGGTAGTTGCGCTCGACTTCGCCGGAATAGAACAGCTCGGTGGTGATGGCCTCCAGCGGGATGCCCAGTTCCAACATCACCAGCACGAAATTGGTGTTCACATGGGTCAGCACCGGCGACAAAAGCTGCTCCACCGCCAAATCCAGCACCGCCTCTTGTTGGGGCGTCATGGCAATGGCCCCTTGGCGCAGTCCGCCGATGGCCTTGGCCACCGCCAGCATGCGGGCCTCAGCGGTGCCGGTGGCGTCTCGGTGTACGCCCACCGCGGTGATGAAGCCCACTCCCTCCTCGTAGCAGCGCCGCACTTCGGGACCCAGCATCCGGGGGGCAACCATGGCGATGTCGCCGTCGGGTGTGAACCGGTCGAAAGCCAGGGTGTACCCGCTGGCCACGATGGTGAGCGCCTCTGGCCGGGGGGCGAGGCCCAGACCGGGGATGGAGTCGTCGGGAATCAGCACGCAGATGACATCGGCCGACGAGGCATCGGCGATGTCTCCGGCGTCGAATCCGTCGGCAACGGCCTGCTCGCGGGTCTCGTCGGCCCGCACGTGCACCGACACCGAACAACCCGAGTCCCGCAGATTGAGCGCCCACGGCCTCCCCTGGTTGCCGTAGCCCACCACGGCCACCTGCTGGCCGGCTAGGGCGGCGAGGTCTGCGTCCTGCTCGTAGAAGAAGTCGGTCATGGCCCTACTTTCCCAAAAGGCCAGCCGATCAGCCGAGGCGAGCCGCCGCCTTTGCTGAGGTTGTGTCAGTATTTGCCATGAGCGCTGCTGCGTCTTCCGCTGATTCGTTGGAAGCTCAGACGATCATCGATCCAGATGTGTGGGCCGATCCCTACCCGTTCTACGAGCGGCTCCGCCGAGAGCATCCGGTGTGGCTGGTGCCGGGGCTCGACTTGGCTTTTGTGGCCACTCATGACCTGATCGTGGATGCCCTCCGCCGGATCGACGATTTCTCCAACCACCTCGACGTTTTGTTGATCACCGATGACGACGGCAAACCCGCGCTGTTCCGCACCGATCAATTCGGCGACGGCACGACCACCCTGGCCACCGCCGACCCGCCTGAGCACACCGTTCACCGCAGCGTGGTATTTCCCGAGCTGGTGGCCCGGCGCATGGAGGCCATGCGGCCTGAGATCGAGGCGTTCATCGACGAGCAATTCGCGGTGGCCCGTTCCCAGGGGAGCCGGGTGGAGTGGGCTTATACCGTGGCTCATCCCGTGCCCGCCCGGGTCATCGGACGGCTGATCGGGCTGCCTGATGAAGACTGGCCCAATGTGATGAAGTGGGCGCTTCACGGCGGTCTGCTGCTGGCCGGCTTCATCACTCGGGAGTCCATAGCGGCCGTCACCGAGGAGACGATCGGGGCCGGCGGGTTCCTCTTCGAGAAGCTGATTGAGGCCGGCGAAGATCCCGGTGACGACCTAGTGGGGGTGTGCGCCAAGGCGGTGGCCAACGGCGAATTGGACGTGTCGCATGCCATCGGCACCCTCACGGTTCTGCTGGGCGCCGGCGGTGAGTCCACTGCCTCGCTGATCGGCAACGCGGTGCGAATGCTGGCCGACGATCCCGACCTCCAAGAGCGGATTCGGGCCGATCACAGCCTGCTGGAGAACTTCATCGAGGAAGCCGTGCGGCTGGAGTCACCGTTCCGAGGCCATTATCGCCAGGTCAAGCGCGACTGCGAACTGGGAGGGGTGCTCCTCAAGGCCGGCACCACCGCTTTCTTGCTGTGGTCCTCGGCCAATCGCGATCCGGCGGAGCACGACCGGGCCGACGAGGTGGTGTTGGACCGCCGCATCCCCCGCAGCCATCTAGCCTTTGGCCGGGGAATCCACCACTGCGTGGGCGCACCGCTGGCCCGCCTTGAGACCCTGTGCTCATTGGAACGGCTGCTGCAAGAGACCTCCTGGTTCGCCTTGGCCGACGACGACCCGCCCCGGTGGGAGAAGAGCGTCTTCGTCCGCCGCCATGAGCACCTGCCGTTGGACGTGACCTGGAACTAGCCGCCTACGGGACTTTCGGCCCTAGGGTTGCGGGCTATGAGTGATTTCTCGGACCGTGCTGGTGGGGCACTGGTCACCGGCGGAAGCGGCGGCATCGGTGCGGCCGTCTGCCAGCTGCTGGCCCAGCGGGGCAGTTCAGTGGCGTTCACCTATCGAGCGAATTCCGAGGCCGCCGAGACTGTGGCTGCGTCGATCAGGGACACCGGAGTGGACGCTCATATCGGGAACCCGGCCCTGGAAGACCCCGACGAGCTCCGGGGATTCGCCGACGAAGCCGCTGATCTGCTCGGCGGATTGCACACCGTGATCAGCGCGGCCGGCCCCCATGTGCCTCAGATGTACTTGTCGCAGACCGACCCCGACCTTTTCGCCCGCCAGATCGACGCCGATGTGGTGGGGGCGTTCAACCTGACGGTGGCCGTGCTCCCCCACCTGCGGGCAACGGGCGGGAATATCGTCTACATCACCACCGCGGCCACCACCGTGTTCCCCAAGCGGGACGCTTTGTCGTCAATCCCCAAGGGGGCGGTGGAGTCGCTCATGCGGGCGGTGGCTGTGGAAGAGGGCCGCTTCGGGATCAGGGCCAACTGCGTGGGACCGGGAATGCTGGAAGACGGCATGGCCGCCCGCCTGATGGCCGACGGCGATCTGGACGACCGCGCCCTGGAAGTGGCCCGCACCAATATTCCCCTCGGCCGATTCGGCAAGGCGGCCGACATAGCTGAGGCCGCCTGCTTCTTGGCCTCCGACGCGGCCAACTACATAAGCGGCCAAAAGCTCGACATCGACGGCGCCTTCACCGTCTAGCGGCTAGTCCCACTCCTCTACCGTGACCCGGTGCATGAGGCGACGCTCGGTGTAGTCGGGCACGGCGAAGTGCTGTACGGCCCGGTTGTCCCAGAAGGCAATGGAATCGGTGGCCCAGCGGAAGCGGCACTGGAACTCGGGCGAGCGCACGTGGTTCAACAAGAACGCCAGCAGCACGTCGCCTTCGGCCTCGGTTACTCCGACCAAGCGGGTGGTGAAGTTGCTGTTCACGAACAGGGCCCGCCGCCCGGTCTCAGGGTGCACCCGCACCACCGGGCGAATCAGCTCCGGGTACTCGGCTTGCATCGGCTCCAAGTGCTCTTTGGCGAAGCCCTCATCGATGGCCCGGGTGAGGGTGTAGGTGAGGTCGTGGCCTGCCTCCAGGCCGTCGATCAGCGCTCGCATCGGCTCCGACAGCGCCTCATAGGCCTTGTACATGTTGGCGAAGCAGGTGTCACCGCCCACCTCGGGCATCTCCACCGCCCTAAGAACAGATCCCAGCGGGGGGTTGGGCATGTAGGTGTTGTCGCTGTGCCAGCGGGCGGCCAGTCCGCCCACCGGGGCGATCTGGTCGAGCACGGTGATGGCCGGGTGGGTGTCCAGCTTGGGGCCGAAAGGGGCCACGTTGATGGGGCCGAACCGCTGGGCGAAGGCCAAATGCTGGTCGGGGGTGACGGGCTGATCCCGAAAGAACACCACCAGATAGTCGAGCAGGGCCTGGCGGATGGCGCCCACCGTGTCGTCGTTGAGTTCGTCGCGCAGGTCCACCCCGTGGATCTCGGCCCCGATATCGGAGGTCAGCGGGCGAATGTCCAAGGCGGCCATAGCGGCGCTATTCGGCGAAGTCCCCCGCGTCTCGGCGCAGGGTGCGTATGGCGTCGTCCAGCGCCCCCAGGGTCTCGGCCGACAGACCGGCCAAGCCAAACTCGATGTCGGCCAGGGCATCAGCCGCCTTGGCCACCATCCGGCGCCCCTCGTCGGTGATCTCCGCCAACACAGTGCGGCGGTCCTCGGCGTGGGGCACCCGGCGAACCAGTCCATCGCGCTCCAAGCGGTCGATGGCATTGGTGACGCTGGTGGGATGCACCATCAGCCGGTTGCCCATCTTGCCCAGCGGCAGAGATCCGCGGCGGGAGAAGTGGAGCAGGGCCAGCGCCTCAAAGCGGGAGAAGGTCAGCTCGAACGGGGCCAGAGCCTCGTTGATGCGCCCGATCACCAGCTGGTGGGCCCGAGTGATCGACGTGGCCGCAGACATGGCGTCTATGGCCCGCCAGTCGTTGGCCTCCCAGTTTCGCCGGGCCTCGCTGATGGGATCGAACGGAAGCATCCTGTTGTCACTCTAGGTGACGACCGCTCGGCCCACCTTGGTCGGCGGGCGATCCATCCAATCCGGTAGTCAGCCTCCCCAATGACTACTCTGTGGCCGCTCGCCCCACCCTGAGGAGATTGAATGATCGTCGTCGCCGGTTCCGTTTCCGTCCCCGTTGAGAACACCGAGGCCTTCATGTCTGCCGCCGCAGAGGTCTCAGCCGCATCCCGAGCCCTGGACGGCAACGTCGACTACTGCATCTCGATGCAGGCACCCGGCGTTTTCCGGTTCTTGGAGATCTGGGAGACCGAGGAAGCCATGATGGCGCAATTCAACGCACCTCCCTTCGGGGCGTTCCAGGCCGCGGTGAGCGAGCTCGGTATGGCCGGGATGGACGGGAAGAAGTACGAAATCTCCTCGGTCGGCCCGCTGTTCGGATAGCCGCTCGGGCAAGTTGCCCGACCTCATCAGCCTGCCCCTCGGTGGGTACGCTGTGACCGCTCACTACCTAATCGAGGAGATCCCATGATCGTCATAGCCGGCACTGGCTCCCTTCCCCCCGAGAACACCGAAGCCTTCATGAAAGCCGCCAACGAAGCGGCGGCGGCGTGCCGAAACGAGGACGGCAACATCGAATACTGCTTCTCGGTGGAAGCCCCGGGGAAGATCCGCATCTTTGAATGCTGGGAGAGCGAAGAGGCCTTGGGCCCCCACTTCACCGCTCCTCACATGGCCGCTTTCGGCGCCGCCATTGGAGAGCTCGGGATTACCGGTATGGATCTTCAGAAATACCAGGTCTCCTCGGTGGGGCCGCTCTTCGGATAGGGCGCTCGGACACCCGCCGCCGTCCGGCGGGAACCAGAATCGGGCAGACTGAACACGGTGGAGGACTACTTCCAACAGCTGGTGCGCTCTTGGCGCAGCGTCACCTCTCGTACGGTGCGCGAGGCGGTAGCCGTGTTGCTGCTGTTGATCGTGGTGTTCGGCTCAGGGTTCTCCGCCCTCACCACCTACGCCGAGTTGGTTGTATTCGACGAAGACCGCTTCACCGAAGAGCTAGCCGGGATCTTCGAAGACGAGGACGTCCACAAGGTGGTGGCGGCATCCTTCGTCTCCACCACCGTGGAGATGGCCGACTTACCGGTTACCCCGGCGGGCTCGGCCGGGGCCCAGCAGACCATCCAGCAGGAGGTGCCGCCGGTTGTGGGCGAGCTGCTCACCGACGGGGCCAACGACCGTCTCCTGGAGCGGGCGGTTAGGGCGGCCCACAACGACGTGCTGGCCGTGGAGGGCGGCACCTTGGTGGCCAATCCGCCCGTCCGAAGCGTGCAGGTGGATTTGGAGCCCATCTTCAATCAGATGCTGGACCGGCTCGTGGACAACGAGGAACTGGCCTTTCTGGGCACCGTGACGCCGCCGTTCGACGCCGGCGTGGTGACCGTGCTTGAGCGCGCCGAGCCGGGCGACCGGTTCTGGGAGTTCCTCGGCCAGCTCCAAGACCGGCGGTCTTCCACCATCACCCTGATCTTGCTGTGCGGGATCGGATCCCTGCTGATTTCGCCATCTCGCACTCGGGTGGTGTGGAGCATCGGCACCGGCATCGTGGCCATGGCCGGCATTCTGGGAGTGGGGATCTACGGCTCCCGGGCGCTGCTGGCCGTGCTGATCGACAATTCCGACACCGTGAGGGCCGCCCAGTCGATCCACGAGGCCCTGCTAGACGACCTGAGCGGCCGGCTGATGGATATGGCCCTCATCGGCGTGCTGATGATCGTGATCGGCGCCGCCCTCGGCTGGCTCTGGCGCAAATTCGGTCCCACACCCCCCGAAGAAAAAGCCCTAGCCATCCCCGAAAACACCCCGGTTGTCTGACCGCGGCTAGACGCCGGTGACGAGAACACCAGGTCTTTGGGGTCAGCTCAGCAGCACTGGCTCGGTATTGGTGGGCCGGTGGTTGCTCACTCCTACATCGGGGAATGGGTCGGTCTCGTGGGGATGCGAGTTGGATTTGGTTTTCCAGGTTGGTAGGTCGGCGCGAGGCTCGGGGGGCGGTCGCAATTCGTAGGTGCCGTTCTTGTTTTGGTGCACTACCCAGCCGTCGTCGTGGATGCTGTGGTGGCAGCTGATGCATACCAGCACCAGGTTGTCGATATCGGTGAGCCCGCCTCGGAACCACTCGGTGATGTGGTGCGCCTCACACCATGTGGCCGAGCGGCCGCAGCCGATGCAGTGCTTGTCCCGGGCGATTAGAGCGGCCCGCTGGGCGTCGGTAGCCGAGCGGTACTTGTGCCCCACCCACAGTTCTTGGCCCTGGGTGTCGAACAGGGCAGGCAGGATGTCGGCGTTGCAGCCCAGCCGCAGAGCCTCAGACAGAGGCAGCGGCGTGCCGTCGAGCAGGCGGGCATCGGCCAGCTTTTGATTCAGCGAGTCCCAATCAGCGGTCACCACCAGGGTGGTGCCCTGCGGCTTGCGATCGCCAGACTCGGCGCAAACCAGGTACTCCAGGGCATCGGCCAAACGCTGGCCGAACGTAGCCTGATCGTCTGCTTTGTCGCTTTTGCCGTTGCGCAAACGGCGTTCCTCCTCGGCCAGCGCAGCCTCGATCCGATTCCCGGCAACGGGGTCGAACCGGCCGTTCAAGATGAACATGCCGTCGTCTGGCGACTTGAAAAAGCTCAAATCGCGGCGCTGTCGCTGCTTGGCCAATAGCGACTTGCCGTCGTCGCCCGACTGCTCATGCTGGTGGTCGCGCAACGTTCGGGAAAAGGTGCCGAAGTCTTGGTGTCGGGCCGCTTCGACCAGCACGGTCTCGTCAACCGGCCCCTGGGAAGCGGCCTTCGCGATCTGCCTGGCGTGGGCCGCAGGAATGTCGCCTGCGCCCAGCGCGTCGAGGGTTTCGGGAACCTGAGAAAACTGGGAGGCGGTCTCCACCTCCCGACGGGCCTGCTGCTTGGAGGCCTGAAGTTCTTCAAGAGCCACCCGGCGGGCCAAACCCTGCCCTCCCCGGCTGACATATTCAGCGAGGGTTGATGTCTTCATCGCAGCCAGTCGAGCCTCGGCCTTCTTGATCAACCCCAGCCGCCCCCGCAACTCAGACAAGGACAAACCGGTGATATCAACCACCTCCGGCCAGACCGGCCCAGATGGCGCACAATCAGTCCGTTTCCCCTGTTCAAGAGGCCCAAACTCCATACATGCAAGTATACCGACCCCAGTGACAACAACCCTCCGAATAAACGTTAATAGGCTAAACAATCTTGTTAACTATTGAAATATATTTGAACATCAGGACCTGTGATGGCGCTGCTGGACTCCCATCCCAGCTACTTGACCTAAAGGAGCGACTTTGCCGGTCGTCGACATGCTGCGGCCGGCCCCATAACAGGCCGCTGCCCAACAGACCCCAACATGATGCACACTTCGCTCATTCATCCAGGCAACGGGCGGCTAGGGGCACCTGGTTGGTTTGGCTGGATCGGGGGGGTAGCGTGGTCGGTCGTGCAATCAATATGTGCAGCAATAGTTGTTGGCATAAGAATCCGGGTGGTTTTCGGCGTGGTGGTGGTGCTGGTGGTGGCGGCTTCTGGGCTGGTGTATGCGGGGGCAACGGGGGCGGCGGCGCGGTCCGGGGCCCAGCAGCAGGGGTATTCGGAGGAGTTCTGCGTCAATAACAGCTTGGGCGGGTTTCGCACCTTTCCCCACGACGGCGACGGAGACGGCGTAGCCGAGGTGTGCTCTTTGCCATTCACCCGCCGAGAGGCCATAGCCCGCCAGATCGCCGCGGTCGCCCTGCTCGGCGAACTGCCCTCCGCCGACTTCGCGGCCCAGGTGGCCCAGGCCTGCGCCGCGCTGGGCCAACAGGTCTTCGGCGACGACACCGCCAAGTCCATGGCTGCCGACGTCTGCGCCACCGGGACTTTGTCGCCGCCGCCCCAAGAGCCCCAAGACACCCGGCGGTTCTACTCGGGGCCGGTGGTGACCAGCGCCCAGTTCTGCGAGAACCACAGCCTCGGCGGCCCCCGCACCTACGCCCACGACGTCGACGCAGACGGCATCGCCGACCTGTGCTCATTGCCCTACACCCGCCGAGAGGCCATAGCCCGCCAAAACGCCCTAGAAACCCTCACCGCCAAACACCCCGCCCGCCTCGCCGACAAACTCGACGCCGCCTGCAAAACCCTCGCCGACCAACACTTCGGAGAACCCAAAGCCACCGCAAACGACACCTGCGCCCCCCACGACACCCCCCCACCCACCACCGGCACCTACACCGCAATCACCGCCGGAGCTAGCCATACGTGCGTCCTTGACACCGGCGGCCGAGCCGTTTGCTGGGGATTGAACCAATTCGGCCAAGCTGACGCTCCTCCAAACACATTCACCGCCATCGCCGCAGGCGGCAGTCAATCATGCGCAATCAAAGCCGACCGCACCATCACCTGCTGGGGCGACAACAGATGGCGCCAGGCCGAACCGCCCGCAGGTACTTACACCGCCATCGCAGTTGGCGGTGATAATTCGTGCGCCATCAGAACCGACCAAACCGTCGTCTGCTGGGGCGCAGACGACGATATTCCAGTAGGCACATACACCGCCATCGAAGCAACCGCCGATTACTGGTGCGCGATCGGAGCTGACCAAACCATCACCTGCTGGGGCGACAACTACGCGGGTCAGACTGACGCTCCTCCAGGCACATACACCGCCATCACAAGCGGCCCGTATCATTCGTGCGCCATCACAGTCGACCAGAACATCGCCTGCTGGGGGTGGAACGATTGGGGCCAGGCCGATCCGCCCCAAGGCCAATTCACCGCCATCGCCGCTGGCGACAGTCATTCATGCGCCATCAAAACCGACAAAACCATCACCTGCTGGGGCAATAGCCAGGATGGCCGGACTTACGCGCCCACTGGCGCATTCACCGCCATCGCCGCAGGCGACAGTCATTCTTGCGCCATCAAAACCGACAAAACCATCACCTGCTGGGGCGACTACCGCTCGGGTCGAGCGGCCGACCCGTCTCCAGACGTATTCACCGCCATCGCCGCAGGCGGCAGTCATTCGTGCGCCATCAAAACCGACAACACCATCGCCTGCTGGGGCCAAGACGACTGGGGGCAAGCTGATGCGCCCGCAGGCCAGTACACCGCCATCACAGCAGGCGGCAGTCATTCGTGCGCCATCAAAACCAACAACACCATCGCCTGCTGGGGCTGGAATGGCTTAGGCGGGGCCGATGCGCCCGCAGGCCCCTACACCGCCATCACAGCAGGCGGCAGTCATTCGTGCGCCATCAAAACCGACAACACCATCGCCTGCTGGGGCTCGAACGCTAACGGCAAGGCCAACCCGCCGTCAGGCCAGTACACCGCCATCACAGCAGGCAGTGCCCACTCCTGCGCCATCAAAACCAACAACACCATCGCGTGTTGGGGCTGGAACGACCGGGGCCAGGCCGATGCGCCCGCTGGCAACTACACCGCCATCACAGCAGGCGGCAGTCATTCGTGCGCCATCAAAACCGACAAAACCATCGCCTGCTGGGGCGGAATCGCCGACCCGCCAACAGGCCAGTTCACCGCCATCACAGCAGGCGGCAGTCATTCGTGCGCTATCAAGACCGACAAAACCATCGCCTGCTGGGGCACCTACCGATGGGGCCTAGCTGCCAATGCGCCCGCTGGCACCTACACCGCCATCACAGCAGGCGATGACTTTTCCTGCGCCATCAAAACCGACAAAACCATCGCCTGCTGGGACTGGACCTCCCACCTGCCCTCAGGAGTCTCCTGGGTGGAGCGCTCGTAGGGCCAGAGCACCACTTCGACTACTCACTCCCGGTGAACACCGCTTTGCCGGGGCCGTCGTTCATAGAACTTGCGTTGCGGTCGCTGTCATTCAGGTTACTTGCCTTCTGTGTGAGCAGCAGACATGATGACGCATATTTTGAGTTAGACTGATTCATCAATGAATCACTTTGGGAGGATGGCATGGAACAGCTGACTGTTCGGGGATTCGGTGATGACTTGGGGGCCGCGGTTCGGCGTCTTGCGGCCCGAGAGCGGATCTCGCTGAACCAAGCAGCACTGAGGCTATTGAGACGAGGTGCCGGACTGCCCGACGGCGGCGAACAGGTTGGGGCGGTCGGGGCTTCGCTGGACCACCTGATCGGTACTTGGACCGCCGCTGAGGCCGATGAACTGGACGCCGCCTTGGAGGACTTTGGAACTATCGACGAGGACGCCTGGGCGTGAGGGCTCTGCTCGACTCCAACGCCTACTCCCTCCTTATGCGGGGACAAGAACAGGTCGCCGACATCGTGAGGGCAGCAGACGAGCTGCTGTTCTCAGCGGTGGTGGTGGGCGAGCTTCTGTATGGATTTCGGCACGGATCGCGCTTCGAGCAAAACGCCGCCGACCTCCGTTCCTTCCTCACTAGCGCGTACTCGACCTTCGTCGAAGTGGGCCCGGTAACCGCCGACCGCTATTCACGAATTGCCGTATCGTTGCGCGCCAAAGGCCGCCCCATCCCAACAAATGATGTCTGGATAGCCGCCCACGCCATGGAGACAGGCGCCGACCTCGTATCAGCTGACTCGCACTTCGAGCACGTAGAAGGCATCGTCTGGACTCCCATCCCCGCGACTTGACCTAGAGGAGCGGGAATCGCCAGCCGGGATTTCCAGCGTGGCCCTAGCCATCCCCGAAAACACCCCGGTTGTCTGATTGCCTCTACGAACCGGTGAACTTGGCTTGGCCGGGGCCGTTTTCTAGGAAGCTGGCTACGCCGGTGTGGGCGTCTTCGGTGTCGAAGCAGGCGGCGAAGGCTTCCACCTCTATCTCCAGGGCCTCATCTAGGGACAGGAAATAGCCGTCGAGGATGGCTTTTTTGGCCAGTGTGATTGCGGCGGGGCCTGCGGCGTAGCGGGCGGCCAGCTTCACGGCCTCGTCGTAGAGTTCTTCGTCGGGGTAGGCGGCCGAGGCCAGGCCGATGGCCACTGCCTCGTCGGCTCGAACGTTGCGCCCGGTGTAGATCAGCTCCTTGGCCTTGGTGATGCCCACCAGGCGGCTTAGGCGCTGGGTGCCTCCTCCGCCAGGGATGAGGCCCAAGAGGATCTCCGGCTGGCCCAATACTGCGCTCTCACCCACTAAGCGGAACTCGGCGGCCATGGCCAGCTCGCATCCTCCGCCGAGGGCGTAGCCGTTTACCGCACAGATGGTGATCTGAGGAAGCTGCTCCAGCGCCCTAAGAGCATCGTTGATCCTCTGGCTCAGGTCCCGGCCCCCGGCGGCGTCCGCTCCGGAGAACTCGTTGATGTCGGCCCCGGCGGCGAACACCTTGGGGCCGCCCCAAATCACCACCGCTCGTATATCGCTGCGCCCGGCCAGCTCGTCGGCGGCCTGGTGCAGTTCGGCCACTACCTGGGCATTCAGCGCATTGACTTTGGGGCGGTCCAGACGAAGGGTGGCCACTCCTTCTGTCTCACCGGTTTCAATCCGCACGAAATCGCCCATGTCCACGCTCCTTGTTACTCGGACTCGCCAACCGTATTCCTCTCACAACGCGGGTACTCAGTTGTCCCGATACGTCGCATTCTGGACTAGAGGTGCCGACACCACGCTGGGTTGGATCTTCGGATTCCTTATCCCGAAATGGCACACTCAGGAGATGTGGGCCGAAACCATCAGGGCGTCGGGACAGAGGTTTTCTGACCGTTCGGCCCTGGTGGCGGAGGAGGGTTGGCGAGTGAGCTTCGCCCAGTTCGACCGCCTGACCGACGAGGTGGCCGTCGGGTTAGCCCGCCGGGGTATTGAGCACGGCCAGGTGGTGGCCCTGCTGGTGCCGTCGTCGGTGGACTACATCGTGCTGTACGGGGCTCTGGCCAAGCTGGGGGCGATCACTGCCGGTGTGAGCAGCCGCCTGCCCGCCCCTGAGCGCACCGTGCTGGTGGACGACGTGGCGGGGGCCGACCGAGCCATCGCCACCGCGGCCATGGCCGACGGCATGGCCCTCGATATCGACCTAATTGAAGTAGCGCTGGCCGACGGGCCCGGCTCGGTGTGCGCAGATCTGCGGGTACATGACGAGGCCCCGCCACCGCTGCCCCTAGACGGTGATCGGCCGGTGGCGGTGGTTTTCACATCAGGGACCACCGGCGTGCCCAAGGGGTCCACGTTCACCGACCAGATCCTGGCCGACATCGCCATCGTGGACTCCGGCAACGGCTGGGGGGAGGGCGGGCCTATCACGTCGAACACTCAGATGGCCCATATTGGAGTGATGGGCAAGATCCCCGCTCAGTTCGCGGTGGGTACCACCCTGCATGTGATCGACAAATGGAGCGCCACCGCCGTGTTGGACGCCGTGTCCCGCTACCGGATGCCCGCGGTGGGCGGGGTGGCCCCCCAGATCGCCCTCATGCTGCGCCACCCCGACTTCGACCAGTACGACTTCTCCTCGGTGAAGCTGGTGGTCACCGGCGGGGCGCCCTCGCCCCCCAATGTGATCGAGGAGGCACGGCAGCGGTTCGGAGCGGACTGGACCCAGCGGTACGCCTGCACCGAGGTGGGCGGAATCGGAACCTTCACCTGGATCGACGCCCCCATAGAGGAGATGCTCTACACCGTGGGGCGGCCCCGGCCCGGCATCAAGGTGGAGGTGCGGGATCCCGACGGCGATCAGGCCGTGTCGGCCGGAACAGTCGGCGAGGTCTGCTTTCAGTCCCCCACTGTGATGGCCGGCTACTGGCGCAGCCCGGAGGCCACCGCCGAAGCGCTTCGGGACGGCTGGCTCTACACCGGAGACCAGGGCTGGATGGACGATACCGGCTGCCTGCGACTGGTGGGCCGCCGCGGCGAGGGCTTCCACCGGGGCGGATACGTGGTATTCCCAGTAGAGGCCGAGAAAGTGCTGGCGTGGCACCCCAAGGTCTCGGAGGTGTGCGTGGTGCCCCGGCCCGACGAGGTGATGGGCGCCGTCGGAGTGGCCGTGGTCATCCCAACTGATGCCAATGACCCACCGACGCTCGAGGAATTACGGGCCTTCGGCCAACAGCACATCGCTACCTACAAGCTCCCCGAACACCTCCGCCTCACCGACGCCTTCCCCCTAACCCCCATGTCCAAGATCGACCGCAAGACCCTCGAACTCCAAGAGGCCTAGCGCGGCTCTCTCGGCAACCCCAAAACCCCTTCTCCGACGCCGTTCTTCATCACCTCATCGGTGCCGCCGCCGATGCGCATGGCGCAGGCGCCCAGCAGCAGCTGCTTCCAGGCATAGGTGCCCCACTCTCCCGTATCGGCGCATATGCGGGGGCCCAGCAGGCGGGCGATCATCGACGATGCCCAGTTCATGTGCCGAGCGGTGGCGTACTTGGAAGCCGCCGGGGCCAGCGGGGGCTGGCGGTTGGCGTTCCACTCCACCAGCCGGTAGCCGGTGTGCAGGCGGGCCAGGTCTTGGCGCACCACCGGGTCGTCGGCCAGTCCGAAGTGCTGGGCCAGCTGGATGACTTTCTCCGGGGCGGCCAGCCCCACCAGCCCGCTGCCTCCGTAGCCCGCCCCCCTTGAGCCGATCGAGGCCCGCTCTGATTGCAGCGAGGTGCGAAACACCGACCAGCCGGCGTTGACGTCGCCCACCCGGAGGCGGTCGTCGATGCGGGCATCATCAAAGAACACCTCGTTGAACTCCGACCCGCCCGTCATCTGCCGCAGGGGGCGAACGTCGGTCCCGGGTGTGTCGAGCGGGTAGATGAAGGCGGTTATGCCTTTGTGCTTGGGCGCGTCGGTGTCGGTGCGGGCCAACAGCAGGCCGATGTCGGAGAAATGTGCCCGGGAGCTCCATACCTTCTGGCCGTTGATCACCCATTGGTCGCCATCGGCGATTGCCCGGGTGCTGAGGGAGGCCAGATCCGACCCGGCCCCCGGCTCGCTCAGCAGCTGGCAGGCCAAGACCTCCCCTCGGAACAGCCGGGCCAGGTAATGCTCTTTCAGCCAGTCGGAACCGTGGGCCAGGATCGTGGGGGCCACCACCCCCAGGGAACTGCCGAACATGGTCTGCGACGGCACCCGATAGCCGGCCTCCAGATCGAGATAGGCCCGCTCGAATTCCGGGCCGAGACCCCGTCCGCCGTACTCGGGTGGCCCGGCTATCCACCCGAATCCCGCCTCCCACATCTTGGCCCGCCATTGCTGAGCGGCCCTTACCGCCGCTTCCTCATCAGCGGGGCTCTTCTCGGCGTACACGGTGATCTCATCGGAGCCGACTCCCCAGGTGAACTCGTCTCGCACAGCCCGCTCGGCGTTGGCGTCCAAAAACGCCCGAGCCTCTGCGGCAAACTCTGCCAGGGTGGGGTTCACAACACGAGTTTGGCCGTTGCATTTCCCCTAGGAAAAGGCCAGGCACCAGCGAAGATTTCCACAAAGAGCATCCTTGCCCCCTAAAGGAATCAGATGTAGTTTCAAACCAGGCAATATGAAGCGGGAACCGGCTCATTGAGCCGGACAGAAGAGACCGGGGGTATGACATGTTGTCTTCGATGAGTGCAATTCAGCGCGGTGGCGCGTACATCTTGTTCGGAGGGGTGGTATCTGCCGTCGGCAGGGCGCTTAAGCCAGGGGTTCTCATCGACAGCGTGGACTGGAACAACGTCGACGGCATAGTGGATGCGATGGCTGACAACGAGGTTCTCACCCATACCTCAGCGGTCTTATACGCCTTCGGTCTGATGTTCGTCCTAACCGGCCTCAACAGCATCAGGAACTTTGTGACCGACCAAGGCCTGGTAGGAGACATGGTTCGCGGCGGGACTCTTCTGGGCATGCTTTCGCTCTTTGTCATCGGCGTGATCGAGGGGTTCGACCACATGGCGGTCAGGGTGTTGGACGACGGCATCGGCGGAAGCAGCAGCATGGACATCGCAGTTTCAATGCAGTCGGCGAAACTCGGAATCGTCTTGATTGTCTTGCCCGTTCTCTACGGATCAATCGGGGTTTCCGGTCTTGGCGGCATGCGCCTGCTGCCTGGCGGGATCCACCGAGCCGTGCAGGGCGTCGCCTCGCTGGTGATGCTGGCGACCGCAGTGCTCCTGCTCATGGCCGGGTCATTGGAGTCGAACGACTTCTGGAGCGTAGTCCAGACCATCACCGCCATCGTGCTGGCACTCTGGATTATCGCACTGAGCCACGCGGCCTACAGCGGAAAGGTCTCCGCTTCAGCTTCCTGACATAACAGCCACATAGGCAGTGTCCCGCCAGTGATGGTCGCTTCCGGGTTCTCTTTCCCCGAGGCGCCCCGCTGGCGGGACAGCCGACTGCGGTTTTCGACTGGTCTCTGAGTCATTGGCATGTCTGATCGGCTAAGCAAGGCCTTATGACACCGCTGATGTCCATCAACCTCCGCACGTTCGCCGCCGCCGACCCTGGCCCGGGGGGCTGGCAGCCCGTACTGGATCTGGCCAAGGCGGCCGATGACGCCGGGGTGGACAAGGTGGTGGTGAGCGATCACGTGGTGTTCGGCGAGAATCTGGAGGCCTACGGCCAAGCCGAGTTGGGGGGCATGGCCGGAGGTCGCCAGCCCACCGGCCCCGACGGCCACTGGCTGGAGCCCACCACCGTGCTGACGGCGCTGGGCGCCATCACCAGCAACCTCCGTCTGGGCAACAACATCTTGTTGGCCGCTCTGCGCCGCCCGGTGATCCTGGCCAAGTCGCTGGCCACCCTCGACGTGCTCACCGGCGGCCGGGTGGACCTCGGCGTGGGCGTGGGATGGCAGGCCGAGGAGTACGAGGCTGCCGGCCTGGACTTCGCCGACCGGGGCCGCCAGCTCGACCACACCCTGGCGGTGTGCCAAGCCCTGTGGAGTTCTTGCCCGGCCGACTTCAGCGACGACCAACTCGAGTTCTCCCGCATCTACATGCAGCCCCAGCCGGTGCAGCCCGGCGGAGTACCCATCTGGGTGAGCGGCACGGTCAACCCCCGGGCCATGCGCCGTCTGGCCCGATTCGGCTCGGGATGGATCCCCTGGGGCGACGCCATGGCCGGCGACATGGAATACCACATCGGCCAGATGCGCGAAGCGGTGGCCGGCTTTGACCGCGACCCGTCCGACCTCGGCGTGGTCGGCACCCTGCCAATCGTGCGCACCGACGACGGCGTAGACCTAGCCGCCACCATGGACAGCGTGCCAGCCCTGGTAGAAGCCGGAGTCACCGACTTCCGAGCCCACCTCCCCATCCCCTCCGACGCAGCCGAGGCCCACGACTACCTAGCCGAAGTAGTAGCCGCCTTCCGCCCCGCCGCCGGCCGCTAACGGGCCGGAAACAACCTCCGCCCCCAGTAGCCTCCATTCGGCTGCCTGACGGCAGCTATCGCGGCCCTCTGGCCGCCCTCACTTCCCCCCACAAAGACGTAACCCCGGCCGTTTGCCGAAGCAGGGACGGTTCCGGGGTTTTCAGAAGTGAGGGTACCGGCCAATGCCCAACCCGTCAACGTTCGATCCCGTTGTGATCTTGGATCGCTTGAGCCATGACCGCCTGCGCTCGTATTTGGACGACTGCAACCACGACCCAAACCGAGCACTCGACCTCTACGCCTGGAACGCCCAAATCGCCGCTGCATTCCTAGAAGATCTCGGTCGGCTAGAAGTCGTACTCCGCAACCGCTTCGACGAGGCCCTTACCGGACTTGCTGCATCAGCAGGTCTGTCATCTCCTTGGTATGACCAGGCTGCGTCATTTGCGGGCCGAGGCAACAGGCACATTCATAAAGTGATTGCGAAGGCAAAACAGCGGGCAGCAAGGAACGAGGAGCAGTCAACAACTCAGGACAACGTGATGACTCAACTCGGATTTGGGTTCTGGAGATTCCTTTGTTCACCGCGGTACCACACAACATTGTGGGTACCTGCTCTCGCTGCACAATTCCCGAACCATTTTTCAGCTGGCAACGCGGCTCGAATACGGGCCGAGGTGGAGTCTCGAATGGACAGACTTCACTTCTTGAGAAACCGTGTCGCTCATCACGAGGCGATACACCGCCGAGCACTGGCAAATGACGCCGCAATGATCTTCGAACTCGTTCAATGGATGTGCCTTGACACCCACGCCTGGATGACTGGTCTTTCCCGCATTCCAGATGTTCTGGCCTCCAGACCGGCCTGACAAACACCCAGGCTGCTAAACCCAAAATAGTCGTTGCCCAGCACTTCAGCGCCCTATACAGTTACAGGTCTAGACCCCGGAACCGTCCCTGCTTCGGCAAACGGCCGGGGTTACGCCTTTCTCCCCTTCCTGAGCAGCTGTTCTGCCTACTGCTCATCAACCGAGCCGAGCCAGATGTTCTTGCCGAAGGTGGCGAGGACGGACTTGTGGGTTTCGTAGGCGGGCATGAGGCGAGCGACTATGGCCCAGAACTCGGGGGTGTGGTTGGTTTCGTGGAGGTGGGCGAGTTCGTGGACGAGGATGTAGTCGATGAGGCTGGGGGGGAGTTAGCTCAGTCCATTGGTGAAGCTGCTTCCCGCACCAGGGTGCTCAACTGCCTGAGCAGCATCAACAAACTGTCATTGGAAGCGGATAGGTTCGCAGACATGCCTTCTAATCCTCTGGTTTCGCTCGCGTCCAGTATTCATGCAGGTCCCAAGACGTTTGCTCTGCTGCTTGGCTCCGGTGTCAGTGCTAGCTCGGGGGTGCCCACTGGTTGGCACGTAACGCTTGACCTCATAAGACGGCTTGCCCTGCTTAGAGATGAAGACATCGGGGACGACCCAATTGCCTGGTACCGCGAACAAACTGGCGGCGAACCCGACTACTCGGCGTTACTTACCGAGTTAGCTCCCTCACAAGCTGACCGCCGCAACCTATTGGAGCCCTATTTCGAACCAACAGAGGACGAACGAGCCGAGGGTCTGAAGCTCCCCACGATCGCCCACAACTCCATCGCCAAGCTCGTTGCTGACGGATTTGTCAAGGTGATCGTGACAACCAACTTCGACAGACTGCTCGAAGCGGCGCTCGTCGAGGCAGGAGTCCCTCCTAATGTGGTCTCCAGCCCTGCTCACGCCACTGGTGCGTTGCCCCTCACTCACAGTCGGTGCTCAATCATCAAGGTGCATGGTGACTACCTGTCTCCTGATCTGAAGAACACTGTCGATGAGCTTGAGCGGTACGACCCCGCCATCGATCAGCTACTCGACGAGGTCTTCGACCAATACGGACTCTTGGTCTGTGGGTGGTCTGGCAAATGGGATCCTGCCCTTCGAAATGCAATTCTTCGATCACCAGGACGCAGGTTCGCCGCCTATTGGCTTCACCGAGATCCGCTTGAGCCTGAGACCGAGGAGATTGTGAGTCACAGGGAAGCAATCCGAATCCCGATTCAGGGTGCCGACAGCGCATTTGGCTCTCTCGCTGACATGGTTGACGCTCTTGCTGGTGCCGCCGACCAGCGGCCTCAAGACACAGCATTTGCCGTCGCTCAGCTAAAGAAGTACCTGCCTGACCCAGTCCACCGCATCAAGCTCCATGACCTCCTGATTGCCGAGACCAACGATGCAATCGATCAGTTCCGTGATCTCTCAGTTGATGGCGCAGTCGGCCCTCAGCAATACGCGGAGCGAATGAACATGTATGAGGAGGCAACGGCCAGACTCCTAAAGCTGCTGGCAACAGGCGCGTTTTTCTCGGACTGTGTAGAGCACGATCGACTCTGGGCGAGATGCGTGGGGCAGCTAGCAAACCGGAACATGGGGCACTCAGGCAACGTGGCCCTCATCCGTATGCAGCAATATCCGACCCTCCTGGCCTTGTACGCAGTTGCACTAGGAGCAGTCGCTTCCGACCGGATCGAGTCAGTTGCTCTGACGCTAGGAACAGTCAAGGCAGACAGGCGAGGTCAATCGTGGCCCCTAAGTGTCGCCGTCAGCTCTTGGGGCGTTCTCGACCACGATGCAGTCAATCAATCAATTGATGGCTTTGGAAACCGCAAGACGCCTATTTCAGATCACCTCTTCGATGTGGTTTGCCCAGCCGTATCAGAGATCGTTCGAGACGAGGAACGAATTGCTGACCACTTTGACGAAGTTGAGTACTTGATGGGACTTTCTTACATGAGCCTTGAAGGCCATGGTCGGGGACCTGTGGGGAGAGCATCATGGCGCAAGTGGCAGACCGAGCAATACCCAGGTTCTGTGGTTGATCGTCACCAAGAGCTGCTGATACGCGAGGGAGTGCTACGAGGTCAGGGAGAACTTGATGAAGTCCGGCGGACCTACAACGAGTTAATCCGGCAAGCCTACTATCGCTAGCAGTGACTCAGAGTTTCCAACGGCAGAGCATCGACTGTTTCATATATTTAGTTGTTTCACTAGAGGTGAAACAGTATTATTTCTGGAACGACCACGCCGCGTGAAAGGAATGATCGCTTATGCCGGCCCAAGAGCTACCCCGCGAGGTAGACATCATCCGAGATGTTGAGCGAACCCTAGTTTCGACCCTGCCAGCGGGGTGGTCCTTAGAAGCCAAACATCAAGTACGCGCAGGACGTGGCCGACTTGACCTGCTCATAGAGATCTTGGCTCCCAATGGGGAGCGCGCTGACCTGGCAATTGAGACCAAAAGGGCAATTGAGCCCCGTCTCTTGCCTCGGGTGATCGAGCGGCTTGCGATGTACTGCTCCGACGACCTTTCGGATGCAGTCCCAGTAGTAGCAGCCCCGTACCTCTCACCGCGCTCAAGGGAGATTCTCGACCGCGCTGGTGTTGGGTACATCGACATGACGGGCAATATGCGAATCGAAGTGTCTGAGCCTGGGCTGTTCATCTCGACCTCAGGCGTTGATCGAGACCCATGGCCGCAAGACAGCGACCTCCAATCGCTTCGAGGTCGTGGAGCGGCGCGCGCCGTTCGCGCTGTCATCGACCACACTCCTCCCTTTGGTATCCGAGAGCTCGCTGCAACCAGCGGGGCTTCTGCGCCCACGCTCTCGCGCGTCATTGAGTTCTTGGACCGGGAGGGAATGGTCACCCGTGAACCCCGGGGGCCAGTTCTGACTGTTGACTGGGAGGCCGCGATTCGCAGGTGGGCAGCGGACTATGGCCAATCCAGCTCGAATACTCCTATGACTTTTCTTGAACCGCGGGGCCTCCCGGCGGTGTTGGAGAAGCTTGACGAGGCTGGTCCTGTGTACGCGGCGACCGGCGCCTTCGCAGCCCAAGTCTTTGATCCAGTCGCTCCCGCCAAGACCGCCACGCTGTATGTCGAAGACGCCTGGAGATTCGCCGATCAACTCAATCTGCGCGAGATCGAGACAGGTGCAAACGTCATCTTGCTCGAACCATTCGATCCCGTGGTGTTCGACAGGACCATTTGGCGCAACGGGCTGAGGTGCGTCGCCCCCAGCCAACTCAGCGTCGACTTACTGACAGGTCCAGGACGAGAGCCATCGCAAGGCGAGGAGATGCTCCTTTGGATGCAGGAGAATGAAGATGCCTGGCGATCTTGACCCTCTCTATGTCCGGGCCCGTGCTGCGCTGCTTGATGCGGCCGACGCGCTCGAAACCCATCTCGATGCCATCGTCCTCGTCGGTGCACAAGCCCTCTATCTCCACACCGGAGAAGGTGAACTGTTTGACACAGTGACCCCATTCACCACCGACGCCGATTTCAGCATCGACCCTAGTGATCTACGCGATTCGCCTCTGCTCACCGAATTATTGGGAATGCACGGTTTCAGGGCAAGAGAAGGACAGATAGGGCGCTGGATCAGCCCGAACGACGTCCTCGTGGACTTCTTGGTGCCTGAGATGTTGGCCGGTCCAGGCAGCCGTGCTGCTCGCCTCGGGCCACACGGCAAGGGTGTGGCCCGACGAGCTAAAGGACTGGAAGCTGCACTCGTCGACCGAGAGCTCACGACAATTTCTGCACTTGATCCTGCCGACAGTCGCTCAGTCACCATGAATGTCGCTGGCCCCGGCGCGCTGCTCGTGGCCAAAACCCACAAGATCGCGGAGCGTATTGACAGACCCCAGCGCCTCCAAGACAAAGACGCCCTCGATGTCCTCCGGCTGCTTCAGGCCACTGAAACTGCTGACCTAGCTCATCGTCTGAAGCAACTCGTAGGTGATGAACAGAGCGCATCGGTCACAAGTGAAGCAATAGAAAGCCTCAATCCACTATTTGGCAGTCCCGATTCGGTTGGCGTCGTGATGGCGGCCCAGGCCGCAGGACTAGCTGCTGATCCCGACTTCGTCTCAGCGTCAATGACAGCCCTGGTGTCTGATCTACTCACTGCGCTGTTCTGAACCAGAGGTCGCGGTCTATGAGTTTGCTGACTGTGGTTACGAGGATGAGGAGGGCGGCGGAGAGGGCGGCGCCGGTCCACAGGACCAGCCTTGTGTCGCCTATGGCTAGGAGGCCGGCTACGGCGGCTGGGCCGCCGACTTGGCCGATGCGGATGGCGGTGCCCCAGGCGGCCACCATCACAGCCCGATGCTCATTGGGGGCCAGCGAAGCCGCTCGGCTTTGCAGCGGGACCACCACCATCTGATCGGCGGCACCGAGCACGAGCACCGGGGCGATGATCACCGCCAGCGAGGGCGACGCCGCCATCCCCGTCAGGCAGATGACGAATCCGATGTAGCCCGCGCGCACGATGGCCGAAGTGGAGTAGCGGCCGGCGATGCGGCCCATGCTGAGCGCCACCAATCCGGCCGACACCGCGGGCAGCGACTGGATCAGGCCCCGAATCCCAGCCGAGGCGCCGAACTCATTGTCGAGGTGGATGGGCATGGTGGTGATCCCGACGGCGAAGAAGATGAGGAATGTGAACGGGGCCACTAGCAGTAACACCCCCACTTCGGGCCGCATCAGATGGGGGCGAGCCTGGCGGAGCTGGTGGCGCAACGGCTCAGGGGTGCGGCGCTCATCGGGTGGCAGCAGGGTGGCCGCGAACAGGGCCAGCACGATGGTGGCGGCGTGCATGGCGAACGGCCCCCGCCAGCCGAACAGCTCGGTGAGCAGGCCGCCAGCGGCGGGCAGCGCCGCCACGCTCAAGTTCATGGCCAGGGCGTTCTGGCCGATGATCCGGGTGCGCTCTACTCCCTCGTAGTTGTCCCCGATGATGACCAGCGCCAAACTCAGAAATCCCGATGAGCCCAGCCCCTGGATGAACCGGAACGTCAGCAGCATGGCCAGGTTGGTTGATGCCATTATTACCAGGCCGGCCAGCCCGAACAGCAGCAAACAGGGCACGATGATGCGGCGGCGCCCGTAGCGGTCGGCGGCCACTCCGATCACCGAGGCCATGAACAGGCCGGGGGCGTGGGCGGTCATCAAGATGAACACCGAGGTCTGGTCGGAGATCCCGAATGCATCGGCGATTTCGGGGATGGCCGGCGCAATGGATGCGTTGGGCAGGATGACCGCGGCCCCGATCAGCCACACCACCACAAGCTGCGACCGCCGAAGTCCCACGGCTTGACGGTATTGCCCCACCGCGACGGATGGCATGATCTGAGCGTGGAGACGGCGTCGACCCGGGCCGAAGAGTCGTGAGCTTTCGCCGGGTCGCGCTCCTATTGGCGGTGGTGCTGCTGGCTGCGGGGTGTACAACCAAGACCAAGGAGCTCCCTCAAGGACCGCCCCGGGAGATTCGCATCATCAACAACGTGGATGTGGGCGACAACGACCGCACACTCGCCGTCCGCTACTGGGGAACCGAGTGCGAGGAGTTCAGCGACGCCGAGGTTGACTACGGCATCACCCAGATCAAGATCACCATCCACGCCCTGGTGACCACTGACGAATGCGAGCGCTCCGGCCTCCAGCAGACCGCCTCCATCACCCTCGACCAACCCCTGGACAACCGCATCATCATCGACGCCAACACCGACACCGTGGTCTGGGAGCCCTAGCTGTCCTCCCTGGGGACTGCGGGGCTGTGAGGTGGGAGGGGGCAGCAACCGTCAGCAATGGTCGGTAGATCAGCGATATCGCGGTCGAAAAGGGCGGGCGTGATGGCGCCGTGGACTTGTGAGGGGTTTGGGAGGGCAGCAGCGACACTTAGGGCAGCGTGTTGGCCGATTGCGGAGTCGAGATAATTCGTAACGATCACTCTGCGGCCCTGATTGATCCAGCGGCGGGCGGCGGCGTACGCCGTTCGGGGACCGCCGAGGGCCATGGGCTTTACCACCACGACGGAGATTGACTCGGGAACCTGGGCCTCAACCGAGCCGAGGCTGTCGTCTATCGCAACGAGGATCGGGGATTGCTCGACCACCTGAGTCAGGGCTTCGATCCCCGCTACCGGTTCCTCGACGTACTCGATCTCGAATTGCTCCAACCGAGACAGCGCAGACACCGCTTGATCCACGGTCCATGCTCCGTTGGCGTCGAGCCGAAGGCGACTACTGTCCCCGATGGCGTCTCGCACGGCAGCTACCGCAGCCACGTCGATCTCGATATCGGTCGCGCCCACCTTTAGCTTCACCGTGGCGTAGCCACCGGCCGCAGCCGCGGCAGCGTCATCGGCACCGGATACAAGGGCGTTGAGCTCCACTGCATCAGCCATTGGCCCGCCCTCTGTGAGCACCTCAGCCTGGGTTCGGCCACTTTGCCGGGCCTCGAGATCTAGCAGGGCCAACTCGATGGCAGCATGAGCAAACCGTTCTGTGGGCAGCCGATTTGGATCGGGGTCGGTAGCCCACGCTTCAAGCGCCCGCCGAGTGGCCGACAGATCAGCACCGGGCCAGTCGTACAGGGGCATAGCCTCTCCCCATCCGGTGGAGTCGCCATCGGTCACCCGTACAAGCAACCCATCTCTTTGAGTGATGGATCCTCGGCCAGTCATCACCGGACGACGCAGCTTGAGCGAGACCTCGCTCAGCTCGACGCGCATTGGATCACCGCGTCTGCGGTGGCGTCGGGGGCTTCCAGGTGAGCGGCATGGCCAGCGCCGGGAATCAAGCAGACAGTGGCCTGAGGGATGGCCGCGGCCATTTGATGGGCGATGGCCGCGAACTTGGTGTCGTCATCACCGACGATGAGGGCGCAGGGCATGGACAGATCTGACAAGCGACAACCGATGGGTTCGACTGCTCCGGCCCCCATGCCCCGCAGGCTGTGGGCCAAACCCCGGGGGTTGCAAGCCAGTCGCTGAGCCCGCAGCTCGGCCTTTTGGTCGGCTGATAGGCGGGTTCGCTGGGTGGCGAACAGCGGTTGATCGGCCCAATAGTCGGCGAACCACTCGATGCCCTCTGATTCGATCCTGTCGGCCAAAGCTTCGTCGGCCGCGATGCGCTCAGCCCGCTCGGCGGAATCGTCGATCCCGGCTCGGGCGCCGATGAGAGCCAGCGTGGCCACCCGTTCGGGATGGGCCAGCGCCAAAGAAAGCGCGACCCGACCGCCCATCGAATAGCCCACCAGGGAAAACCTATCCAGGTGAGCAGTGGCCGAGACCACGCCGGCCACGGTGGCCGCCATCGTGTAGTCGGCTGGGTCGTCAGAGATCGGCCCTGAACCGTGGCCGGGCAGGTCCAGCGCCAATACCGGATCGGGCAAGCGGCTGGTGAGCGGGGCCATAGCCGTGGCCGAGCCGGTGAAGCCGTGCAGAACCACGGTGGGAGTCTGGCTCATTCGGCCAGATCGGCAAGCTGTTTGCGCTGCTTGATGGCTGTTCCGTGGTCGATGGGTACTTCGATCAACGTCACCCCCGAGGCCTTGGTCACGGACTCGACCAGATCATCAGCCTGTCCGGTCCGGTGGTAGTTGACGCCCAAACCCGCGGCCAGTTTGCCGAGACCGACTCCATGGGGCGTGTGGAACAGTTCGCCAAAGTGGACGTCGGAGCCGCCCTCAGCCACCGGCAGCAGCGAGAAGATGCCGCCGCCGTCGTTGTTGGGCACCACCACGGTGAGATCGGCGTCCGACAGGGATGCGGCCAACAATCCGCCTATGTCGTGCAGCAGCGCAACATCGCCCACCAACGCAGCCACCGGCTGGTCCAGTACGAGGGAGGCGCCTAGGGCTGACGAGACCACCCCATCGATGCCGTTGGCCCCCCGATTGACCAACACCCGGCGGGGCAGCGCGTCGCGTGGCCAGAACGAAGTGACGTCTCGAACCGGCATGCTGCTTGACGCATACAGGGGAACTTCCGGCGGCAGTGCCCGCAGCAGGGTGGCGGCCAGCAGCGGCTCCAGCAGGCCATCGTGGCCCAGAGCCGTCTCCACCCGATCCCAGGCGTCGTGGGCTGCCTCAGTCCATGCCACAGACCAGGCATCATTCGCCGAGGACATCTGGGCCGCGGCCGAGCCCAGCAAGGCCACCGGATCAGAGGCCAGCGCAGCTGTCCATCCGAACGACGGATCCTCCCAGCGGCGGCGGGGATCCACCAGCAGACGGTCGGTTGCGCCACACGAGGCCACAAAATCGATGACCGCCCGGTTGCTGGGCGGCCCTCCGATGCGAACCAGAACGTCGGGGGCCAGATCAGCGCGGCCCAGCACCCACTCGGCGCCATCCGACACCATCGGCCCTCGGCCTCGGAGTTGGGATCCGGCATCGGCCACCACCGGCCATCCGGCCGCCTCGGCAAAGCCGACGATGGCCGCGGCACCCGCATCGTCCACTTCCATTGCGCCAGCCACGATCAGCCCGCGACGACCAGCCAAGCGGCACACCGCGTCGACATCGGCGTCAACCAAGGGCCGCACAGGGGCGATCGGCTGGCCCACTGTGGCGGCAAGTCGGGCAATCGGACCTTGGGGCTCTAGCGGCTTGCGGAAGGGCCAATTCAGATGAACCGGTCCGGGGTCGGGTCCAGCTCCGGCCATGGTGGCCGCCCGCACTGCCAGCCGGGCGAAGTAGTCGGGATCGTCCAAGTCGCACGGGGTCTCGGCATACCAGCGGACGCGGTCGCCGTACAGCTTCAGCTGGTCGATGGTTTGGCCTGCTCCGGCGTCACGCAGCTCGGGGGGCCGGTCGGCGGTACACACCACCAGCGGCACCCCGCTGTGGTGGGCCTCCACCACCGCCGGGAGATAGTTGGCCGCGGCAGTGCCCGAGGTGCATACCAGCGCGATAGGGCGGCCTGATGCCTTTGCCATGCCCAGGGCACAGAACCCGGCCACTCGTTCGTCGAGCTGCACGGTGACCCGTAGCCGCTCCTGTTTGCGGGCACCCACCGCCAGCGGAGCGGACCGCGATCCGGGGGAGACCACCACGTCGGTCACCCCGCAAGCCGCCAACTCGGCCCAGAAGCGCCCGGTGGCCCGATAGGCCAAGTCGCTCATGTGACCACGTCCAGCACGGCGGCCAGCTTCACGTCGGTCTCGATCAGCTCCTGCTCGGGATCAGACCCGGCCACGATGCCCGCCCCGGCGAACAGCCGAAGCCCATTGGGGTTGATCAGCGCCGAGCGCAGGGCCACGTAGAACGATCCGCATCCCCGGTGGTCGATCCATCCCACGGGACCGGCGTACCACCCCCGGTGGAATCCCTCGTGCTCGGCGATCCACTGCTGGGCGAACCTGCTCGGCGTGCCCCCCACCGCGGGGGTGGGGTGCAGGGCGCCCGCCAGTCGCAGGGCCAAGCCAGGCTCAGGGGTGATGTGCCCGGTGACCTTCGTGCTCAGGTGATGGATTCCGGGAAGGGTCCGGACCTCGAGATCTCCTGCTGGATTCAGCTCCACCCCGGCCAGGGCCAGCCGGGTTCGCAGATAGTCCACTACGTAGCGGTGCTCGTCCTGTTCCTTGGGGTCGGACGCCAACCGCTCAACGTTGGCGGCGTCTTCGGCTGGGGTTGAGCCCCGGGCCGCGGTGCCGGCTACGGCATAGGTGGTGACCACATCGCCGTCCAGCTCCACCAGCACCTCGGGACTGGCCCCGACAAAGCACGACCTCTTCCGGCCAAAACCGAAAACAGCGCACGACTCAAAGCGGTCCGACAGCCGGGACAGCACTACGGCGGGGTCGATGCTGCCCACAGCCTCCACCTCTCGGGCCACCACAACTTTGGCCAACTCCCCGGCGTCGATGGAATCGGCGGCCTGTTTGACCGCGTCGCGGTACGAGGCCCGGGTTCCGTCCTCTACCCGCACCGCTCCGTCTTCGACGATGTCACCAACCTCAGGAGCCATTCCCCGCACAACCCGCTCGGGAACCACCAACCGACCGTTGGGATAGCCGTCCCACACCCCCGACCCCGGCTGATCGGCAAAGCCGAAGCCCGCGAACGCCACTTCCCCCTCGTTGAGCAGCTCAGCAGCGGCTGCCGCGGCGGCGTCGAAGCGCCAAGGCCCATCCAGCTCGGCCACCCGAGCCGCCCCCAAACCGGCCATCGCCCCGCCACCGGGCGCCCGCCAGAACACTCGGTCGTCACCGGGCCACGATGCGAACTCCTCTAGCGGAGTCACTGCCCGTTCTCCGCCAACCGGGCCGATGCCCTGCTCAACAGAGTGCGGCGGAAGTGATCGCCGACCAAGGCCACCACTTGGGGCACCAGCGCCTCCACCAGCGGGGCCAGATCCTCCGCGCTGGCACTCTCCAAGCCCCCAGGGCCGAGAGCGCCCAAGAAGAGGTCGATCGCCTCGTCTACCACCGCCTCCACGTTGCGGGCGTGGAGCACCGCCAGCCGGGCCAGGTCCGGCACGCTAACTCCGACGGCCACCAGGGCAGCCCCAGCCTGGAGCATGGTGACCGCGTCCTCACCGAACCGGCCGTTTCGATCGGGAATCAACAGCCCCGCGTCGATGGCCAAGTCGACCTGGTCTGCGGCCAGGCCCGACCGCTCGATCAGCTCAGCCCGGCTGAGGCCGTCTTGTTCCATCCACCAAGCGTAAACCCCGCCTCTTCCTAAGCACTCGTGGGGGAACGAATTGCCTTCGCCCAGCCTGACTCCAACAAATGTGGTGTATATTCACCTTATGAGGCGTATACAGCTATACATGGATGACGACCTGGACCACGCCCTCACTGCGGAGGCAGCGCGATCTGGACGGACCCGCTCCGAACTGGTCAGGATGGCCGTTCGCCTGTCCCTAGAGCATGCACTCACCGAGAGTCCTGACCCAGTCGATGCCTTGATTGGGTCGGTTGACATCGACCCAATCGACGACATCGACGCCGCCATCTATCTCCAGTGAGGTTTGCAGACACTTCATTCTGGGTTGGTTTGCTGCTTCCCCGCGACCGACGTCACCCCGATTCCACCGCGCTGTGGACTAGGGACAGCGAGCCTGTTCGCACCTCCAACCTGGTGCTCGGTGAGACGTGGACTTTGCTGAGGTACCGGGCCGATCACCACACGGCTGTTCGATTCCTGGACACCATCAACCAATCAGGCCGTGTTTCCCGAGCCCCGATAGATGGACACATCGACGAGCGTGCATGGGAATGGCTGCGCCGGCACGATGAGCGGGCCTACTCCTATGTGGACGCGGTCAGCTTCGAGATCATGCGACGGGAACGGCTAACGGAGGCCCTGGCTTTCGACGGCGACTTCGCCGCAGCCGGATTCATCGAAGTCCGCCCCTAAGGCTGCGGCGCAACTATGCACACATTGACCTGTTGATTCGTATCAAGCTGAAGCAGCAGAAGCGCAAGATCATGCGCGACAACCGACCCCGACTGTCAGCAACCTCCACCAGTTTTAGAGCTAACCCTTCGCGGCCTAAGAGAGACAGGGCGACAACTGTTGGGCCAGGATTGCCGACTGCTCGGCCAGCAGTGCCAGCCTATTTCCGCTCATCGATTGCTCAGTGTCCTCGATCGCGTCAGCCGCCCCAGCAGACCATATGGCCATCCCGGCCATGGATCGGGCCAAGGCCTGATTCTGGCGGTGGAGCAAACCGATCAATAGGTGCTCGGGGTCCTCGTTCCACGCCCGCTCTTCGGCTTCGGCCAGTTCAACAGCCTCCAAAAATGACTCGGTGTACTGGTCCCAGCCTGGCCCTGAGGGCTCAAGCCCAGCAGCCCTGATGTCGGCCACTACCAGCTGTATCAAATTGAGGACAATGCCCGCTTGCGAGTCCGCCCGCTTGTGGGCCGCTGAGCAAGCGGCCATGGCCTCTGCCTCCTCTGGAGTGACCCCTTCCACTGTTTGCGCTAGGAGGTCGGAGAATGACTCCTCGAATTCGGATGCCAGCGTAGGCGGCGGTGTGGGCACCGATTCTAGGGCAGGTGCCGGTGCCGTCACCGGAGTCTCACCTAACTCGGGGCTGGATTGGACGACCGGTTCGGCGTTGCCACAAGCCGCGGCCACCAGTACCAGCACGATGAAGAGCTTCTTCATACCCCCTCTTTGGTATGGGAATCTGCAGTCAGCATTTGAGGGTGGTTTCGTGGAGGAACGACCACGGCAACTCTACGTGCCAGGCCACCAGGTCCCAAACCCAGCCACCCGCCCAAGGGTCTTCACAGAAACCACGGGTGCCGACTTCCACTTGAGTCCGATAGCGGCCCCATTCGGCGCACGAGAAGTCATCAGCCCAGTACTTGCGGCAATAGCTTGATGTGACCCAGACCTTCTCATCAGTTCCGGGCGGCGTGCCGAAAACCAGCGGGAGAAACAGGGCGGCCTGCAGCGCGGCCCACAGGGTGACGCCAAGGCAAGCCACCAGCAACGGGGGACCGAGTGTCCACCCTGCAACCTTGCGCCATGGCGTGCCCACACTCGTGACGGTAACTGATAGGGCAGGAGCCAGTCAGACGAAG
Source organism: Acidimicrobiia bacterium (assembly GCA_022825005.1). Taxonomy (GTDB): domain Bacteria; phylum Actinomycetota; class Acidimicrobiia; order Acidimicrobiales; family Bin134; genus Poriferisocius. Next base: position 59,029 of record JAJDYU010000026.1, read on the forward strand.
ATACTGTCCCACTCAATTGACTGAAGCCCAGGACATTGGAGACTTGCCCCAATTGCGAACAACAAGCCAACGGCCATGAGGGTTGGGCGGAGATCAGTGCTAATGAGCTGGAGCCGAGCCCTAGTCCGTTTGTGCTCAATGAAGGAGACCTGCTGCGAGTAAAGAACCGTCAGTACCAGTGCTCTTTGTCGAACCGCTGGGCCAGCTCGCGCCGCCACTGCGGGCGCAGATTGGTCACGATAACGATCAAATACGCAGTCGGCGGCGTAGTGCAGCAATAACTCCTTGATGTACAGCCCAGCCATGATCGTCTTTCCTGCCCACGATCATCCGCCAGCAAGAACCGAAATATTGGCTCTGGGAGCAGCGATCCGTACACCACGTTGAGCTAGTAGGGCAACGGTGAAATGTTCGACACCGCCAGCCCAGCCATGTCGTGGCGGAACATGTTCTGAATACGCAGCGCCTCCACTCCCAGTCGGAACCGACGCGCATCCCCACCGAAACGGACCGGCCCCGCCGACGAAACCAAACTGATCCTCGCCAACTCCGCCTCAGGCAGCGTTATCTCATCCAAGCCGCCACCGGCGTCCCGGTAGACGATCTCCCAAAATGGCCCCTGCGTGACCTGCACCAGCGTCACGACATCGTCATCTCCAGGCAACCGCACCTGAGCACCCTTCACAAGTCGCTCAAGATCCAACATACTCACTCCTGCAAAGGTGCCGTTACCACCATTCCCGTCCTCGGACTCTACCCCCCACAACGACACCCTCATGAACCTTGTGATTGTGTCGCATCTACGAATTACTATTTCTACATGCCAGAGACACCGGAGTTGACAGACCACCCTCCAGCAATCCAACCCATCTATTCATTCACTGACATTGGTGAATCTGTCTTGCTTTATGACGGCCCTATGACAGTAACGGCTCCTAGTAGCACCATGTCATCTGCGACAGATGGTAGGTCCACAAGTCTAAGGTGTGAAGGTAATGGAAAGATAGTCTGTACAGTTCAATCGATGCCGAGATACAACGTACATTTCACAACCCTCGGTGATGGATCACTCCTCGACATTTACCATTCAAATGGCAGTCTACAATTGGATATTGCAGGACATACAGCATCTATTCCTATGAGAATGACCGGTAAACATTTCGAGTCGTCTGCAGACCTAAATCACACGAAATTGGAATTTACAGCGTTGTTGCATCAAGAGACCATCCTCGGCAACGAAGATCCGCTTCTTGAGATGCAATTTTACTTGATTAACTTTCCATTTGATATCGGAAACGCTGTGACAAGCCGAATCGATATCGAAAACAACACTCGTCATACAACTGCTAACCGAATACATTTGGACTCCGACAACAGGTGGAGTGTTGACATAGACTCAAGAGCTGACTCTTCTGACATTTGGGGGGAAACTCGAATAAAGGATTCGTACGCATTGTCCCATGTGTGCAGAATTACAAACGACCAAGCTGACACATTTTCATCTAGTGATGCTCTAGAAGTTGTAGAAGCATTGTATTGGTTTCTGTCGTTCATGTCTTCTTCTCATGTCGGAATCGTATTACCGACAGGCATTACATCAGCAGGAGAAGAAGTAGTGTATGCAAGAACCTACAGTCCTATTGACTCTGCTGCATACCGCCAGTCTTGGTTCAGTCGGTATGATGCTGAGGGACGACAACATTTGGATTCACTGTACAACCATTTCAAGAAGAAATGGAACGATCCAATCTGGAGAGCAATATTGCCCCAACTCATCGGGAGATATGCGTCTGCCAATGGCAAATTTATTGACAGTGGACTCGTCGCAGCATTTTCTACTCTAGAAACACTATATTGGGTAAAATATGGACTCATTGCACAATCAATCAAGGCAAAAGATCTAAAGAAATCACAAGCGAGCACCAAAATACGAGAGCTCTTGAGTTCCGCGAACATTGAACCAGACATTCCTAGTCCCCTTATAGCTCTCAGTTCTAAGGGCCATGAGATTAGGGATTCAAAAAACCTCGGACAACTTCCAGAGGTCGTCGCATGGGTAAGGAATAAGATTGTACACCCTGATACGGGGTCAAAGTTGACCTTCGACCTGATGGATCAAGCTCATCTGGCTGCAATTTGGTACCTGGAGTTGCTGCTGCTAAGAGAATTCAACTATACAGGCACCTATTTCAATCGGGTAACCAACAAGATTGAAACAGTTCCATGGATATAGAATCAGAGTCGCACTCTTGGTTGGTTTCCAAGTTTTTGAACACTAGCTATCCGTAGACTGATACTCGAGTCTGAGTTGCATAAGAGTTCCATCTTAAGGCTAGAGAATTTTGGGAACTAGCACTTTCGGAAGAAGATGTCCTTCATCTTTCACTTGTGCGCCATTCAACTGTGAACAATTGGCGTGCCGACAGAATCAGGAGTCTTTAGGCGAGGGGGTGTAGTTCTCGAGTTCGGGGATGATCTCTTTGCCCAGGAGCTCGATGGTGCGCATGATCGACTCGTGGGAGTGGTAGCCGAACTGCACGTAGCAGATGAGCTGGTCAACACCGATGTCGGCGTAGTGCTTCATCTTCTCGTAGCAGGTATCAACATCGCCCACCACGATCATGTCGGCCTCGTCGAAGTGGTGGATGAGATCGTCGATCCCCTCCTCCATGAGCGGCTTGAGCAGCGGGAAGGTGGCGTCCCGCTCTTCCTGTGACAGCTCGGGCAGCTCCCAGTCGAGGGTGAACTGGGCCAGGTTGGAGTACCACCACTCCACCGACTTCCACACCTCGTTGTCCAGCACCTGCTGGGCGGTGTCGGCGCAGTGCACCAAGGTGTAGGCCGCGGTTGCGTTGGTGGTCACGTCGGTGATGGGCTCGGGGTTCTCGGCCGCGGCCCGGTAGTTGCGGATGTGGCGGGCCATGGCCTCCAACGGCTGCATGATGGAGAACGACAGCATGCCCATGCCGGCCTTGCCGGCAACTGCGGCGGAGTTCTCCGAGGCGCACGCCATCCATGCCGGGGGATGGGGGTACTGCATCGGCTTGGGGGTGACCATGCGCTTGGGGAACTTGAACTGGGGCGAGTCGTACTCGAAGTACTCCTCGCGCCACATGCCGCACACGATCTCGATGGCCTCTTTCCAGTCGTCGCGGGAGCGTTCCCGGTCTACGCCGAAGGCGATCTGCTCCATCGGGGTGGATCGGCCGGTGCCCCACACCGCCCGGCCGTTGGACAAGATGTCGACGGTGGCCACCTTCTCGGCGATGCGCTGCGGAGGGATGAACCCGAACGGGGTGAGGGTCACGCCGAAGCCCATCTTGATGTTCTCGGTAACCATCGACAGGGCGCCGAGCAGCACCTCAGAAGCCGGGCAGTGCGAGCGCCCCTCCCGGAAGTGGTGCTCCACGGCCCAGATGGTGTTGAACCCGAAGGTGTCGGCTAGCTTGATCTGCTCGACGGCGTCCTTGTAGGCCTTCTGCTCCCGCTCCCGCTGGCCCCAGGGATGGGGCTTTCCCCACGGCTTGGGCGCGTCCACTTCGTACAGCAAGTCCAACTTCATGGCGGCGACGATACCGAGCGGCTGTCGCTCAGCGCACTTTGGGGCCGGCTCCACGACTGGGCTGCGTGCCGGCATCGGCGGCCAGCCGGAATCCCATGTGCCCGGTGGTGGAATTGGGTTCGTTGGCGTGGCGGGCGGCCACCCGGTAGCGGTTGCAATAGGAGTCGTGGCACAGGTACGACCCACCCCGGATGGACCGAGCCCGACCCTGGGGTGGCCCCATTGGGTCGACGAGGGGCCGCTCCGGCGGGAATCGGTTGTCGAACCAGTCGGCGCACCACTCCCACACGTTGCCCGAGAAGTTGTAGAGGCCGAAGCCGTTGGGCTCGTATTCGTCCACCGGCGCGGTGCCCACATAGCCGTCCTCGGCGGTGTTGTGGCTGGGAAACTCCCCCTCCCAGATGTTCAGCCGAGCCTGCCCGTCGGGGCTCATCTCGTCGCCCCACGGCAACTTGGCCTGAACCAACCCTCCTCGGGCGGCGTGCTCCCACTCGGCCTCGGTGGGCAATCGGGCTCCGTACCAGGCGGCACAGGCCGCGGCGTCGAACCACGACACATGCACCACCGGGTGGTTGCCGCGATCCTCCACCGTTGATTGGGGCCCCTCCGGCTGAGACCAGTACGCCCCCTCCACCTGCCGCCACCACTCGGCCCCCACCACCCCCCGGGTGGGCGGGAAGTCGTCAGGCAGCAGTCCGCCGAACACGAACGACCACCCCTCCTGCTCGGCGACGGTCACATGCCCGGTGGCTGCCACGAAGGCGGCGAACTCGTCATTGGTCACCGCGGTGGCGGCGATCTGATACGAACTCAGCTCAACCTCCCGCACCGGCCCCTCGCCGTCGCCCTCGAACCACACCTCCTCGGTGCCCATGAGAAACGACCCGCCATCCAGTGAAACGAACTCCACCCCAGCGTCATACCATGAATCCATGAAGACAACCGGAATCATCTTCGCCGGCCTCGATTGCGACGCCGATGCCATCGAGGGCTGGAACCGCTGGTACGACCTAGAGCACCTACCCCCCAACATCGCCCTCACCGATGTGATGCACGGTCGCCGCTATGTGGCCCCGCCCAGCCACCAGGAGCTTCGGCCCGACGGCTGCGATGAGGCTTTCTCGGGCGGACGCAGCGCCTTTCTCACCATCTACTGGCTGTGCGGCGACGTCGACGGGGTGATGGCCACCATGACCGACTACCGGGAGGTGCTGGTGGAGGCCGACCGGATGTTCCCCGACGAGAAGAAGATCGTGCGGTTGGGCGACGCCCTAGAGCTCGATTGGGCGGTGGCCGACCCGGCGCTGAAGGCCGATCCCGGCGACATCCCCCACATCTCCCACACCGACATCCATGTAGTGCTGCGCCGCGGATTGGGCGATCAACATTGGCACCGTGCCATCTACGCCCCCGCGGCAGTAGCTGTTGAGGGCGTGCACGCGGTGGTGTCGTTCACCTCCCGGTTTGTCCCCGACACCGCCATCGACCTGCACATGATCGAGGGCGACCCCGCCGAGGTGGTGGCCGCGTTGCGGGCCGCCACTCCCTCCCGGCCCGCCACCACCGACGTCGGCATGGATGGGCCGTTCCAGCTCATCGAGCCGCTGCGCTACCCGTGGGCCGAGCAGATCCGCGGGTCATGGATGCCCCAAACGGTCGCCTGAGCGACCCGGCATCGCTGCGCCGGGCCAAGCGGCGGGCCACCGGCCTGCTGCTGGCTGCCGCCGCCTTGTTTGTGGTGATGCAGCTGCTCACCGACGGCCACGGCTGGGCCGGCTACGTGGAGGCGGCCGCCGAGGCGGCCATGATCGGCGGTCTGGCCGACTGGTTCGCGGTGACCGCCCTGTTCAAACACCCGCTGGGGATTCCCATCCCCCACACAGCTATCATCCCCCGGCGCAAAGACGCCATCGGCGCCAGCTTGGGCGAGTTCGTGCAGGACAACTTCTTCGACCCCGACGACCTGGCTCATTGGGTGGCCGACCGGGCCCCCGCCGAGGCCTTGGGCCGCTGGCTGGCCGCCGAGGGGGATGCCGGGCTGGTGTCGGGCCCCGCCTTGGGCCGGCTGCTGGAGTCGATGGTGGATGGCGGGCACCACCGCTCGATGGTCGACGCGGCGGTGGAGCGGGCCGACCGCTTCCTGGTGGAGAACTACGAGGTGCTCAGAGACCGCATCGTGGAGGAAGCGCCCATCTACACCCCCAAAGTGCTCGACCACCACATCTTCACCCGCCTCCACCGGGGGGTGAGGGGAGTGCTAGCCGACATGGCCGACGATCCCAACCACGAACTGCGCCTGCGCATCGATGCCGGGCTGAGAAGCTACGCCCAACGCCTCCAAACCAACCAGCGGTTGGCAACCCGGGTGGAGGCAGTTCTGGCCCGGGCCGGTGAGTCATTGCAAGGCGATTTCACCCTCCAGAACCGGGTGGACCGCTGGTTGGTCTCCGCAGTGGGCCTGCTGGCCCGCCATGCTCAAGCCGAAGTGGCCAACGTGATCGGCAGCACCGTGGCCCGCTGGGATGCCGACGACACCAGCACCCGCATCGAGCGCCGCGTGGGCCGCGATCTCCAATTCATCCGCATCAACGGCACCCTCATTGGCGCCCTCGCCGGCCTAGCCATCCACGGGGTGGGCCAACTGCTCTAGTCGCTGAAGCGGGCTCGCAGCTCGTGCTTCAACACCTTGCCGGTCGCATTCCGGGGCAGCGAATCCACGATCTCAATCTGCTCAGGGATCTTCTGCGGCATGGTGCCCGACGACCGGAAGTAGTCCCCCACCTCGGCCAGCGTGAGCCCGTCAGCACCGGAATCCAATTCCACCACCGCACAAACACGTTCTCCCCGCTCCTCGTCGGGCAGCCCGATCACTCCGGCGTCGAGCACCTTCGGGTGAGCGAACAGCAAGTCTTCGATCTCGGTGGCCGAGATGTTCTCTCCCTTGCGGATGATGATGTCCTTCACCCGGCCGGTGAGGGTCACGTACCCGTCGGCGTCCAGAAAACCCACGTCGCCGGTATGGAACCAGTCCCTTTCGAACGAAGCGGCAGTGAGAGCATCGTCCATGTAGCCCCGGCACACCATCGGTCCTCGAATCCACATCTCCCCTTCCACGCCAGCTTCAGCTGGATCGCCGTCGAAGCCCACCACCTTGATCTCCGCTCCCGCCAGCGGTCGGCCCTCCGTCTCGGCCAGTTTCTCATCGGGATCGTCGGGCGTGTTCTGGGCGATGATCGGCGCCTCGGTCATCCCCCAGGCGTGGCCGCACCCCCGTCCGCCCATCTCAGCCATCACCTCGTAGTGCTGGGACGCAGGCATGGGCGCGCCACCTCCGGAGCAGAGCCGAAGCTGAGGCAGGATCGGCTCGCCGGGCTGTTTGCGCTGCTCAGCCAGAAACGCCATGAAGAAGGCCGGGCCGCCACCCACCAGCGTCACACCGTGGCGGGCGAACAGCGCGGTGGTCTCGGTGGGATCGAACGCCTCGGCTATCACCAGGGTGCAACCCGAGCTCAGCGACACAGACAGGTTGGACACCCCGCCGATATGGGCAAAGGGAAAGGCAAGCCCGAACTGATCCTCTTCAGTCACGTGCTGGCGCTCCACCATGGCGATGCCCGATGCCATGACCGACGAGTCGCAGTGGCGGGCACCCTTGGGGTCAGACGTGGTGCCCGATGTGTAATACACCCACCGGATCTCCTCGGGATCCTCCGGAACAGGAATGTCGTCCAGCACCGAGACATCGCCCTCAGGCAGCTCACCGTCGCACACCACCACGTCCAATTCGTCGACATCGGCTGCGATCCCCTCAGCCATCGCCCGATAATCGAACCCCCGCCATACCGACGGCACCAGGAACAACCGCGCCCCGGTCTGGCGAATGCAAAACCCCACCTCCCGCTCCCGATACACCGGAATGATCGGGTTCTGCACCGCCCCCAACCGAGCCAGTGCCGCCTGCAACACCAAAGTCGACGGCCAAGTGGGCAGCTGCCAAGAAACCGACACCCCCGGCCCCACTCCCAACTCCACCAACCCCGCCGCCGCCCGCAAGGCCTCATCCCGATACACCGCAAAAGTGAGCTCCTGATCCCGGTCGTCAATGATCATGCGAGCATCCGGCGTCAACTCAGCCCGCCGCTCCACCATCCCCCAAAACGTTCCGCCGGTGAGCATCCGACAACAATATGGCTATGCCCACCCTGTCAGTCACCTTGCCGTCGTTCGGCCCCATCTTCAGAGACAACAACTTCCACCAGATCGCCGACCTCGCCAAGATGGCCGAGCAAGCCGGCGTCCACCGCATCATGCTCACCGACCACGTCGTCATGGGCGCCCATACCGACAAGTATCCATACGGCCCCTTCCCCTTTCCCCCTGAGACCGCCTGGCTCGAGCCACTGGCCTCCATCGCCCACATGGCTGCCGTCACCGAGCGAGTTCGATTCAGCACCAAGATCCTGATCGCCCCCCTTCGGCCCGCCGCGGTGCTGGCCAAGACGCTCGCCACTATGGACGTGCTTTCGCAGGGACGCCTGGAAGTGGGCGTGGGGACAGGATGGCAGCGCGAGGAATACGAGACTGCCGGCATTCCCTGGACGGAGAGGGGCCAGCGGCTCACCGACACCCTTGCGGCATGCAAAGCGCTGTGGCAGGACTCTCCAGCATCGTTCCATTCGGCCACCGTCAACTTCGATGACATCTGGTGCGAGCCCAAGCCAGCCCAGCCGGGCGGAATCCCGATCTGGGTGGCCGGGGCGCTTCACCGCAACAATCTGGCCCGTCTCGTGGAGCACGCCGACGGTTGGATACCGCCCCCCTACGGCAACCTCGAAGAAGTGGCCGATGGAGTGAGCACGCTCCGCGACGCTTTCACCGCCGCGGGTCGGACCGTCGACGGCTTCGGCGTCCAGGGCGACATCGACGCGGTGCCCGGCGATGACGGCCGCCCCTCCATCAAAGCCAGCATGGGCGCAGCCGCAGATTGGGCCGAGGCGGGCGCCACCACCATCAACGTTGTGATGTCGTTGTTCTGCTGGCGCATGGACCGAGCCCAGGCCTGGTTCGACGACTTAGCTGAGAGCTGGGCTGAGCTCGATCTGGACTGAGCTCGATCTGGGCTGAGCTCGATCTGGGCTGATCCAGCCCGAACAGATCAGGGGATGTCGCCGTCGGCCCGGAAGCGCTCGACGGCTTCGGCCGGACGGCCGGCGATCACGCCCTGTACCGGCAAGTCGATTAGCTCGGCGTAGTAGTCGGGGTCCTCTTGCCAATCCTCGTTGGGCCAAACCCACACGGCAAGGCCTTCGTCGGCGGCTTTGCCCAGCAGATCGGGAGTCAACACGTCTAGGCCGCTAAAGGTGGGCGGCACCTGCAAGATCAGGTCGTTGGGGTGCAGCGGGACCGAGGCAAACGCCCACGCTGGCAGAGAGTCCTGGCCCGGACTCGTAACGACATCAGGAGCTAGCTCTCGGAATCCAACCAGCGCTTCATCTCTGAACGACACCACCACCACCGAGTCAGTGCGACCCAGCTCCTCAATGTCGGCAGCTAGCACCGCCGCCATCTCGAGGATGAAGTCGATGTCGTCCTCACCGTCGTCGCCCGCGGGGGTCTTGATCTCCACGTCGAGTACGTGCTCAGGGAACGCCTGCGCCACCGCTCGGAACGTCTCCACCCGGAAGTCGTCAGGACCGTATCCCGGGGGCGGGGCAACGTCGCCGGTGCGGATGCCCCGGTAGGAGTAGGCGTCGGGGCCAAGGTCGTGGCTGGGCCATTCCTCCGACCACCAGTAGGCGTTGTCCAGTGCCTGAAGCTCCTCATAGGTCATATCCCGCACTCGCCCGGTGGCGTTGGTGGTGCGGTCGACAGTGTCGTCGTGATGCACCACCAGCACGCGGTCGACGGTCATCTGCAAGTCCATCTCCAGCACGTCCACCCCGGCATAGGCCGCCTGGGAAAAGGCATACATGGTGGAGTGGGGCCAGGAACGGTCTCCCCCGGCGTGGGCGATCACCAACGGCCGCCCCAGCGCCAACAGTTCCCGCACCGTGCTGGCCGCTGGGGTCGGGACCGGCGGCAGCATGTCCGCTTCTTCGCCCCCAACCTCCTCCCCCTCATCTTCGACATTGCCCTCTTCGGTGTCATCGGCCACCGGAGTCGGCTCGCTGGCTGGCTCCTCAGGCGGGGCAGTGGTCACCGGCGTTGCTGTGATCGGCGCCGCAACAGCGGTGGCGGTCTCCACCGCCTCAGGGGTCGGGGGCGTAGTGGCGGTTGGTGCTGTCTCTGTAGGAGAAGAAACCGGAGCAGTGGTAGCGGCCGGTTCGGAATCGTCAGCGTCACCGCACGCGGCCAAGATCGCTCCCATCATCGACAAGAGGAGCACGAGTGGCAGCGTTCTCGCCGACCTCGGCAATCGAGGCACGCCGATAACCCTAGTCCTCGCCCGTACACTCCACTGATGCGGCTCGTCAACGCTCGTGAGCTTGATCCGATCCAGTTTGAGGCTGCGCTAGAACTCCAGCAGCGGCTGGACGCGGCGCGTGATCCCCAGCTTCCGGTCACTCCGGCTGGGGAACTGCGGGCCACCTTCGACGACAATGCCAGCGACAACGCCTGCCATGAGCGGATTGTGGCGTTCGCCGATGGACAGGCCATAGCCATCGGCCACGTGGAGCTAACCTTCGACCCCGCCAACTCAGCATTGGCGTTCGTGGAGCTATCTCCCGTGATCAGTGACGCGTCATCGGTTCTGCTGAGCGAATTGCTACGGCAAGCACAGTCCGACGGCCGAACCTCGGTCATCGCCTGGGGCAACTACACGCCAGACTCTGACGCCTTCTGGACCGGGCTGGGCGCCGAACTGCGATCCACCGACCAGGAGTCCGACCTTGACATGGCCTCGGTGGACCCCAACCTAATGGGGCGATGGACCGACGCCATGCCCAGCGACATCAATCTCGTGTACTGGTCTGGTCGCTGTCCCGACGAGCACATCGAGGCACTTGTTGCCACCGCCAACGCCATGAACGACGCTCCCACTGATGACCTCGAAATCGCCGACACCGTCTTCGACGCGGCCATGCTGCAAGCCGATTTCGACGCTCGCCACGCCTGCGGCTTCGACTATCTGGGCATTCTGGCTATCTGTGCCGACGGCTCTGCCGCGGGCGCCACCGAGGTGTTGGTCAACCGCCACCGGCCCGCCTACTCGTGGCAGTGGAACACCGTTGTGCTGCCCGACCACCGGGGCCGAGGAATCGGGCGCGGGCTAAAGGCCACCATGTGGAAGCACTTGCGAACTGAAGCCTCGGATGTAGCCACGTTGCGCACTGGAAACGCCCAAAGCAACGCCGCAATGCTGGCCATCAACACCGAGATGGGCTACAAGCCGTCACACCTCATGGGGTGCTGGCAAGCCGATTCAGCGACCCTCGAATCAGGGCTCAGCCGGAGCAAGACAGGAGGCGAGTTCGCGGGGGATCAGTACTGAGGCCCGGCAACCAGCCCGTCGCGCATGAATCCGGTTACTTCGGTTCGGGTGGCGCAGCAGTGGCCGGTTTCGTTCATGCTCATCAGCACCCGGCGGTCGTCTTCGACCCACACCCGGCAGAGGCCGGAGTAGGACACCTGGAGATGGATCCTCTCCGATGCCATCACCAATTCGGACACCACCCGGTTGATCACCCCGCCGTGGCACGCCACCACAATGTGTTGGCCGGGCTGGGCTTCACATAGCCGCTCGAAGGCGGCCATCACCCGCTTGTGGAACTCCTCGGGGGTATCCCAGCCAATGGCGGCGTAGTCCTGGGCCCGAATGGCCTCGAAGTACTCGCCGCCCTCTGTGGCCAGCAGTTCGGTGGGGAGGTACACCTTGGAGTTGCGGTCGATCTCGGTGAAGTCCTCTTCGAGCTCGATATTCATGCCCAATCGGGCGGCCAGCGGTTCGATGGTCTCGATGGCCCGGCGCTTGGTGCTGGAGATGATGTGATCGATGGGCTCGTGTTCCAGCCAGTCGGCCAAGCGCTCCGACTGCCACTCGCCCAGTTCGCTGAGCCCGGGATCGGCCACCTTGTCGGTGTTCCACTCCCGCTGAGGCTGTCCGTGGCGGATGAAGACGATCTGCACCGCTACAGCCTACGCTGCGCAGATGAACAACAAAGAAGCAGATCGTGTCGCCTGGAACAACATCATGCTGGTCGATCCACCTGACAGCGACGACCTCTACCTGCGGTTCACCAAGCGGGTGTTCTCCGATGTGTGGGCCCGCCCAGGGCTGGGACGGCGGGAACGGCGGCTCGTCACCCTGACCGCCATCGCCGCCACCGGCAACGGCCCGATTCTTCCCCACCACTTGAAGCCGGCCTTGGAGTCGGGCGACCTCACCACCAACGAACTGGCCGAATGGGTGGTCCATCTGGCCCACTACGCCGGCTGGCCCGCCAGCGCCCAGGCTTACACCGCCCTGCGGATGGCGGCCGCCGAACTCGGCATCGAGTTCGAAGACGACGACTGAGGGTTCCAGCCACCATCGCCTATTCCAGTACCACCTCTTCACAACGCGACGGTGCCCTGGCTGGGTCGAACACCCGGGGCCGCGATACGACCCCCATGCCCGAACGGTCAGTGTTCAGATAGGCCTCAATGGCGTCCGCGGTGGCTTTGGCCGCGACGCGGATGTACCCGTCAGTGGCAAACAGCGCGGCCTCGGAGGGATTCGACAAGAAGCCGTACTCGACCAGAACGGCAGGAACGTTGGGGCGTCGGACCATTCCGTAGGCATCTTGGCCGTCGGGGAGCAAAACCCGAAGAACGCCGGCGTCGGCATGCCTGCCCCACCGAATGTTGGGAAAGCCGCTCAGTGCCGCAGTGATCTCGTCATGGAGGAGCCCGCCGAGCCGGGCTGAATCGGCTCGGGGTTCAGAGCGCGACACCGACTGCACATACACCTCGGTGCCCGGTGTGCTGCTTCTCCGCCCCGTTGGTGCGTTGTGGTGGATCGAGATAATGGCGTCGGCCCCCAAGTCGTCGGCCAGAGCGGCCCGAACCGACAGGAGAGAACCGTAGGGACCGGTGCGAGTGAGCACCGAAGATATGTAGCGATCAGTGAGCTCTTCTTGAATGGCGCGACTGAGAGTTAGATTCAATTCGCGCTCTACCAGGCCATTGGGCCCTACCGCGCCGCTGTCGTACCATCCCCCGTGGCCCGGGTCGAGCACTATCTGCGCCCCGTAGACGGGCTGACCGTGGGACACCTCGGCAGTGTTGCCGCACGGCGTCCGCACCAGATATCCGTTATCGGTGCGCCCCAAAACGGCGACCGGGACGCCACTGGGCGTGATCAACCCGCGAGGGGTGCCTTCCCCAGTGCCTACTGGGAGTTTGCCGGTATCGAGGGACAGCGAGAATGATGGCAGAGGCAACACCGTGAGCGGCGAGCTGAACCGCCAACGCCCGATTTCGACACTGTGAGACAAGAACCGTTGGGTGGGAAGAATGCGATCCTCCCAGCCGAAGTCTTCCCTCATCTGCTGCAAGGCCACCTCAGTTCCCCTGACGGCAACCCGGCGGGCGGCAATGCGAATCCACTGCTCTCCAGCCGGGGTTTGCACCTCCATGGGGGAGCTGTACTGCCAGCGCCCGATTTCGGCATCGTCAGACAAGAACCGCTCCGTCGGCAACAGCCGATCGCTCCAGTGATCGCCGCCCTCGTAGGTCTGCAAGGCCACCTCTGTTCCCCCGTCAGAAACCCGGCGGGCCGAAATGCGCACTTGGAATTCGTTCTGCGCGCCGGCAAGAGAGCAAACCGCACCCACTGCTGCCAATGCGAGCACGATCGCCAATGCCGCCAGTAGGCGATTGGACCGCATCTCGCTGGTCGGGGCGCTCACTTGGCCCCCATGTCCATCACACTCCACAACTAGCGGGCTTCGGCCAATTTCGTCAAACGAGGTGGCGGTGAGTGGCGTTTCAGTTAGGCGATGACGATCTCTCCGGAGGGGTCGAGGCTGGCAGTTGCGGTGGCCCCCTCTCCAATGGCACCGCCGAGGACGGAGTCGGCCAAGCGATCGGCCAAGTCCCGCTGGATCACCCGCTTGAGCGGGCGGGCGCCGTAGGCCGGGTCATAGCCGTCGGCAGCCAGCTTGGCCCGCACCTCATCGTTCACCACCAGGTGAATGCGACGGTCTGACAAACGTTCCGCCAGCCGGTCGATTTGGAGGTCGACGATCTGGGTCAGGTGCTCGGGCTCCAGCTCGCCGAACGCCACGATGTCGTCGATGCGGTTCACAAACTCGGGGCGGAAGTACTCCCTCGGGTCCACGGCCAGGTTGGACGTCATGATCAGCACCGCATTGGTGAAGTCCACCGTGCGCCCCTGCCCGTCGGTCAGGCGACCGTCGTCCATGAGCTGCAAGAGCACGTTGAACACTTCCGGATGGGCCTTCTCGATCTCGTCTAGCAGCACCACCGCATAGGGACGGCGCCGCACCGCTTCGGTGATCTGGCCGCCCTCGTCGAAGCCGACATACCCGGGTGGAGCGCCGATGAGGCGGGACACGCTGTGCTTTTCCATGTATTCAGACATGTCGATTCGGACCATGGCCCGCTCGTCGTCGAACAAGAAGTCGGCCAGGGCGCGGGCCAGCTCGGTTTTGCCCACGCCGGTGGGGCCGATGAACAGAAACGATCCGATGGGCCGGTTCGGGTCGGACAGCCCGGCCCGGCTGCGGCGGATGGCCGAGGCCACCAAATGCACCGGCTCGGTCTGGCCGATCACCCGCTGGCCCAACACCGACTCCAGGCGCAGAAGCTTGTCGGACTCCCCTTCCATCAGGCGGGTGACCGGTACGCCGGTCCAGCGCGACACCACCGCGGCCACGTCTTCAGGATCGACTTCCTCTTTCAACATCTGCCGGTCGGCCTGGAGCTCCACCAGCCGCTGGTCGGCCTCGGAGATCTGTCGTTCCAGATCGGGCAGCTTGCCATAGCGGATCTCGGCGGCCCGCTCGAGGTCGGCTTCTCGCTCGAGGGCAGTGTTGAGGGCGTCGTGTTCTTCCTTCAGCGTTCTGATCTGGCCGATGGCCTCCTTTTCCGACTGCCAATGGGCCTGCATCCCGGCCAGTTCTTCCCTCAGGTTGGCCAGCTCCTCTTCGAGAGTCTCGAGGCGCTCGGCCGATGCGGCATCGGATTCCTTGGCCAGCGCCACCTGCTCAATCTCCAGTTGGCGGATGCGGCGGTCCACCACGTCGATCTCGGTGGGCATGGAGTCGATCTCAATGCGGAGCATGGAGGCGGCCTCGTCCATCAGGTCGATGGCCTTGTCGGGCAGGAACCGCCCGGTCACGTATCGGTCGGAGAGCACGGCCGCCGACACCAGGGCGGCGTCTTGGATGCGGACCCCATGGTGGACTTCGTAGCGCTCCTTGAGTCCCCGCAATATGGCGATGGAATCCTCCACCGACGGCTCGCCCACAAACACCTGCTGGAACCGGCGCTCTAGAGCGGAGTCTTTTTCGATGTGGGTGCGAAACTCGTCGAGCGTGGTTGCGCCGATCATTCGCAGCTCGCCCCGGGCCAGCATGGGCTTGATCATGTTGCCGGCATCCATGGCCCCCTCGGCCGCGCCCGCCCCCACAATGGTGTGCAATTCGTCCATGAACGTAATCACCTGGCCATCGGCATCGGTGATCTCCTTCAGCACTGCCTTGAGCCGCTCCTCGAACTCCCCCCGGTACTTGGCCCCGGCCACCATGGCCGACATGTCAAGGGCCACCAGCCGCTTGTTTTTGAGCCCCTCGGGCACATCCCCGTCGGCGATGCGCAGGGCCAGGCCTTCCACGATGGCGGTCTTGCCCACGCCGGGCTCGCCGATCAACACCGGATTGTTCTTGGTGCGGCGGCTCAGCACCTGGATGGTGCGGCGGATCTCTTCGTCCCGGCCGATCACTGGGTCGAGCTTGCCTTCACGGGCCAACACGGTGAGGTCCCGGCCGTACTTCTCCAACGCCTGGTAGGAGTCTTCCGGCGTGGTTGAGGTCACCCGGTGAGACCCCCGCACCTCAGCCAGCGCCTCCAGCAGCCGGTTTCGGCCCACCCCTACCCGGTCGGCCATGGCCAGCAGCAAGTGCTCAGTGGAAAGGTACTCGTCGCCCAGCTCGATGCGGGCGGCGTCCGCGGTCTCCACGGTCTTGACCAGGTCGCGGGAGGTGCGCACCTCAGTGCCGTAGGCCGAGGGCAGTTGCCCAATCGCCGACTCAAGCTGGGCCCGCAGATCGGGCAGCGCAACCCCGGTGCGCTGCAATACCGGCAGCACCACCCCGTCGGCCTGGCCGATCAAGGCCAACAGCAGGTGATCAGGGGTCACCTCGGGGTGGCTCTTCGACTGAGCCATGGCGGTGGCGTCGTTGAAGGCCTCCCTGGTCTTCAACGTCCACCGGTTGGGGTCAAGCATCAGAATGCACCTCGCTTCGCTCTATTTCTCTATCTCCTATATGGATAACCGCCAAAAGTTGAGGGTATTCCACTCAATTTTCTTTCTTGTGGGTCGCCATGCCTAACGACGCCAACCCGGCCGCCGCGCAAACAATGGCCAAGACGGTGAAGAACAGGCCGTAGTCGTCCAAGTCGCCTCCCAGCATGGCCACCCCGGCGGCCACCCCAACAGCTCCGCCTATGCGGATGACGGTCTGCACGGTGCCTGCGGCCAGCCCCAACTGGCCGGGGGGCACGCCAAAGGCGATGGCGCTGTTGACTCCGGGGAAAGCGGTGCCCACTCCGAAGCCCATCAACAGCGCAGCCGGAAACCACACCGCCGCCCACTCCCTCTCCGCACCGGCGAACAGCGCCACCCACAGACAGCCCAAGGCAATGCAGCCGGCCGCGGGAACCATGACCACCCGGTGTCCGAACCGCTCCATAATCCGGCCCGTGGCGTAGCCCACCGTGCTGGACGCCGCAGTGAGCGGGGTGAGCAGCAGTCCGGCTTCCAGGGTGCTGTACTCCCACGGCCCCCTGAGGAATTGCACCAGCGCCAAGAAGATGCCGAAGAACGCCACCCCCACCAGCACCGCCACCACTGCGGTGGACGCGAAGACCCGGCTTCGGAACAAAGCGAGATCGATAACCGGCGAGGGGTGCCGACCGCAGCGAACCAGGAAGGCCGCCATTCCCACCACGGCCGCCGCGAACGCCCCGATTACCCGGGGATCGTCCGATCCCCATTCGTTGAACTGCACAATGCCCAGCACCAGGGCGGCCGTGCTGAGCCCGGCCAAAACCACCCCGACCATGTCGGGCAGCTCCGCGTCCTCGTCCGCCGCTGATTCGGGGATCAGGCTCCGGCGGGCCAGCACCGCCACCCCCACCGGAGCCACCAGAAAGAACCCGGCCCGCCAGGAGGCGAACTCAATGGCCACCGCCCCCAGGGTGGGTGCGAGTGAGGCCACCACCCCGGCCACGGTCGACCACACACCCACGGCAATGGCCCGGCGCTGGGGTCCGAGGGTGGACATCACTAGGGCCAGCCCGGAGGTGATGAGGCTGGAGCCGCCGAAGGCCTGGTAGCACCGGGCCGCGATCATGGCCGGCGCATTGGGTGCCAGACCCACCGCGGCTGAGCCGGTCACGAAGATGGCGATGGCCCAAAGGAACACCCGCCGGTGGCCGATGCGGTCGGCCAGTCGCCCCGCGGGGATGAGCAGGGCCGCCACCATGATGTTGTAGCCGCTTATTACCCACGACACCTGGGTGGCCGGAGTGTCGCTAAAGGTGTCGATGATCTCCGGGTAGGCCACGAACATCAGCGTCACGTCCAGGGAGCTGGCCGCCGAGGCCAGCGACACCAGCCACAACGCCTTCCACTCCCGGCTCACGGTTTCGACCCGGCCATTCGATCGCCGCTGGGCAATCTGTTGGTGTCGCTGGGCCGCCCCACGACTCCCGACGGTACTCTCAGGCCATGGACTCAACGCCGGTCATCATCGAAGTCGCCCTCAACGGCACCACCACCCGGGAGCGCAATCCCCACGTGCCCATCAGCCGGGAGGAACTCATCGAGGAGGGCTTGGCCTGCATCGAGGCCGGGGCGACGATCGTCCACTGCCACATCGCCGACATGCGAGTGCCCGCAGCCGAGGCGGCTGCCGAGTACCGGGCCACCTTCGAGCCGTGGGTGGCCGCCGACCCCGACGTGCTAGTGCTGCCCACGCTAGGATGGGGCCAAGACATGACCGAAAAACTCGGCCACCTAGAGCTTCTGGCCGAGGGCGGCTTGCAGCGGCTGGGGTTCATCGACCCCGGCTCCATGATCCTGGGCAAGGCCGGGGCCAACGGTCTCCCCGATCCCAAAAGCCACGTGTACATCAACACCTACGCCGACATGGAGGTGGCCATCGAGCAGTGCAACCGGCTGGGCCTGGGCATGCACTTCGCCATCTTCGAACCCGGTTTCCTCCGCAACGTGCTGTCGTACTGGCGCTATGGCCAGCTCACCCCGGGCTCCTTTGTGAAGTTCTACCTGGGCGGCCCCGGCGGCTACTTCGCCATCGGCGACAGCGTGAGTTTCGGCCTGCCCCCCACCGAGAAGGCGCTGGACGCCTATCTGGAGATGCTGGCGCTGGTCGACTGCGACCTGCCCTGGTTCGCCGCGGTGGTGGGCGGCGACTTGATCGAATCCCCGATCCCCCAGCTAACCCTGGAGCGAGGCGGCCACCTCCGCGTGGGCCACGAGGACTACGCCGGCGACCGCCCCCGACCCAACCATGAGCTAGTAGCCGAAGTCGCCGCCCTAGCCACCGACATGGGCCGTCCGGTGGCTACCTCGGCGCAGGCCGTCGAAATCCTCGGCCTCCCCGCCCGCCAAGCCGCCGGGGTCTAAAGCCCCGCGGCGGGTTCCCTTGGTTTGGCGTTGGCTTCTAGGGTTTGAGGCATGGCCAGTGTCTACCTAGACCGAGCTCGGGAGCTGCGGTCGCTGATCGACGAGAACGCGGCGAAGAGCGACGGGCTGCCGATTCCCCAGGAGACTGTCAACGCCTTGGTAGACGCCGATCTGCACAAGGTGATGGTTCCCGACGCGGTAGGCGGAATCGAGATTCCCGTGAACGACTGCATTGACGTGTGGACCGAGATCTCTCGGGCCGACGGGTCGGTTGGTTGGTGTCTGATGGCCAGTTGTGCGGCCACGGCCTATTTCGCCGCTTGGTGCCCGGATGAGCACATCGAGCGAATGTTCTCCGACGGGGTGCCCCTGTCGGCGGGCCAGTTCGCCCCCAACGGCACCGCCACTCCCGACCGCGACGGCTTCCGGCTCAATGGCCGCTATTCGTTCGGCAGCGGCATCAACCACGCTCAATGGGCCGGTGCCGGGGTGTTCACCGAGGAGCCGGAGGGGGTCGACCCCCGTTTCCTGTTCGCCATCTACCCGGTGGAGAAGGCCCAGATCACCGGCAACTGGGATGTGATGGGCCTCCAGGCCACTGCCAGCTACGACTACACCCTCGAAGACGTGTACGTACCGGCTACCTCCACCTTCGACATGTTCGACATCACTGTGTACCGGGGCGGCCCCCTCTACAAGCTGGGGGTGATGCCGCTCACCGCCGCGGGCCACGCCGGGTTCGCCATCGGAGTGGTGCAGCGAGGGCTCGACGAGCTGCACTCGGTGGCCCGCTCCAAGCACCGCATGGGCGATGCCACCCCGCTGGCCCAAAACGACCGCTTCGTCCATGAGATCGGGGAGCTGGAGTCCCGCTTCCGGGCGGCACGCGGCTGGCTCCACGACACCTTCGCCACCGCCGAGCGCAACGTGGTGGAGACCGGCGTGGTCGATCCGATGGACGTGATCCTCACCCGCCAGGCCACCGTGTTCGTCACCCAGGAGGGCGCCGATATCCTGCGCCGCGCTTACCTTTTGGCCGGCACCGACGCTCTTCGCTCGGGCGGCCTCCAGCGGGCCTTCCGCGACATCCACGCCGGCACCCAGCATGTCTTCGCCGGCACCGGCCCCGCCCTAGAACTCGGCCGAGCCCTCCTAGACGCCGCCCCCGACAACCCCCTCGACGCCTAGAAGGGCTGAATCAACATGAGTACAGATCTGTTTGAGCGGTTCAAGGTAATTGATGTAGATACGCATCTCACCGAGCCTCCTGATGTGTGGACGGCTCGGATGCCGGCCAGCTTGCACGACATGGTGCCCCACATTGAGCGGGTGGACGGGCGGGACACCTGGATGGTGAATGGGGAGTCGCTGGGTTCGCCCGGCTACTACTCCATGGCCGGGTTCCACGGGCTCATGCCGCTGAAGATTCCTGAGACCTACGACGAGATCGCCCCGTCGATGTACGACGCCCAAGCCCGGCTGGAGTTCATGGACAGCCAGGGCATCTGGGCCCAGATCCTGTACCCCAACGTCGGCGGGTTCGGCAACGGCTACTTCCTGCGCTTGGGCGACCGGGAGGTGGTGGCCCAGTGCGTGGCCACCTACAACGACTTCCTCTGCGACTGGACGTCGGCCGCCCCCGACCGGCTCATCCCCATCACCGCGGTGCCGTTCTGGGACATCGACCTGTCGCTGGCCGAGATCGAGCGGTGCGCCGGGCTCGGCCACCGGGCCATCAACTTCTGCAACCAGCCCCAGGACTACGGCCAGCCTCCGCTGGGCCACCAGCACTGGGATCCCATCTGGGCGCTGGCCCAAGAGGCCGAACTAGCGGTGAGCTTCCACGTGGGCGGCGGCAACATGGGCACCCTGATGGCCGATGAGGCCGAGATGGGGTGGATGACCAACTTCGCCAAGGTCTCGTCGCTCATCTTCTTGGACAACATGCGCTGCATCGCCGATCTCATATTCGGCGGCGTGTGCCACCGGTTCCCGGAGCTGCAACTGGTGTCGGTAGAGAGCGGTGCCGGTTGGATTCCCCCGGCTCTCGAGGCATTCGACTGGCAATGGCGCAACGGCGGCGTCCATCTCGAGCACCCCGAGTACGACTTGCTCCCCAGCGAGTATTTCGAGCGCCAGATCTACGGCTGCTTCTGGTTCGAGCAGGCCGGGGCAGTCAATGCCATCGAGCGGTTCCCCAACAACATCCTGTACGAGACCGACTACCCCCATCCCACCTGCCAGCATCCCGGTCCAGCCACGCCCGCCCAGTACCCCCGGGACTACGCGCAGTGGGCCCTCGGCGACTTGAGCAACGAGCTCTTGGCCAAGGTCCTCCACGACAACGCCGCCCGGGTGTACCGCCTGGACTGACTCATCCCATAAGCACGCCGGTACGCTGACCCGATGGCTCTCGTAGTTCCAGCGGCAACTGTCACCGATGCCTGCGGCCCCGATCCGGGGTTCTTCTGCGAGCTGGTCTTCGACAACACCGAGAACGAGCGGCTGGCCGAGATCATCGGCTGGGTGGTGGAGCGTCCCCTGCGGATCATCCTCATCCTGCTGGTGGCCTGGATCATCAAGAAGATCGTCCACAAGGTGATCGAGCGAGCGGTGGGCCGACTGGTGCGCCAGAGCGAGAGCGATACCGAAGAACAGCTTGAGAGCGCCGGGAAGCTGGACTTCGGTGCTCGAGCGGCCAAGGCCATCAACCGCATCCAAGAGCGCCAAGTGCGCAGCGCCCAGCGGATCGAGACCATTGCCGCAGTGCTGAAAAGCCTGGCCACTGCCCTTATCCTGGCGGTGGCCGCGCTGTTGTGCTTGAGCGAGCTCAACATCGACTTGGCCCCCCTCATTGCCGGTGCCGGTATCGCCGGTTTGGCGGTGGGTTTCGGCGCTCAGTCATTGGTACGGGACTTCTTGGCCGGCATATTCATCCTCATCGAGGACCAGTTCGGGGTGGGCGACGTGGTGGACGTGGGCGACACGTCAGGCACCATCGAAAAGGTCAGCCTGCGCACTACTACCTTGCGAGACGTGAGCGGCGTGGTGTGGACCGTGCCCAACGGGGAGATCCACCGCACTGCCAACCACTCACAGCTGTGGTCAAGGGCCATCTTGGACATCGGGGTCAGCTACGACACCGACATCGACCAGGCCAGCGAGATCATGAAGGTGGTGGCCGACGAGCTGTGGCATGAGAACGACCCCGACCTCACCATCCTGGAGGAGCCCTCGGTATGGGGAGTTCAAGAACTGGGCAACGATGCCGTGGTCATCCGCATGGTGGTCAAGACCGATCCCAGCGAGCAGTGGGCGGTGGGACGCGTGCTACGGGCTCGCATCAAGAAGGCCTTCGACGCGGCTGGCATCGAGATCCCCTTCCCCCAGCGCACCGTGTGGATCCGCAACGAGAACGACGCAAGTGACGACGCCAGCCCGCCTACCCCCGGTTCAGTCAGTGAGAGCGAACGACCCGTCGGCAGCCACGGTGACCGTACGGCCGCAGAACTCCTCGACGACGGCGGCGGCCATGACTTCGGGGACGGCGGAGACGAGTAGAGTCCGGGCGCCGTCGGGGAACTCGCCGACGACCACCGCCCGCTCCGGGCCTTCCCGGCCCCAGATCACGGTGTAGGACACCACTTCGGCCTGCTCGTTATCGCCGGTGCGATAGGGCTTGGGCTGGAGCTCGGCGGCCACCGCATTAGTCACGTCGATGTTGGCGAACGGTTGCGCGGGCGGTTCGGCCGACCACACGCTGGCCCCCTGCTTGGTGATCATGCCGCTGATGGAGGTGAGCAGCCCCGTTGACCCCGGATCGGCCCGCAGCTGCTGGGCCAGCTTCACCGCCGCCTGGATCACATAGTTGTTGAGCGGCCCGCCGGCCCAGGTCATCCCTCCGGTAACGGTCAGGCTCCGGTCTACATCAATGCCCATTTCCAATGCCTGGGTGCGCACCGCGATGGGGAAACAAGAGTAGAGGTCCACGTGGTCGGCTTCGGCAGGCGCAACTCCTGTGTGATCGCCCACAGCCCGCCCGGCGTGGGCAAAGCCCGGACTGCGGTGGAGCTCGGGCCGCTCGGTCACCGGCACCATGTGGTTCGACTCAGCCGCGGCCAAGGGGAACACCCAGCGATCGTCGGAGATGCCCAGAGCCCGAGCGGTCCCTGCCGAGCAGAAGATCAGCGCGGCGGCCTGGTCCACGTTCCACTGCGAGTTGTGCCACTTGGTGTACGGCCAGGCCAACATCCGATTGCCGTTCTCCGGCGTGGCAATGGTCGAGGCGTCCAGGGCGTCCCGGAACCAAGCGTCGGGGTTGGCCGCGGCTACCTGCGCGAATCGGGCCCACAGCCCAGCAACTTCATCGCGGTGCTCGTCGATGGTATGGCCATCGGCGAACCGGCGGGCGTTCTCGATCATGGCGTAGTGGTGGGTAGCCATCACCAGCCCGGTGTCGATCTCCGCTCGGCTGATGATCATGCCGTGAGGAGTGACGAAGTCGTCCGGCTCCGCCCCACCCTGATCAGTGTCGGGGGCATCCACGCCGGTTATCGACGCCCGCAAGCCCCGGTACTTGGCCTCTCCTCCCACCACTGCCACCACGTCGGCGGAACCCGACGCAATGGAAGCCGCCGCATCACCCATCACCGCGGTCTGCAAGATCCCCACATCAGCCAGAAAACTCCGAGCCTGATTCGCCCCCACCGCCTCGGCCACCCAGCGGGCCGGATCGGAATACCCCCAAGTTCCCTTAGTAACCCTCACCTGATCCAACCGGCCAATCAGCTCACTGGCCCCGGCGTCATCGGCCGCCGCCACCAGCGCCCTAGCCATCAATCCCACTGCCTCCACGGCATCAGATGGGTCCTCAAGCCGCTGAGAAACCGCCGCCGCCCCGACCAGCACCGGAGTTCTGTCGACAAAGCTCACGCCCGCACCCTAACGGCCATCCTGACTCCGAAACCATGTACGGTCGGGCTATGGAGCAGTGGGAATTGATCGCTCGGGAGTCAATCCGGGACCTGGTGGCCCGGTACAACGCCAACGGCGATTCGGGGCGCTTCGACCAAGTGATGGATCTGTTCGCCCCCGACGCCATCATGCGGACCCCGACACAGCCCGACAAGTACGGCATCGACGAGATCCGCACCATCTTCACCGGCGCCCAAGACACCCTGTCCCAGATCGGCGGCGGCACCCCCAAGTACATCCGCCACCACACCGCCACCCACCAGATCGACCTCATCTCATCCACCGAGGCCAGGGGCCGCTGCTACTACCACGTGATCATGGAGCACGGCCTCGACCACTGGGGCCGCTACATCGACCGCTATGGCGTGGTGGACGGCCGCTGGCTGTTCACCGAACGTTCAGTGACCATGGACGGATACATCCCCGATGGCTGGGGCGCCCACAACGCCTCTCGTGGCCAGGACTATTAGGCGATTTACACTAATACCACACTTACTACACCTATTAGGTGTAGTCTGGGATCGTGGAAGACCGAACCCGAACCAACATTGAGATCGACGACCGACTCATCGAGACCGTCATGCGCCGTTACGGAGTGCGCACCAAGACCGAGGCCGTCCATCTCGCCCTTCGCCATTCGGCCGGCCAGCCCCTGACCACCAACGAGATGCTGTCGTTGCAGGGAGCGCAGCTCATCGGCGAGATCCCGGCCGACACCGGCCTTCAGCCCATCGATACCGTCGGGTGATCCTCGCCGATACCTCTGCGTGGATGGAGTTCGACCGGGGCACCGGCTCCCCTGCCCACCGAAAGCTCGTCGAGCTCATCGCTGAAGGCGGCCAGAATGTGGCCGTCACCGAACCAGTGCTGATGGAGGTGCTGGGAGGGGCCAAAGTCGCTCGGGGCCATCAGCAGCTCTACAACCTGCTGACGTCGGTGTCCTGGGTCCCGGTAGACCACGTGGCCGACTTCGAGGGCGCGGCTCGCATCAACAGGGTTTGTCGGGCCAACGCAGTGACTCCGCCAGGCTTCATCGTCTGCATGATCGCCAACATCGCGCTGCGAACCGGATCAGAGATTCTGACCGCAGATCAGGATTTTCACCGCGTGGCGGAGCTGTTCCCCCTCAAGATCGCCGCCACGCCCTAGCGGTCGGGCTCAGGGCGTCGGAGTGTTGGCGTCGAGCACCGCGCCGGGATTGGCCCCGGTGAGCGAGCCTTCCACTTGGGTGAGCATGCCGTTGACCGCAGTTGCCCGGTAGCCCCCAGCTGGACGCCGCAAGCGAGGAGCGCCCGAGGGCAGGTCGGACACAAACCCATCGATGTCCCAGGAGAGCTCGTCCAAGTCGAACACCGTCACGTCTCCGGCATAGCCGGGCAGGAGGCGGCCCCGGTCGTTGAACCCCATGATTTCGGCCTGACGGCCGGTGATCTCATAAACCGCCTGCTCAAGTTCAAGATCGCCCCGCTCGCGCACATGGCGGGTCAACAGCAAGGTGGTATCGCCCGCGGCGCACATCATCTGCACGTGGGCCCCGGCATCGGAGGCGCTGATCAGACAGCGATCGTCGGCGATCATCTGGGCTACGGCGTCAATGTTGCTGTTGCTTACCCCCATGGCCACCACGCCGGGCGCCAAGTCATTCTCCAGAATCCAGTCGGCGAACACATCCGAAGGGTGGCCGCCGCGAGCCTCGGTCAACTCGGCCAGCGAGCTCCCCAGCCAACTCTCGTTCTCGGAGCGAGTCACCGAGGTGAACCGTGCGAAGTCGGGCCGATTGATGGGGAACAGCGACTTCTCGGTGGCGTCCCACTCGTTGCGGGCGATCTCCCGCCAGCCGGGATCGGCCAGCATCTCCCGCCGGGCTTCGCCTGCCACTCCCATGATCTGGTTCCACCCCTTGGGCAGCATCATGAACACCATTGTCTGATCCCAGCTCACGTTGAGATCCACGGTTCGGGGCGAGGAGATGGGCCACATGTCGCAGCCCTCATCTCGAATCGACTGGGTGAATGCCATGTATTCCTCTGGGCGGTGCGGGGCCATGTCGCTGTGGGAAACCCCGTTCCAGATGGAGGTCACCCCCCGGGGTCCGAGCACCCGGGCCATTCTGCGAATGTCGGCTTCGGGATCCTCGCCGGTGAGGTTGGGGATGAACTCCACCAGGCCGTGGCCCGCGGCGGCCAGCACATCGGCCAGCGCGGTCAATTCCCCGTCGCAAGCCAGCCGGCTGGGCACCGGGCGGCTGCGGCGGTCCAAATCGAAGAACGACGTGCTGAAGCCGTAGCAGCCCGCTTCCATGGCATCGGCCATCTCGGCGGCCATGGCCGCAATCTCCTCCTCAGTGGCCTCCCGGGTCCAGGCATCATCGCCCATCACGTAGATCCGCAGCATGGAGTGGCCGATTAGCGAGGCCATGTTCAGGGCGATACCACCCTCGTTCATGGCATCGCGGTACTGGCGCCACGACCCCCATGACCAGGGAATACCCGACTCGAAATCGGCGATCGGCATGTCCTCGATGTAGCAGAACACATCGATGAGTTCATCGAGATTCTCGGCCTTGGCCGGGGCCAGCGACAGCGAGCAGTTGCCGATCAGCGCGGTGGTTACCCCGTGCTGGGGCATCGGGTCGCAGCTCCGGTCCCAGAACATGGACGGGTCCAGGTGGGTATGGGAGTCGATGAACCCGGGGGTCACGTAGCAGCCGCCGGCATCCAGTTCGCTCTCGCCGTCGGGGGCCAGACTCGGTCCCACCTCGGTGATAATGCCTCCGTTGATGCGCACATCAGCGGGTCGGGCTGGGTTTCCGGTTCCGTCAATCAGGTTGCCGCCGCGGATGATGAGGTCTGACATGAGCGAAACGATAGAGAATGGTCTTATGACTGACCCCATCAGCGCGGACGTTCTTGAAGCCATGGTGGCCAAGCAGGCCATCACCGAGGTGATCTACGGCTATTGCCGGGCCCTCGACCGGATGGACAAACCGGCGGCCTACGCGGTGTGGCATTCCGATGGAACCGCCGACTACGGCGAGGACATCTTCCAGGGTGCTGGCCATGAGTTCGTGGACTGGGTCTGGACCGCTCACGCCGGAATGTCCACCCATTCCCACCAGATCACCAACGTGTTGATCCAAGTGGACGGGGATCGAGCAGTGAGCGAGGCCTACGTGACCGTGGCGCTGCGAACCCTTCCCTTCGGCGATGGCCCCGACACCGCCGACATCTTCAGCCGGGGGCGCTACGTCGACCAATGGTCTAGGCGAGACGGCAAATGGGCCATCGACCACCGCAACTACATCACTGACCACTCCGTAACCATGCCCAACGCCAACCCCGACCCCCAAGATCCCCGATCGATCCGCGGCCCAGAAGATCCCTCGGTGGCCCTGTTCGGCTGACTGAGGACACTTCTATCGCGCACCGACTAGTTGACCTGATATAGCGAATCGATATAATCGCGGTCCAATGTTGGACCTCGCGGTGCTCGGATTGCTCAAGGAGGGCGACCTCCACGGCTATGAGCTGAACAAGCGCCTCAAGTCTCTGGTCGGCGGATACGCCAACTCCTACGGCGCCCTCTATCCCGCCTTGGCCCGCTTGGAACGCCGGGGCTGGGTGAGCTCCACCGCGGTGGCCCCCGAGCTCGTCACCGATGAACAGACCTCAGAAGGGCCAGCTCGTCGCAACCGGAAGCGCAGCACGCGAACCAAGTCAGGCCGAACCCGCAAGGTGTATCAAATCACCGAGGCCGGCGAAGACCACCTGCTGGAGCTATTGCAGGAAGACGCCAACAACGAGCGCCGTTTTCGCTTGCAACTGGCGTTCTGCCGCTTCCTTCCCCCCGACCGACGCCTGGCGCTGTTCGAATTGCGCCGGGCCCACCTGGTGAGCCTGCAAGCCATGGCCCGCCGCGATCCCGTGCAGTCCAACGATCCTTATGTGCGCTCCCTGTACCAGAGGGACCAGGAGCGCCGAGAACACGATCTGGCCTGGCTCGACCGGCTGATCGCCGATGAGCACAGCAACCGGCAGAGCAGGGCCAACTCCGATCCAACCGACCCATGATCAGCGCTGATCGATACTTCTTCGCCCAAGGAGGGCAATCACGATGAGCAATCCCATCCGCATCGCAATCGCCGGTGTCGGCAACTGCGCCAGCTCTCTGGTGCAGGGGCTGAACTACTACGCCGACGCCGAACCCGACGACCAGGTCCCCGGTCTCATGCACGTGGTGCTGGGGGGCTACCACATCAACGACGTGGTGCCCGTGGCGGCATTCGACGTGGACGCCTCCAAGGTTGGCCTCGACCTGGGCAAGGCCATCGGGGCCGGACCCAACAACACCGTACAGTTCTGCGATGTGCCCGACTTGGGCGTGCGGGTGCAGCGAGCCCCCACCCTGGACGGATTCGGCGAGTTCTACCGCACCCAATGCGAGGAGTCCCCGGCTGAGCCGGTGGACGTTGCCGAGGCCCTGCGGGCCGCGGGCGCCGACGTGCTCATCTCCTATCTGCCGGTGGGCTCCGAGGAGGCCCAGCGCTACTACGCCGAGTGCTGCCTGGAGGCCGGCGTGGCCTTTGTGAACGCCATTCCCGTGTTCATTGCCTCTGATCCGGAGTGGGCCCAGCGGTTCACCGACGCCGGTGTCCCCGTGGTGGGCGACGACATCAAGAGCCAGGTGGGCGCCACTATCGTGCACCGCACCTTGGCTCGGCTCTACGAGGACCGGGGCGTGGAACTCGACCGCACCTACCAGCTCAACTTCGGCGGAAACATGGACTTCATGAACATGTTGGAGCGGTCCCGGCTGGTGTCCAAGAAGATCTCCAAGACCCAGTCGGTTACCAGCCAGCTCGACAAGGGTATCGCCGCCGATGACGTCCACATCGGCCCCAGCGACCACGTCCCCTGGCTGGAAGACCGGAAGTGGGCCCACATCCGCCTCGAGGGCCGGGGCTTCGGCGACGTGCCCCTCAACATCGACCTCAAGCTGGAGGTGGTGGACTCTCCCAACTCCGCCGGCGTCATCATCGACGCGCTGCGGTGCGCCAAGCTCGGGCTGGACCACGGCATCGGCGGCCCCCTGCTCGGCCCCTCGGCCTACTTCATGAAGAGCCCCCCCATCCAGTACCGCGACGAGGCCGCCCGCGAGATGGTCGAGGCCTACGCCCGAGGCGAGGTCAGCTAGAACGCCACTTCAAAAGGTGGGCGCGGGCCTCTTCGGGAGTGAGGGGGCCGGAGTCGAGGCGATGACGGCGTAGTTCGGCGACGGCTGCGCCTACGTCGGGGCCGGGGTCCAGGCCAAGAAGCTCCATAATCTGCTCACCGTCGAGTACTGGGGGGCCAAGCAAGTCGGGCTCTGCTTCTATCAGAGCCGCCACATCGGCGGTCAACGTGCCCACCGCACCGAGGGCTGTCGCCACTATCACCGCCCGCGGCACATGGGGGTCAGCATCGACCACCCAGCGGCGTAACTCGGCAGGGGATTGAGGCGGATGCTCCACCGCTCGGCGCGCTGCGGTTAGTACGGCGAACACGCCGCGACTGACCGCGGTGGTGGCTCGGCGCTCCGACAACGCCGACCGCACGTCGGAGGGCGTTCCAATATCAGCCAATAGGGCGGCCAAGCGGACGACCGGATCATCACCTACCTTGCGAAGAACGGCGAGCGCCGCATTGCCATCGCCTACCGGACCCAACACCCGCTCGCCCAGTCCGGTCTTGAAGAGCAACTCGAAGCCGGGCCCGGGATCGGGTAGTGCGAGGAGCCGGTCCAGCTCGTCGCGAATCCGCTCGTCGGCCACGATGCTAAGCCGGTCGGCCATTGCAGCCATTGCGGCCACCAACTTGGTATCCGCGACCAGGTCGAACTGCGCCAGGAAGCGGGCCGCTCGCAGCATTCGGAGGGGGTCGTCGCTGAACGTTTCCTCAGGGTCTAGCGGAGTGCAGAGGCGCCCAACCT
This sequence comes from Acidimicrobiia bacterium, assembly GCA_022825005.1. Lineage (GTDB taxonomy): Bacteria > Actinomycetota > Acidimicrobiia > Acidimicrobiales > Bin134 > Poriferisocius. Next base: position 88,407 of record JAJDYU010000026.1, read on the forward strand.
CTAGATCGGATTCTCCGTCAAAAGGGTCCACCAACCCGCCACCGGGCAGCTCAACAGCCATGGCGTTGATGGTGAAATCCCGGCGGGAGAGATCGGCTTCGATGGCATCGGCAAAGGCCACTTCAGGCTTGCGGGAGTCGGGCAGGTACCGCTCGGTGCGGTGGGTGGTGATCTCCACCCGGCGGTCGCCCCGGCGAGCGCCAATGGTGCCGAACCGCTCCCCCTGGGTCCACAGGGTGTCGGCCCACCCTTCCAGGATCGACTTCACCGCCTGCGGTTGAGCATCGGTAGTGAGATCCAGGTCGAAGGTGGTGTCCAGCGATTGACCCCGTATCGCGTCACGCACAATTCCACCGACCAGATAGATCCGGTAGCCACCGGCGGCAAACCGCTCAGCCAGTTCTCGCGCCTCCTCGCGGACGGGGGCTAGAAGGTCGAGGCTCATGACAACAACGCGGCTGCCGCCGCGGCCACCTCTGCACCCGGACCGCCTCCCGTAGCCGGCTCCGGCCGCCACTGCGTGCCAGCCAGCGAGGCCACTGCGGCGGCAGCACAGTCGGCCAATGCGTCCAAGTTGTAGCCCCCCTCCAAAAAGGCGATTCGCCGACCAGGAGGAACCGTCTGGATTATCGCATCGGTGAGGTCGGCGAAATCCCCGGCCGACAGACCCAAGTTGGTCAGCGGGTCGGCTCGGTGGGCATCGAATCCTGCCGACAGCACGAGCCAATCGGGGTCGAACGTCTCCAGCGCGGGCAGCACGGCTTCCTCCCACCCGCGGAGGTAAGCGTCGCCGGTCGCTCCCATGGGCATGGGCAGGTTGATGGTGGTGCCCGCACCTCCCTCCTCGCCCCGTTCCAGCAGGCCGCCGGTCCCCGGATAGAAGGGGTACTGATGCCACGACACGTACATCACCCGGCCGTCTTCCCAGAAAATGTCCTGGGTGCCGTTGCCGTGGTGGGCGTCGTAGTCCACCAACAGCACCTTCTCGCCCCGCTCGGCCAACACCCGAGCACAGATGGCCGCGCTGTTGAACATGCAGAAGCCCATCGATCGCACCGGTGTGGCGTGGTGGCCCGGCGGGCGCACCGCGCAGAAGGCGGCATCGGCTGCCCCGTAGTCCAACGCCTCGATTGCCGCCAGGCCCGCTCCCGCCGCCAGCCGGGCCACCGCTTCCGACTCGGCCGACAGCACGGTGTCGGGATCAAGCCGGCCGCCCCCGGCTTGGGCCACTCGCTGCACCGAGTCGAGTAACGCGGGATGGTGGACGGACAAGAGCTCCGCGTCGGTGGCCTTCCGGGGCTCGGTGGGTACGAGGGCGTCAACGAGATCGGCCCGCTGCACCCCTTCGACCACTGCCCGAAGGCGCGCCGGTCGCTCCGGATGGGCCCGCCCGGTGTCGTGGTCGAGGAAGCGATCATCGGTGATCCAAAGAACCGCCACAACCCAACGGTACCCCCGCTGTCTCAGCCGACCCCTCCAATATCCCCGTGCAACTATTTCGCATGCAGGCCACTAGCCTCGACCCATGATGCGGAGGCAACGGGAGCCTGCTGCCGAGACGCTTCGACTCGGTCAAGACCGTCTGCGGCTCAGGCCTTGGGCCGGTGATGCGAGCACCGGTCTACTCATCTTGCTGACTCCGGGCGCAGCGGTATCCGACTCCATTGCATCGGCAGCCATTGAGGCGGCTACTAGCCGAGGCTTTCTCCGTCTTCGGACGTCGGCGCTGTCGGGCATCGAATCGGAGCCGTTCATTCGGGCTGGCTTCGAGCCCTGCCAGGCGCTCGCCTTGCTGTCCCGGCCGATTGCCAACGGCCTGCCCAAACCCAACAGCAACGTCGCCATTCGAAGAGCCCGCCGCCGCGACCACCCTTCGGTGCTGGCTGTGGACCACGCCGCCTTCGAGCCCTTCTGGCAGCTTGACCGGGACGGGCTGCGCGACGCCCTCTGGGCCACCCCATTTAGGCACTTTCGGATCGCCCGCCAAGATGGCGGTCCCGCCCTCGCTGGGTATGCCATCTCAGGGCGCAGCGGTCCGGCCGGCTATCTCCAGCGCCTGGCCATCTCGCCCAGCCAGCAGGGGCAGGGCGTCGGCGCTGCCCTCGTCATAAACGGGCTTAGATGGATGGCCCGCTGGGGAGCGACCCATGCCTGGGTCAACACCCCCCAGCACAACGCCGGGGCGTTGCGCCTCTATGGGCGGTTGGGCTTCGAGCAGGTCTCTCCCGGTCTGCAAGTTCTGGAGATGGACCTTGGGCAGTGAACCCCGCCCGAGAGACTCGGGAAACCGATGGCCAACCCGTGGGGCAGTAGGCCTGATCGTGGTCCTGGTTCTTATCGCCGCGCCCGCCCTCTGGCTTCCCGCTGTGTCCGCCCAGGAAGGCGACGCACCCCCGGAAGAAGACCTTCCTGTCCTCAAGCTGGTCAGCCAAAGCATGTGGATCGCCGAAGAAGACGTTTTGCGGGTCTCCCTTCGGCTGCTCGACGCCCCTGGCGGATCCACGGTGGACATCAATGTCGGTTTACCCATCCGGTCGCGATCGGCCTTTCTAGACCGATTGGCCGATCCTTCCACCGGATTGGTCCTGCACCAGATCTCCCGCTTGGCCGTATCCGAGACCGACGCCAACGGAATCACCTCATTGCAGGTGGCAACCACCAGCCAGCAGCAGACAGGAGCCATCGAGCCACTTCTCTCGCTGCCCGCCGAAGGCGTATACCCGGTGAGCATTGTTCTCCGGAGTCCCGATGGCGCCAGATTGGGCTCCGTCCACACCTTCGTGGTCCGCACCCCCCAACCCGACAGCAACCAGCCTCCTCTGCTGGTGAGCACGGTGCTCTCGGTGAGCGGACCCCCAGCCGTCAGCCCAGATGGCAGCGTGGATCTGGGACTGTCAGAGAGCAGCCTGCAATTGCTGGCCGAGGTGTTCGACCCTCGAATTCGCCCTCAATCCTTGGCCACAGTTTCGGTTGACCCTCATCTGGTTGACGCCTTGGCCATTAGCGAGCGCTCCGAGCACGCCATGCTGTTGGCCCAACTCCAACAAGCCACCATCAATCGGCAGATCACCAGCAACACCTACGTCCCCCTGGACAGCGATGCGTGGATCGACCAAGACCTCAGCCTCCAGATCGGCTGGCAGATCGAGGCGGGTGCCGCAGTGGTGGACGAGTTTCTCCGCGCTCAGACCAACCGCACCATCATGGTGCTGACCACGTCGGCCTCTCCCGAATTGCTCCATCGGCTTCAGCGAGAACGAGTGGAGCTAGTGCTGGTGCCCGACACCCTGCTCGACCCAGCCAGTGAACTTGTCGGCACATCGGCAAAGACATCGTTCTTGTTGCCCACCGAGGACGAGTTGCCCACACCGGACGAGCCGATTCAAGCACTGTCCATAGACAGCACGGCAACGGCTCACTTCACCAGAGCTGATAGCGCCGATACCGCTCCCTACCTGGTGTTGGCCGACTTGGCCGCCCGTTGGTTTGAAGACCCCCAGCAGCTCCGGGGGATTGTTATAGCCCCACCGCTTGATTCCCTTTCCGATTCGACTGGCCTTGGTGTGTTGCTGGACGAGATCAGCGCCAGCCCAATCCTCTCCTCGGTCGACCCCTCCACAATTGTGCATAACCTTGAGCCCGAAGCCCTCCGACAAGTGCGCCCCGCCGAGGAAAACGGTTTCGGGGAGGACTACAAGGCCGCATTGAGCGATGGACAGCGCATCGCACGGTCGTACCAGAACATGGTCGACCCGATCGCCAGCGTGGGCACTCCCGAGCGGGAGCTGATCGAGACCCTGGACCGGGCCTTGCTTCTGTCCGGCACCTACGGCCTCACCGAGACCCAGCGAGACGCCTATTTGGCGGTGGTGGCCCAGACCGTACGGGACACCGTGGCCGCCATTCAGCCTCCCATTCGCCAAAGGATCACCCTGACCAGCCGGTCGGAGAGCATCCCGATGCTCATACGCAACAGCCTCGACCACGACGTGATCGTGCGCCTTGACCTGAAGAGCGACAAGCTGGACTTCCCCGACGGGGACTCTCTGATCTGGCGCCTCTCCCCCGGCGTCAACCAAGTACAGGTTCCCGTCCAGGCCAAGACATCGGGTGACGCAGTGCTGGAGATCAAGGTCAACTCTCCCACCGGGCTCTTGGCCCTGGGTGAATCCCAGTTGACAGTACGGGCCACGTCTCTTTCGGGTGCCGGGGTGGGAATTGCCGCAGCCGCGCTGGCCATCCTGATGCTCTGGTGGGCTCGGAGCTGGTGGTCTCGACATCGCTCCATATCCGAGCCGGAAAAAAGTAGTGTCGCGCCATGACCGTTCGAATAGTGACCGACAGTTCCTGCGACCTCAGCGCCGCTGACATCGAGCGCCACCAGATCACCGTGGTGCCGCTCACCATCCGATTCGGCGACGAGGAGTTCACCGACGGCGTGGGCCTCTCGGCTGAGAACTTCTACGAGAAGATGGCAGCCAGCGGGGAATTGCCGTCCACCGCCGCCCCTGCTCCGGGGGCGTTCGAGACGGCCTTCCGGAACTTGGCCGGAGAAGGAGCCGAGGCAGTGGTGTGCGTCAATCTGTCGTTCGCCCTGTCGGCCACCGGGGAGTCGGCCCAGTCCGCTGCCCGGGCACTGGAAGGCGAAGTGGACGTGAGGGTGGTGGACTCCGGCAAGGTCTCGGTAGGCCTGGGCGTCATGGTGAAGGCCGCAGCGGCTGCGGCCGCGGCCGGGCACAGCGCGGATGAGATCGAGGCCCAACTCGCCCAGCTTAAGGAACGGGTCTTCATCTATGCCGTGCTGGACACGCTGGACAACCTCAAGAAGGGCGGCCGTATCGGCACTGCCCAGGCGCTTTTGGGCAGCGCCCTTTCCATCAAGCCCTGCCTGGACCTAACTTCAGGAGTCGTGGAAGAGGCGGGCAAGCAGCGAACCAGGGGCAAGGCCCGAAACTGGCTGGCCGCGCGGGTGGCCGAAGCTGGGGAGTTGGAGCATCTGGCCATCGCCCACGGCGCAGCCGAGGACATCGAAGCATTCACAGCAAGCTTGGGCGAATCCCCTGCTCAAAACCCCTTGACGGTGGCCCTCATCGGGCCGGTTGTGGGCACTCACGCCGGCCCTGGCGTCATCGCCGCGGCCATGGTGCCCGCCCCCTAAGTACGTCTTGGCCCGCAGAAAACGCCGTCGGTAACCTTCGAGCCGTGTCGGAGTTCCTCCGCGACTACCTCCTAGTCGTCTTCTTCCTCGTGCTGGCGGGCGCATTGGTCTTTGGGATGCTGGGACTGGGAAGCCTGCTGCGGCCCACCCGATCGCAGCCCCAGAAGTACATCACCTATGAGAGCGGCGTCGACCCCGTAGGACTGGGCTGGTCTCAGAGCAACATCCGGTACTACGTGTTCGCCCTCTTGTTCGTGATGTTCGACGTCGAGGCGGTGTTCATCTTCCCCTGGGCCACTCGGTTGGAGGCCTACGGCACGTTCGGATTGGTCGAGATGGCCATCTTCATCTTCATCCTTGCGCTGGGCCTGGTATACGCCTGGCGAAAGGGTGTCCTCCGGTGGATCTGAGGTAGGCAGTGGGACTGGTCGCCAGCGGCAAGGCTCCAAAGCCCCTGACCAAGCTGCTCAATCTCGGCCGGAAGTACTCCATTTGGATGTACCAATGGGGCCTGGCCTGTTGCGCCATCGAGATGGGCGCGGTGATCGGCTCGCCCCGCTACGACGTCATGCGCCTCGGGGTTATCCCGTTTCCGGCCAGCCCCCGACAGGCCGACTTGGTGGTGATCTCGGGAACGGTCACCGACAAGATGGTTCCTTCGATTCTCCGCCTCTACCAGCAGATGCCCGACCCGAAATACGTCATTTCCATGGGCTCCTGCGCCAATTGCGGAGGCCCGTACTGGGACTCCTACTCAGTGACCAAGGGCGTCGACCAGGTAATTCCGGTAGACGTGTATGTTCCCGGCTGTCCGCCTCGGCCCGAGGCTCTTCTGGAGGGCATCGTGCTGCTTCAGGAGCGCATCAGCAACGAGGACCCAGCCGCGCGGTGGCGAGGTGACCCAATTGTCGTTGACTGACACCGATACCAGCGCCGAAGCCGAACCACAGCCCGACGAACGCCGGGAGGCATGGGCTGCCCGATTGGCCGACTCGCTGGGCGACGGTTACGCCGAGCATCACATCATCGGTGGCAGCGACTTGTGGGTGCGAGTGGCCCGCGACTCGTGGACCGATGCGGCCACCGCGGCGCGCGACCTGCTGGGCTGCCAGTTCTTCGACTGGCTTTCGGCGATCGACTGGCTGCCCTCGCCCTTCGGGCGGGACATGGACGCCCAAGAGGACAACCCCGAGCCCAAAGCAGCCGATCCCATGGAGCAGGGCCATGCCGGCGGCGAGACCCGGTTCCAAATGGTGATGCGCCTCTATTCGATTACCGAGCACATGGGCCTCACCATCAAGGCCGATCTGCCCGACGGCGATCTGAGTATCGACACCCTGATCGGCGTGTACCCCGGAGCCGATTGGCACGAGCGCGAGGCCTGGGAGATGTTCGGGATCCATTTCAACAACCACCCCGACCTCCGCAACATCTACCTGCCCGGGGAATTCGAGGGGAATCCCCTCCGCAAGGACTTTCCGCTGCTGGCTCGGCGGGTGAAGCCGTGGCCCGGCATCGTGGACGTGGAACTGTTCCCCGGCGAGGAAGACTCATGACCGCGGTGGGCGCCGACCAGCGCCAGCAATTGGCCTACGTCGCCACTCAGGCGGCCGACGCCCGGCTGAATGTGGAGATCGAGACCGAGGGCATGACCCTCAACATCGGACCCCAGCACCCCGCCACCCACGGAACTCTGCGGCTGGTGGCCCGTCTCGACGGCGAGCAGGTGGTGGAGGCCGAACCCATCATGGGCTACATGCACCGGGGCTACGAGAAGCTGGCCGAGGTGCGCACCTACCCCCAGGTCACCACGCTCATCAACCGAATCGACTGGCTAGGCAGCTTCGCCAACGAGGTGCCGTTCATCTTGGCCGCCGAGAAGCTCATGGAGGTGGAGGCGCCCCCCCGAGCCCAGTGGATTCGCACGGTGCTGTTCGAGTTGAGCCGGATCGCCAATATCACCCTGTTCCTGGGCGACATGGCCGTGCAGCTTGGAGCCCTAACCCCGGTGTTCATGGCCTTTAGAGACCGAGAGTTCGTGCTCAACCAGATTGAGGCGGCCACCGGCGGTCGCTTCCATCCCAACTTCGACCGCATCGGGGGCCTCAAAGACGACCTGCCCAAGGGTTGGATCGACGACACCAAGCAGGTCATGGAGAAGATGCGGGACTTCTGCGACGAGTTCGAAGAGTTGGTGCTGGGCAATGAGATCTTCGAGGCCCGCACCCGGGGCATCGGCATCGTGCCGGCTGACGTCGGTCTGTCCTATGGGCTGTCGGGGGCCAACATCCGGGCCAGTGGGGTGGACTGGGATCTTCGCCGAGACGGCCACGAGGCCCTGGCCTACGACCAGGTGGACTGGAAGGTCTGGACCCACCCCGACGGCGACTCCTTCGCCCGCTACTGGGTGAGGCTCCAGGAGACCCGAGAAGCCACCCACATCGTGGATCAGCTCTTGGACGGGCTGCCCTCAGGCCCGATCATGGCCAAGGTTCCCCGCATCATCAAGGTTCCCGCCGGAGAGGCCTATGCCGCCACCGAGAACCCGCTCGGCGAGATGGGCTACTACGTGGTGAGCAAGGGCGACTTGGTGCCGTTCCGGGTCAAGATCCGCTCGGCCAGCTTCTCCAACATCTCCATCACCCCGTGGCTGCTAAAGGGCGTGTACGTGCCCGACATCATCACGATCTTGGCCAGCCTGTACTTCATCCTCGGAGACATCGACCGGTGACCGGGGCCGCTGTGATGTCAAGCCTGCTGGCCGCCGAGGTGCCGTACTGGGCGTCGACCATCATCAAGTTGGGAGTGGTCGCCCTGGTCATCCCTACTGCCGCGCTGATGCTGGGCTACGTGTTCCTGATGAAGATGATGAGCTTCATGCAGAGCCGGTTGGGCCCCATGGAAGCCGGTCCCTACGGCACCCTCCAACTGCTGGCCGACGGATTGAAGTTCTTGCAGAAGGAGGACATCTTCCCGGCCAAGGCCGACCGGACGGTGTTCGCCTTGGCCCCGCTGGTGGTGCTGGTGTCCACCTTCTTGATCTACGTGGTGATCCCCACCGGACCCGACGCCGTGGTGGCGCAGTTGGATGTGGGCATCTTCTACGCGCTGGCGGTGTCTTCGCTGTCGGTGGTGGGCATCTTGATGGCCGGATGGGCTTCGGCCAACAAATACGCCCTTATGGGGGGCTTACGGGCTGCCGGCCAGCTCATCGCCTACGAGCTACCGCTGGTGCTGGCGGTGATGGGCGTGGTCATCCAGGCCGGCACCCTGGATCTGCAAAAGATCGTCACCGCCCAGGCTGAAGGTGAGATATTCGGCTGGGGCGGCATCGGCAACCCGTTCATCCTCACCCAGTTCGTGGGTTTCTTCATCTTCCTGGTGGCAGTGCAGGCCGAGACCACCCAGCCGCCGTTCGACATGCCGGTGGCCGAGTCGGAGATCGTGGGCGGCTACCAAGTGGAGTACACCGGCTTCCGCTTCCTGTTCTTCTTCATGGGCGAGTTCGGCACCGCCTTCGCCTTCGCCGCGCTGGCCGCAGTTCTGTTCCTCGGCGGCTGGGCGCTGCCATGGGGCGACCTCACCCACTGGGGGTTCAACATCGCCGGACCGGTCATCTTGCTGGTCAAGGTTATGGCCGTGTCCGCGCTGATCTTCTGGTTCCGCTTCACCTATCCCCGGCTGAGAGAGGACCAGCTCCAGCGCCTCGCCTGGAAGTTCCTCATCCCGTTGTCACTGGTCAACATCGTTGTCACCGGTATTTTCAAGGTCGTTTTGTAGGAGCTCGCCATGGCATTGGTACCAGGACTGATCACGGGGCTGAAGGTCACCGCCCGCACAATGTTCCGCACCTTGTTCGGTGACGGTCCTCCGGTGGTGCCCGCCCCCTCCAAGCACTCCCACACAGTGCAGTACCCCCACGTCAAGGAGATGCCCGCCGACCGGGCCCGAGGGGTGATCGCCCTCCACGAGGAGAACTGCACCGCCTGCATGCTGTGCGCCCGGGAATGCCCCGACTGGTGCATCTACATCGAGGGTCACAAGTACCTGGCACCGCCGCGCCGCGAAGGGGGCAAGCCCCGCCAGAAGAACGCGCTCGACCGCTTCGACATCGATTACGCCCTGTGCATGTACTGCGGCATCTGCGTGGAGGTATGCCCGTTCGAGGCGCTGTTCTGGAGCCCCGAGTACGAGTACTCCGAGCCCCGCATCGCCGACTTGCTCCACGACAAGGAACGCCTCAGCGAGTGGATGGACACCGTTCCCGACTTCGAGTCCTACGAGCCCGGATCGCAGCAGAAGGTGTTGAAGGTTCCCCGATGACCGCTATCCGCATGGCCTTCACTTCATCGTCCGCGTCCAGAACACGCGAGGTATCTCCCCGGTGATCGCTGAGCACGTCGCCTTCGGGATCATCGCCGCGGTGATGGTGGCCTCCGCCTTGCGGGTGGTGACCACCCGCGACATCATGCATGCCGCCCTTTACCTGGTGATCGTGCTGGCCGGAGTGGCCTCCCTGTTTCTGCTGGTGGGCGCCGAGTTCACCGGCATCACCCAGATACTCATCTACATCGGCGCGGTGATCGTGCTGTTCTTGTTCGGCATCATGCTCACCCGGTCCGACTTCGACCAAGACGAGGAGACCGACCACAAGCGAAAATTCCCCGCAATACTGACTGCTCTTCTGCTGCTTGCCGTGATGGTCGGCGCGCTGGTGGACCGCTTCGAGGATGTGAAGCTGGACGCCAACCTTCCCGGCGGTCAGACCCCCCAGACCACCGCCCAGGTGTCCGACGAACTGTTCTCCCAGTACATCGTGCCCTTCGAAGCGGTGTCGGTGCTGCTGCTGGCCGCCCTCATCGGCGCCATCGTGATCGCCCGCCGAGAGGAGGGCGGCTGATGTCTGCCCTATCGAGCAAGTTCGCCTCGGGAGCTGATCTCTGATGCTTCTCAATGAGATGCTTCTTTTGGGCGCGGTGTTGTTCTGCATCGGGGTCTACGGCGTGCTGGCCCGCCGCAACGGCGTGCTGGTGCTCATGTCCATAGAGCTCATCCTCAACGCGGTCAACATCAACCTGATCGCCTTCGGGGCATTCCACGACACGGTCATGGGCCAGATATTCGCCCTGTTTGTGATCACCGTGGCCGCCGCCGAGGTGGGAATCGGCTTGGCCATCGTTCTGCTGCTGTACCGGAACCGTCGATCCATCGACCTAGACCAAGTCGATCTGATGAAGGGGTGATGGGTCGGTGCTGAGTGCGAACATCGCCGCCGCCGAAACCGCGGGCAAGGCCGTCGCCGCCTCCGGCTGGTTCTTGGAGAACGCCTGGCTGATCTGGCTGTTCCCCGCGGTCTCATTCCTGCTGATCCTGCTGTTCGGCAAGCGATTCCCCCGTGGGGGCTCCGAGATCGGCATCGCCGCGGTAGGGGCCTCATTTGTCTTTGGCCTGCTCACCGCCATCCAGTGGATCAGCGAAGTGGAGGGCGCCGGCGGAGGAGGCGCGGAAGGCGAGCATGCCCTGGGTGCGGGCGGACTGGTAGTGGCCGCGGAGGGTGAGGCCTCCGGCGGCGTGAGCGCGCTCACTCGGTCGATCACCTGGCTCACCAACGGGGCGGAAGCCATCGGCGCAGGCATCATGATCGACGGCTTGGCCGTGATGATGATCTTCGTGGTCACGGTGGTGTCGCTGCTGGTGCACATCTACTCCACCGACTACGTGGCCGGCGACCGCCGCTACACCCACTTCTTTGCTTTTTTGAGCCTGTTCACCGCGTCGATGCTCTTCTTCGTCACCGCGTCCACCACCATCCAAATGCTGGTGGGCTGGGAGCTGGTCGGGGTGTGCTCCTTCGTGCTCATCGGCCACTGGTGGGAGGAGAAAGACAACTCCGACGCCGCCCTCAAGGCCTTCTTCACCAACCGGGTGGGCGACATGGGCATCATCATCGGGGTGTCCATCCTGTTCTTCGGCGCGGGCACCTTCGACGTGATCGGGGTAAACGAGGCCGCCATCAATGGCAGCATGAGCCACACGGTCACGCTGGCCGCCGCGCTGTGCCTCACCGCTGCGGTCATGTCCAAGTCGGGGCAGTTCTTCCTCCACACCTGGCTGCCCGACGCCATGGCCGGACCTACCCCGGTATCGGCCCTCATCCACGCTGCCACCATGGTGGTGGCCGGCATCTTCATGGTGGCCCGGCTATACGGGGTGTTCTTCGAGGGCTATGCCATCGGCGGCTCCAGCATCAACATGTTGGCCCTGATCGGCGGGCTCACCACCCTGGTGGGGGCCACCCTGGCCTTCGTCCAGAACGACATAAAGCGGGTGCTGGCCTATTCCACTGTGTCCCAGCTGGGCTACATGGTGCTGGCTTTGGGCGTGGGGGCATGGACCGCGGCCCTGTTCCACCTGTTCACCCACGCCTTCTTCAAAGCCTGCCTGTTCTTAGGCTCGGGCTCGGTCAGCCACGCAGTGCACTCCTTCGACATGAAGAAGGACATGGGCGGCCTGCGCCAGCACATGCCCCACACCTACCGCACGTTCATGATCGGCACGGTGGCGCTGGCCGGGTTGCCCATCCTGTCGGGATTCTGGTCGAAAGACGAGATTCTGGTGGGCACCGGCGGCTGGGGCCTGTTCGGTGGCACCGGGGGCAACGGGGCCTACACCGTGATGCTGGCCATGGGCATGATCACCGCGGCGCTCACCGGGGCGTATATGACCCGGGTGGTATACCTGACCTTCTTCGGCGAGTTTCGGGGCCACGGCACTCCCCATGAGTCCGGCCCCCGGATCACCGTCCCGCTGTGGATCCTGGGCGGGTTGGCCGTGGTTGCCGGGTTCATCAACTTCCCGGCTGGCTTCCAGCTCGTTCCCGCGTCGTGGGAGGAGAAGTTCCTCCAGTGGGTGGAGCCCGTGGGGGTGAGCTACTTCCCGGCCATCAAGCACGCCACCCCGTCGTGGACATTGGCCATCGTGTCGGTGATCGTGGCCCTGATCGGCATCGGTGCCGCCTACTACTACTACTTCGTCCGGGTCCGGGCAGTGAGCCCGGCCGCCACCGAGCTGCCTGATGGCCCCACTTCGAGATCGGCAGTGGCCCGTCTCGGCCATCGGATCCTGGTCAACAAGTACTACCTCGACTGGCTGTACACCACCGTGATCGTCGGCTTCGTCAAAGGACCATTGGCCCGGGCGGCCTATTGGACCAACCAGAACGTCATCGACCGGGTGGTGAACGAGGCCGGCACACGGTCGGTGCAGGCCGGAAACATCGTCTACCACAAGGTGGACCAACTGGTGGTGGACGGCATCGTCAACGCCACCGGCAAGATCTCCGACAGCTCGGGAGAGGAGCTGCGCCGCATCCAAACCGGCAAAGTTCAGCAGTACGCCGCAATCATGTTCGCCGCCGCCACCATCCTGGCCGGCATCTTCATCATCGTCATCTAGGGAGCACACATACACATGGGTGAATTTCTCAACGACTGGGGGCTCAGTATCCCGACGTTCCTGCCGATCATCGGCGCGGCCGTCATG
>JAJDYU010000074.1 GCA_022825005.1 Acidimicrobiia bacterium
GTGCACCTTGGACCCGGCGATAACCCGGCAAGGAGCGGTGCAGTCTTGGCCGGTGTTGTAGAAGCTGTTGTCGCGCAGATTGGCCACCACTGCCTCGATGTCGGCATCGTCGAACACGATCACCGGCGCCTTACCGCCCAGTTCGAGGTGGACCCTCTTGAGCGAGTCGGATGCCTCCTGGGCCACCGACTTGCCGGCGGCCACCGAACCGGTGAGCGACACCATGGCCACATCGGGATGCTGCACCAGCGGCACTCCGGCGGCTTGGCCCTGGCCGCACACCACGTTGAAGACCCCGGGCGGAAGCACGTCTTGGAGCAATTCAGCCAGCCGCAGCGTGGTGTAGGGGGTGAGCTCGGAGGGCTTTAACACCACCGTGTTGCCAACCGCCAGCGGCGGGCCGAGCTTCCACGTCGCCATGAACAGCGGGTAGTTCCACGGGGCGATGGAGCCCACCACCCCGATGGGGTCGCGGCGCACCATCGAGGTGTAGCCCTCTAGGTATTCACCGGCGGCCTTGCCGTCGAGGAAGCGCCCCGCGGAGGCGAAAAACCGCCAGTTGTCGCACAGCTGGTCCATCTCGAATTCGATGATCGACACCGGCTTGCCCACGTTCTCGCACTCGAGCTCAGACAGCTCGGCCACGTTCTCCTCCACGATGTCGGCCACCTTGTGGAGGATCTCGCTGCGCTCCCGGGGAGTCTTGGCCGACCACTCGGGGAAGGCCGCGACCGCGGCCTGGACCGCGGCGTCAACATCGGCCGCCGTACTGGACGCCACCTCGCCGATCACCTTCCCGGTGGCCGGATTCACCACCTCATCGGTCGCCCCCTCAATCGCTGGCTGGAACTTCCCGTTGATGTAGTTGTCCGTCAGCATGATTCTGCTACCCCCGCACTCTTTGTTGCCTTGCTCATATTGCAGCACCAAACCCGCACAATCAAGCCCCTGTTTTGGCAAAAACTAGTTGTCAAATTGAAAATCACAACCGAATCGGTTGCGCTAGTGGCCTTTCTGGTGTTAAATCGGTAATCACTAGTCGGAGTAGGGGGCACCATCGATGCAGCACGACGATCTGGTCGCGTTGGCCGACCGCCACTTGTGGGGCCACTTCAGCAGCCTCGGCAGCGCGGTCGACCGCATGCGCATCATGGAGCGAGGCGACGGCTGCTACGTGTGGGATGCCAAAGGCAACCAATACCTCGACGGGTTGGCCGGCCTCTTCGTGTCCCAAGTGGGCCACGGGCGAGAGGAGCTAGCCGAAGCGGCCGGACGGCAGGCCTCGCAGCTCGGCTACTTCCCGATCTGGACCTACGCCCATCCCGGCGCTGTGGAGCTGGCCGCCCGTCTGGCCTCGTTCACGCCTGGAGACCTGAACCGGGTGTTCTTCACCACCGGCGGGTCGGAGGCGGTGGAGTCGGCCTGGAAGCTGGCCCGCCAGTACTTCAAGGTGATCGGCCAGCCCGAGCGCCACAAGGTGGTCAGCCGCGATCTCTCGTACCACGGCACTTCCCTGGGGGCGCTGTCCATAACTGGGTTGAGCGAGATACGGGAGCCTTTCGAGCCGTTGGTGCCCGGTGTGAGCCACGCCGCCAACACCAACCGATACCGCTGCGAACTGTGCGCGGCGTGCGATGCCTGCACGCTGGCCTGTGCCGACGACATCGAACAGGCCATCTTGCGAGAAGGGCCCGAGACGGTGGCGGCGGTGTTCATCGAGCCGGTGCAGAACTCCGGTGGCTGCTTCGTGCCGCCCGACGGGTACTTCACCCGGCTCCGCGAGATCTGCGACCGATACGGGATCCTGCTGGTGTCCGATGAGGTGATCTGCGCGTTCGGACGCCTGGGCAGCATGTTCGGATCGGAGCGGCTCGACTACGTGCCCGACATGATCACCTGCGCCAAGGGCCTGACATCGGGCTACGCGCCGCTGGGCGCCATGATCGCCAGCGACCGAATCGCCGAGCCGTTCGTGGGCACCGACGAGTCGTTTCTGCACGGGTTCACCTTTGCCGGGCACCCGGTGAGCTGCGCGGTGGCGATGGCCAATCTCGACGTCTTCGAGAAGGAGCACCTCCTCGCCCACGTCCAGGCCAACGAGGCCGCGTTCCGAGCTGCCCTGGATGATCTGGCCGATCTGCCCATCGTCGGAGAGGTGCGGGGTATGGGCTACTTCTACGGGATCGAGCTGGTGAAAGACCGCGACACCAAGGAGTCGTTCTCAGCCGAGGAATCCGAATCGCTGCTGCGGGGCTTCCTCACCAATCGACTTCTCGATTTGGGGCTGATCTGCCGGGCCGACGACCGGGGCGAGCCGGTGATCCAGCTCTCTCCGCCGCTGATCGCCGGACCCGACGAGTTCGAACGCATCAACCAGATCTTGCGCACTGCGCTGACCGAGGCCCAGGCCCGGGTATAGGGGGCGAGTAAGTAGATGACCGCGGTATTCGATCTCGACGACATCGACAAGGCCATCATCCGCGAACTCCAGATCGACGGGCGCCTGCCCCACGCGCAGCTCGCGCCGCTGGTCGGGCTGTCGCAGGCCGCCACCCGCCAGCGGGTCAACCGGCTGATCGAGCGGGGAGTCATCCAGGTGGTGGCGGTAACCGACCCGGTGGCGCTGGGATTGGGCTATCAAGCCCTGGTGGGGGTCTCGGTGACAGGAGACGCCCGGTGCGTGGCCGACGCCATCGCCGAGATCAGCGAGGCCGAGTACGTGATCATCGTGGCCGGTCGGTTCGACATCATCGCCGAAATCGTGTGTTCCGACAGCGATGCCTTCATGTCGGTGGTGAACGACCGCATCCGGGCCATTCCCGGCGTGGTCACCCTGGAGACGCTGAACTATCTACGCCTGGTCAAGCAGACCTACAGCTGGGGCACCGGCTGATGAGCGACCGGGGGGATCATCAGGTGAGCGACCAGATCGCCGCGGTGAAGCTCACCGCCATCACCAAGCGTTTCGGGTCGGTGGTGGCGGTGGACAACGTGGACCTGGAGATCGCCGACGGCGAGTTCTTCGCCCTGCTTGGGCCCTCGGGGTGCGGCAAAACCACCACCCTGCGCATGGTTGCCGGGCTGGAGTTCCCCACCGAGGGCAGCCTCAAGATCTTCGGCGACGAGGCCGGCACGCTGCCGCCCAACAAGCGCCCGGTGAACACCGTCTTCCAGGACTACGCCCTGTTCCCCCACATGACGGTGGAGGCCAACGTGGCGTTCGGGCTCAAGATGCAGCGGGTGGCCAAGCACGAGATCGCCGGCCGGGTTCAAGAGGCGATCAGCCTGGTGCGCCTCGAAGGCTTGGAGCAGCGCCGATCCCAGCAGCTTTCGGGAGGACAGCGCCAGCGGGTGGCGCTGGCCCGGGCGCTGGTCAACCGGCCCAAGGTGCTGCTGCTCGACGAGCCGCTGGGGGCCCTCGATCTCAAGCTCCGCCAAGAGATGCAGGGCGAGCTAAAGGCGCTCCAGCGCGAGGTGGGCATCACATTCGTGTTCGTCACCCACGACCAAGAAGAGGCCCTGACCATGGCCGACCGGATCGGGGTGATGAACGAGGGCGAGCTCCTCCAGGTGGGCACTCCAGCCGAGATCTACGAGCACCCGGTAAACCGCTTCGTGGCCAACTTCATTGGCCAGACCAACCTGCTCGATGCCTCCGTGGTGTCGAACGACACGGTGTGTTTGGCCAACGGGGTCCACATCCCCGGCAAGTCGGACCTCCCCGTCGGCACCCGGGTGGCGGTGTGTCTGAGACCGGAGCGGGCCGGGATGCACCCGCCCGAAGAAGTGCCCGCCGATCAGCAATCGGTAGTCGGCCGCCTGGAGAGCGTGACCTATCTGGGCAACGCCCTGGTGTACACGGTGGTGTTGGACTGGGCTCGGCTTGAGGTCCGCCGAGAGAACCAGCCCGGCGGGTACCGGCCCCACGTTGGCGAAGAAGTCGCGGTGTCGTGGACGCTCGACGCCATCTCGGTGGTGCGGGCATGACGATGGTCGCCGACCGGCCCGAGGGGATCGAGGAAGCGGCCGTCGCCACTCCCGAGTTCGAGAAGGCCGCCGAGCGGGCCGCGTCTCGGCGGGGCTTTCTGCTGTCACTCCCGGCCTACGCCTATCTGGTGCTTTTCTTCGCCGTCCCGCTGGGGATCGTGATGATCTACTCGTTCGCCACCCGGAACCGGTTCGGCGGCACCGACCTCTCGGGCTGGAACCTCAACGCCTACCGCAAGCTGGGCGAGCCCATCGTTAGGGACATCTTGTTCCGGTCGCTGTGGCTGGCCATCCTCACCACGCTGATCTGCTTGGTGGTGGCCTACCCGTTCGCCTACTTCATCGCCACCCGCACCCCCCTGGTCCGCAACCTGATGCTGGTGTTCGTGATGATCCCGTTCTGGACCAACTTCTTGGTGCGCAACTACGCGTGGCGGGTGCTGTTGGGCAACGACGGGCTGTTCACCAACATCTCCGAGGCCCTCGGCCTAGGAGAGCGGGAGCTGCTGTTCACCACCTCTGCGGTGGTGATCGGGCTGGTGTACGGGTTCTTGCCATTCATGGTGCTGCCCCTTTATGCGTCGATCGAGAGGATCGACCTCAGCTTGGTCGAAGCCAGCCGCGACCTCTATGCGTCGGGCTTCCAGACGTTTCGGCGGGTCCTTCTCCCGCTGTCGATGCCGGGGGTGATCGCTGGGTCGATCCTGGTGTTCGTGCCCAGCCTGGGCGCCTATGTGACTCCCGAGATCCTGGGCGGGGCCAAAACCACCCTTCTCGGCTCCTACATCGTCACCCAGTTCCTCACGGCGAGGAATTGGCCCGTGGGAGCGTCGCTGTCGTTTGTGCTGATGTCGGTGATGCTGGTGGCCACCCTGGTGTACTTCCGAACCGGGGGCAGGAACCTATGAGCAGCACGGTCCAGCCCCGGGGCACCACCAAGATCGCGCTTACCGCCCACTCCTGGCTGGTCTACCTGTTCTTCTTCGCCCCCATCTTCGTGCTGATCGTGTTCTCGTTCAGCGACGACAACAACGTGGGCCGGTGGGGCGGATTCACGCTGGAGTGGTACCAGGATTTCGTCGAGCACAACCAGCTCCAGAACGCGGTGTGGGTGTCGGTGCGGGTGGCCCTGCTCTCCACCGTCATCTCGGTGGTGCTGGGCACGCTGGGCGCTTTGGCCCTGGAACGCTTCAAGTTCCGGGGCCGCAAGGTGTTCGACGCCCTGCTGTATCTCCCCATCATCATCCCCGACGTGACCATGGCGGTGATGATGCTGCTGTTCTTCTCCGAGTTCTTCGACTTGCTCGACGCCTGGTTCGGCTTGGAC
>JAJDYU010000036.1 GCA_022825005.1 Acidimicrobiia bacterium
GGGCTGGCAGATCACCTTGTCGGCGTAGCCCCCGAAGGCGCTCTCGGCGGTGGCGTGCACCCGGCGCCCGAGCCACTCCTCGGCCCCCTCTCCCACGGCATCCACCGTGCCCAGCACCTCCATGCCCAGGGTGTAGGGGAGCTCGGGGTTCACGGTGCGGTAGCGCCCGTGGCAGCCGTCGATCTCGTTGAAGTTCAGCACCGTCCGAGTGGGCGCCACCCGGATCTTGCCCGGCTCCGGCACCGGCTCGTCGATGTCGTCCAGCCGCAACGCCTCCGACGGCCTCCCATACTGATGAACACGCCAAGCTCGCACGGCAGCGCAGCCTACAGCTCAGGAGGCGACGGTCTGCCAGCTAACCATGCGGGGAGTAGGGTCGCTGGGTGGCTGATCGACCGGGGTTTCGGGCTTCTACTCGGGCGTTGCGGCTGCGGAATTTCCGGTTGTTCTGGTTTGGGGCCTTGGTGTCCAACACCGGGACGTGGATGCAGATCCTGGTGCTGGCCTATGTGATCGACGCGATCACCGACCGGGGGGCATGGGTTGGGCTGGTGACGATCACCCAGATGATGTTGACCGTATTCACCAACCTGTGGGCCGGGCCGCTGGCCGATCGGGTGCCCCGCCGCAGCATCATCCTGGTGACCCAGAGCCTGCTGTGCGTGGGGGCATTCGGGTTTGCCGCCCTGTGGGGAGCAGGGGTGCGCTCACCGGTGATCTACATGCTGCTGGCCTGGGGCTACGGCATTCTCAACGGCCTTATGCTGCCCGCTTGGCAGGCATTCATCTCTGAGCTGGTGCCCAAGGAGCTGTTGTTGAACGCGGTCACCCTCAATTCGACCCAATTCCAGGCCACTCGGGCGGTAGGGCCGGCGCTGGGCGGCGTGCTGCTGGGGTTCTTCGGGCCGGGCTGGGTGTTCTTCGCCAATGGAGTCTCTTTCTTTGCAGTGCTGTTCACCGTGGTGCTCATCCAGGTGCCCCGCCTGCTGCCCGACGATCCGCCCCCCATCAGGGTGTTCGCTGATCTGCGGGAGGTTCTGTCCTACTGGAGAACCCAGCCTGGTATCAAGAGAGCGTTCAAGACGGTGCTCATCACCGCCGCTTGCGCCCAGCCCCTGATCTTCTTGATCGTGGTATTCGCCGAAGAGGAGTTCAACACCACCGGGTGGCAACTCGGCTTGTTGGCCGCCGGCACCGGTATCGGATCGGTGATCTTCTTCCCGCTGGTGGCCGGGAGGGGGCAGTTCACCGCCCGGTCCCGACTGCTGGCCATCGGGCTGAGCGCCTACGGCCTGGCCCTGGCTGGATTCGGCCTCGCCCCGTGGTACGCCATGGCCATCTTGTTCTTGCTCATCCTCGGCGGCTGTCACCTCGCCACTGCCTCCACACTCAACACCGTCATCCAACTCCAAGTAGAGGAATCCATGCGGGGACGGATCATCGCCCTGTACCTGATGGCCATCAACCTGGCCATCGGTGCCGGCACCATGATCCAAGGGGCGCTGTTCGACTGGATCGGCCCCCGAATCACAGTGTCGATCAGCGCGGGCATCATCGTGATTCTGGCCGCCTGGCTGGTGAGCACTCGTCGTTTCGCCTCCATGGACGTGGGCACTGCGGTCACCTGACCCGCTGGCGCTCACGGCGGGGGAGTACCGTCGGTTGGGTGCGAGTGCTGGTGGTGTCCCACTCCAAAACCGGGGGTACCAAAGCCATGACCGAGGCGGTAGTGGCCGGGGCCGCCCATCCCGACATAGACGGGGTGGAGGTGGTGCAGGCGGCCGCGCTGGAAGCCACCGCCGACGATGTGATGGCCGCCGACGGCTACCTGCTGGGCACCCCGGAGAACTTCGGCTACATGAGCGGCGCGCTCAAGCACTTCTTCGACACCGTCTACTACGACTGCTTGGACCACACTCGGGGGCGGCCCTACGGGCTCTTCGTGCGGGCCGGCAACGACGGCACCGGCGCAGTGCGGGCAGTGGAGCCTCTGGTGACCGGGCTGGGGTGGAAGGCGGTGGCCCCGCCGGTGGTGGCCACCGGTGAGCTGACCGCCGCGCACCTGGAGGCCTGCCGAGAGCTGGGCATGACCTTGGCCGCCGGTTTGGAGCTGGGCATCTACTGAGTCCACGTCCCGATAGCCGCGGCCAAGCTCCCCTGCATGAGGGTCGGCCTGGAGCGGTTCGTAAGATCGGGCCATGAGCAGTTTGTTCGACCTGACGGAGAAAGTGGCGGTGGTCACCGGGGGCACCAAGGGCATCGGCCGGTCCATTGCCAAGGGCTATGCCATGGCCGGCGCCGAGGTTGTGATTACCGGGCGGCGCCAGGAGGGCTGCGACGAGGCCGCCGCTGAGTTGAACGGCGAGATGGGCGGCCAATCGGTGCGGGGTATCGCCTGCCACATGGGGGAGTGGGACCAGATCGACGCCCTGGTCGATCGGGTGTACCACGAGTCGAGCCAGATCGACGTGCTGGTCAACAATGCGGGCATCAACCCCGCGCCGGTCACAGTGTCCGACTGCACCGAGGCCTATTTCGACAAGGTGTACGCGGTGAACGTCAAGGGGCCGATTCGCCTGGCCGGGCTGGTGGCCCCCCGCATGGGCGAGTCCGGTGGCGGGTCGATCATCAACGTGACCACCATGGGGGCCTACGGCGGCGGCCCCGGCGTTGGGATCTACACCTCCAGCAAGGCGGCGCTGCACAACCTCACCCGGGCCATGGCTGGTGAGTGGGCAGGGCTCAATGTGCGGGTCAACTCCCTGGTGCCAGGGCCGTTCATGTCGGAGATGATGAAGGGATCTATGCGGTTCGATCCTGAATTCCCCGAGAGATCAGGCAAGGCCACCATGATGAATAGGGTGGCCGACTGCGATGAGATCATCGGCCTGGCCCTGTACCTGGCCTCCGACGCCTCGTCGTACGCCACCGGCCATGACTTCAAGATCGCCGGCGGTATGTGAGTCGCAGCTCTTCAGACCCCGGCGGCTAGACGAGTGATCTGAGCCTCCTGCGAATGGGACTGGGGTCCCGCTGCCGGCCGAGCGGCTCGCACTGCGGCCACTGCGCTGTCGAGGTCCATTCCCCGGGAGGTGAGCACTGAGATGCACACGATCCCAGCCCGTCCGTAGCCGGCGCCGCAGTGGACCATCACTCCTCTGCCTTGATCTAAGTGTCGGTTGATGTTGTCCACCAGTTCTCGAACGTCATCGTCGCCGGTAACCCCTTGATCGACCATCGGCACATGAATGGCCTGGTGGGGCGCCGGATCGGCCATCCACGCCGGGTAGTCGGGAAAGCGCATGGCGATCTCCGCGTCGGTGAGCAAACACACCATGACCTCCGCGCCCACGTCCTCTAGGGCCGCGGCAGGATCGGGTCCGGTCACCGCGAAGGCCGTGGCGTGAAGCTGCCCGGTTGCCCCGGACACCGGGATCCGGTGAATCCCTCCCGCCATCTGATATCGCGCCGCCCCCACCTGCACCCCGCCACCCTACTAGTGGGCATTCGAGGGGCCATTGGTGGAAGCCAGCCGAGCGGGTGGGGGATGCTGGGGGGATGGACGACTTCTCCGGGAAGGTGGCGCTGGTGATGGGGGCGGCGTGTCCTCCGGAGATCGGGCGGGCGGTGGCGGTGCGGCTGGCCCGGGCGGGGGCCGACGTGGCCTGTGCCGACCGGGTAGAGGTCGGCCACCCGGATTCAGCCTGCGCATCCCCGGAAGCGCTGGACGCCACGGTGGAGGCGGTGCTGGCCGAGGGGCAGACGGCACTGCGGCTGGAAGTCGATGTGTCCGACGCCGCCCACGTCAATGAGGCGGTGGGGCGGTGCGTTGCCCAGTTCGGTCGGCTCGACTTGGTGGTCAACGTGGCCGGCGGGCTGGGACCCGACATGGGGTGGGCGCCGTTGCTGGAGCTGACCGAGGCGTCGTGGCGGCGATCGATGGACGTGAACCTGACCGGAGCGTTCTTGGTGGCCCAAGCCGCTGCCCGCCAGATGGTCGAGCAGGGCGACGGCGGGTCGATCGTGCTGCTGTCGTCGTATGCCACTGTGGCCGCTGCCACCGGAACTTCGGCATTTGCGGCGGCCAAGGCTGGGGTCGACCGGCTGGTTGCTGCCCTAGCCATGGAGCTGGCGCCCCACCAGATCAGGGTGAACGGTGTCCGCCCCCTGGGCGTCGATCCCGACGCTACCGACAGCGGCCATCCTTACTTGGAACAGACCGTGGCTCAGTCAGGCGGCGACCGCAGCCAGTGGGTGCGCTCCAAGATCGCCCTCGGACGCTTGCAACACCCGGACGAGACCGCCGCGGTCATCGCCTTCCTGCTCTCCGACGAGGCCTCGTTCGTCACCGGCGAATGCATCACCGTCGCCGGCGGCTCCCGCTGGTAGTCAGTGCTCGAGCAGTTCGGCGGTTTCCAGGAGGGGGGCGTCGGCAAGGGCGACTTGAACGTCCACCTGGACGGCGCAGGAGGGGCAGTACAGGCGGCGAATCTCGAAGCGGTCGGCGCCGGGTCGGGCTGAGGGCCAGGGGGTGCGTTCGTCCACTGAAGAGCGGGACACAGTCAGCAGGCTGACCAGGGGCTCGGTGGTGGGGCCGTGGTCGTGGCCGCAGCGACGGCAAAGGTAGTGGCCGTCGGCCAACACCACAATGGAGCTGAGCCTCAGCCCGGCGGGAGGTGCATTCAGAGGGGGGACGGGGTCTCGGCCGATGCGCTCTCGACGGCGCGAGGCTCGCAACGCTGCGGTGGCGTTCCCGTCACCCACGACCACGCCGTAGTCCCGGGCGGCACCGGCCTCGCTTACCAAACCCTCGGCCACGTCGTGCTCTACCGAAGCGGGGTCGCGGTCTAGGGGGTCGCCCACTCCGCCTCCGCCGCCGCACAAATTGGCGTACAAGTCGCCGGGAGCTAGCTCGCCCATTTGCTTGGGGGGCGGCACCTCAATTGTTTCGTCGGACCGCTCGTATATCCCGGTGTGCTGAGTGCCGGGTTCGCCGCCGAGCACCCCTGCGGCGGTGGGGGGCTGCTGGCCGTGGGCGAACACCGTGGAGGTCACTGGGCTGGCGGCTCGGTGTAGCTGGTAGGCATGCTCAACACCCACCCCTCCTCGCCACTGGCCGGGGCCGCCCGAGTCGGTCCGCTCCCTGCGATAGCGGTAGAGCACCGGGTAGTGCTGTTCGTTGGTCTCGATGTTGGTACACAGCCCGGCCGGGGAAGTCAGATAGCCGCCGGTGTCGAGCCCGTCACCGCCCCACCGGGCGCCAGAGCCGCCGGGCAGGCCGTCGAGGAGCATGGCCGAGAAGTCCCGTCCGCTGTCGAAGGCTCCCGAGATGGTCTGGGTGAACGACCCCGACACGCACGACGCCAGGATCTGACCGCGAACATCGGGGTCGTCGGTCGCATCGAACATCCGGCTGAGGCAGATGTTCACCGCGGTGCGCACTTCTTGGCCGGCGGCGGTAACCCCCATCGACATGCCCGCGGGCCATAGGCAGTCCACGATGGTTCCCGGCGTGGTGTCAACCTCCATGGCCCGCCAGAACGCCGCGGGTGTCCACGGCAGGCCGTAGCCCAGCACGGTCATCACCGCGGCCATGGCGTAGCTAGAAGTGATGGCCCGGCTGGTGTTGATCAGCGCTGGAGCTTGCGGGCTGGCGTCGGTGAAATCCAGATGCAAGGAGTCGCCCAGCTTGGTCATGGTCAAGCCGATCTCATACACCCGGTCGTCGATGCCGTCGTGCTCCACCAGTCCCCGGTGGCGCCATCGGCCTTCGGGCAGCGACGCCAACCGGGCTCGCACCGCGGCCTCGGTGCGGTCGATGAGTCCGTCGAGCACCGCGGTCACCGTTTCAGTTCCGTAGCGATCGCACAGGCCGTTCACCCGACGGGCCACCACCCGGTTGGCCTCGATCTGGCCCAATAGGTCCAGCCGATTCAATTCCGGGGTGCGGGACCGGCCCAAGTACTCCTGCTCCACTTCGGCCAGCAGTTCCCCGCTCTCCACTATCCGAGTGGGGGCCATGGGCACCGCCTCCTCGTAGATGGACGTGGCCCCTACCGTGATCGATCCGGGCACGGGGCCGCCGACGTCGTTCTGGTGGACGCACGAGCCGCACCAGGCGATCAGCCGGTCGCCTCGGAACACGGGGGCCATCACCATCACATCGGGCTGATGGGGAGCGCCCACATAGGTGTCGTTGGTGATGAACATGTCTCCGGGGCCGATGCCGGGTTCGTCGCCGAAATGCTCGATGACGTAGCGCACCACCTGGCCCAATGCCGCGGCGTGGACCAGCACGTAGGGACCGGCCAGCGCTACCTCCCCGGTTGCGGTCAAGATTCCGGAGTTGAAGTCGTTCCCTTCGGTGGCGATGGGCGATCCCGACACGGCCACAATGGCGTCCACCGCCTCGTCGTTGATGGCCCACAGCCGATTGCGCAGCACTTCGAAGAGAGTCGCGTCGAATGGGGGTGCGGCTCCGGGGCCAAGCGGGTCCGAACTCATGACGGGGGCCCGGGGAACAGATGGGTGTGACCCTGGGAGTCGACCTCGGCCCGGTCGTCAGGGCGCAGCACGATAGTGGTGGATGGGTGGTCGATGAAAGCCGGCCCCTCCAGTTGAGTGCCTGGCGCCAGCCCCGGTCCGTCGTACACCGGACAGGAAATGAATTGACGGTCGAACCAAGCGCTCCGACGCTCAGAAGGTGGCGGTTCCGACGTCGAATCGGTCAACGCCACCGGCCCAAGAGCCAGGCGTTTGCCGTCGACCGCACCCGATGCGGAGAACACCGATGCGGCTGCGGGAACCACCACCTCGGCCACTCCCACCTCGGCGGCGTACCGGGTGGCGTACTGGGGGGCGGCTCCGCCGTAGGCCAGCATGGTGAACCCGGCGGGATCGTGGCCCCGTTGAACCGTCACCCGGCGAATCAGGTCGGCCATTTGGGAGCACGCCACCCTGATCACGGCGTCGGCAGCTTCGGGCACCGAGAGTTCCAGTGCACCGGCCACGCCATCCTCCAAGGCCCGCTCTGCCGCCTCACGGTCCAGTTCCAGCACATCGCCCAACCCGCTCAAGTAGCCAAGCGCCACCGCAGCGTCGGTGAGGGTGGGGGCACTCCCGCCCCGGCGATAGCACGCCGGGCCGGGCTGAGCGCCGGCCGAATGGGGCCCCACCCGCAGGCTGCCCAAGACGGGGTCGATCCGGGCCAGCGACCCGCCACCGGTGCCGATCGAAACCACCTCCACCACCGGATGAGCAAGGGCCCAGCGTCCGATCATGGGTCGTGTCGCCATGGTGGGTTCGCCGCCGGTGATCAGGCCGACGTCGAAGCTGGTACCGCCCACGTCGGTGGCGATGGCCTCGCTTCGGCCCAGTTGCTGAACCAGCTCGGCTGATGCCAACAGCCCGGCGACCGGCCCCGATCCCAAGGTCTCCACCGCCCGGAGTGCGCCGTCGACAGCACAGGTGCCCCCACTGGACTGCATGACGCGCAGGTGCCCGGCGAATCCCCGCTTGGCCAGGGCGTCAGCAAGGGTGCGAATCTCCTCGGCCACCAGGGGGGCCGTGATGGCGTCGAGCACCGTGGTCATGGTCCGCTCGTATTCGCCGATCCTCGGAACCGCCGACGACAGCGACACGTGGGCAGAGGGGTGGATCTCGGCAATCAGATCGGCGATGCGGATTTCGTGGCGGGGGTCGGCCACCGACCACAGCAGGCTGACGGCGTAGCTGGTCACCCCGTCGTCCCGCAGCGCCTTGATGGCGGCAGCCGCGGCGGCCTCATCCAGCGGTAGAACCACCTCGCCGTGGGCGTCGATCCGCTCGGGCACGCCCACGATGCGCCGACGGCTCAGCAACAGCGGGGGTTTGGCCCAGCAGACGGCCTCAGTGGCCTCGGCGGGTGACAACCCGGCCACTTTGGCCGCCCGGGCCACCGGCAAGGTGGCCTCGAACCCCGCCGTGGTGATCAGACCAATGGGCGCTCCCGTGCCGGTCAAGAGGGCGTTGAGCCCGACGGTGGTGGCGTAGCCGATGGAATCAGCCTGTTTGAGCACTTCGGCCAGCGGCTGGCCTAGATCGCTGGCGGCCGCCTCAACTGCGGCCAGGGCACCTGCGGTCAGATCGCCGGGGGTGGACAGCGCCTTGCCCATGCCGAGCCGGGCTTCTCCCGGTCCGGAGTCCACCACCACGGCGTCGGTGAAGGTGCCACCGGTGTCGATTCCGATGCGCACAGCCCCGAGAGGCAGAGGAGTCAGGCTGAACGCAACCTCAGCGGTTGACACCCTTGTTCAGGGTGTTTAACCCGGCCAGATCGCGGTCTTTGCCCTGGTGGCGGCCCTTGTCCAATGATTGAATCGAGATGTCGTGATCGGCAGCCGAGGCTCGCAGCGCCCCCACAGTGCAGTCGGCCCGGTCGCGGTGGGTGAACGGGTCGTACTGGTACCAGGCCATGGCGTTGAGGTGGGTGATCTTGTCCACCTCGTCGTCGGGCACCCCGGTCAGCGTCTCGTCCAGCGTCTCGGGGGCGTCAGGCCAGGTGGAGTCGCTGTGGGGGTAGTCCATCTCCCAACAGATGTTGTCGATGCCGATCTCGTGGCGCAGCGCCACCCCCACCGGGTCGTTGATGAAACAGGTCAGGAAGTTGCGCCGGAACACCTCGCTGGGCAGCAGGTTGTCGAAGTCCTGGCCGGTCCACAGGTGGTGCATGTCGTAGGTGCGGTCGGCCCGGTCCATGAAGTAGGGGATCCACCCGGTGCCGCCCTCCGACAGGGCGATCTTCAGGTCGGGGAAGCGGCGGGGAATGGGCGACCACAGCAGGTCGGCGGCGGCCTGGCTGATGTTCATGGGCTGGAGCTGGATCATCACGTCCATGGGGGCGTCGGGGGCGGTTACCACCATCTCGCCCGACGAGCCCAGGTGGACGGAGCACACCGAGCCGGTGTCGCTGAACGCCTCCCACAGCGGGTCCCAGTAGTCGCTGTGGAAGCTGGGCTCGCCCAGCTTGGCCGGGTTCTCGGTGAAGGTCATGGAGTGGCAGCCCAGCTCGGCCACCCGGCGCACCTCGGCGGCGCACTCCTCCGCGCTCCAGATCATTGGCAGGGCCATGGGGATGAACCGGCCCGGATAGGCACCGGCCCACTCGTGGATGTGCCAGTCGTTGTAGGCCCGGATCAGATCGGCGGCGAACTCCTTGTCAGGGTGGTTGGCGAATAGCCGCCCGGCAAAGCCGGGAAACGACGGGAAGCACATCGAGCCCAGCACCCCGGCGGCGTCCATGTCTTTGACCCGGTCGTGGACGTTGTAGCAGCCGGGGCGCATCTCATCGAAGGCAGTGGGTTCGATGCCGTACTCCTCCTTGGGCCGCCCGGCCACCGCGTTCAGCCCCACGTTGGGGATGATGGCGCCGTTGAACGACCACACGTCGTCGCCCGACTCGGTGTGGATCACCCTGGGGGCCTCATCCCTCCATTTGGCCGGGAGATGGTTGTCGAACATTTCGGGGGGTTCGCACAGGTGGTCGTCCACGCTCACCATGATCATGTCGTTTAGATTCACAGCGTCCTCCGTCGGCTTTCGTTACTCGTCGGTGTGACCCCAACGATACTCGCCGCAGTAATATTCGCCAGCCGAGCTATACGCCAGCCGAGCTATCCCCCAGCCGCCCCAGGAGGCCCCCGATGTCCAACCCCATGAGCTACGAAGGCCGCAACGTCGTGGTTACCGGCGCCTACTCCGGGGTGGGTGCTGCACTGGTGGAACTGCTCGACGATCTCGGGGCGGCGTCGATCACCGCTCTGGACATCAAAGAGCCCGAAGGCCCGATCACCCGGTACATCCCCACCAACATGGGCGACCCGGTTGCGGTGGACGAGGCTGCCGCGGCCATCGACGCCCCGGTACATGTGCTGTTCAACAACGCCGGCATCGCAGCCACCTTCTCCCCCGAGGACGTGATGAAAGTCAACACCCTGGGGCTGATGCGGTTGACCGACGCCCTGCTGCCCAAGATCCCCGCCGGGGGAGCTGTGGTCAACACCGCGTCGATCGCGGGTATGAACTGGCCGGCCCACCAGGCCGAGATCACCGAGCTGTTGTCCATCGACGACTGGGACAAGGCAGTGGCCTGGGTGGAGGAGCACCCCGAGGTGGTGTCCGACGGCTACATGTTCTCCAAGGAGTGCGTGCAGATCTTCACCATGCAGGCCGCCAAGGGGATGCTGTCCAACGGCGTTCGCATCGCCAGCGCCTGCCCGGCCCCCATCGACACCCCGCTCTTGCCCGATTTCAAGAAGACCATGGGCGAGGAGATGATCGACTGGACGGCAGCCCAATCCGGGGGCCGCTATGTGACTGCCGCCGAGGTGGCCAACCTGCTGGCCTATCTGGGGTCGGACGCGGCGTCATTCGTGTCGGGTGTGAACGTCAACATCGACAACTCCTTCCAAGGTTCGATGATCACCGGCCAGGTGGACTTCGGAGAGTTGGCCGGCTAGCTCCCAGCGTGGCCGTCAGGTCAAGGGAGGGCGGCCGCTAAACGGTCGCGGCGAGACGGTCCTTGAGTTCAGCAGTTAGGGCGGCCACCTTGTCGGCGGTCTGAGACAGCAGTTCGGGATCCAGCGCGTCGGCCAGTTCAGGCGCGCCGGCCTGGCTAAGCATGGGGGCCAGTCCACCGGTGCGGATCTTGTCTATCGCCCATTCGGCAATGGGGCCGTGGGCAGTCTCGTCGAAGGGGATGATGTGGTTCCGCCCACCGCCCAAGTGGTTGTAGTGGTAGTGGGGGGCGTCCTCGAACAGATCGAAGCGCAGATACTCCCACTGGCCGTCGGCATCGAATACATGCAATGACACGCCCCGGTCCTCGATGCCCAGGGGTGCGGTGCGGCGCAATTCCTCGATGTAGGCCTCGTCGGCCTGGTAATACTCCATGAGCGCCTCGGGGTTGAGGTCGCGGTACTCCACCCCGACTTTGATCGCTCCAGCGTCGAAGTAAGTGGTATAGGCGTCGTCGGGCCGCATGGGCGGCATCTCATAGACATGGCCGATCTCCATGGCAGCCAGCCTAGTGCCGGGTCGGTTCTGCCTCTAGGTGCAAGGTGCCCGCTCACTACCATCGATTTCCCATGGCCCAGCGTCGAGTCGACTTGGAGGAGTTCTTCCACCCTGACGGGGTGGCGGTGATAGGCGGGGTCGACCGCACGCAGACAGAGGACGCGCTGCGGGCCGCCATGGACTCCCGGTGGGGGGAGGGCAACTGGCATCTGGTCAATCCCAAGGGCGGGTCGATCGGATCGGTTCCCATCTATGGGGCTGTGGCCGACGTGCCCAAGCCGATTGCGCTGGCGGTGATCTCCACCCCACCGGCGGCGTGTGCCCAGATTGTGGACGAATGCGGGACAGTCGGGGTGCGCTACGCATTGGTGTTCTCTTCGGGGTTCAGCGAGGTCGGCCCCGAGGAGGCCAAGCTGGAGGCCGAACTGGGGGAGGCCGGCCGCCGCAACGGCATCCGAATCTTCGGCCCCAACACCAATACCAACGCGTTTGAGCCGGTACCCGAGATTCCCGGGTTGCGGGGGGGCAAGATCGGGGTGGTCACCCAGTCGGGCCACAACGGCCGTCCCATCATGCAGGGGGTGCACTTCGGAATCGGGTTCAGCCGCCAGGTGCCGTGCGGCAACGAGGTCGACCTGGAGGTGAGCGACTTCATCGAGTACTTCGCCTACGACAACGACACCGCGGTGATCGCCGGATACATCGAGGGCTTCCGATCGGCCGACAAGTTGCGCACCGCACTGGAAGCGGCCAACGCCCAGCACAAGCCAGTGGTGGTGTTAAAGATCGGGGCCACCGACGCCGGATCGCGCATGGCGTCGTCGCACACCGGGCACCTCACCGGATCAGACGAGGTGATCGACGGGCTGTTCGAGCAGTACGGGGTTGTGCGGGTGCGCGATCTGGACGAGCTGCTGGAAACGGCTGCCCTGTTCGCCAAGCTGGGCCCAGACGTGGCCGAGGGGGCTGGGCTCTACTCCATTTCCGGAGGGTCGAGCACGCTGATGGCCGAGGCCGCCGAGTTGGCCGGTGTGGTGGCGCCCCCGCTGGCGGAGGAGACTCAGGAGAGGCTGCACCGGCACATCCCCGGCTATCTGGCGGTGTCCAACCCGGTGGACAACGGGGGCACGTTCATAATGACCCAGCCAGCCGAGATCCGCCGCCAGGTGATCCGAGACATCTGCGACGATCCTGCAATTGGATACACGGTGGTGGGCATCACCGGCGCGGTGGCGTCCATGACCGACCCGCTGGGAGACGACATCTTGGCCTTGGCCGACGAGGTGGACAAGCCGATCATCGCCACCTGGAACTCGTTTAAGGTGGACGAATTGGGATTCGACCGGTTGGTGGAGTCCGGCGTGCCCCTATTCCGCTCCTTTCGAGGCTGTTTCGCCGCGCTGGCCGCCTACCACCGCTACCAGCGCCAACAAGAGGGCTTCCGGGTCCGCCCGGCGCTGCCCGAAGCTGTGCCATCAGCGGCCGAAGGAGCATTGCGGTCCTCGCCGCCCGACACCGGGGCGGTGTTACAGGCATTCGGGCTGCCAATGGCGGCCAGCAAGGTGGCCAGCTCGCCGGAAGATGCTCGCCGAGCCACGGAGAAGATAGGCCTTCCGGTAGCGGTCAAGATCGCCTCCGCCGACTTTCCCCACAAGTCGGATGCCGGACTGGTGGTTCTGGGGCTGGGCTCCTCGGATGAGGTGGAGCAAGCCGCTCAGGCAGTCTTAGACCGGGCGCGCCGGGCTGCTCCCGATGCGGCCATCGACGGGGTGGAGGTCCAGCAGATGGTGGCCGGCGGCACCGAGATGATCGTGGGGGTGACCCGCGATCACACGCTCGGCCCCGCCGTCATGGTGGGCACCGGAGGCGTGTTCACCGAGGTCTTGGCCGACGCCGCCGTTCGCCCGTTGCCCCTGGACGAGACCGACGCCTACGAGATGGTCCGCTCGCTGAAGGGCTTTGCCCTGCTCGATGGCGCCCGCGGTCGCCCACCTGCCGATGTGGACGCTCTGGTCCAAGTCATCATGTCAACTGCAACCCTGGCCACCGCCTTGGGTGATCGCCTCGCCGAACTCGATCTAAACCCCGTGGTCGTGCTCGACCGCGGCCAAGGAGCGGTAGTCGTGGACCACCTCATGATCTTGGATGACCAAACTCCCGACGCATGAGCCAGACGTCTGCGATGGCTGACGACGTGGTGTGGCGGCCGCCACCAGATGCATGGTCGGTCTCCCGCATGGGGCAGTTCGCTGAGCAATACCACCCGGCGGCCTGGGGCAACTACGAGGCCCTGTGGCGGTGGTCGGTTGAAGACCCCGCGGCCTTTTGGGCCTCAGTCTGGGACTATCTGGAGGTCGGCGAGCCGCGAGGGTCCGAGTCGGTCATCAGCGCCGACCCGATGCCCAACACAACCTGGTTCGAGGGCGCGACTCTCAATTACGCAGAGCATCTCCTGCGGGGAAACGGTCTGGGCGAGACAGATATCGCCGTTGTCGGGCGGTCTCAGACCCGCCCAACCCGGGAACTCGCCTTGGGGGAGCTACGCGAGGAAGTCCGCAGAGCAGCGGCCGGCCTGCGACACCTAGGAGTTGGTCCCGGTGACCGCGTCGTCGCCCTGCTGCCCAACATTCCCGAGACCCTGGTTGCCTTTCTCGCCACCGCGTCAATCGGCGCTATCTGGGCCTCGTGCCCGCCGGAGTTCGGGGTTCGCGGCATCCTCGACCGTTGGGTACAGATTGAACCCAAGGTGCTTCTCGCCATCGATGGCTACCGATATGGGACAAAGGAGATTGCCATCGGGGACGTCTTGGATCAGATTCGACTCGGTCTGCCATCAGTGAAGCACACCGTGCTGCTCCCCTATCTCGATCTGGCGGCCACCATCTCCGGAGACGCCCAGACGTGGTCTGACCTGACTGCCGCTACATCCGAGCCGATGCGACTTGAGCCAGTCCCTTTTGCCCATCCTCTCTACATCCTCTCCTCGTCGGGCACCACTGGACGGCCGAAGCAGATCGTCCACGGGCATGGGGGAATCCTGCTCGAACACGGCAAACAGCTCGCCCTGCATCACGACCTCGGACCCGGAGACCGCTTCTTCTGGTTCTCGACCACGGGATGGATGATGTGGAACTACCTGGTGTCGGGGCTGTTGACGGGTGCGTCGATCGCCATGTTTGACGGTGATCCCGCGTCGCCGAGCCTGGACACCCTGTGGTCGGAGGTCGATCAGGCCGACGTGACGTTCGCCGGATTCTCGGCTCCCTTCATCATGGCGTGCCGGGGGGCGGGTCTGAGCCCTGGGGAAACGCTTGACCTTCGCCGCTTGCGCGGCGTTGGCTCCACTGGGGCGCCGCTGCCCGACGCGGGCTTCCGTTGGATTGCTGAAGCCGTAGGCCACCTGCCGGTCGCGAACATCAGCGGTGGGACCGATGTGTGCAGTGCGTTTGTGGGCGGAGCGCCCGTGCTGCCTGTGCGTTCGGGTGCTTTAGCCTGCCGCCAGCTCGGTTGGCGAGTGGAGTCATTCGATGCTGATGGCCAACCGCTGCGGGGAGTCGACGGGGAACTCGTCATTACCGCTCCGGCGCCTTCTATGCCGGTGGGCTTCTGGGGCGATGACGATGGTCGGCGCTACCGGGCGTCCTATTTCGACTCTTTCGACGGTGTCTGGTGCCATGGCGATTGGATCACGATCTTCGACGACGGCTCGTGCGCCATAAGCGGTCGCTCCGATGCCACTCTCAACCGCGGTGGAGTGCGTCTGGGGACGGCGGACTTCTATGCGGTCATCGAAGAACACGACATGATCGACGATTCGCTCGTGGTGCACCTTGAGGACGACGAGGGCGGGCTGGGCGACCTGCTGGCGTTCGTCGTGGTGCGAGATGGACAAGAACTGACCGACGAGCTCCGCGAGGGTTTGCGCGCGAGGCTGCGTGCTGAGCTCTCACCGCGCCACGTGCCAGACGACATTCAGGCCGCGCCCGCCGTCCCGCGCACCATCTCGGGCAAGAAGCTCGAAGTCCCCGTGAAACGCATCTTGTTGGGCACCCCGGCCTCTCAAGTCGCGTCAACCAGCGCCCTCCAAGATCCGAATTCGCTGCACTACTTCGAGAACTTCGGAGAGCGCTGGCGAGGCTAGGGCCACAGCTCGTCGCGGAGCTTGGTGCGGAGGACTTTGCCGGTGGGGTCGCGGTCGACGGCGGGGCGGATGATGTAGCGGCGGGGGCGCTTGTAGCCCGCGAGATGCTCCGCGCAGGCGGCGTCGATGGCGGCGGTCACCTCGTCGGAGGTAAAGCCGCTGGCCACGGCCAGATACACCACCACCTGCTCGCCCCGGTCGGGGTCGGGTCCGCCCACTGCGCAGGCGTCGGCCACCCCGTCGACCGCGAAGATCACGTCTTCGATCTCGGCGGGGTAGATGTTCACCCCGGCGGCCACGATCACCTCGGAGCTGCGGCCCGACAGATACAGATAGCCGTCCTCATCCAGGTAGCCGATGTCGCCCACCGAGAAGAATCCGGCGTCGTTGTAGGCGTCGTCGGTCTTGTCATCGGCGTTGATGTAGCGGAAATAGCGCCCTTCGGGTCGGCGGAAGTACACCGTGCCCGGCTCGCGGGGGGCTAGCACCTCGCCGTTTTCGTCCACGATCTGGATGACCAGCTCTCCGATGGGGGTGCCCACCGTGCCCGGTCGGGCCAGCCACTCAGCGGAGCTGCACATGGTCATGCCCCCCTCGGTGAACCCGTAGTACTCGGTGAAGATCGGGCCCCACCACTCGATCATGCGCTGTTTCAGGGGCACGGGGCAGGGTTCGCCGCCGTGGAGGACAGTGGCCAGGCGGGAGTGGTCCAACCGGGCCTTGTGCCTGCCGGGCAAGGCCAGGAGCTGGCGGAACATGGTGGGGACCATGATGGTGGCGGTAACGCCGTCGTTGATCACGTCCACAGCTCGCTCCGCGTCCCACCGCCCCATGATCCGCATGGGGGCGCCATTGGCCAGCGCTCCCAGGGCAAAGGCCAGGGGAGCGCCGTGGAAGAGCTGGGCCACCATGAGGTGCTTGCCGTCTCGGGGCAGGCCCAAACCCTGGGCCCCCATTGATGAGAACTCCCACCACTGCTCGAAGGTGGATTCCGAGTCCAGAGTGCGCTCCACACCCTTGGGCCGACCGGTGGTGCCCGAGGTGTAGGGAATGCGGTAGCCGGTGCCCCCTGCCGGGAACGGCGTGGGTTCCTGGGCATCCACCCAGGTGTCGAATTCGTCGCCGAGCCACACCACCGGCCGGTTTCCCGCCGCGTCCCGGGCTGCCGGCAAGTCGGTTGCCACCAGGGCTGAGCCGGCGTCATCCAGCACGTAGGCGATCTCAGAAGCCGTCCAGTTGGTCTTGATCGGGGTCATCTTCAGCCCAGCCCGGAAGCAGGCCAGCATGACCTCCACAAACTCGGTGCGGTTGGAGCAAACCAGCCCCACGTGGTCGCCCGGTGAGGCCCCGGCCGCCAGCAGCCCCCGCCCGATAGCATGGGTGCGCCGGTCCAGCTCGGCCCAGGTCACCTGATGGGTGTCGTCCTCCAACGCCAAATCATCCGGTTCTCGCCGGGCCAACTCCGCCAGCTTCGAGGGTTCGCTCACTGTTTGGACACTACCGACCTCACTTGCAGCAGCCTGAGTCCGGGCCTGGTGGAGTGAGCCAACTCAAGAAGGCTTGCGGTCGAGGCCGATTTGGCGGGCGATGATGTTGCGCTGGATCTCGCTGGAGCCGGCGCCGATTGTGCCCAAGCGGGCGTTTCGCCAGTGGAGCTGCATGTTGGAGTCGAGGGTGTAGCCGTAGCCGCCCATCACCTGCATGCCGGTGTAGCTGGCCCGCATCATGGCCTCGCTGATCCAGAGCTTGGCCATCGACACCTCCAGGGAGCACGGCTCGCCCGCGGCGATGCGACGGGCCAAATCCCAGGTAAGAGTGCGGGCGATGTTCACGTCGACGGCCACGTCGGCCAGCATGTGCTGGATGGCCTGGAAGCGCCCGATGGGCTGGCCGAACTGCTCCCGGGTGTTGGCGTATTCGATGGCCTCCTCCAAGATGGCCTCCATAGGACCGAGGTTGATGGGCAGCGACGAGAATCGCTCCCGCTCCAGGTTGGCCTGGAGATTGCGATGCCCCTGGCCCTCGGCGCCCAAGATGTTGGCCGCCGGCACCCGCACGTCGGTGTAGGCAACCATGTTGGTTCCGCTGGCCCGCTCGCCGATGGTCTCAATGGGGGTGATCTCGATGCCGGGGCTCGACAGGTCCACCACGAAGAACGTGATGCCGTCCTGTTTTTTCGGCTCATCGGAAGTGCGGGTGGCCAGCAGCACGTAGTCGGCGTGGCGGGCGAAGGAGTTCCACATCTTGGCGCCGTTCACCACATACTCGTCGCCGTCGCGCACGGCTCGGCATTTGAGGTTGAAGGCGTCGGAGCCGGCGTCGGGCTCGCTGAGGGAGAAGCAGAACTTGTGCTGGCCGGAGGCGATGCCGGGGAGGAACCGCTCCCGCTGCTCCTCGGTGCCGTAGATCTGCAATCCCCCCGAAGCATGAATGGCGGAGCGGTAGACCATGATGGCGAACGACATCATGGCCCGGCTCAGCTCGTGCAGCACGATGGCCACCTCCACGATGCCACCGCCCTGCCCCCCGTACTGCTCGGGGATGCCCACCCCCATGAACCCGGCATCGGCGAACCGCTGGTAGGTCTCCAGCGGAGGCTCACCCTTGACATCCCACTCCCGGGCGAACCCGTCGGGCATCTCCACGGCCGCGAACGCCCGCACCGATTCCCGCAGCATCTCCTGTTCGGGGGTGAACTCCACAGCGCCTCCCAGTGCCGGCGATGCTCAGTGGCCGCCGAGAAGCACGTCGACGGCGGTGACCCCTGAAGTATGCACGATCAGCGGGTTGATCTCGGCCTCGGTGTGATGGCGGGCGGCGATGCCCCCCAGCCGCACCAGCACCTGGGCGGCGGCGTCCCTGTCGCCGCGGGGGCGGCCCCGGAAGCCGTCCAGCAGCACTCCGGCCCTGGTGGCGTCCAAGAGGGCGTGGGCCTCGGCGGTGCTCAACGGAGCAGGAGCGATGGCCACGTCGTCGACGAGCTCGGCCAAAACTCCTCCGAGGCCGACCACCACACAGGGACCCGCTTCCGGGTCCAGCCTGGTGCCGACGATCAGCTCGACGCCGGGATCGGCCATCGCCTGGGCCACCACCACGGCGTCCGAAAGACCAAGCTCCCGGCGGCGGGCTTCCAGCCGCTCAGCGGCGGCCTCGATGTCGCCGGGCTCTACGTAGAGCTCCACCAGTCCGAGCTCGGTCTTGTGGTCGAGGGCATCGCCCACCAGCTTGACCGCCGCGGGGCGGTCTTCGGCGTAGTCGGCGGGGGCGCAGGTCGGGGCCGATATGTCGGCCAGCAGGTCTTCCAGCGTCTCTTCTGGCCAAGACTGCGGCTCCTCGCCCGGCGATTGAGATTCCTGCCGGTTTTCCCAGGCCGCCAGGCAGCGGAACAGTCGATCGGGGGAGTTGAATACCGGGATTCCGGCCTCGGCCAGCTTGGGGTAGTCCACCGGATGCCATCCCGGCGCGCTGAAGACTGCCACCGGGGTTCCCCGTTGGGCCTGGGCCACCAGGGAGTCCATCTGCTTGTCGATGATGGCCTCGGGTCCGATCAGCATCCCATGCACCAGCACGTCCAAGCCGGGGTCGGCGCCCATGGCATCGAGGGCGGCGGGCAGCAGATCGTGGTCCACCACCGACTGGCCGGTTAGGTCCAGGGGATTGCGGGGCTCGCCCAGCGTCATGCACTCGGCCAATGCGGAGTGGGTTGCCGGTCCCAGAGGGGGAACCTCGAAGCCGTTCTCGCGGGCGGAATCGGCCAGGATTCCCGCCATCGCCCCCGATGACGACAGCACCCCAATGCGCTGCCCCCAGCGTCCCCGGGCCAGCGGGAGTGCGGCCAACTCGGCCAAATCGTGGGCCATGAGGATGCCGTGTCGGCGGCAGCGGGCCGCGAAGGCGTCGTAGTCGCCCACCAGAGCGCCGATATGGGTGCGGGCCGCGTCGGCGCCCTCAGGGGAGCGGCCCGCCTTCATCACGTGTACGGGCTTGCCCGCGGCGCGGGCCTCATCAGCAGCCGCGAAAAACCGGTCGGCATCGTGCAGCCCCTCGGCATACACCACGATCTGCTCGGTGCGATCGTCGGTGGCCAAGTACCTCACGAAGTCGCCCACCGTGAGATCGATGCCGTTGCCCACCGCGAACCCCACGGTGAGGCCGAGTCCGTTGCCCAGCAAGTGCTGGACCAGTGACGACACCAGGGCGCCGCTCTGCGACACCACGCCGAGATTCCCAGCGGGCAGCTCGTCGGCCATGGCATAAGGGGGGAACCCGGCCGGTATCCGGTCGATGCAGTTGATGACGCCATTGGTGTTGGGTCCGCACACCGCCATCGGCGTGTCGTTCAAGAATGCCGTCAGCTCCAGGTCGAGAGGCGATCCGGCCCGGTCTCCCTCGCCGAACCCGCTGCTGAACAAGATGGCCGCCCGGCTGCCCAGCGCCTCGGCCTGGCGCAGCACGTCGATGGCGGCGGCCGCGGGCACCAGCACCATCACCAATTCCGGGGGTTCGGGCAGCGACTTCAGGTTGGGATAGCAAGGCCGCCCTTCCAACGTGTCGTGGCGGGGGTTGACCAGGTACAGCTCGGCGGGCACGTCGTGCTTGAGCAGGTTGCTCAGCGCCCAGGATCCCAGCTTGTTGCTTTCCAGCGGGGTGGCTCCCACCAGCGCAATGGACCGGGGCCGCACCAGCGGAGTGAGGTCTTTGGCCGGTGGGCTCATTCAGTCGGAAATGGTAAGGCCGGCCTGGCCGGTGCGGACCACCATGAACTCCATGCCGTCGGGCCCCGCGGTGAAGCCATACTCAACGTTGGCGGCCAGCAGCAGGGTGTCGGGCGGCTCCACCACCACGCCGCTGTCCAGGGTGGCGCTGCCGGCCAGCACCACCATCAACTCGTCCCGGTCGTGGCTGTGGGGAGGAATCACATAGCCGGGGGCCAGCCGGATGGCATGGGCGAAGAACGACCCTCGATGCAGCCACGCTTTCTGCAAATCGGTGTCGTCGGGGTTGGGATTCTCGCCGGGCTGGAACCACTCCACGTCGCGATATCGGGTGAGGGCCATGGAGAATTCGTAGCACGGCCAGCCGGGTTCTGGCTCCCGGGCGGGCCAATAGCATGGCCTCGATGCATGTTGTGGTAGCCGGTGCCGGAGGAATCGGCGGTTCCATCGCCGGTGAGGCGGCCCTCGGCGGCGGCGAGGTCAGCGTGATCGACGCCTGGGCTGATCACGTGGAGGCTATCCGGGCCGACGGCCTGCGTTTGGCAGGGCCGAGTCCAGCCGGGGAGCGAACGGTTCGGCTGACTGCATGGCACATCGATGAATGGCGCCGGCTGGCGTCCATCGACCTTCTGGTCATCGCGGCCAAGGCATTCGACAACCGAAGGCTGGCCCCGCTGTTGGTGCCTCGGCTCGCCGATGCCGCCACGGTGGTCTCGGCTCAGAATGGGGTCAACGAGCCATTGCTGGCCGAGCTGTTGGGCCCCGAGCGTGTGATCGGCGCAGTGGTGCTGTTTCCCGCCGAGACGGTCGGGCCGGGCCGGGTGAGGATCGACCAGCCTCCCACCCTTCAGATCGGCGAGCTCGACGGAACTCGCACCGATCGACTGGATCAGGTGTCGTCGGCGCTGGGGCCGGGTATCCACGTTGCGATGAGCGACAACATCTGGGGGGCCATCTGGTCGAAGCTGGTGATGAGCTGCATGAGCAACCCCGTCAACGCAGTGCTCGGGGGCAGGGCTCGGGATTGCCGGGAGCAACCCGGTCCCCGGCGGGTGAGCCTGGCCTGCGGTTCCGAAGCAGTAGCGGTCGGCGAGGCTTCAGGCCACACCATCGAGCCGGTGAGCGGTATAGAAGCCCAGCGCATCCTGATCGGGGGCGCGGGCGGGCCAGGTGCCGCCGAGCTGGCCGCCGATTGGGAGGCCACCGCGGCCGAAGTGGGCGAGGTCAAGGGGTCGCTGCCCACCGACATCGAGCGGGGCCGCAAGACCGAGATCGACTCCTTCAGCGGGTTCGTCAGCCAAGAGGGGATGCGCCTGGGCATCCCCACGCCAGCCAACGACGCGGTGTACAGGATGGTGGTTGAGATCGAGTCCGGGGCGAGGGCGCCCGGCTCCCAGAATCTCGAAGAGCTGCTGAGAGTGCTGGGCTAGCGGCCCTGCCAGCGGGGAGGGCGCTTCTCGGCGAAAGCCCGGGGGCCCTCTTGGGCGTCGTCGCTGGCGTACACCGGCTGGTAGATCTCGTCGGCAACGGCGGCCGCCTCGGCCGGAGGCAATCCGGCGGTGGACCTGACCATGGCCTTGCCGGCGCGCACGGTGAGAGGCGCGTTGGCCGCGATGGCGGCGGCAAGCTCGGCGGCTGTCGTCTTCAGTTGGGCCGCAGGCACTACCCGGTTGACCAAACCGAGCTCGTAGGCCCGCTGGGCGCTGATCGGCTCGGCGGTACACAGCAGCTCGATGGCTGTCCGGGGAGGGATGAGCCAGCCCAACTGGGATGCCCACGGCGACCCCCGGCCCACTTTGGCCTCGAGGATGCCGAAGCGGGCGTGGTCCGCGGCCACGCACAAGTCTCACTGCATGACCAGGTTGAAGCCGAAGGCATAGGCCACGCCGTTGACCGCGGCGATGACCGGCTTGGTGACCCCGCCGTCGGCCAAGCGGCCCCCGACGTAGTGGGAGGGCAGCCCCCGCTCGTCTCGGACCGCCATCTCCTTGAGGTCGGCCCCGGCCGAGAAGGCGGCTTCGCCGGTGCCGGTGAGCACGGCCACCGCCACGTCATCGTCGGACTCGACCCGGTCCCAAGCTTCGGCCAAGCCCTCCGAAACCGCCTGGTTGATGGCGTTGCGGGCCTCGGGGCGATTGATGGTCACCCACGCCACCCCATCTCTGACCTCGAACAGGACCGCGTCAGCGGCCGGTTGGTCAGCCATCTAGCACCGCCAGGGCCAGGTAGTGGTCGTCGGCGTCGTCCAAGTGCTCCAGGGTCCAGCCCCCCTCCGCCAGCAGCGGTCCGATGCGGTGGGGGTCGATGTTCTTGTCGTGGGCGTGGGCCCCCCGATCCTTGTGGCGGGCGGCCAAGGCCAGGCGGCCGATGGGGTGGAACACCCCCAGCCTGGCGCCGGGCTGGGCCGCCCGGGCCATCTCGCGCAGCGTGCCCACCGGATCGGGCAAGTGGGGAAGCAGCCCCGCAGCCAGGATCCCGGCCACGCTGTTGTCCTGTACCGGGAGTGCACCAACGTCGCCCACTGCGCATACCGAAATGGCCTGGCGCCCCAGACGGGCGGCTTCGCAGATCATGGCGGGGGTGGCGTCGATGCCCAGCACTGCGCCCTGGGGTCCAACTGCGGCCCGCATCGGGGCGAGCGCCCGTCCCGATCCACAGCCGGCGTCAATGGCCACATCGCCGGGGGACAGCTTGAGCTGGGTCACCGCCCAATTGAACAAGACGTCGTCATCGGGATGGCGGTCCTCCCAGCCGGTGGCCCGAGAAGTGAAGAACTCCCGGGTTTGCACCAAGTCTCTTGACAGACCCATCAACCCCTCACAGAAGGAGATTCCATGAGATCAGACGGTACCGGGCAGTTGGCGAGCCGATGCGATGAGGGCTGACAACTCGGCAGCGGTGGCCGGGCCGGCCAACGAGGCGCACACCGCCCCAGAGCGATCGGCCAAAACCGCTAAGGGAACGGCGTCGACCGCGTAACGGCGGTGTAGCTCGCCATGGCGGCGGTACTCCACTTCTTGCACCGCAAGCGAGTCGTTGGCCAAGCCCTCGGCCTCTTTCACGACCGCGGCGCAAGTCGAGCAAGTCTTTGAGGTGAACACGGCCAACAGCCACTCGGCACTGGGCTGGGCGAAATCCCAGCGCTCCAGTCGGGTGGGCACCGAGTATGTCGGTGCGGTGGGGTTCGAAGGTCGGAAGCGACGATAGAGCCAGGCCACAGCCAGTGCCCCGACCATTACCCCCAGCGCGATCAGGGTGCGGGCCACGTCTCCGAGGTATCGGGCTCTTCCAGGTCGGTTGAGGACGCAACAGTGGTTGTCGCTGTGCCCCGCGTCCCCCCAGAGCTGCGAGATCCCAGAGCAGCTCCGATGATGTCTCGGGGATCTCCAATGGGGCCCTCGTCGCCCAGCTCTACCAACCTGCCGACCTCCTCGCCGGAGATGGTCTCGTGCTCCAGCAGGGCCCGAGCCACCAGATCAAGGCCGTTGCGGTGTTTGGTCAAGACCTCCCGGCATCGGTTCTCCTGGGCCCGCAAGATCTCGGCTACTTCCTCGTCGATGACCCGGGCCGTCTCGTCGCTGTACTCCCGGTTGGTCATCATCTCGTCGCCCAAGAACACTTGTCCTGCACTCCGCCAGGCCATCGGCCCGATGCGGTCGCTCATGCCCCACTCCCGCACCATGCGGCGGGCGAACTCGGTGGCACCGGCCAGGTCGTCGGCCGCGCCGCTGGAAGACACGCCGAACACCAGTTCCTCGGCGATGCGCCCGCCCATGCGCATGACCAGCATGTCGTCCAAGTAGTCGCGTCGCAGGGTGTGCCGGTCTTCCTCGGGAAGGGTCATGGTCACCCCCAGGGCCATGCCCCGGGGAATGAT
>JAJDYU010000080.1 GCA_022825005.1 Acidimicrobiia bacterium
ACCGACGAGCCCCGCTACGTGACCGATGTGGACATCGCCGCGGGTCGGGTGACGGTCGGTCGGCGAGACGATTTGTACACGCCAGCCCAGGATGTGACCGACATCCAGTGGGCCGACGGAGAGGTGGATGGCCCGGTTGACATCCAGGTGAGCGCCCACGGCACCCCCGCGGTCGGCGTGGTGGACCAAGCTGGTCGAGTGGTCTGGGCCGAGCCCCAGCGCCGAGTAGCCCCCGGCCAGGCGGTGGTCTTCTACCAGGGTGATCTCGTAGTCGGCGGCGCGGTAGCAGCCTGAAAGGGGCTGTTCAGGCCACCATGTCGCGTAGCGCGGCGAGTCGAGGGGCAATCAAGTCGTCAATAACCGCGGGGCGATCACCGGGCGGGGCCAGGGCGGCTTCGCCCCACAAAGCGCGGCCGACGGTGAACCCGGAGCAGCCCGAGGCCATAGCCACCTCCAGTTGGGAGCGATAGCTCTCGAAGGTGCCGCCGCCCGAAAGCAGCGTCCAGGGCATGTTGCAGCGGGCGGAGATTTCCGAGCAGGCTGCGGCCCACCGGGGCTGGTCGGGATCGTGATCGGCATCGACGGGGAACGGCAGCTTAAGCACGTCGAATCCCATGGGGGCGAAGCGATCCACGGTGTCGAGCACTATCTGGGGGCGGGTCGAAGGGTCGTCGAGGGCGTAGAACAGCGGCTCCACCAGCAGGGGAATGCCCACTCGGCGGCATTCGGCCAGGATTTCGGCCGCGGCCTGCTCCTGGGCGGCGGCGTGGGGCCGGTCGGGACGGTAGAGCACCAGCAGTTTGGCCGCGGCGGCCCCGCAGTCGGCGGCGGCTTGTACCGACCAGCCGTCCAGCAGGGCGACCGGGGCGGCTTCGGGGTCGGCCATGTACCCCTGGGCCTCTAGGGCGGCGGTGAAGCCC
Organism: Acidimicrobiia bacterium; assembly: GCA_022825005.1. Lineage (GTDB taxonomy): Bacteria > Actinomycetota > Acidimicrobiia > Acidimicrobiales > Bin134 > Poriferisocius. The sequence goes on from JAJDYU010000080.1 coordinate 921, forward strand.
ACACCGGGGGGCAGGGTGCCGTCCAGCAGCTGGGGAATGGAGTACTCGGGCTCCAGCATCACCCCGGTGGCCTGGTTAGCCAGGCCGGCCACTAGGTCGCGCTTGAGGTCGACGATGGCGTCGCTGGTTACCGAATCGGGATCGTGTGGTGCGAGGACGACCCGCAGCGAGTCGCGGTGGTCGATAGCCAGCACCGCGAACCGTCCGTTGTGGGCGAGGTCGGCCACTGTCATGTCAGTTCAGGCATGTCAGTTGGAGGGCACTGCGCCGGCCACCGGGAGGGTCCACGCACCGGCACCCCAGTCGGCCTCTATCCAGGTGTGCTCGGCGGCAAAGCAGGGCGGCGTGCGGCGCTCGTCACCGATCAGCTCTCCGGCCAGGTAGTTGAGGAAGTACATGTTGGCGCTGGGACAGGCCACCGACGTGTGGTAGCCCTTGGGCACCAGCACCGCATCGCCGTCGCGGGCCACCACCGCCTCGTCGAAGCCCTCCTCGGTGCGCCAGTTCCGGTGCATGCAGTAGCCCTCGGGGCGGTCCAGACGGAAGTAGTACACCTCTTCCAGATAGGGGGAGCCGTCGCGGCCGTCGTGGCAGTGGGGCGGCCACCCCGACCAGGTTCCCCGGGGCACGAACACCTCGTAGAGGATGAGCTTCTCAGCGGGCAGGGGATGGGCCAGCGAGTGGACCACCTGGCGGTAGGCCTGGCCCCCGCCGCGGATCTCCACCCGCATCTCAGAGGGCTCGAAAACCCGGGCCGGGTAGCGGCCCTCAGCCGGGGCCGAGCCCACCGCCGCCGTCAGCGAGCCCTCGGTTGAGATCTCGTAGGTCGTGTCCGGCGGCAGATACACGATCCGCCCCAGTTCCTCGAACACCGACGTGCGGCTGATGGCAACGTCGATGTCTCCGGCTCGCACCCGGCCCTCCCCGGCGAGGGGGACGATGGCGGTCTCCCGATCGGACTCGACTCCCGACCACGGATCAGACGGGGTGAGGTCCACCACAGATAAGGCCACGTTTTCCCAACCGGCCGATTCCGGGGTGATGTCTAGAATCTGCCCCGGTCCCGGCTTGGGACGAATAGGGCCTGATGCGGGTGCAGTTGCCATGGTCAACCTCCAACAGCGGGAATCAAGTCGCCGGTATCCAGCTCTTGCTTGAAGCGCTCTAGCAGATCGCGGGTTCCCAGCGGCTCATAGCCCAGGACCTGTGTCGTGCGAGGAGTGCGGAGCGTGGTGTCGTAGGGGATCCGGGCCCCTCCCATCGAGGCCATCATCTCGGGGTCGGGCGGAACCGATCTCAGAAGGGCTGGGTCGTGGCCGAAGACCTCGCAGGCCATCTGGGCCAACTCCATCCGGCCCGCCGGCTGGGCCCCGCAGCAGTGGAAGATGCCTTGGGCGTCGTCGTTCGACGCGATTAGCCACATGGCCTCGGCGCACTCGCTGGCCAGGCTGGGAGTGGCCGTCATGTTGATGTCGTCGCCCTCCCAAACTCCGAATGTCTCACCTTGAGACACCGCGTCGAGCACGGTGGTCACGAAGTAGCCGTAGCCGGGGTCTTGGCCCCGGGGCATCTCGTCCCGAGCCCAGTGAACCCCGTTCACCGCCGATACCCGAGCCACTGCGGCCCGCTCAGCACGGAGCAGAGCAGCCTGTTCGCTGAGGGCCTTCAGTACTCCGTAGTAGTTCACCGGGTTGGGCGGGGTGTGCTCGTCGGCGCCGGCTTGGGTCCCGTCGAACACCCAGTCGGTGGACACCAAAATGAGCTTTGCTTCGGCCCGGTTGGCCGCCTTGGCCAGGGTGAGGGTGGCCTCCACGTAGCTGCGCCAGGCCAGTTCTCTCTGGGAGTAGATGCCGGCGAGGTCGTTGAGGATCATGGAGTGGACGATCACGTCGGGCTCGAACTGGGCCACGCTGGCCAGCACCGCGTCGTCCTCCAACAGATCCAGTTGCTCGGTGGTGTAGCCCTGGGGGTTGTCGGGGATGAAGGAGTGCACGGGGCAGTGCACGGTGGCGCCGTGGCGCTCGGAGAACACCTTGACGATGTTGGAGCCGATGAAACCGGTGCCACCGGTTACGTAGACCCGCACCGACTAGCCGATCTCCTCGATGCGCACGGGGCGCTGTTCTCGAACGGAGCGCCATGCGGCCAGCCCGATCACCAGCGGGGCCCGACCGTCGGCCAGGGTGACCGGCGACGGCGCGCCTCCCATCATTTCTACGAACGCGTCCCACCCGGCCAGATACGAGGGGATGTACCGCTCCAAGAAGAAGTAGGGCAGCGTGGGCCCGTGCGACCCCTCGGCGGTTCGAGTTATCGCGGCGGCGGTCAGGGGGTTCTCGGAGGCGGCCATCCCGGCGGAGCCGAACGCCTCCACCCGCTGGTCGTAGCCGTAGACGGCTTGGCGGCTGTTGTCGATGGTGCTGATGGTACCGTTCTCGTGGGTGCAGACGATGACCGCGGTGTCGAGATCGCCGACCTCGCCGATGGCCGGGTCGACCCGCACCCCGCCGGTGGCGTACACCTCGGTGACCTCGCTTCCGGTGATGAAGCGGATCATGTCGAAGTCATGGATGGTCATGTCGCAGAAGATGCCCCCGGACTCGTCCAGATACATCAGCGGAGGGGGCTCGGGGTCGCGGCTGGACACGCGCACCAGGTGGACGTCGCCTATCTCACCGGTGGCCACGCGGTCGTGCACATAGCGATGACTGGGGTCGAAGCGCCGGTTGAAACCCACTTGGACCGAGATGCCGGCAACCTCCGCTGCCGCTATTCCCCGATCCACGTCATCGAGGCTTAGGGCCAGCGGCTTCTCCACGAAGACTGCCTTGCCGGCCGCGGCGGCGGCCACCAGCAAGTCGATGTGGGTGTGGGTGGAGGAGCAGATGGCCACTGCGTCCACATCGGTGGCCTCCAGGATCTCCTCGGGGGCCGCGGCATGGCGAGCCCCCAATTCCCCGGCTACCGCGGCCGCGGCGGCCTCGACCACGTCGTATACGGCAGCCAATTGTGTGCTGGGCACCTGCCTGGCAATCAGCTCGGCGTGCATCCGCCCGATCCGCCCGCAGCCCAAGACCCCGATGCGCACCGAGCTCATGGTCCGGACTCCTCGGTATCGGCTTGCAGGCTCGAGACCACCCGTCCGTTTCGTATCTCCACGGGGTACAAGGCTAAGGGGGTGGTGGCCGGAAACCGAACCGCCTCCCCGGTCCTCAGGTCGAAGCGGCCGTTGTGTTTGGGGCACTCCACCAAGCAGTCGAGCACCACCCCCTCGGCCAGATACGCCTGACCGTGGGTGCAGAGTCCCTCGGTGCACACCAAGGTGCCGTCGTCCAGCCGGAAGAGGGCGTAAGTCTCGTCGCCCACATCGACCTGACGGGCCGAACCGGGATCTGGCTCGTTGGCCGGACCGAGGTCGAACAACCCGTCGTGGCGGTCGCCGGCCCACACGGTGTGCCCGGTGTTGACGAACGAGCGACCAGCGTTGGACACGGCGGGCAGGTCTTCGCGGGGCTCGTCGAAAGACGGATCGCGCCGCTGGCGGCGCAGGGTGGAAAGGATGCGCCGGTAGGCCGACCAGGTGTTGGGCGAAGCCGGCGCAAGGTACTCCTTGATCTCCTGGTGAAGGGCGGGCAGCGAGTAGTAGGGAACGGTGGGGAAGATGTGGTGCTCGACGTGGTAGTTCATGTTGGAGTACAAGAACCGGAATACGGGGTTCATGTACACCGTGCGGGTGTTGAGGCGGTGGTCGAGCACGTCTTCGCGCAGCCCGGCGTGCTGGGTGATTGCGAAGAAAATCATCAGCCAGGCGCCGTAGACAGTGGGCAGGCCGACGTAGAGCAAGGGCACGATGGACCAGATGGCGATCGACCAGGCCGTGACTCCGGCCAGGATGGCGATGTAGGCCCGCGACTCCCACTTGAGCTTTCCGAGCTCGTCGGCGGGAATGAACGACCGGGCTTCGTCGTCAATGCGCCCAAAGGCGTGTTTGGCGGTGCGAATCACCATGCTGGGCACGTTCAGGATGGGGACGAAGACCAGAGCCAGCGACGTGGGTGAGGAGGGACGGGGAAAGATGATCTCGGCGTCGCGGCCCACCACGATGGTGTCGGTGTGGTGGCGGACGTGCGACCACCGCCAAAGGGTGGGCTGGCGCAGCAGCATGAACGAGGCCAGGTAGTACACCACGTCGTTTAGCCACTTGGACTTGAAGGCGGTGCCGTGCCCGCACTCATGCCAGCGGGAGTCACCGGCTCCGCCGTAGAGGGCGCCGTAGGCGGCAAAGGCTGGAACGGCCCACCATGTTCCCAGCGCCAAAAAGGCCAGATAGCCGAACCCGGCCAACAGGCCCAGCCAGGCGGCGGTGTCGAGGGCCGCCCTAGCGTTGCCCCGCTCCTGGAGCTGGCGCAGCCGCTCGGGGTCTATTGGCGGGCGGAACCATTCGGCCTCAACCAACCCCGCGGCTGCGGCTCGGTCCGCCTCGGGGCCTCCCACCCGATAGTCGCGCGATTCGGAACTCACCATCCCAGGCGTTGGTCGGCTTTGCCGGCGTCCATGGCGGCTCGGGCGGCCCGCACGTCGGGGCTGGTGCTCACCTCGGGCACGCCTACCTCCCAGAACGAACCGCCTTCGGTCCAGCGGTAGGCGTGGGTGTTCAATGCAATCACATAGGTGCTCTCGGCAGCCCGGGCCCGGCCGAAGGCGGCTTCGAGCTCGGCGATGGAGGTCACGGTCTCAGCCTGGCAGCCCATTGAGGCGGCGTGGGCGGCGAAGTCGACCGCGGTTGTTTCCTGTACTCGTGAGTCGGCGATGAGGTTGTTGAACGGCACCCCGCCCTGGGCCAACTGCAAGCGGTTGATCACCGCGTAGCCCCCGTTGTCGCACACGATGACGATCAGCTTGTGGCCGGTGAGAACCGTGCTGTACAGGTCGCTGTTCATCATGAGATAGGAGCCGTCGCCTACCAGCACAACCACCTCGCGGTCGGGGAGGGCCATCTTGGCCCCCCATCCGCCGGAGATCTCATAGCCCATGCAGGAGTAACCGTATTCACAGTCGAAGGAGTGGACGGCTTGGCCGCGCCATCCGTTTACCAGTTCGCCGGGGAAGCCCCCGGCCGCGGCCAGCACATAGGTGGATTCATCGGCGAGCCGGTCCACCACCCCCACCACCTGGGCGTAGGTGGGCAGCTCGTCGGCGGCATCAGCTTCTTCAGAGGACCGACCGGCCGATGTCACCGTCTCGGGAGCGGCGATCTTGTCGATGTAGGCGTGGTACTGAGAGGTTTCCGACGAGGCCCGGTCGGACCACTCCTCGGGGGCCCGATAGTCGCTGAGCGCAGCGCCCAATTCGGACAAGCCTTCCCGGGCATCGGCCACCAGGGGCAGCGAACGGTGCTTGGAGGCGTCGAAGCGGGCCGCGTTCAGCCCGATGATCTGCACTTCGGCGCCCCCGCCGAACACCGTCCACGAACCGGTGACGAAATCGCCCAGGCGGGTGCCAACCGCCAACACCAGATCGGCCTCGGCGGCCATGGCATTGGCCGAGGTGCAGCCGGTGACCCCTATGGGGCCGCAGTTGAGCGGGTGGTCGGCCACCAAAGAGGTGCGCCCGGCCACCGTTTCCACCACCGGAATGTTGTGAGCCTCGGCGAAGGCCCGCAGCTCGTCTTCGGCCTGCGACCAATGGACCCCACCGCCGGCCACGATGAGGGGCCGCTCGGCGGCAGCCAGAGCAGCCGCGGCCCGGCGCAATTCCCCCAAGTCGGGGCGGGGACGGCGGATCTCGTGGATGGCCTCTTCGAAGAAGCGGGAGGGGTAGTCGAAGGCCTCACCTTGGACGTCTTGGGGGAGGCTGATGAAGGCCGGGCCGCAGTCGCCGGGGTCGAGCATGACTCCCAGGGCGTTGGGCAGCGACTGGACCAGCTGCTCGGGGGTGCAAATGCGGTCCCAGTAGCGGACGACGGGCTTGAAGGCGTCGTTGACGGTGAGGGTCGGGTCGCCGAAGTTCTCCACCTGCTGGAGCACCGGGTCGGGGATGCGGCTGTTGAAGGTGTCGCCGGCCATCAGAAGCAGCGGCATCCTGTTGGCCATGGCCACTGCGGCCGCGGTCACCATGTTGGTGGCGCCGGGGCCGATGGAGCTGGTGGCGGCCATGATGCGGCGGCGGCGGTTGGCCTTGGCGTAGGCCACTGCGGCCAGGGCCATTCCCTGCTCGTTCTGGCCCCTCCAGGTGGGGAGCGCCTCGCCGGCCTGCTCCAGCTCGTGGCCCAGGCAGGTGACGTTGCCGTGGCCGAAGATGGCGAACACCCCAGCGAATAATGGGACGGTCTGGCCATCGACCTCGATTCGCTGCGCGGCCAGGTAGCGCACGATGGCCCCGGAGGTCGTCAGGCGGACGATTTCCATGGCTGCCCTCCCTTCACTCGATCTCTAGCGATACCACATCTTCCCAGGCGCCGGTCTCCCAGCTCTTGAGCATGGCGGCTTGCACGCTCACGCAGGCCAGGGCTTGCTCCATGCCCGCGCTGTGGGGTCGGCCCTCGGCCACTGCGGTGAGGAACTCGTGGTCTTGGATGGTCACCATGTCCTCGAAGCCGATGGAGTTGGCGTCTCCGGGTACAAATGCGCCGTGATAGGGGTGGCGTTCGCTGGCCCGCACGGTGGTGTAGCCCTGCTGCGGGTCGGATGCTCTGAACAATTGGAGTTCGTTCAGGGTCTCATGGTTCCAGCTGAGCGCACCTTCGGTGCCGTAGATGTCAAAGGCCATCTGGCTCTGCGGGCCGACGATGGCCCTGCTTGATTCGAATACGCCGTGGCTGCCGTTGGCGAACACGGCCAGTGCGGCGAAGTAGTCCTCGTTGGTGACCTCTCCGGTGGGGTCTCCGGGACTGCCCCGGTCGTAGTGGGTTCCCGCTCCCGAGGGAAGGGGGCGCTCTTTGATGAAGGTCTCCCCAGTGCCCACCACCCGGGTGATGGGGCCGTTGAGCATCAAGGCCAGGTCTACCGCGTGGCTCAGTATGTCGGTGGTGGCGCCGTGGCCGGCCTGGTCGATCAAGAAGCGCCAGGAGAGCAGACCCATGGGGTCGGCCCCGTACATCGAGAAGAACCGGCCCCGGTAGTTGGAGATCTGTCCCAACTCGCCGGTGGCGATGAGCTCACGGGCGTAGAGCACCAGTGGGGCGAAGCGATAGTTGTAGCCCACCCCGGTGACGATTCCGGCCTGGCGGCAGGCATGGGCGATCCGGGCGGTTTGGCTGGGGGTCCCTCCCACCGGCTTTTCGCAGAACACGTGTTTGCCGGCCTCGGCGGCTGCCGTGGCCAATGGCTCGTGCAGCATGTTGGGGGCGCAGACGACCACAACATCGACGTCGGGATGCTCGACTGCGGGCAACCAGTCTTCGGTGGCCTCCCGAAAGCCGAAGGCGCTCACCGCCGCATGGCGGCGGGACTCCACATTGTCGGAGCAGATCACCAAGTCCACGTCGTAGGCCCTGTTCTCGAAGAGCGTGGGCAGTCGCAGATAAGAGCGGGTGTGGGCCTGGCCCATCCAGCCGAAGCCCACCACGGCCAATCCGAGGCGTCGCGGCGCAGTCACGGAGATGCTCCCACACGGCGGTCCACCCCCGGGTGAGCCGCCGCAGGATCGAGGAGATGCTCGGGGATGCCTCCCCTAAGCCATACGAGTGCCTGTTCCAACGCCTGGCCGATCAGCCGGACTATGCCCACCGTGGTGGTCGAGGCCACATGGGGGGTGACGACCACGTTGTCGCGGCCCAACAGCGGGTGGTCGGGGGGCAGCGGCTCAGGTTCGGTGACGTCGAGGCCCGCGCCGCCAACCTGCCCCGAGTCCAAAGCGGCCAGGAGGGCTTCCTGGTTCAGCAACGCCCCTCGCGCGCAATTGATGATCACAACCCCCGAGCGCATGGCGGCCAGGGAATCCGAATTGATGATGTGGTGGGTCTCGGGAGTGGCTGGCGCGTGCAGCGACACCACGTCGGCCTCGGCCCAAAGCTGGTCGATGCCGACCAACTCGCCCACGGGCGTCGACTCGATATATGGGTCGTACACCAGCACGGTCATCCCCAATGCCTCGGCGTAGCGGCCCAGAAGACGGCCGATCCGACCACAGCCCACCAGACCCAGCACTCGCCCGTCCAGCTCCAGCGCACCGGGGCCGGTGAGTCTCCCGGGACCTACCGCGGTACCAGCGGCCAGGCGTGCTTCGGAGCCCTTGAGACGCTTGGTCACCGCCAGCATGAGCGCCAGAGCGTGCTCCGCGGTGGAAACCGTGGGGGCGTCGGGAGTGTTGGTGGCGGCCACGCCGTGGGCGGCACAGGCGGCGACGTCCACGTTGTCGTAGCCGATGCCCGAACGGGCCACCACCTTGAGGTTGGGCAGCTTACGGCAGGCATCGTCGTCCCAGGGCCGGTCGGCGGCCACCACCACGCCGTCGGCGTTTTCTGGGCCGTCTACCAGCTCCACATCGGGAGGGATCACAACTTCCGCCGGTGGAGTGCGGTCGATCCAAATGCGGATCTTGGTGTCGGAACTGGTCATGCTTCTGCCTCAGGGGGGATCACTTGGCTCGAGCCAGAATCTCGTCGATTTCGGAGGGGGTGGGCATGGCGTGTGAACAGGCCAGGCGACCGGCCACAATAGCTCCGGCGGCATTGGCCCGGGTGACGATTGCCACCGGATCGAGGTCGGCCAGGAGCCCATCGGCCAACGAGCCCCCGAAGGCATCGCCGGCGCCCAGTCCACACACCACCTCAACAGCGATGGGCGGCACCTCAGCCCGGCTCTCCGGGGTGGCCACCAGCACTCCGGCCTCCCCTTGCTTCACTATGGCCAGCGACACCCCACGCTCAAGCAGCCGATCGGCGGCGGCATGGGGATTGGCGGTGCCCACGGCGATCTCGCACTCGGTTCGGTTGCCCACTGCCACCGTGGCGAAATCGACAGCCAGGCCGATGTACTGGCCGGCCTCCTCGGGCGAGCTCCAGAAGCTGGGCCGGTAGTCCAAGTCGAGCACCGTGTGGGGTCGGCGATTGCGGTGCTTGAGGACTTCCATGACGGTGGAGCGGGACGGCTCTTGGGCGAAACGAGATCCTGTCGTCCACAGCACTGGCACGGTGGCGGCGATGTCGGGAATATCGCCAGGCAGCAAGTTCATCTCCGGGCCCCGGGGCTCACGGTAGAACAGCAGCGGCGGGTCGGAAGGAGGGTCGAGGGCGCAGAAAGCCAGAGCGGTGCGCAGTTCGGGGTCGGTGGACACATAGCGGCTCTCCACGCCGAACACTTCGGCCAGTTCGTTGCGTATGTACTCCCCGAAGCCGTCGTCGCCCACCCGGGTCACCACTGCGGCCCGCCGGCCCAAGCGAGCACAGGCCACGGCCACGTTGGTGGGGGAGCCGCCGACCGACTTGGCAAACGACTCCACCCTGCTCAGGGGCACGCCGCTTTGCTGGGGATACAGATCGACGCTGACCCGCCCGATGGTCAGCACCTCGAGATTCGCGGGGTTGTGGCCGTCCTCAGCAGCGTTGATGTCGCGGCCGTCGGCGGCTGCTCGTGTGTCCGGCACGCAGTGATGCTTCAAGGTATGTTTTGTTGTTGTTGTGAGGTTCCGGCGCCCGCGAGAACGGGCTCCAGATTGCGCAGGAAATCGATGCTCTGACGGGCGTCGAACCTCAGCCGAGCTACAGCAGAGGAATCACCCTCTGCTATTACCGCATCCTGCTCCAGGACGTACCAGAGGTCGCGCCCTGATTTTTCAAGGAGGTCGACAATCTCGGCGATCGGCAGCCCTCCCTGACCTAGTGGCGGGAACAAGCCACGCTGCACTCCCTGCATGAGTGACAGTTCTCCCGCCGTGACCCGGGCGGCGATACCCAGGTCGACGTCTTTGATGTGTACAAGTGCAATGCGGTCCAGATAGCGCTTGGTCATGTCCAGGACGTCCGCGCCTCCGAGCAGAAAGTGCGCGGTGTCGAGCACCAGTGCGGTGCCGCTGTTCTCCAAGATACGCTCGGCTTCTCCCTCGGTCTCCACCAGGCACCCGAAATGAGGATGGAGTGCCTGTGTGAGGCCGTGGTAGGAGGCGACCCGGTCAACCTCGTCCAGCGTGTCGGCTACTACCTGCCATTCATCATCGGCCAGCGGCCTTTGGCGCCAATCATCGGGGTGGCTGACCGCACAGGAGACGAAGAATCGGCCGCCTCCACCGGCAATCAAGGCCGCAGAGTCGGCTGCCGAGGCCAGGGTGCTCTTGGCTTGAGAGGGGTCGTGCAAGACCAGGGGGACGAAGCCCCCGAGCAGCGACAGTTGGTGGCGCTCGAGAACGGCCCTGAGCCCAGCAGGCTCAGTGGGAAGATAGCCGAGCGACCCCAGCTCGGTATGAGTGAAACCGGCGGCCGACATCTCGTCGAGCACAGTTTCGGCGGGAAGCTGAAATCCCCAGCCGGGCATCTCGCAGACTCCCCAGCTGATGGGCGCAGTAGCCATTCGACCAAGCAGATTCATGTGCGCGCCGCGCTCCCCTTCTCACGCCCCTCCGACAACCATTCTGCTAGCGACTATCCCTAGTGGTCAAGCCGGAAATTCCCAAATTGTCCCTATTTCGAGGCCATGAATTCATCGAGTTCGACGAGGGCCGCAGAAATATCGTGTTCCACCAAGATTCCATGCATGCCTAGCTGGCTGGCGGCAGCCACATTGGGCTCGAAGTCATCCAGAAAAACGCTGGTTTCGGGCCTGGAAACTTCCAACTGCTCGAGAGCCATCCGGTAGATCCTCGGATCGGGTTTGCGCAGGCCCACCGCGCTGGAGTCGATCACTGCTTCGAACAGCTCGTCGACTGGGATGAGTTGGCGCCACATGTCGCCGAATTCCTTGGCGTTGTTGGTGATGATGGCCTGTCGTATGCCCGCCTCGTTGAGTTCTCGGACTTTGGACACTGCCAGGTCTCGCCGCTCGTCGCTGCTGGTGCCGGACATGGCCTTGAAGAACCCCTCGGAGCTGAACCCCTCGATTCCGTCAGCCCGGCAGGACTCATCGGCCGCCTCCAGTGCCTCAGCCAGGGTGCCCTCGCCCCGCTCCAAGCGGTGCCAGGGATGGTCGCCATCTGCCTCATACCGCCCGAAGACATGCTCCAAAAGACGCTCATTTGTCGTGCCCAGCGAGCGGGCATAGTCGTCGAGGTGGAACGGCGAACCGGTGAACACCCCGCCGAAATCCCAGAACACTGCTTGGATCATGGCGACACTGAATCATGGTTCATGTCGGCTATGGCAATTCTCCGGTCTCAATGAGCCGCTGAAACTGCGCCTCGTCGAGAATCGGGATGCCCAGCTTCTCGGCCTTGTCCAGCTTTGATGCGCCGGGGTTCTCTCCCACCACCAGCGCCGTTGTCTTGGACGACACGCTGCCCGGAGCCTTGCCGCCCCGGGCCTTTATGGCAGCGCCCACCCCATCGCGGGTGTACCCCTCAACCCCACCGGTGACCACGATGATCATCCCCTCCAAAGTCTGCGGCAGAGCTTCGACCTCTGCCTCGGCGTCAGAGGAGCTTGCTTCGAGTAGTTCCTTCGGCAGCTTCTGGATGATCTCCTGGTTGACTTCCGACAGGAAGAACTCGTACACGCTCTCGGCAATGATCGGGCCGATGCCGTCCACCTCGGCCAACTCCTCGACCGAGGCCCCCATGATGCGCTCTAGAGAATCAAAGGCTTCCGCCAGCAACTCGCAAGTTGTGTCACCCAGGTGGCGAATGTTGAGCCCCACCAGCAACCGGGCCAGTGATTGCTGTTTGGAAGCTTCAATGGCGGCGGCCAAGTTGGCCACCGAGAGCTCGCCGAACCCCTCAAGCTCGCGGATTCGGTCATAGGGCAGGGAGTAGATGTCGCCAACGTCGGATATGAATCCGAGGTCGATGAACAGGCGGACCCGCTGCTCGCCAAGATGCTCAATGTCGAGGGCGTTGCGGGCCGCGAAATGCTCAATCCAGCCTCGGAGTTGCTCGGGACACCGGGGGAAGCGGCAGTAGTGGGCCGCGTCACCTTCTTGTCGGGTCAGCGGCTGTTGGTGGGGGCAGGGACAGACCTCCGGAAACTCCCACGCCGGAAGACCATCAGGGCGATCAGCCAAAACCGGCCCCAACACCTCGGGGATGACATCGCCAGCCTTGCGAACCACCACAGTGTCGCCGGGGCGAACGTCTTTTTCTCGCACCTGATCCTCGTTGTGCAGGGTGGCCATCGCCACTGTTGAACCGCCGACGAACACCGGTTCCAGCTCCGCGAACGGAGTGGCCTTGCCCTTGCCTCCGATAGACACGTGGATGTCCAGAAGCTTGGTGGTCTTCTCCTCAGGGGGGAGCTTATAGGCGACGGCCCAGCGGGGAGCCCGGCTGGTGGCGCCGAGCTCTTCCTGGAGATCTAGGCGGTTGACCTTGATGACAGCGCCGTCGATTTCATAGGGCAGCCCGTGGCGCTTGCTTTCGCTGCGCACTACGAATTCCCATGCCTTGTCAAGCGAGTCCACCGTGGCGGTCTCCGGATTCACCGGCAGGCTGAGGGTGTCCAAAAGCTCCAGAATGGCGCTATGGGTATCTAAAGCAGGCCCTCCTTGGACTTCGCCCACGGAATAGCACCACATCGACAAGCCTCTGGTGGCGGTGATAGTCGGGTCCTTCTGGCGCAGCGAGCCTGCGGCGGTGTTACGGGGGTTGGCATAGCGGGCCTTGCCAGCCCTGTCCTGCTCGGCATTGAGTTCTTCGAACGCTGAGAGAGGCATGTAGACCTCACCCCGGACCTCCAACACATCGGGAGCATTTCGGGGCAAGCGGTGAGGTATTGACGAAACAGTCAGGATGTTGGCAGTGATGTCCTCTCCCACCCGGCCGTTGCCCCGAGTAGCCGCTTGCTCCAGTTTTCTGTTCACGTATCGCAGAGACACGGCCAGACCGTCGAATTTGAGCTCGCAGACCAGATCGCCAAGATCCTCAGCAGCTAGACGGCGCCGGGCCCTATCGGCCCAGGCGTTCAACTCCTCCCGGTCGAATGCGTTGTCAAGCGACATCATCGGCATCCGATGCTCGACCGGGGCGAACAGCGTGGACGGATCGGCGCCGACGGTCTGTGTGGGTGAGTCGGGCCGGACTAGCTCCGGGTAGGCGGCCTCAAGCTCTCGCAACTCCCGGACCAATTCGTCGAATTCCGCATCGGGGATCTCAGGGTCGTCGTGAACGTGGTAGCGATCGTTGTGATATCCGATTCGCTCAATCAGCTCCGAGATACGGTCCTCCGCCCCCGTCGTCACCTTTTGCACTGTACTGGCGGGCAGGTGGATTCTGCGTCAGGTGGCATCGCCAGTGGTCTGAAGTGCTGTAGTGGGGTGGGTGAGGGGTCTTCAGGGGGATCGAGTTTGGGTCTGGTCCGTCAGGGTGTGGTGGGCCGCGTTGCCGTTTATTGCCGGTCCGGTGTTGGCCGATGGGCTGCGCGAGACCTCCGCGGCCTGGCGGTCCACGGCATCGGTGGGGCTGTGGGTGCTGTGGGGCCTAGTCCTTGTCGGATCTTTGCTGGCCCACCCGGCCACGCTGGTATTGGTCCGACTGGCATTGCCGTCAGCGGTGGCAGCTCTCTTGTGGGCCGGAAGGGGAAACGCTGATTGGGGTGAGGTTTCCCTGGTGGCGGCCATTTCAGGTGCGTTGGCCGCAGTGGCGCTCAGCGCGCCGGTGGGCCAGGTGTTCGTGAACGGCATCTCCTATGGCGACGAAGTCCGGCTTATTTTGCGACCTCCGGCGGTGCTGCTGGCTGGACCGCTGCCAGCGGCGGCGGTGATCACTGTCGGCGGCGCAGTCAGCGGCCCCCTGCTACTGGCCGCTGAGCACTGGGCCGTCGGAGCAGCGGTCACGGTGGCAGGCGGAGCGCTGGCATTTCTCGCGGCTCGCTCGCTTTATTCGCTCACCCGCCGGTGGCTGGTGTTCGTGCCTGCGGGTGTGGTTGTCCACGACCACCTGGCGGTGCAAGATCCCGTGCTGCTCCGCCGACGATCAGTGGCCGGCTTCGGTCCTGCCAAGCAGGGATCCGACGCCTCGGACCTGAGCCAGGGTGCAGCCGGGCTGCTCTTGGAATTATCCCTGAGCCAGCCGATCACTCTGTCCCCTCCAGCCAAGCGCAAGAGCAGCAACCAAGAAGTGCAGGCCGAAGCAATCCTGATTGCCCCCTCCCGCCCCGGTCAGACCATCGCCCTTGCCCACCAGCGACAGCTCGTCTAGTCCAGAGTCCCCCGGAGCATCCCTTAGGTCCCCAAAGGGCAAAGCGCTAGACGACCCTAGGACGCAGAGAAGCACCAGGAGATGGTGTCGGCCTCTGTGGGGCCGGCCTCTTGGCGCCAGTAGGTCACCTGGGCGCAATTCTGTTCGGCGCGCAGGCTTTCGATCGCCTTGCCCTGGTCAGGCCGGAATGTGAACCGGTTGAGATTGGGGAAATGGCGAATCTGAGCGGGCGGAATCTCCACCCCGTTGATGACCAGGCGGGCGTCGTAGCCGATGGCCAAGTCGATGCCCACGGTTTCCTGGGAGAGAACCTCTGCATTGCGAGGGGGGATGAGCTCGTCCACCGCGGCATTGCCGGTAACGGTCACGTCGTTGTCATCGGTGTCGGCCAGAAACAATGCCAACAAGATGGCCGCGGCACCCATCAAGGCCGCGACCACCAACAGCGCCCGGCGTAGGGCGATGGATTCCAGCACGCTTCAAGTGTGCCCGCTGACAGGGCGCGGAGGCACCCTGGGTGGCGCGGAAAAACCCGAAACAGCAAGTACCCTCAAAGCGTGTCGCAAGGCAGCGGGGAGATCGGCCGAGTTCTGGGCGGACGCTTCCGTCTCGTTACCCGCATCGGCGCAGGTCGGTTCACCCACGTCTACCTGGCCTACGACCTGTCCAAATCGCGCCGTGTGACGGTCAAGCTGCTTGCTGGAGAGGTACTGCCCGAAGGGTGGGACCGAGAGGCGGTTTTCGCCAGCCGCTTCTTGGAGGCTGCCGAGGAGGCTGCTGCGCTGGTCCACCCGCACCTTGTCGCGGTACACGACTGGGGAGAATCCGAAGTCGGACCCTATGTAGTGAGCGAGTATCTGGCCGGTGGGAGCCTTCAGGGATTGCTGAACTCTGAGCATTTGCTGTCGCCTTCGCAGACGCTGATGGTTGGATTGGAGATGGCCCGCGCGCTGGAGCACATCCATCGCCACGGCTTGGTCCATCAAGATGTCCGGCCCTCCAATATCTTGTTCGACGGCCGCGGCCGGTCCCGTCTGGCGGATCTGGGCACGTCCTGGATCTTGACTTCGTCCGAGTCCAGTGGAGCTCTCGCGTCGCGGTCGGTTTTCTCGGAGATCGACGCGGCTCGCTACGCGTCCCCCGAGCAGGCTCAGGGACTGGCCCCCGACCAAAAGAGCGACGTGTACTC
Source organism: Acidimicrobiia bacterium (assembly GCA_022825005.1). Lineage (GTDB taxonomy): Bacteria > Actinomycetota > Acidimicrobiia > Acidimicrobiales > Bin134 > Poriferisocius. Next base: position 16,387 of record JAJDYU010000080.1, read on the forward strand.
CTTGGTTCTGGTGCTCACCGAGGCGCTGTCAGGCCGCGTGCCATTCGAATCCGACGATCCCGAGTACACGCAGATGGCCAAGATGAGCCGCCAGCTCGACCTTGCCGGTCAATTCGACCGGTTGGGACGGGTGTTGGAGATGGCGGGAAGGCCGGAACGAGACGAGCGTCCCAGTGCCCACGACTTGGGCCTCGCGCTGCTGGCCGCGGCGGGAACAATGCCCCGGCCGGCGCCCATTCCGCTGCCAAAGGCGGGGCCGGAGATCCCCGACACCGCGGAAACCGCTGAGGTGGGCGCTCCGCCGAGGCGAACAGAGCCCTCAAGCGCACCTCCAGATGCCAGAGGTCCAGGGTTTCGTCGGCTGCTGGGGGCAGTCTTGGCCCTGATGCTGCTGGGGGCCGCCGGATTTGGGGCGTTTGCTCTTTGGGACAGGCAGTTCGGCACCGAGACCAAACAGGTGCCCGATCTGGCTGGTGCCGACGAGGCCGAATTGCTCCGCCTTGAGAGCGATTATGGCTGGGTGCTCAACCGCCTCGAACAGCGACAAGACGGCACCGTCGCGGGCCAGGTACTCCGACAGGCGCCAGAGCCGGGCACGGGGTTGGAGGAAGGGGAGACGGTCACGGTTTGGGTGTCATTGGGCCCGGAACTGGTGGCCATACCCACCAATCTTGCCGGACTCGCGATAACAGACGTCACGGAATTGCTGGATGCGTCAGGTCTGTCGGTGGGGGAGGTCACCCGGCGCCCACACGAAACGGTGTTTGCCGGGTTGGTCATCGAGGTTGACGAGCTTTTCTCCGAGGTTGAGCTGGGTTCCAGCGTGGATTTGGTGGTTTCGCTGGGGCCGTTGCCCCGCGTGGTCCCTGACATAGAGCTCGGCTCATCGCTGGCAGTGGCCAGGGAGAGGCTGGAGCAAGTCCGCCTGGGAGTGCTGGAATGGCGGGTCCCCGACAACGGGGTAGAAGTCGACCATGTGGTGAGAGTCGAGCCCCCGCCAGGAACCGAAGTGGCCGCCGACACGGTCATCACCGTGGTGGTCTCCACCGGGCCCGAGCAAATACGGGTACCCGATACCGCCACCCTCGGGATAGCCGACGCCACCGGTGTTCTAGAGGTAGCCGGACTGTGCCTTGGCGAGGTGGAGGGGCCGCTCGATTCCGAGATCCTGGCCTCCAATCCTCCGGCCGAAACGGTCGTGGACTTCGGAACGTGCGTCGACTTGATCACCCGGCCCGACGAGGAAGAAGGAGAGGGCTGAGCCCTATTCCAGGGCGGTCATGGCCCGCAGGCGGGTCTGAGCATGTCGGGCGAAGGCGATCTGCTCTTCGGTCATGCCCTCTCCGAAAAGTATGAGGACAAGGGCCAAGTCGCCGTCTACTCGCAGTGTCCCGGTGAGAAAGCCGTGGGCAACGGCATCGGGGTCGTCGGTCACGAATGCGGCCAGAGCTGCTGGGTAGTCGAGGATCACGGTGGCATCTGGGTCTTCCAGATTGCCCGGAACGGGCAGCGGGCCTCCCGCTTCGGTGTCAATGTAGGCCCGGAACTGGCCGTCGCCGAAAGGGGCGCCGGTGACCACCAGGTTGACTCTGGCGGTGTGAACGGGATCGGGGGCATTTGACGCCAACTCCTCGCGCAGTTCCATGGCTGCTTCGATCCACTGTGGACTGAGAAATGGGTGCGACCCCACCCCGGCAACGTAGGCCACGCAGCGACTCCGGCGCGGGAAACCGACAATTGGGGCGGTACCATTCGCTTCGGTATGGGCCAGCAACGCATCACCCGGGCTGAATGCGCCCATGTGGCTGCTTTGGCCCGCTTGGAGCTGACCGACGAGGAACTGGACCGTTTCACCGGTCAGCTCGACGAGCTCTTGGACCACGTGGCTGAGGTGGAGGCGCTGGACCTCGAGGCTCTTCCCCCCACGATGCACGCCCTTCCCATCGCCAACTTGCTCCGGCCCGACACTCCTGGCGAGGTATTGGACCGCGACGAAGTTATGGCGCAGGCGCCGTTTGCCGAGGACGGCCAATTTCGGGTTCCCCCGGTTCTGGGGGAGGCACCGTGACCGCAGTCGAGATTGCCGCCGCCGTGCGATCAGGGCAGCGGTCGGCTCGCTCGGTGGTCGATGAGCACTTGGATGTGATCGCCGGCGGTGACGCTGACATCCATGCCTTCAACCTGGTGGCCGCAGCCCAGGCCCGGGCTCGGGCCGACGAGATCGACGGTGCAGTGGCCGCCGGCAGCGATCCCGGCCCCTTGGCCGGGGTGCCAGTCGCCCTGAAGGACAACCTGTGTACCCGGGGGCTGGCTACCACCTGCTCCTCTCGCATCCTGGAGGGCTGGGCACCGCCCTATGACGCCACCGTGGTGGAGCAGCTCCACAATGCCGGTGCCGTGGTGGTGGGCAAGACCAACATGGACGAGTTCGCCATGGGCAGCTCCACCGAGAACTCGGCGTTCGGCCCCACTCGCAATCCGCGCGATACCAGCCGCGTGCCGGGGGGGTCGTCGGGAGGGAGCGCGGCCGCGGTGGCCGCCGGGTTCGCCCCGGTGGCGCTGGGCAGCGACACCGGAGGGTCGATTCGCCAGCCCGCCGCGTTGTGCGGGGTGGTGGGGGTCAAGCCCACCTACGGATTGGTATCCCGCTACGGCCTGGTGGCGTTCGCATCGTCGCTAGACCAGATCGGCCCGTTCACCACCACAGTGGCCGATGCGGCGGCCGTATTGGACGTGATCGGCGGCCCCGATGCCCGCGACTCCACCAGCATCAGCGATTCCCAGCCCCCGGTGTCCGACACGCTGGCCGATGGAGTGGACGGGCTGCGGGTGGGAGTGCTGGCCGAGTTGAGCGGCAACGGCATCGCCCCCGATGTTGCCGCTCGATTGCAGGCTGCGGTGGGAGCGCTGGAATCAGCCGGGGCCCGCGTTGCCGAGGCCAGCGTGCCGGCTGCGGTCTACGGACTGTCGGCCTACTACCTGATCGCCCCGGCCGAGGCGTCCAGCAACCTGGCCCGCTACGACGGCGTCCGCTACGGGTTGCGGGTGGACGGCTCCAGCACTCCCGACATGAACACCGCCACCCGCTCCGCCGGTTTTGGCGACGAGGTCAAGCGCCGCATCATGATCGGCACCTACGCCCTGTCGGCCGGGTACTACGACGCGTACTACGGGAAAGCCCAAAAGGTCCGCACGCTCATCATCAACGACTTCGCGTCGGTTTGGGAGCAGTTCGATCTGCTGGTGAGCCCCACGTCGCCTACCACCGCATTCTCACTGGGGGAGCGCACCGCCGACCCCATGGCCATGTACATGAGCGACGTTTGCACCGTGCCGGTGAACCTCACCGGACAGGCCGCCATGTCGGTGCCCTACGGGGTGGGCGACGACGGTCTGCCGGTGGGCGTGCAGATCATGGCCCCCGCCCTGGGCGAGCCGGTCATGTTTCGGGCTGCCGCGGTGCTGGAAGCGAGCCTGTGATGGGCGCAGACTCCCTAGAGGTGCCCGGATTGGGGGCCCCGCCCGACACCGAGTGGGAGACGGTGGTGGGCTTGGAGGTCCACGCCGAGCTGGCCACCGAAACAAAGCTGTTCAGCGCCAGCCCCAACCGGTTCGGCGGCGATCCCAACACCCACATCGACCCGGTGTCGCTCGGTCTGCCCGGTTCGCTTCCCGTGCTCAACGAGAAAGCGGTGGAACTGGCCATTCGGGTGGGCCTGGCCCTCAACTGCCGGATTCAACCCTCGGTGTTCGCCCGCAAGAACTACTTCTACCCCGACATGCCCAAGGACTTTCAGATCAGCCAATACGACCAGCCCATCAACGTCGACGGGTGGCTGGAGCTGCCCTCGGGCAAGAGGGTCGGCATCGAGCGGGCCCACTTGGAGGAGGACACCGGCAAGACCGTCCATATCGGCGGGGGAGGACGCATCCACGAGGCCGGGTACTCGCTGGTGGACTACAACCGGGCCGGGGTGCCGCTCATCGAGATCGTGGGCCATCCCGAGCTGCGTTCAGCCGAGGAGGCCCGCCAATACGTTGCTGAATTGCGTTCCATCCTGGTGGCGGTGGGGGCGTCGGACGGGAAGATGGAGGAGGGGTCGCTGCGGGTGGACTGCAATGTGTCGGTGCGACCGGTGGGAAGCGACCGGCTGGGGACCCGGTGCGAGATCAAGAATGTGAACTCGCTTCGCTCGTTGGGCCGGGCTGTCGAGTTTGAGGCCCGTCGCCAGATCGACCAGTTGACCAGCGGCCAGCCCATAGAGCAGCAGACACGGCACTGGAACGAGGATGACGGGCGCACTCACGCCCTGCGCTCCAAGGAGGAGGACTACGACTACCGCTATTTCCCGGAGCCCGACCTGCTGCCGCTCGACCCCAGCGCAGAGTGGTTGGAGCAGATCCGCCAGGCGCTGCCCGCCTTGCCCCGGGACCGCCGCCTTCGGCTAACCGCAGCCGCCCCGTCGGTGGACATCGACCACATTGCGCTGGCCGTCGAGCGCTCGATGGACGAGCTGGCGTTGGCCGCCATCAGCGGGGGAGGAGCGGCGGAAAGGGTGATGACCCACATCGTCCAGAATCTGGCTGATGGTTCTGGCCAGTTGACCTCTGAGGCGCTCTCCGACCTGGTTGGCATGGAGCAGGCGGGCGAGTTGACCGCCACCCAGGCCAAGAAGGTGCTGGCTGTGCTGGTGGAGAGCGGGGGATCGCCCCAAGACGCGGCCCAGACACTGGGATTCGAGGCCATGGACACCGGCGAGCTGGAGTCTTTGGTCGACAGCCTCATTGCCGAGCACGCCGAAGAGTGGTCACGCTTCTGCGATGGCGACGGCAAGCTCACCGGTTTCTTCGTCGGCCAGGTGATGAAGGCCACCCAGGGCCGAGCCGACGGCAAAGCCGTCACCCAGATCCTCAATTCCCGCCGCGGCTAGAGCGCCGGTTTCCGGGGGATTGGATAGGGTGCAGGACGGTATGACGCTGCTGGAACGGTCGGCCCGAATAATCGACGAGGGCGTTGATGAACCGCAGCAGGCGATCCATCCCATGGACGGATCGTTCCACGAGATTGCCGACGACGTGTCCATAGTGTGCGCGTTCTCACATGTGTGGTCGGTGGCCACCGAAGAGGGGTTGGTGGCCATCGACACCTCGCTTCCAGGGTTCGCTCCCATCGCGCTGGACCACCTCCGACAATGGAAGGGCCTCCCGGTCCACACCATCGTCTACACCCACGGCCACATGGATCACGTGGGCGGGGCCCCCGCCTTCGTCGAGGAAGCCCAGCAGCAAGGGAGGGCCGCTCCCCAGGTGGTGGCCCATGAGGCCGTGGACCGCCGGTTCGACCGCTACACCCTCACCCAGGAATACAACCGGCTCATCAACCGCCGCCAGTTCGGTCGAAGCGGCGTGATGGACATGTTCGCCGACGACTGGGTGCGCCCCACCGCCGACTACACCGCCGAGCTGGAGTTGGAGGTGGGCGGTACGTCGCTGCGGCTCATACATGCCGACGGGGAGACCGACGACCACACCCTGGTGTGGCTGCCCCACCAACGGGCGCTGTTCGCCGGTGACCTGTTCATCTGGTACTTCCCCAACGCGGGCAATCCCCAGAAGGTGCAGCGCTACCCGGCGGAGTGGGCCGCGGCCCTTCGCCGGATAATCGATCTGCGCCCCGCGTTGTTGCTGCCGGCCCACGGCCTGCCCATCGAGGGGGAGGCGCGCATCGCCATGGTGCTCGACGATGTGGCCACCGCGCTGGAGGGCTTGGTGGCCGACACGCTGGAGATGATGAATGCCGGGGCCCGTCTCGACGACATCATCCACGAGGTGCGGGTACCCGACGGCCTGATGGCCAAGCCCTACCTGCGGGCCGGCTACGACGAGCCCGAGTTCGTGGTGCGCAACATCTGGCGCCTCTACGGCGGCTGGTACGACGGCAACCCCGCCCGCCTCAAGCCCGCCCCGGATCAGGCAGTGGCTGTGGAAGTGGCCCGGCTAGCCGGAGGGGCCGGTGCCTTGGCCGCTAGGGCTGTCGAGCTCAGCGAATCCGGCGACCTGCGTCTTGCCTGCCATCTCGCGGAATGGGCCGCCCAAGCCGCGCCCGACGCCCCTGGCGTGATCGAACAGCGTGCCGCGGTGTACCAGAAGAGGCGAGACCAAGAGCAATCCCTGATGTCCCGCGGCATCTACAACGACGCGAGCAAGTCATGAACATCGACACTGAAGCGGTGGATCTGGCCCTGACCACGACGCGGGCGGTACGGAAGCGGCTGGACTTGGAGCGGCCGGTGGACGACCAGATCATCCTCGACTGCATCGACATCGCCGAGCAGGCCCCCACCGGGGGCAACCAGACCAGCCGGCGATGGATCGTGGTGCGCGATCCCGAGATCAAACAGGAGCTGGCCCGGCTGTACCGCGAAGTAGTGGGCGGTTTCATGCTGGAGGCCCGCGACCGCTTGGAGGGCACCGACCACCCCCGGGCCAAGACGGTGAGCTCGTCCGCCTATCTGGTGGAGCACTTGGCCGAGGTCCCGGTGATCGTCATTCCCACTATCGTGGGCCGCCACGACGGCAGCGGCGCGCCCGGTCTGTTCGACTCGGTGATCCAGAGCGGGTGGAGCTTCTGTGTGGCGTTGCGAGCCCGGGGTTTGGGCACCGCGTGGACCACCGCCGTCTTGGCCAAGGCCCCCGAGTTGAAGGAGCTGCTCGGCATCCCCGAGGAGATCACCGAGATCGCCATGTTCCCGGTGGCGTGGACCAAGGGCACTGACTTCCGGCCCGCGCAACGTACCCCAGCCCGAAACATCACTTTCTTCGACGGTTACGGCCGCACCTATGAATCGGGACCGGGAGCAGTGGCAACCATGGCCGACGGCCCCGGCACGATGGTGGAAACCGACATCGCGGCCGAGATCGACCAGGTGTGGGCCGCGGTCACCGACATCGACTTCCCTGCCCAGTTCTCCGACGAGTTCACCGGCGCAACTTGGAACGACGGTTTCGACGGCCCCGCACTGGGAGCTGTGTTCACCGGCCGCAACCACCTAGAGGTGATGGGCGACTGGGAGGTCCCCTGCTTCGTAGACGTGTGCGACGAGCCGACCGCCTTCGGCTGGTGTACCTCCGACCCCGACAACCCCGGTGCCCGCTGGCGCTTCGAACTCCAACCTCTCATGGGCGGCGGCACCCGCCTCATCTACCGCCTCCTCCTCGGCCCCGGCCCCTCCGGCTTAAACATGTTCATCGAGCAAAACCCCGAAAAAGAACCCCGCATCATCGCCAACCGCCTCCGTGTCCACCGGGCCAACATGCAGGCAGTGGTGAACGGCATCAAAGCCCACGTGGAGACAGGGGCCCCTTAGCTCGACTCGGCTAGCGGACGGCGCCGGGGATTAGCCAGCGGGGGGTGGCGAAGCGCCAGAGGAGGGTGATCAGGCGGGTGGCCATGAGGGCCCACATGGCGCCCCAGAGCCAGCCGATGCCGGCGCCGGCGGCCATCACCCACAGGGCCAGGGGGATGAACACTGCGGCGGCGCCGGCCATGGCCACGGCAAGGAAGCGCATGTCGCCGGCGCCGATCAGCACGCCGTCGAGGGCGAACACCACTCCGTTTATCGGCTGAATGAACGCCAGGTGCAGCATGAGAAATCCCACTAGGGACAGCACGGCCTCATCGCTGGAGAACACCAACGGGAGCCAGGGTCTGGTCGCCAGAAGGGCGATCGTGGCTGCGAATCCTGTGGCCAATCCCCATTCGATCATGCGGCGGCCAGCGGCCCGAGCGTTGTCCAGTTCGTTGGCGCCGAGAAAGCGGCCGATCATGGCTTGACCGGCGATGGCCACCGCATCCAGAACCAGGGCCAAGAAGAACATGAGCTGGTAGATCACCTCGTGGGCGGCCAACTCGATGTCTCCCAAGCGGGCGGCAACTGCCACCGACATGGTGAACGAGGCCCGTAACGCCGCGGTCCGCAAGAACAGGTCCAATCCCACTACCGCCAATCGCGCAATCATCGAGCGGTCGGGGGCCATGGTCACCCCGTGGACTTTCACGGCCTCCCGAATCCACCACACGTAGGCCCCCGCGGCGAGCCATTGGGCCACCACGGTGGAAAGCGCCGAGGCGCCGATGCCGAAGCCGAGCCCGTAGATCAGCACCAGCTCCAGGGCCAGATTCAGCCCGGCGGTGAACACGGCCACCTTGAGTGGGCGCAGCGTGTCTTGCAGGCCTCTCAGATAGCCCACCCCGGCCAAGGTGATGAGCATTCCCGGTAGGCCGAAGAGGCTGATCCGCAAGTAGATCCGGCCCTGGGCCAGCACCTCGCCGTCGGCCCCGAGGATCCTGAGCAAGGGGTCGGCGAACACGAAGGCCGCCGCGGCCAGCACCGTGCCCACTGCCCCGGCCAGCCACAGCCCCTGCACCGCCTGCTGGGCGGCTCGGCGATGGTCACCCGCACCGATGAGCCGTCCCACCGCCGCGGTGGTGCCGTATGCCAGGAAGATGAACAGCGACAGCGCCCCCAGCAGCACCTGTGAGGCCACCGCCAGGCCGCCCAGGTGGGGGGTGCCCAGATGCCCCACCACCGCGGTGTCGGCCAGGGTATAGAGCGGTTCGGCGACCAGCGCGCCGAGGGCGGGAACGGCCAGGCGGGCGATCTCCCGGTCAAAGGGCGACTTTTGCAATCCCATTTGCCCTCTAATTCGCGCCATGCCCGTTCTGCTCCTACCGGGTCGTCGCGATACCAGTTGTTGCCATGCCAGTTTTCGCCATGCTGCTAGATAGCCTGTCGCTATGAGCGATATGAAGCCACGTTCTCGCGAGGTCACCTCGGGAGCGGAGAGGGCGCCGGCCAGGGCCATGCTGCGGGCCGTGGGCATGACCGATGACGATTGGGACAAGCCCCAAGTGGGAGTGGCGTCTTCGTGGAACGAGGTAACCCCCTGCAATCTGCCGCTCGACCGGCTGGCCAAGCGGGCCAAGCAGGGCGTGCGCGACGCCGGCGGCTTCCCCATCGAGTTCAACACAATTGCGGTGTCCGACGGAATCTCCATGGGCCACGAGGGGATGCGGGCCTCTCTGGTGAGCCGGGAGATCATCGCCGACTCGGTGGAGGCAGTGATGCACGCCGAGCGGCTGGATGCATTCGTGAGCTTCGCCGGCTGCGACAAGTCGCTCCCCGGCATGCTGATGGCCGCCGCCCGGCTCAACCTGCCGTCGGTGTTCGTCTACGGCGGTTCCATCCTCCCCGGCCAGCACAACGGCCAGGTGCTCGACATCGTGAGCGTGTTCGAGGCCGTGGGCGCCCATGCGGTGGGCGACATCGACGACGAGGAGCTCGACGCCATCGAGCGCAACGCCTGCCCCACCGAGGGCTCGTGCGCGGGGATGTTCACCGCCAACACCATGGCCTCGATCGGCGAGGCTCTGGGGATGTCGCTGCCGGGAAGCGCCTCGGCCGCCGCGGTGGACCGCCGCCGCGACGACTACAGCTACGCCAGCGGCACCGCGGTGATCGGACTTCTGCGGGACAACATCCGGCCCCGCACCATCATGTCCAAGGCCGCCTTTGAGAATGCCATCGCGGTGACCATGGCCCTGGGCGGATCGACCAACGCAGTGCTGCACCTGCTGGCCATCGCCTGGGAGGCCGGGGTGGAGCTGGAGCTGCACGACTTCAACAAGGTGGCCGCCCGGGTTCCCCACCTGGCCGACACCAAGCCCCACGGCAAGTACCACATGGCCGACATCGACCGCATCGGCGGCGTTCCGGTGGTGATGCAGATGCTGCTGGACGAGGGTCTGCTGCACGGCGACGAGATCACCGTCACCGGTAAAACCATGGCCGAGAACCTGGCCCTGCTCGATCCGCCCGGTCCCGATGGAGACGTGATCCACGGCTTGGACGATCCGCTCCACGACATCGGCGGCATCGCCGTGCTCACCGGTTCGCTGGCCCCCAACGGAGCGGTATTGAAGGTGGCGGGCATCGACTTCGACCACTTCGAAGGCCGGGCCCGGGTTTTCGACGGCGAGGACGCGGCCATGGACGCGGTGCTGAACGGGCGCATCGAAGCCGGCGACATCGTGGTGATCCGCTACGAGGGGCCCAAGGGTGGCCCCGGCATGAGGGAGATGCTGGCCATCACCGGGGCAATGAAGGGCGCGGGCCGCGGGGGAGACGCTGCGCTGGTTACCGACGGGCGGTTCTCGGGGGGCACCCACGGGTTCTGCGTGGGCCATGTGGCCCCCGAGGCCACCGAGGGCGGGCCTATTGCGCTTGTGGCCGAGGGCGACACCATCCGCATCGACGTGCGGGACCACTCCATCGATTTGTTGGTGGACGAGGCCACCCTGGCCGAGCGCCAAGCCAATTGGAAGCCGCCCGAGCCCCGCTACACCAAGGGCGTGCTGGCCAAATACGCCCGCTTGGCCCAGGGGGCCGAGAAGGGCGCTATTACCGAGGCCTAGCCGGTATCGGGGTTCGACCAGGCGCCGGTGGCGTCGTCGAACGCCCGGGCCGCGGCAGTCATCCACTCCAACCGACCCTGCCGTGCTCCGGTGGACGACACCGCGATCATCTCAGGACTGACGTCCAGGGCCGCGCCGGCCGGCACCGGGAACGGAGGCCGGGGAGCGATGGCCAGGTCCAACTCGAGCAGGGCTTCCACCGCCTGGTCGCGGGTTTCGACCGAACCCTCGTAGAAGGCCGGGTCCAGCACCTGGGTCCACTTGTCGGCGCCCATAACCACCACGTCGTACCCCTGGGCGATGTCCACGAGGAGTTGGTGATCGGTCACCGCCACAGCCAATCCGTCGATGTCGGCCACCGAAGCCTCCAGCACTGCGATGCGATCATGGAACGAGGGCCGCTCCACCTGCGCCTTGCCCAGCGCCACCCGCGACACCATGAGATCCACCCGTTCGAGCCCCCGCTGGTCCCTGGCCGCCTCCGCGA
>JAJDYU010000022.1 GCA_022825005.1 Acidimicrobiia bacterium
CGTTGTGCTTGGCGGGATTGTTGTTGGTGATGACGGCGATATGCCCGTCCACCGTGAGCTGTACTCGATCGTCGGCCATGCCCTCACCGTAACCGTCGCTCTTGCTTTGGGAAGAATGGGGCCGGTTTGGGTCACAATGGCATCTATGGCGATGAACTTGAGCTTGGTGGGGGAGCGGGGCAAGCCGTCCCAGCGGGGATGGCTGCCCCGGGATTGCACGCTCTATGCGCTCAGCGTGGGGGCGGGGTTCGACGATCTGGCGTTTGTGGGGGAGAAGGCCGCCGGGCACCCCCAGCAGGTGTACCCCAGCTTCGTGTGCTCCGGGGGCCGGTCTGACAAGGCCAGCAGCGGTGAGAATCCCATGTTCCGATATGGCGACTACCAGGTACACCAACTGGTACACGGCGAGCAGGAGCTGATCGTTCATGGCGAGATCGCTCCCACCGGGTCGGTGGTCAGCACATCGGTGGTGGTGGGCATCTACGACAAGGGCTCCGGTGCGGTGGTCCACGCCGAGAGCGAGTCGGTGGACGCCGCCACCGGCGAGCCGCTGTTCACCACCGGCTCAAAGCTGTTCGTGATGGGCGAGGGGGGATTCGGCGGCGACCCCGGCCCCAAAACGCCGGCCTGGGACGTGGGCGACGCGCCCCCCGACGCCGCCGTCGATTGGCAGACCCTGCCGGTGCAGTCGCTGCTCTACCGCCACGGGGGCAATGACCCCAACCTGATCCACTACGACCCCACAGTGGCCGCGGCGGCCGGGTTCGACGGCCCCATCCTCATGGGGCTCAACACTTACGGCTTCGCTTGCCGGGCCTTGGTGGAGACGGTGTGCGGGGGCGACCCCCTGGCCCTGGGGTCGATAGGCGGGCGCTTCGCCTCCCCCGGCTACAACGGCGACGTGCTCACCACGCAGATCTGGCGCGACCCCGCCGAAGAGAACGGAGTGCTGTTCCGAGTGGTATCCAAACGGGGCACCACCGTTTTCGACAAGGGCCGGGCCACGCTGCGGTAACCAGCAGAAGGGAAACGCAATGAGCAGATTGGTGATCGACGCCGACGGCCACATCAGCGAACCGCCCGGGCTGTGGGAGGAGTTCTGCGATCCGGATTACCTGGCCTTCGTCCCTCGGCGGGTGCTCGACAGCCAGGGGCGGCCCCGAACCTTCGTCGGCGGGGAGATGGCCCCCTACATCCCGTTCGACTCCGAGGCCTACGACAAGGAGCGCCCCAAAGGAGGCGTCGATCCCCATGCTCGGCTGGCCGACATGGACAGCGAAGGCATGGACATCTCGGTGATCTTCCCCACCACCGGGCTCATGTTCGGCGGCATCGCCGACCCGGCGGTGAACAACGCCCTGTGCCGGGCCTACAACGACTGGCTCCGCACCTACTGCGACACCGACACGTCCCGGCTGCTGGGAGTGGCGGTGGTGCCCCAGGTGGACCCGGCGCTGATGGTGGCCGAGGCCCGCCGGGCCATCGACGAACTGGGGTTCATTGCGGTGATGCTGCGGCCCAACGTGATTGCCGGACGCACCCTCGACCACCCGGCCTACGACGGGCTGTGGTCGCTGTTGGCCGACCGAGGAGTTCCCGCGGCCCTCCACGAGGGCACCACCCAGAACGTGCCCCAATCAGGCCTCGACCGCTACGACAACTTCATGTTCCGCCACGTGTGCTCCCATCCCCATGAGCAGCAGATGGGATGCCTGGAGCTGATCGCCGGTGGGGTGCTGGAGCGCCATCCCGAGTTGCGGGTGGTGTTCTTGGAGTCGGGCTGCGGTTGGGTGGACCACTGGCTAGAGCGCATCGACGAGCACTTGGACTCCTGGGGCCACGCCTCAGCCCCGCTGGAGCTGAACGCCACCGAGTATTTCCAGCGGCAGTGCTTCATCTCCTGTGACCCCGAAGAGCGGACCGTTGCCGGCGTGATGGACTCTCTCGGAGACGACTGCGTGGTTTTCGCCACCGACTACCCTCACCCCGACGGGGTCTTTCCCGGCGTGGTCAAAGCCCTGGCCGACCGGGACGACCTCAGCGAAATCCGCAAAGACAGGATCCTGGGCCTCAACGCCAAGCGGTGTTTCGGCCTCTGACCCAATAGCGACCCCATGGAGCTCGAATACTACGCCGAGCAGAGCGAGCGCCTGTGGGAGCTGGCCGACAGCCAGGGGATGACGCGCCGGCACTTTCTGGCGCTCTTGGTGGCCGGTGGCGCCGCGGCGGTGGTGGCGGCCTGCGGGGGTGGCAGGTCGTCGTCCGTGCCCATTACCGGCAGCCTCGGCTCGACTGTTGAGCCTGCCGCGCTGTTCAAGAACCCGTCGCCGTTCATTCAGCGGGGCGCATCGCTGGAGTCGCGCCTGGAGTTGATGCCGGGGTTGATCACCCCCAACGACCTGTTCTTCGTCCGCAACAACTCCTCCAGCGTCGACCTGTCAGCGGACGACTGGTCGCTGATGGTGGAGGGCGATGCCGTAATGCAGCGACTCGATCTCAGCTATGACGACATCCGTCGCCTCCCCCGGCGCTCGTTGGTCGCCTATCTGGAGTGTGCCGGCAACCACCGGGTGATGTTCGACCGGCTGCAAGGCCGGGCGGCAGAGGGTACCCAATGGGGGCGCGGCGCCATTGGCAACGCCATTTGGGTCGGCGTCTCGCTGGCCGACGTGCTGACCCTGGCCGGGTTGGCCGACGACGCCGTAAGCGTTCTGCTGGTGGGGCTCGACGAGGATTCTCCCGAGGGTGGTTTCCAGCGCGTTCTTCCTCTTGAAAAGGCGCTGGATCCCGACACCATCCTGGCCTACGAAATGAACGGCGAAACCCTGCCCCGCGACCACGGTTTCCCCTTGCGGGCCATCGTTCCCGGCTGGGTGGGCAGCTCGCAGATCAAGTGGCTGGGTCGGATCGTGGTATCGGCCGACCCTCAGTGGACCCGCAACAACACCACCTCCTACGTGTTGATCGGCGACGACTATTCGCCCGAGGGAGAGGCGCTGGGCCAGGTGGTGACCGAGCAGAACATCAAGAGCGCCCTGGCCCTGCCCTGGCCGGCCCGGTTAGACGCTGGCCCGCACAAATTGAGGGGCTTCGCCCACTCACCGCACGGGCGCGTCTACCGAGTGCAATGGAGCGACGACGGCGGGGCGAGTTGGCAGGACTCCCGGGTGCTCACCCCGCAGCCCCAGCATTCATGGGCCCAGTTCGAGTTCGAATGGACGGCAACCCCCGGCGAGCACACCATCACCACCCGAGCCACCGACATCGAAGGCAACACCCAGCCCGATCGAGTCCCGTTCAACCAGAAGGGCTATCTGTTCAACCAGCCCCTGCCGCACCCAGTGCGGGTAACTGCCCAGGGCTGAGCTACAGCCCCATGTCGTGGTAGTCGGGGACTTCGTAGCGGCCTATGGCCTCGGCTCGGCGGTGGAGGAGGGCGACGGTGTCCTCGATGTTGCGGCCGATGATGAACCGGCGCTGCTCCACGCAATCGACCACGAAGTTTCCGTGCTCCACTAGGTCGGCCACCTCGGGCTCGTAGCCTCGGACCTCGGTCAAGATGTCTTTGAGCTCTTGGAAAGTCATGCTGTGCCGCCCGGTGGCGTCGCCCACCCGGGCGAAGTGGTCCGGGCGGTTGCGCTGGGCGGTGAACAGGCCGGTGTCCAGCATGCCGCCCGACGGGTAGAGCACCGAGGCCCGCAGATCGCTGCCCTCCCGGATCAGGTTGATGTGCACGGTCTCGGTGAAGCAGCTCACCGCCGATTTGGAGGCGGCATAAACCGACGCAGTGGGCACGGGAGCGAAGCCGCCATCGCCCGACGAGGTGTTGATGATCTGACCGGGCTCGCCCCCGGCCAGCATGCGGGGCACGAACTCGGTGGTGCAGATGGCCACGCCGAACACGTTCACGCTGAAGCACCACCGCCAGTCGTTGGGCTCCTGCTCCCAGGGCTTTCCGCCTCCGCCGGAGGTGACCCCGGCGTTGTTGAAGAGCAGGTTGCAGCGCCCGTGGGCGTCGTACACGTGGTCGGCCAGGGCGGCCACCGAGCCCTCGTTGGCCACATCGGTGGGCCAGCCCGACACCGGGCCCAGATCAGACAGCTCGGCCACGGTGGCCGCTGTGGTGTCGGCCTCGATGTCGGCGATCACCACCGTGGCGCCCCGCCCCAAAAGCGCAGTCACGATGCCCTTGCCGATGCCGCCGGCCCCGCCGGTGACCACCGCCACCATGCCGTTTACGTCGAGACGCTCAGTTGGGGTTTCGCTGCTCATGGTGACTCCCGTGTTAGGCCGAACCGAAGTGGTCTAGCAGTTTTTTCGCTAACGGCCCAACGGTCAGTCGGCGTTGAGGGATTCCCGGGCGATTTGAGCCGGATCGGGGGGCGCCGCGCTGGGGGTGGTGATGTCGACATGGGAGATGGCGCCGGTCCAGCCGAACGGGGGCTGATAGTCGTCGTTGACCGGGAAGCCGGCGTCTTGGCCGATGATCAGCCCGGTGCCCCCGTTCTGCCACGAGTTGGGGAACGTGCGGTCTAGCTCCAGCCGGGCGGCCACCTCACCGTCCACCAGCAGCTCCACGGTGCTTGAGGCCACCGACTTCGGCTGGTACCGGCATCCCAGGCTGGTGGCGTCAACCGCGACCGACGGGGCGGCCAGGCGGAATTGGTCGCCCGACAGGCACATGCCCAACACCAGGGAGCCGTCCAGCCCGTAGAGGGCCAGGCCGCTGGTCCAATCGCCCATGGCCCACAAGATGCCCTCAGCCCCGCCCGAGCCCAGCGTCACCGAGGCCTCGATGGTGAAGCCCCTCACCAGCGTGGGCATCACCTCGTCGGCCACCCGGCCGGCGCCCGGTCGGTAACGGGCTTGGGCGGGGGGAGGATAGGCCGGGGGATAGATGGCCGGCATCCGCCCCATGTAGCCGTCGTCCAGGGGCAGCACCCCGTAGCGCTCAGTCGCGGCCCACCAGGCCGATTCGAGCTCGGTCAGCTTCTCGGGGTGCTCAGCGGCCAGGTCGCGTGCCTCGGAGAAGTCGTCGTCGAGGCAGAACAGCGCCCAGGTGTCGTCGGCGAACGAGCGGCTCCCCTCCATGAGCGCCACCTCGTCGCCGTGGGCCTCGGCCACGTGGTCGGTGGTGGCCTTCCAGCCGTCCAGATACATGGCCCGCGACCCCTGCACCTCGAAGTACTGCTCCGTGCGGGGAGAGGAGACCTCGGCATTATCAAATGTGGCCGCCAGGCTGGCCCCGTGCATCGGCGTTTGGGCCACGCCGTCCACCGAATCGGGAGCGTCCACCCCGCAGAGCTCCAGCACCGTGGGGGCCAGGTCGATGGCGTGGCAGAACTGGGTGCGCACCTCGCCTCGGGCGGCGATGCCCGCGGGCCAGTGCACCACCAGCGGCGTGCGGGTGCCGCCCAGCCAGGCGTAGCGCTTCCACAGCCGAAACGGCGTATTGCCGGCCCACGCCCAGCCCCAGGCGTAGTGGTTGTAGGTGCGGGGACCGCCCAACTCGTCTAGCCATTCCAGGTTGGCGGCCACCGACTCGGGCAGGCCCTTGGTGAACCGGTGCTCGTTCACCGATCCCACATGGCCGCCCTCGGCGCTGGCCCCGTTGTCGGAGCACAGCATCACCACGGTGTTGTCCAGCTCGCCGATGGCCTCCAGATGGCTGATCACCCGTCCGATCTGGGCGTCGGTGTGGGACACGAACCCGGCGTACACCTCGTGCATGCGGGCAAAAAGCCGCCGGGCGTCGGCGTCCAGATCGTCCCAAGGCTGTACCCACGAAGGCCGCTCGGTGAGCGTGGTGCCCTCCGGTGCGATGCCCGAGGCCAACTGGCGCTCGAAGGTCTGCTCTCGCCACCGGTCCCACCCGTCATCGAACATCCCCCGGTAGGGCGCCACCCATTCGGGCGCCACGTGGTGGGGGGCGTGGGTGGCCACCTCGGCGTAGTAGCAGAAGAACGGCTTGTCGGGGGCGGCGTGCTTCTGGTCGGTGATGTGGGCGATGGCCTGGTCGGCCAGATCGGCGCTTAGGTGGTAGCCGTCGTCGTAGTGGGCCGGCGGCTTGATATAGTGCTGGTCTCGCACCAGGTTGGGGGCCCAGCAGTTGGCCCCGCCGTGGAGCACCCCGTAGTAGCGCTCGAAGCCCACCCCAGTGGGCCACAGGGTGAACGGACCGGCCGCGCTGCGCTCGCCCCGGGGAGCGAGGTGCCACTTGCCGATGGCCATTGTGCCCCAGCCGGCGTCGCGCAGGATGCGGGGCAGCATGGCGGCCGACGGGGGAATGCGGGCGGTGTAGCCGGGGAACCCCATGGTCATGTCGGACAGAAAGCCCATGCCCACAGCGTGGTGGTTTCGCCCGGTCAAAAGGGCGGCCCGGGTGGGCGAGCACAGGGCGGTCACGTGGAAGCGGTTGTACGACAGGCCGCCCGCGGCCAGCCGGTCGATGTTGGGGGTGGCGATGTCGGCCCCGAAGCAGCCGAGCTGGGCGAACCCGGTGTCGTCCAGCAAAATCACCAGCACGTTGGGCGCCCCCTGGGGGGCTCGGGGCAGCTGCGGGGGCCGAGGGGTGGACTCGGCCACGGTGAGCCCGATGCCGGCAGATGGGGGAACAGAGTCAGTCATGGTGCGCTCGAGGATTTAGCGGCGCGACCGGTAGTCGCTGCCGGGGATGGAGGCGAACGGGAAGGGCTCAGGCGCCCGGCCCTTCAACAAAGCGAAGCACTCGCCGGTGAGGCCCGAGTCGAGGATGGCCATGGCCGCCTCGGCCACCTCCTCAGAGTCCATGATGACCATGCCGGCGGCTTCGAGGCGGTCTCGGTTGCCGCCTAAGAATCCGGTGCCCACCGTGGCCGGGCAGACGGCGTTGAGGCTGATGCCCTGCTCGGCGAGGTTGGGGGCGGCGCTGCGGACCAGGGCGGCTATGGCGTGCTTCGACATCGAATAGCCCAAGTCCACCGGCAGCGGGCTGAAACAGGCCATCGAACCGGTAACCAGCACATGGCCGCCCCCGGCAGCTTCCAACAGCGGAACCGCAGCCCGCAGGCCGAACACCACGCCGTGCTGGTTGATCCCGATGATGCGCAGATAGTCGTCGTCGCTCATCTCGGCGATGTCGCCCAGCCCCATCATGACCCCCGCGTTCAGGTGGGCCACATGCAGATGGCCGGGATCGTCGGCCAGCTCCGCAGCCAGCGCAGCCCAGGCCGCGGAGTCGGCCACGTCGAGGTGCCGGTACTGCCCGCCGATCTCGTCGGCCACCTGCTGGCCGGCGTCGTCGGCCACATCGGTGCAGACCACCCGGGCACCGGCCTCGGCGTAGCGCCGGGCGCAGGCCGCGCCGATGCCCGAGGCTGCTCCGGTCACCAGGGCGGTCTTTCCCGACAGGTCCACGATCAGCCCCCGGCCTTCTCGGCGCCGCGGGCGAAGGCGTCCTGGGTCTCAAGGTCGTAGAGGCCGTTGATGAACTGGAGCGGCGGCTTGGTGGTGTACTCCTCCTCGGCCCGGCTGGGCATGATCTTCTCCCGGTGGCGCAGGTCCCACATGCTCTCGCACCGCCCGGAGTAGTCGTCGGGCTGCTCCAGCATCCAGATGATGCCGTCGGCGGGCACCGAGGTGGGCTCCCAGTCGGTGAGGTCGATGTCGCCCATGTTGGCCAGCGTGCCCTCGGAGGCCACCGGGATGTCGATCCGGAAGCAGTTGACCGCGATGCGGTCGGGGTGGAGCTGGCGGGCCAGGTCGGTGGTCATCCGCTCCAGGGCCAGTTTCGACATGCCATACGACATCAGCCCCGGCACCGGGCGCAGCGCGGCCTGCGACGACAGGCTGAGGATGCGTCCCCGCCCCGCGGCCCGCAGATGCGGCAGGGCGGCCCGCACGGTGAGCAGCGGGGCCCGCAGGTTGATGTCCATGATGAGGTCGTAGCGCTTGAGGGGAATGTCCACCTCGCCCACGAAGGTGACCGCCGCGTTGTTCACCACCACGTCGAGTCGGCCCCAGGCCTCCACCGGTGCGGCCACCATGGCCTCGATGTCGTCGGCCGAGGTCAGGTCGGTGGGCACGGTCAGAGCCTCGCCCCCGGCGTCGATCACCGCCGCAACGGTCTCGTCGATGGTGCCGGGAAGCGGCTTGGGCGAGGCCTTGGTAGACCGGGCCGCGCACGCCACCTTGGCCCCTTTGGCCGCGGCAGCCGCGGCGATGGCCGCGCCCACGCCCCGGCTGGCCCCGGTCACCAGCACAACTTTCCCGGCCAGGTCGTAAGGCTCAGACATCAGCGTTCCATGGCATGCGTCGCTACCCTAACGAACAACGTTGACTAGGCCGGAGTGGAGCCGGAATGGGCGAGTATCAGCATCTGACGGTAGAACCGGTGGGCGGCTGCATCGGCGCGGAGATAAGCGGGGTAAACCTCGGCGACAACCTGGCACATGAGGTGGTGGCCGAGATCCGCCAGGCATGGCTGGCCCATCTGGTGGTGTTCTTCCGCAACCAGCACCTGACCCTCGACCAGTTCTCGGCCTTCGCCCGCCGCATCGGCACCCCAGGCCGCTATCCGTTCGTGCCCGGCCTGCCCGACCACCCCGAGATCATCGAGGTCAAAAAGCTGCCCCACGAGACCGTCAACTTCGGCGGCATCTGGCACACCGACACCGCCTACCTGGAACAGCCGCCGATGGCGTCGATGCTGTTGGCCCGGGAGGTGCCCTCAGCGGGCGGCGACACCGAGTTCGCCAACATGTACGCCGCCTACGATGCGCTGTCCGACGGGCTTAAGGAGTTCCTGGATGGCCTTAGGGCGGTGAACAGCTCGGCGATGGCCGATGTGTCCAAAACCCGGGAAGACCGCATCGCCGACGCCACCGAGGCGGGCCACACCTCAGCCGAGAGCTATGAGGCGGTCCATCCGGTGGTCCGCACCCACCCCGAAACCGGCCGCCCGTCGCTCTATGTCAACGTGGCCCACACCGCCCGGTTCGAGGGCATGACCGAAGAAGAGAGCCAGCCCCTGCTGCGGTTCCTGTTCGCCCACCAGGCCCGCTCGGAGTTCACCTGCCGATTCCGCTGGGCGCCGGGCTCGCTGGCCCTGTGGGACAACCGCTGCGCCATGCACAACCCCATCAACGACTACCACGGCCTGCGCCGGGTCATGCACCGCATCACCTTCGAGGGCGACGAGCCCCGCTAGGCGATCCGCCGGGTTGACCCCGGGGGCCAGGTCAGACGATTCGCGAGTCGGAGTCGGAGGGCCAGTAGCGGTCCCGCAGGTAGCGCTTCATCAGCTTGCCATTTGGATCTCGGGGCAGCGACTCGTCGAAGTCCACCCCTCGGGGGCATTTGAATGCCGCCAGCCTGTCGGCGCACCACTCCATCAAGGCAGCCTCGGTGTCGTCTCTGGCCCGGCCTGGTTCCACAAGTTGCACCACCGCCCGCACCTCCTCGCCCAGGTCGTCGTTGGGCACCCCGATCACCGCGGCATCGGCCACCTCGGGGTGCATGATCAAAGCGTCCTCAATCTCCTGGGGGTAGATGTTCACCCCGCCGCTGATGATGGTGTGGGCCACCCGGTCGGTGAGGTACAGGTATCCCTCCTCGTCGAGGCGTCCCATGTCACCCAGCGTCCGCCAGCCGCTGGGGTGGGCCGCAGCCGCGGTGCGCTCAGGGTCGTTGTGGTACTGGAAATCCCGCCCCCCGTCGAAATACACCACCCCGACCTCGCCAGTGGGCACCTCAGCTCCGTCGGGGCCCACGATGTGTACCGGTTGCAAAGGCCGCCCCACCGAGCCGGGATGGGCCAGCCACTCCTCAGAGGTGATGGCGCTGTGGCCGATGTCCTCGGTGCCGGCGTAGTACTCGAACAGGATCGGCCCCCACCACTCGATCATCTGTTGCTTCACCTCCACCGGACAGGGGGCGGCGGCGTGGATGGCCAGTTGCAGGCTGGACACGTCGGCGGCCTCGCGCACATCGGCGGGCAGCTTCAGCATCCGGGAGAACATGGTGGGCACGAACTGGGCATGGGTCACCCGGTGCCGGCCGATGAGGCGGAGGCAGTCGGCCGGATCGAACCGCTCCATGAGCACCACGGTGCCCCCTACCCGATGCACGCACATGCAGAACACCAGCGGTGCCGAGTGGTACAGGGGCGCGGGCGACAGGTACACGCTGGTGCGGTCCACGCCGTAGTTGCCCATGGCCAGCGCGGTCTGCACCGCGGGGTTGGCCGGATCGCCGATGCCGGTCTGGGCCGTGGGCTTGCGGATGCCCTTGGGGCGGCCGGTGGTTCCCCCCGAGTACACCATCTCCCGGCCCTCGCCCTCATCGGCGATGGGCGCGACAGGCAGATCAGCGGCAGCCTCGGCCACGCGCTCGAACCCGACCACCGCGCGGTCCCCGGTGGTCAGGCGCACCGGCACCCGGGCCAGATCCAGATCGGCCACCACCGGGGCGGTGCGACCCGACGCCACCACCGCGGCGGCCCCGCAGTCGTCGAGCACGGCCTGCACCTCGCCCGCAGTGAGGTGGTAGTTGATCGGCGTGTAGATCAGCCCGGCCAACTGCGCGGCCCACAACACCGCCATCGACTGCGAGGTGGTCTCCGACACGATGGCCAGATGGTCGCCGGCCCCAAGGCCCCGACCCCTAAGCAGGTGCGCCAGCCGGTTGGCCTCCTCGTCCAGCATCCGGTAGGTGATCACCTCGCCGGTGCGGCCCATGATCACCGCCGGGTGGTCGGGCGCCTGGGCCGCGAACCGGCGGGGATGGAGCATCTCCGAGTCCATCGGCGGGACGATAGTTGCTCATGCTGTCCGAGGGGTTCTCGGGCGAACCCCGGCTATAGGGTGAGGCCAGCCTTGGGCAAACAGGGAGAAATCAGCCATGTGGCACGAAGAGAAGCTGTTGATCGATGGGGAGCTGAGGGCCGCCGAGGGGGGCGGCGTGTTCGAGACGCTGAACCCCGCCACCGAGGAGGTGCTCGGGGTGGCCGCCAACGCCACCAATGCCGATGCGGTGGCCGCAGTTACCGCCGCCCGCCGGGCCTTCGACACCACCGACTGGGCCACCGACCACGACTTTCGGGCCAAGTGCCTGCGCCAGTTCCATGCCGCGCTGGAGAGCCATCTCGAAGAGATGCGTGATCTCACCGTGGCCGAGGTGGGCTCTCCGGTGATGCTCACCTACGGCGGCCCGCAGCTCGAAGCGCCGGTGGGGTCGGTCAAGTGGGTGGCCGACATGATGGACGGCTACCAGTGGTCCGAAGACCTCGGCGTGGTCGAGTCCTACGGGGGCCACCACCGGCGGTGGATCGAGCGGGAGGCGGTGGGCGTGGTGGCCGCCATCACCGCCTACAACTTCCCCGTGCAGCTCAACCTGGCCAAGCTGGGCCCCGCCCTGGCCGCCGGCAACACGGTGGTGTTGAAGGGGGCGCCCGACACCCCGTGGTCGGCGCTGGCACTGGGCAATCTGATCGCCAACGAAACCGACATCCCCCCCGGCGTGGTCAACATCTTGACCTCGGCGGAGAACTCGGTGGGCGAGGTGCTCACCACCCACCCCGATGTGGACATGGTTACCTTCACCGGCTCCACCGCCACCGGGCGCAAGATCATGGCCGCGGCCAGCGCCACGGTGAAGAAGACCTTCCTGGAGCTGGGGGGCAAGAGCGCCTATGTGGTGCTGGACGACGCCGACGTGGAAGCAGCCGCCGCCATGAACTCGTTCATGATCTGCACCCACGCCGGGCAGGGGTGCGCCATCAACACCCGAATGCTGGTTCCCGCGGCCATGGCCGACACCGCGGCCGAAATAGTGGCGGCCACGCTGGCCAACATCCCCTACGGCGATCCCACCGACCCCTCCATGATGATGGGACCCCTCATCAACTCCCGCCAGCGCGACAAGGTCCACAAGTTTGTGACCGACGCCGTAAACCAGGGGGCCAGGCTGGTCACCGGCGGCAAGCGCCCCGATCACCTGCCGGTGGGCTACTTCTACGAGCCCACCCTGCTGGCCGGCGTGGGCGAGAACGACCTGGTGGCCCAAGAGGAGGTGTTCGGCCCGGTGCTGGCCATCATTCCCTATGACGGGGGCGACGACGAGGCCGTGCGGATCGCCAACAACTCCATCTACGGCCTGTCGGGCTCGGTGAACAGCGCCGACCCCGACCGGGCCCGGGCCGTGGCCCGACAGATCCGCTCGGGCACGATCAGCGTGAACGGCGGCATGTACTACGCCCCCGACGCTCCCTTCGGGGGCTACAAGCAATCGGGCATCGGCCGGGAGATGGGCGTGGCCGGATTCGAGGAGTTCCTCGAGATCAAGACCCTGGCTGAACCGGCCGCCTAGGCGGCAAGCTCGGGCCGCCATGACTGAATCGGGGGAGTGGGCCAGCATTCCGCACATGGCCCAGACGGCCGCGGCCCGCTTCGGCGACGCCCCCGCGGTGGTGGAGGGCGACAACTTACTGTCCTTCGCGGAACTGGGCCAGCAGATCGACCATGCCGCCGCGTCCATGCTGGCCGCCGGGGTGCAGCCCGGCGATCGGGTGGCGGTCTGGGCCTCCAACCGCGTGGAGTGGATCATCGCCGCTGTGGGCCTCCAGGCGGCCGGGGCCGCGCTGGTGCCGGTGAACACCCGCTTCAAACCGGCCGAGACCGCCTACATCCTGGCCCGCAGCCGGGCTCGCCTCTTGGTGGCCGAGGCCGGGTTCGCCGGAATCGACCCCGCCGGTCTGTTCCGCCAGACCGACGCCGACCTGTCGGCGCTGGAGCAGGTGGTGGTTCTGCCCCCCGCCGAGGCGCACAACGTGCCCGGCGCGGTGTCGTGGGCCGATTTCCTGAAGGCGGGGGAGGCGGTAGCCCCCGAAGCGGTGGAGGCCCGGCGACAGGCGGTGGGGCCAAACCAGATCAGCGACATCTTGTTCACGTCGGGCACCACCGGCGCGCCCAAGGGCGTGATGATGACCCACGGGCAGACCCTGCGGCAGTTCTCGCACTGGTGCGACTTCGCCGATCTGCGCCAGGGCGACCGGTATCTGATCGTCAACCCCTTCTTCCACATGTTCGGCTACAAGGCCGGCTGGCTGGCCTGCCTGATGCGCGGGGCCACCGTGTACCCGGTGCCGACCTTCGACGTCGACCAGGTGTTGAACCTGGTGGAGGCCGAGCAAGTCACCGTGCTGCCCGGCCCGCCCACCGTCTACCAGACGATTCTCGACCACCCCACCCGCCCGGCCCGCGATCTGTCCAGCCTGCGGGTGGCGGTCACCGGGGCGGCCGACATCCCCGTGGAGCTGATCCGCCGGATGCACGAGGAATTGCCGTTCCAGCGGGTGTGTACCGGATACGGCCTCACCGAGGCCGGCACCTGCACCGGAACCCAGCCCGGCGACGACCCCGAGACCATCGCCACCACCGCGGGGCGGGCCATGCCCGACCTAGAGGTGCGTATTGTTGACGGCCACCGGGAGGCCGCTGTGGGCGAGACCGGCGAGGTGCTGGTGCGGGGGTTCAGCGTGACAACCGGATATTTCGACGATCCCGAGGCCACCGCTGCGGCCATCGACGCCGACGGGTGGCTCCACACCGGCGACCTGGGCATCTTGGACCACCGGGGCTACCTCAAGATCGCCGGGCGCATCAAGGACATGTTCATCGTCGGCGGGTTCAACGCCTATCCCGCCGAGATCGAGAACATGCTGTTGGGCCATCCCGCCGTGGCCCAGGCCGCAGTGGTGGGGGTGCCCGACAAGCGACTGGGGGAGGTGGGCCGGGCGTTCATCGTGCCCCAGCCCGGTGCAGCCATCGATCCCGAAGAGGTGATCGCCTGGTGCCGAGAGCGCATGGCCAACTACAAGGTGCCCCGGTCGGTGGTGCTGCGGGAGTCGTTCCCGCTCAACGCCACCGGCAAGGTGATGAAAAGCGAGCTGCTGGCCGAGGCCTAGCTTGAAGGCGGCTCGAACTGGAGCTTCAGCTCTCGCCGCAGGGTCTTGCCCGAGGGCAGCCGGGGAACCGACTCCACGAAGTGAACGGCGCGAAGGCGCTTGTAGCCGGCCAGAGTGTCGGCCACCAGGGCTTTCAGCTCCTCTTCGGTGGCGGCCGCGCCGGGGGCCAGCTGCACGGCGGCGGTCACCGCCTCGCCGGAATCGGGATCGGGCAGCCCGAACACCGCGCAGTCGAGCACGTCGGGATGGCCCAGCAGCACCGCCTCCACTTCGGCGGGGGCCACCTGGAAGCCCTTCACCTTGATCATCTCCTTCACCCGGTCGGTGATGTGCAGCCACCCGTCGGGCTCCATCCAGCCGACGTCGCCGGTTCGATACCACCCGTCGGAAAAGGCCTCGGCGTTGGCCTCCTCGGGCAGGTATCCGGCCATCATCGCCGGGCTGCGAGCCTGGATCTCGCCCACCTCGCCGGGGGCCAGCACCGCCCCGGTCTCCAAGTGGGCGATGCGGATGTCCACGTCGTGGACGGGCGGCCCAGGCGAGTCCAGCCGCCACAGATCGGGCCGGTTCACCGGGTTGCTGGTGAGGACGGGTGCCTCGCTGGCTCCGTAGGCGGGCATGAACGGAACCCCGGTGCGCTCGGTCACCCGCTGGGCCACGCTCTCGGTCACCGGGGTGGCCCCCCACATGATGTAGCGCAGCGACGACAGGTCGAACTCCTCCAGGTTGGGGTGGTTGGCCATGGCCAGGGCGATGGGGGCTACCGCCATCTCCAGGGTGATGCGGTCGGCCTCGATGGCGCCCAGCATGGCCTCGAGGTCGAACCGGGGGTGGAGCCGCACCGACGAGCCGGCCCACACCGACGAGAGCAGGTTGAGCAGCCCCAGGATGTGAAACGGCGGGGTGGTGATCTGGAAGCGATCCTCAGGGGTCAGGCCCAGCACCTCGCCCCAGATGACGGTGGCGGCGTTGATGCTGGCGTGGGTGTGGCGCACCGCCTTGGGCATCCCGGTGGTGCCCGAGCTGAACATAAGCACCGCCTCGGTGTGATCCCAATCGAGGTCGGCGGCGGGGGCATCGGCCGGGCTGTCGGCCAAGGCGGCGACCGCGGGGTCGTCGTCCAAGTGGATCACCCGGCCGGCCAGGGGCTCAGGGAGGCGCAGATGGGTGTCGCCGTCGGTGATGGCCAGCACCGGCCCGGTGAGGTGGGCGGCGTGGGCGGTCTCAGCCTGCTTCCAGGCCGAGCTGATCATCACCGCGGAGGCCCCCAGCTTCAAGATGCCGTACACCGAGGTGAAGAACTCAGGCCGGTTCGAGGCCATGACCGCCACTCGCTGGCCGGCGCCCACCCCCCGCTCGGCCAGCAGCCGGGCGAAGCCGTCGGCCTGCTGATTGAAATCCCGATAAGTGAGCACCCGATCTTCGAACCTGATGGCCACCCGGTCGCCAAACCGGTCAGAAGCCGACTCCAGCAGGCTGTGGACGCTGCTGCCTCGGGGATACTCCAAGGGCGGGAAGATCGACGACACGGATTAGCCCTCGGCGTCGCCGGGGAAGCCCCTGCCCTCGAGCTCGGGATCGAGGGGCAGGTCGAAGCAGTTGAACGCCACCGCCAGGGTGTCGTAGGCCCCCACGGTGAACAGCAGGTCCATGATCTGGCGGGTATCGAACGCCTCAGCCAGCTCGTCCCAGGTGGCATCGCACCAGCGGTGGTCGTGGTGGAGCTCGTCCACCGCCCGCAGCAACAGGGCATCCTCCGGCGCCCAACCTTCAAGGGAATCAGCGGCTGTGCGGTCGATCTCCTCCTCGGTCAGGCCCACCTCAAGGGCGGCGGCTGCGTGCTGGACCCACTCGTATTCGCTTCGGCGCAGCCACGCCACCCGCAGCACCGCCAACTCGATGGCCCGCCCCGACAGCGTGTTGAAGTACAGCAGGTGGCGGTTGAACTCCAGGAAGGCCTTGGCCAGATCGGGATGGTGGGCCATCACCGACAGGGCGTTGTTGGGCCGCCTCACCTGTTGCTTGCGGTCGGCCTTGCGCTTGTCGTAGGCCGAGCCCGCAGGGGGCCGCATGGGCTCCATGGCGGCAAAGGCCTTCGGCGTCCACTCCGGCAACTCCAGCGGGGCGATGCGGGGCCGGTTGGCCGAGTCTTCAGATTCATCTGCTGAGCTGCCCACCCGATCCTCCTTGGAAGCCTCTGGGGATGGTAACCGACCCCGATTGGGCTCCCGTCTCCGTCTAACCGCCGGCGTCTGGTATGAACGGGGCGGAGGAGTTGCTGTGCGCATAGGACTGATGGTGGGGCCCGAGCGGCGCCGGTACGACACCAAGATCGACCGCATGATCGAGGCGGCCCAACAGGCCGAGGCTGGCGGGTTCTCGTCGGTGTGGATCCCCCAGAT
>JAJDYU010000025.1 GCA_022825005.1 Acidimicrobiia bacterium
CAACGGCCAGGTGCGCGACATGCTCACCGACTTCTCGAACCCGGCTTCGGGCAGCTACTACTTCGCTCCCTCCGTGGAGTGCCTCGACGCCAGCCTGGCGTAAAGGGGGTCAACCACAGTGATTGTGGTTGACGCCATGAATGTGATCGGGTGTCGTCCCGACGGCTGGTGGGCCGACCGGGATGGCGCGCTGATTCGCTTGGTCGAAGACATCGCCGATGCTGGCGTTCCGGCACTGGTGGTGGCTGACGGCCGACCAGTGCCCAACCTCCCCTCAGGGCATCACGGCCTTGTCGAGCTGGCCTACGCCTCCCGCCGCGGTCCCAACGCGGCCGATGACCGTATTGCCAATGAAGTAGCCGACATGGACGACCCGTCGGCGGCCACCGTAGTCACCTCCGACCGCGATTTGGCTCGCCGGGTCCGCCGCCACGGCGCGGTCGTCGTCGGCGCCCGCGCCTTCCGGGACCGCCTAGACCGCCGCTTGGGTTGACCTAGAGCTTCCTCAAGGGGGATATCGCCTTTTGGAAGTTTCCGAATTCCGGTTCAGGCGGCGGGGTGGAGGACTACTTCGAGGCTGGTGGGGGAGCGGAGCACGATGCCGGTGTCGGGGGGAACGTCGCCGGCAAACTCGAATTGTTCGAAACGGTCGAGCAGGTACTCCAGGGTGCGCTCCATCTCCAACTTGGCCAAGAGCGAGCCAGTGCAGGTGTGGGGGCCCCCGCCGAAGGCCCGAACTGGGCCGATCGGGGTGTAGTTGGGGCGCTCCTCTCCCTGGAAGCGGCCCACATCGAAGACCTCTGGATCCTCAAACCGAGAGGTGTCGTGATTGGCGCTGGACACGAACGACATCACCTTGCTTCCCTCGGGGATGGTGGTTCCCTCCACGGCCAAGTCGTGCTTGGCCATGCGGATGGTGACGTGTACTGGGGGCCGATACCGGAGGATCTCGGTGACCGCCGAGCTGACCAGATCGGGTTCGTCCTTCAGGCGCTGCCATTGCTCGGGCTGCAAGATGAGGTGCTTGACCAGGTTGGCCAGCGCCCGGTCGGTGGTCTCGATGCCGGCTGACAACAAGAATGCGGTGAAACTGCGGACCTCGTCGTCGGACAGCCGCTCACCCTCGTACTCCATTGAGCACAGGTCGGACAGCAATTCGTCGCCGGGACAACCGCGTCGCTCCTCAATGCTGGGAGTGACGAAGTCGTAGAGCTCGTCTCGGGCCGCCTCTCCCCGAGCGTGGACCACCGGATCGCGGGTCACGTTGGAGGTCCCGGCGGCCACGATGTCGTTGTACCAGTTGCGGAAATTGCTGGCCTCGCCCATGTCCATCAGCTCGGCGATGGCGCCCAGCGGCACCGGCTCGGTGAGCCCGGTGCGCAGGTCGGCGGCCTCGGGGGCCACCGGGAGCTGCTCGCCGTACTCGTGGACCAGCCCGGAGACGATCTCCTCGATGGTGGAGCCGAGATAGCGAGGGCCGCGCAGTCGTTTGGCCAAGATGGCATCCTTGCGGCGGTGCTCATCGCCCGACATCTGCAAGATGGCCCGACCGAAGATGCTGGACGTGCCCGGCTGGTTCATCAGCGGGCCGTATTTGTCACCGTCCTCCAGCATCGAGGTGATGTCATCCCACCGGGTCAGCACCCACGCCTGGAGCGGCTCGACCCACAGGGCGGGAGCCTCCTCCCGCATTCGGCGGAAGATAGGAAAGGGGTCGGCCCCCACGTTGTCGGCCAGATAGGCCGTGAATTCTTCAGCGACCGAACTGGAGTCCGACAACGTGGGGGCCTTTCGATTAGTCGATTCGGCTAGCCGATCTCGATGCCGTACTCGCCGTCGAAGCTGTCGGCGTAGAAGGCGAACGGATTGGCCGGCACCATGCCGCCGGAGGCGGGATCGAGCGAGAACGCCGCGCCGCACTGGCTGTGGTTGCTGGCGCTCCAGTCGATCGGGCAGGTGATGCCCATGGTGTCGAATGTGCCCTTCAGAGCCTCGGTCAGGCTCTCACGGCTCAGCTCGCCGGTCTCCGCAGCCCGCTCTATGGCCTGGTGGAACACGTAGCCGTTGAGGAAGCCGTGGGAGAAGTTCAGGTTCAGGTGCTCGCCGTCGTAGCCGGCCAGAGTTGCACACCGCTCCATGTCAGCCGAGGCTGCGATGTTGTTGTTGGCGGTCATGAAGGAGTGCATGCCGTAGGTCTGGTCGCTGACCGACTCCGGTCCCTCGGTCCAGATCGAGTTGGCCGCGATGCCGTGGATGCCGATGATGGGAATGTCGGTTATGCCCACGTCGGCCATTCCCTGCATGACCACCAGGCCAGCGCCCGGCGAGCCGTGGAGGGTCACGTAGTTCACGCCCTGGTTATCGATGCCTTCTTGCAGTTCCACCATCTGGGCGGTGACCTCAGTGGCACCCGGCGCCACGTACAGGGTGTTGACGTAGGTGCCGCCACCCTTGAGTACGGACTGCTCTACGTAGGCGGCGAACTCGGTGCCGGAGGGCACCTCAAGGCTGATGCCCATGACCACGGCGTTCTCGATTCCGCCGACGGTGGCGGCAATGTGTCCGGCGGCCAGGTCGGCCTGGTCGCCGTAGTGGGCCAGGTTGTTGAAGTACTGGTCACCCTC
>JAJDYU010000058.1 GCA_022825005.1 Acidimicrobiia bacterium
TCGTCGCTCCCTGGCTCCGCTGTACTCGCTGATGGTGGCAACCGAGCCCATCGACGACGCGCTTTGGGACGACATCGGATTGAGCCGCCGGCAGACGTTCACCGACGACCGGTTCATGGTCATCTACGGGCAGCGCACCGCCGATGGCCGGATCGCGTTCGGAGGACGGGGAGCGCCCTACAACTACGGCTCAAGAATCGTCAGCTCGGTGGAGCAGAGATCGCGCACCCACGAGAAGATCGTCAAGACGCTGGTCGAGCTGCTGCCCATGCTCTCTGATGTGGCCATCACCCACCGCTGGGGAGGAGTGCTCGGTGTGCCCCGCGACTGGTTCCCATCGGTCGGCTTCGACCGGGACCGCGGCATGGCCTGGGGCGGTGGCTACGTGGGCGAAGGGGTGGCTGCTGCCAATATGGCCGGGCGGACCCTGGCCGAGCTGATCACCGAAACCGACTCCCCCCGCATCGACCTGCCCTGGGTGGGACACCAGTCGCGGCGATGGGAGCCCGAGCCGCTGCGCTGGCTGGGCATCAACGGAGCCCTAGGGATCATGGGCATCGCCGACCGCTCAGAGGCCATAACCGGCCGAAAATCCCGGCTCGCCCGGCTGATGCAACGGGTCTTGAGTTAAGCAGTACGGGAATGGGGCGTCAGTTGGTGCCCTCGGGGGGAGAGCAGGCCAAGTCGTAGGTTTCTGCCGCGATGGCCAGAATCTCGTCCCGGTCGGCTTCCAGGATGAAGCCATTGGTGATGGTTTGGTCGAGAGATTGGGTGAACGCCGCGAGGTAGTTGTCGCGGCCTCCGGGGTAGAGCTGGGCCACGGCGGCCGGATCGAGAGCAGCGGTGGTTCCGAATAGGGGAGCGAACCCCTCGCCCCGCTGTCCGAGCCCAGACAGCACTCGGATGGGAGCGTCGACCCAGGGGTTGCGGATGCCACCCTGGGCAATGCCCAGTTCATCCCGCCGGAAGTCGCGGCCGTTTTCGACTAGATCAAGCCGGGCAGCATGGGGTGGCGGGGTGCCCTGGCCCACCCATTGATCGAGGCTCTCCAGAGCGGCTTGGGCCACGTAGTGCTGATGAGGTGCGGAGTTGATCGGCTGCTCCACGGTCATGATCACCAGTTCGGTGATCGGTTCGAGCATTAGGGCGAATTCCTCGGCATCGAGCTGGCCTCCGTCGGCGCGTGACGCCACCAGTAGATAGGTGTCGGCGTGAGCCGCCCCGGCAAGCTCCCACACCCGCACTTGGTCGCCGTCGGGCTGTTCGATCTCCCCGTTGCCCAGCACGGTGACATCGGTCTCCGCGCTCAACAGGAGCACCGGCACCCGGGCATCGGATCGGACCTGCTCAGGCCGATCGCGTGCCGGGTCGGGTTGGTCGTCGAGCCGGCGGGACCTGAAGGTGCCGTCCAGCCCCACCCGCACTCCGGCCCGACCGTGGAGGAAGAAGCCGTCGAAGACCTGGACTAAGGGATCCACCATGTTGACGTAGGTGGCCAAGAACGAAGCCGACTGCGACTCGCCCACCGCCAGCACCCGGTTGGCGTCGAGGCCGCCCAACAGGAGCGACCCGTCGAGCCCAAGGGCCTGGCCGACCTGGGAGAACATGTCGAAGGAGAAGGCGTCCCCCGGGTGGGACAGATGGCCGTACCGCTCTTCGTTGAACAGCTTGAGGTGGATGCCAGGCGCGAGCCCGCCGCCGTCGATGCCAGCCTTTTGGGCTGAAACCCCCACCCAAGCATCGCCGCGCCGGATGAGATGGCGGTGCAGATAGTCCCAATCGGGGGAGGCGTCGATACCGCCGGAGACGTTCAGCCATTCCACCACCACCGTGCCGCTGAAGAGGGCGGGCTCGGCTGGGCGCCGCACCAGCACTCTCGTGGTGAATGGGGTCGAACCATCAGGCTCAGCTTCTCCACGCCCGTCCTGGCGCCATTCGCCAATCGCCCTGTAGGAATGCGCTTCGCCCCGAGCTTCGAATTCGGCCTCGACATAGCCGAGATCTTCGAGGTCGAAGTTTCTGGGGATCAGCTCGGGCGGGGTACCAGCGAACTCTTCGATGTCGAGGGCGCTTGGCTTGGTCATCACAACTTCGCCTTACTCACTCCTGGCCGACGTCGGAGGAGAATTCGTTGGCCACCTCGGGCTCGGGGGATCGCAGTAGGAGCGACTCGATCCCGAACGTCGGTGCGGCGAACAGGGCGTCCATGCAGGCAACCAGGCCGTTGGCCACCTCGTGGGCGTTCATGATTCCGGTGCGGAATCCCTGGCGCTGCCAGTGGGGGATGGCGGCCTCGAAGGCTTCGGGGGTGAAGGAATTGGCGAACTCGGTGGGCATGGTCGGCCCGAGGATCACGGTCACAAATCGGCGGTTGCCCAGCAGTTCAGTGCGCCATCCCTCCATGGTCGCTTCCAGGGCCCGTTTCGACGCGGCGTAGGGAACCAGCGAGTGGCGGGGCATATCGGTGGAGTCCGACGACACCGCGGCCACCACCGCATCCTCGCTGAGATGGGGAAGGGCGGCTCTTATCACCAGGTTCGGGCCGAACAGATTGACGCCGAAGACCGCCTGCCAGTCGTCTTGGTCCAACTCCGCCATGGGCGCCATGGGCGACATGCCCGAGGTGTAGACGATGCCGTCAAGGCCGCCGAAGGCGCCCACCGCTTCGGCCACCCCCTGTTCGATGCTTGTGGGGTCGAGCACATCGATGACCACCACATGGCCACCCCCGGCCTCGCCCACCGCCTCTTCGAGCACTTCGCGGCGCCGGGCGGCAAACGCGACATCGGCACCTTGGCGCTGGAGGGCAATGGCGGTGGCCCGACCCAGCCCCGATGAGGCGCCCACCACCAGGATCCTTCGTCCTTGCATTGCGTTCATTGGCCACTTCCTAGCGCGTCAGCCAGCCATTGTTGCCACAGAGGCCCGTCCCTCTCGGCGGCCTCGGCCCCGTTGGCTCCGTAGAGGTACAGCCAAACCGACGCTCCGGCGTGCTCGCCGTACGATTCCACCGCCACGAAGCCGGTGCCCGGTGCGGGCCTGTCGACCAGCAGGGCGATTCGGTGAGAGGCGGCATCCACCACTGTGCCCGCTAAGGCGGGGACACCGGGGGCTTGGGCCTCGATCCGCTCGCCGACACTCGGAGCCGAGGGTATGCCCAGCGAAGCGGTAAGCGCGGTCCAGACCTCGTCAAGCGAGCCGGCCCCCATGGCGGTGGGCAGCATCGACGCTGCCGTCTGTCCGGCGAAGTGCTCCATGTGCAGTCGCAGGTTGGACATGAACAACTTCCAGCCTTCGACCATGCCGTCGTACTGAGCGTCCCACTCTCCGCCCTGACCGAAGCCGGAATTCACCAACCGCACCGCACATCTGTCGTCGCCCCGGGGCTCAACGGTCCACTCAAACGTCAACCCGTCAACCCCTTCGCCTCCGTCGAAACAGATCCGGCGAGGCGGCTCCCACACCGCCACCCGCCCAGGAATCTGCATCTCCGGCCCCGGCCCGAACGAGGCCATCGCCGAGCCGCCCGCCCGCTCTTCTACCGTGTGAGGCACATACCAAGAAGAGATCCCCGGCCCAGTAGCCACCGCCCGCCAAACCTCCTCGGCTGTCCCCGGCACCTCAACTTCTAGCTCAATCGACCGCGGCAAATCAGACATGGCTCCACCCTAGGAGAATCGGGATAGCTCTATTCGGGCTGAGGTGGTGCTTGCTGTCTTCTCTCTTTGGCTCGGGCCTCTCTGACTCGGAGGCCTTCTCGGTAGAGAAGGGCAATGCCGCAGGCAAGGGCAAAGATCAACAGCAGAATCCAGCCCACCGGTGTGAAGTTGTCACCCACAGTTTCGTCGGCGGATGTCGCCCAAATGGCAAGCCACGTGATGCCTGAGAACCCGCTGCTTGCTCCTATCACTAGAAGCATCACATCGAGAGGTCTCCACATGAAGCGGACTGTACATCATTGTTCTGCAGTGCCGGGAGCGGCCTGTGCTCGCCGTCAAAATCGACCGCTGGTATATTTTGGGCGATGGGGTTGACCGAGGCGCAGCGGGGGAGCTGGGAGGAGAACGGGTTCTTCATTGAGAGGGGGTTCGCTAGCCGGGCTGTTGCCGACGCCATGGTAGAGCGGATCGTTGAGATCGCTCGGGCCGACGCGACAGGGGAGGAGCGGCCCGATCTCTACATCACCCCAGACAAGACGAACAAGAACCCGGCCACCCCGGAGGTAGGAGTCTCCAAGATCTTCCGGGTCATGCGGGCCGAGCCGGTGTTCTATGAGTTCGCCACCGATCCCCGGTTGTTGGCGATGATGGGCGATCTCATCGGCCCCGACGTCGACTGCTTCTTGTCGCAGTTCATCTTCAAGCATCCCGGCACCCTCGGCCAGCCCTGGCACCAAGACGACTATTACTTCCGCATGACCCCCTTGCCGCAGGTGGGGGTGTGGCTGGCCTGCACTGCGGCCACCCCAGACAACGGGCCGCTTTGGATCGTCCCTGGTTCCCACACCGAGCCGATCCACGACGCCGTGCCCGACACCCGGGAGGGCGCCGGTCTGGCCTATGTGGAGATAGTCGATGTCCCTACCGACAGCGAGCAGATCGTGCTTATGGAGCCGGGTGATCTGCTGGTGTTCCACTCCCACCTCCGCCACCGGTCCACCGACAACCTCACCGATGGGATGCGGGCGGCCATGGTGTACCACTACGCCGCGGCCCATGCAGAGGGTTGGCGGGCGTTCAACCAAGACTGGACCGAGGTGCTGCGCGACGGTCAGCCAGTACGAGCATCAACAGAGCCGGTGCCCATCGAGTTCTGAGCGAAGGGACCGTCTAACCGGTTGGCGTGCGGCGGGCTCGGGAGGCGAAGGCGGCGGCCACTGCGTCGTAGGCGGGCTTGGGTTGGCCCTCCCGGTCGAACAGCAGGGGGGCTCGATCGGGTCCGAAGTGCTCGTCGACCCAGGAATGGGCGTCGCTCACTCCCCAGAAGGTGATCTCGCGGCACGCTTCCACCGACAAGGCGGCCTCGACCAACTCGCCATAGATCCGAGCCTGAACGTCGAGGCGGTCGCTGTCGGTCGGGTGGGCCAACACGTCCATTTCGGTGACGGCCACCTCCAGGCCCATGTCGGCGTAGGTGTTCACTACCTGGTGGAAGCGCTCGGGGGTAGGGGGCGCGGGGGAGAAGTCGGGGTAGAGCTGATGGCCCTGGACTCCGATGCCATGGAGAGGCAGGTCCCGCTCAACGAGATCAGCCACCATTTGAGCAAAGAGCTCGTGTTTGTCGGGTACGACGTCGTTATGGGTCTCGTTGATCCACAATTCAATGTTTGGATCGACGTCATGGGCCAGCGTCAGCACCTCGGCCATGTAGTCGTCGCCCATCAGGGAGCGCCAAACGGAGTCGGCGGGGCGCCCTTCCAGCCAGTGCAGCGGTTCATTGACCACATCCACCCGGGCCACCGAACCGCCCCAGTGGGCAAACAGAACTTCAAGGTGTTCGACCAGGTGACGGCGCAGGGCCGCGGCGTCGTCGCAATCAGTGATGTAGGGCGGCGTGCCCCAATGGGGCCACACCACGGTGTGGCCCCGCACCTGCATCCCATGGGACTCGGCGAATTGGACCAGGCCGTCGTTGGCGGCCCACTCCCACCGATCGGGCTCTGGATGGATCCACATCCACTTCATGGCCCGCTCGGCGGTAAGCGAGTTGAACTCTCCGGCCAATAGCGAGCAATAGGCCTCATCCCCGGTGTCGAACACGGTTTCGCTCACGGCGGCCCCCACCCGGACACCGCCCGCGGCGGCCAGCTCGCGCAAGCTCATGGTTCCGCCCTCAAGCCGAAGGCTCGGGCCACGACCTGCGACCACACGTTGGGATCAGGGGCGGGGCGGCCATGGGCTTCCTGCACACCCACCCCGGACGACAAGGCGTTGATCACGTAGAGCAGCACTTCGGGATGGTCGAGGTGGCGCAGGGTGTCGAGGATCCAGGCGCTGCGAGCGGCGAAGATCTCCTGAACTCCGGCGGCCACGTCGGGATCATGGCGAGCGGCCGCGGCGGCGTCGATCTGCAAGAGCCTCAGATCGCGGCTGTCGGGATTGATGAACTGGAGGAAGGCGCGCATCGGCTGTTCTGCTACGGCGTCCATGTCGAACCGGGCATCGCGTTGAGCCAACTGGGTGCGGATCACCTCCACCAAGAGCTGGCCCTTCGACCGGAAGTGGCCGTAAATGGCCCCTTTCGTCACCTCGGCGGCCTTGGCGATGTCGCGCAGCGAGACCGCGGCATAGCCCTGCTCGATGAACACCTCGGCGGCAACCTCCAAGAGCCGGGCCCGGGTGGCCGCCGCCTTCGGGGTGATCGGAGGATCGGCAAAGGCAGAGGTCATAGGTCGGCTCCGGCGTCTGATCGGTCGATGGCCCTGGTGTCGGTTCCGAGGTAGCTGGCCACCACTAGGGGGTTGTCGCGCACTGTGGCCGGAGTTCCCTCGGCGATCACCTCTCCGGCGTCCATGCAATAGATGCGATCGCTGATGGACATCACCAGCGGCATGTCGTGCTCGATCAACAGCACCGAGGCATCCAGCTCCCGGCGCACTCCGTGCAGCAACGGCACCAGAGCCTCGGCCTCCCGCTGGGCCACTCCGGCGGTGGGCTCGTCGAGGCAGAGCAGACGGGAACCGCCGGCCACCAGGCAGGCCAGCTCCACAATCCGGCGGGTGCCGGTGGACAACTCGGCCACAAACTTGTCGGCGAAGTCGCCCAATCCGAAGAAGCCGATCAGGTCGTCAGCCACCCTGATCTGCCGCCGCTCGTGCCGGGAGCCCGATGGCAGGGCCAGGGCTGCGGGCCAGAAGCGGGTGCGGCCCCGCCGCTCCAGCGCAACTTGCACCGTCTCGCGCACGGTGAGGTCACCGAACAAGGTGGCGGCCTGGAAGGCCCGGCCCAAGTGATGCCGGTGGCGGCGATGTGGTGCCAGCCGGCTCACGTCGGTTCCGTAGATTTCCACTCGGCCACTTGCGGGGATCAGGCCGCCCACCCCATTCATGAACGAGGTCTTGCCCGCGCCGTTGGTCCCGATAAGCCCCACAATCTCCCCGTGGCCCACCTCCAGGCTCACCTGGTTCACGGCCACCCGCGGGCCGTAGCGCACGGTGAGCTCGCTGGCGGCCATCGCAATGTCTGATGGCGGGTCGGGAATCGATGGTGGCGCGGGGATGTCGCGCCCCCGCACCAGGGGCGCAGGCTTCCTCTGGGCCAGCCAGCTGAAGTATGAGTCTCGAGCCATGTACCAGAGCTGCACGAACCCTCCCGGCGCGTACATCAACAGCACCAGGATTCCCAGGCTGCTGGTCAGCACCGGGATCAGCGCGGAATCGGGCCAGAAAGCTGGCAGCCCGATCACCCACAGCGCCCCGAGCACCGGGCCGATCACCGAGCCGATACCGCCGATCACCGCGATGGCCACCACCTTGAACGAAGTGTCCACCGAGAAGAAGGAGAACAGCACGGTGGAATACAGCCCGGCCAGCAGCGCCCCGGCGAAACCGGCCAACCCGCCGCCCAAGGCGAAGGCCAGCACCTTTGATCCGGTGGGCCACACAGTGGCGGCGGCTGCGGCCGACGGGTTCTCCCTGGTGGCCACGATCCGGCGGCCGATACCGGTGCGGCGCAGGTGGGCGGTGAACGCCACCCCCAGCACCAGCCCGATCAGGGCCAGATAGAAATAGGTTCGCTGGGGGGCGAGATCGATGGGCCCGATATGGGCCCGCTCCAGAAGCGCCGCAGATTGGCTGCCTCCGCTGAGGAACGGCCGGGTGAAGAAGAACTTCTCCGCCGCCACCGCAAATGCCAGGGTGACCACGGCCAGCAACAGGCCCCGGGCCCGGAGCGCGCCAATGCCGATGATCACCGACGCCGCGGCCGCCACAACTGTGCCCCACACCGCAGCCCACAAGAAATGCAGCTCGGGCATGGGCACCGCCACATCGAACCCGGCGATCCCAAGTCCGAGGTCGTTCCCGTTGACCAGCGCGGTGGTGGTGAGCGCGCCCAAGCCGGCGAAAGCGCCTTGGCCCAGCGAGATCTGCCCGCTCCAGCCCACCAGCACAACCAGAGAGAGGGCGGCCAGCGCCATCAGCAATATCTCGCTGTAGCGGAAGGTTCGGCTGGCCGTGGTTACGAACACCGGCACCACCGCGGCAATGGCTACCCCAACTGCGGCCAGGACTCGAGAATGGTTGCGAACCCACCAGCTCGAGCGCAGCCGGGCCGGAATGGGGCGAATCCGGGGGCTGAATGAGAAGGCGCCGGCCTCGTCGGGTGCGCCTCTCCGGGTGGTGGCCACGATCCCGAGAATCGCCACCAGCAGCAGCACGGCTTCGAATCTCCCCAGATCCAGCGGGTAGTTGACCCTCACCAGAGCCTCGACGATGCCGAGGATGATCCCGGCCGCCACCGCCACACTGAACGACACGAACGAGGC
This sequence comes from Acidimicrobiia bacterium, assembly GCA_022825005.1. Classification (GTDB taxonomy): domain Bacteria; phylum Actinomycetota; class Acidimicrobiia; order Acidimicrobiales; family Bin134; genus Poriferisocius. Next base: position 8,485 of record JAJDYU010000058.1, read on the forward strand.
GCACACCGCCACTACCAGCACCCGGGTCATGGTGGCGTGACCGGGGCTGGTGGCCACGAACGAGCCGATGGAGTCGGCTTCTTGGAACACCGTGACCAGCCCGGCGAACGCCCCGGTGAGCGCCCACACCACTGTTGACACCCGTCCCGGATGGATGCCGGCCAGACGAGCCCGGTCGGGATCGGCCGCGGTGGCCCGGATGGCCCGACCCCACGCCGACCACCGCACCCAGATGCTCAGCGCCACCACCGCGGCGGTGGAGGCCACGAACAAGACAAACTCGCCCCCGTCTATGCGGATGCCGAACCACTCCAGCTCCCGGTTCCACGGCGTGGGGAAGCGGTGCCGCTTATCGGCCGCCGAGGCCTCGGGCAGGGCGAAGATGAGGGCTTGGGCCAACTGCGCCAGCCCGATGGTGGCCACCAGCAAAATCACCCGGGGGGCGGTGAACAGGCGGCGCACCACGGTCAGCTCGGCCAGTCCCAGGAATACGGCCCCGGCCAGCACGGCGAGGACCACCCCGGTCCAGTACGGCGCGCCGTAGCGGATCACCAGGTGGGCCATAACCTGGCTGGCCAGCACCCCGGTGGCGCCCACCGCGAAATTGATGATCCGGCTCGACCGGTAGATGAGGATGACGCCAAGGGCCAACAGGGCGTAAGAGAGCCCGTTGACCGCGCCGATGAAGACGAATTGGCGTCCGACCTCGAAGGCGAGGATCACGACGAGTCTTCCGGTTCGGTGCGGTCGTTGCCCAAGAACACCGCCCGAGCGATGTCGCCCCGCTCGGCGAGCTCCGCGGTCGGCCCGTCGAAGCGGATCTGCCCCTTCTCGATGAACACCGCCCGATCCGACAGGGCCGCGGCGATGTTGAGCGACTGCTCCACGATGATCATCGTTTGGCCCTCGGCCTTGAGCCGCTCCACGATCTCCAACAGCTCGCCGATC
>JAJDYU010000023.1 GCA_022825005.1 Acidimicrobiia bacterium
GAACGCCACCAAGCAGACGGCTCTTGGGTCTACCCCGAGGTCGCGCACCAAGTACCGGGCTCGCTCGGTGAGCACCCGGGTCTTGCCCGACCCGGCTGGCGCCACAATGTTGGCCGCTCCTCCCAGGTGGCCGACCGCGGCCCGCTGGTCGTCTGCAAGATCGGCCCGGGGTACGGTCGGGCTGAGCGCTTTCAGGCTGCCCACTGCCAGATTCACCGCTGGAACCACAGCGGACCCGACCCCCTCGGGTGTGAACACGTCGAATGGCCCTCCGTCGCACCACACCGGCCCGGCATCGGTCACCACATCCCCCGGCTCACCAGCTTCGGCTCGCCGGGCCCCCAACGACAGCGCTCGCTCTTGCGGCTCAAACCAGGGCTGTTCAGGGTCGCGCCAATCCACTGCGTTGGCCGTCAGCAGATGGCGAAGCACCTCGGCGGGCATGGTCAGACCTGGCCTGAGCTCCCACCACTGGGCGTGCATCGCCGGATCAGGCGGCGGCAGCTCGCCGTCCAGTTCGACCACCAGCGCAGTGCGCTCCACCCAAGCCCGCCTCAACTCCCGGCCCAGCTCAGGGTCGAATGCCTCAGTTCGGACCGTCAGCCGCTGACAGCCCTGCCACGCTTCCGGCGTCGGCTGTCCCACGCGGACGAGGGCGCTTCGGCCCAGGCGCTCCGGCCCTCTCATGGCATCGCCTGGCTCGTCGTCGTAGATGCGGTCGGCTAGCGGCGGATGAGGGTGCCGGGGCGGACCCCGGTGGGCTGGCCGTTGCGGAAGGTGACCTCACCGCCGCAGATGGTGGCGTCGTAGCCGTCGGCCGATTGCAGCAGGCGGCGGGCACCGGTGGGCAGATCGCCCACCACCTCGGGCAGATGCAGGCTCATGGCGTCGAGGTCGATCACGTTGATGTCGGCCCGCTTGCCGGTGGCCAGCACGCCCCGGTCGTCGAAGCCGTACAGCTCAGCCGGCTCGGAAGTGAGCATCCTCACCGCCTCGGCAATCGACAGCTTCGGCCCCCGCTGCCGGTCGCGCACCCAGTGCTGGAGCATGTAGGTGGGCAGGCTGGCATCGGAGATCACGCTGCAATGGGCCCCGCCGTCGGCCAAACCGACCACGGTCATGGGGTGCACCATCATCTCGCGCAGATCTTCCAGGTCGCCGTGGCGATAGCCGGTGAAGAAAACCTGGAGCATCCCCCGCTCGCACATCAGGTCGTAGACCAGCCCGAACACATCGGCACCGGTCTTGTCGGCCATGGCGGCCACCGATTCCGACGGGTCGGGCTCGAACACCGGCCCGTCGTCGAACGGGAACGTGGCGTGGAGGGAGTGGCGCAGGATGCCGACGGCCGGGTCGCCCGGAATGTCCTCGGCCAAGATGGCAGCCCTGACTTCGGGGCGGCGCAGCTCGACCAGGCGCTCCTCTAGCGGCAGATCGTCGAGCGGCTCATAGGTGGGCCGCTTCTTGAACGGGTTGAACTGATCCCACCCGGCCAGCAGCCCGCCGGGGCGGCCCTGCACCTGGGGTACCAGCTTGGCGCCCTCGGCGTTGGCTCGCTCCACGATGTCCATCTGCTCACGCCATTGGCCGGGATTGACGTGTACTTGCACCATGGTGAAGGTGATGGCCCGACCAGTTTCCAGACTCAGGCGCCGGTAGAGCTCCACCTCGCGTATGGGGGCATCGGGATCCTCGCCCATCGATCCGGCCGGCACCACCTCTACCAGCGATTCACCGTCGAGCGCGCCCATGATGGCGGACAGCTCCTCGTGGTCGGCGAACGTGCCCGGCACCGGCACCCCCGAAAGCGAGGTGTGCATGGGCAGCCGGTTTGTGGAGAACGCCACCGCTCCGGCCCGCGTTCCCTCGCCCACGATGCGGGCCATCTCGGCCAGCTCCGCCGCGGTGGCCGACTCGGTGGTGGCCCCCCGGTCGCCCATCACATAGGCCCGCACCGCCCCGTGGGGCACTTGGGCGGCCACGTCGATGGTGCGGCCCAAACGCTCGAGTTCGTCGAGGTATTCGGGGAATGTCTCCCACCGCCAGGTGATCCCCTCATGGAGGGCTGGGCCGGGGATGTCCTCCACGCCCTCCATCAGCTCGATCAGCCAGTCGTGGCGGCTGGGGTCGGCCGGGGCGAACCCCACCCCGCAGTTGCCCATCACCACCGTGGTCACCCCGTGCCACGCCGAAGGAGCCATGATCGGATCCCAGGTGGCCTGGCCGTCGTAGTGGGTATGCACATCGACAAACCCCGGGGTCACATAGCGGCCCGCGGCGTCGATCACCTCAGCGGCGTTGGCTTCTATGCGGCTCTCAACAGCGGCCACTTGCCCCTCCGACACCGCCACATCGGCCACAGTCGGCGCGGCCCCCGTCCCGTCGACAACAGAGCCCCCGCGAATCAACAGATCAAACATGGCGCCATTCTTTCAGGCCGCGATGACAACGCCTATGCCGCGAGTGCGGCGATTGGCAAAAGAGGGCTCAGGCCCGGGCGAAATAGGGGTTGTCGCCGGCTTCGTGATCGGTGGCGTCCACCACTTCGGTGATTTCGGGGATGGCCTCGGTGATCATCACGGTGATGCCTTCCCGCAAGGTGGCCGCGCTCATGGCACAGCCCTGGCAGCCGCCGCCCATGGTGATATAGGCGGTGTGCCCCTCCACCCCGAGCAGGTTTGCGAACCCGCCGTGGGAGGCCAGCGAGGGGTTGATGTGTTGGTCGAGAAGCTGCTGGAGCTGCTCGGGGATGGTGCCGGAGAGCTCCAGGTCGGCCCCGGCCAGAAGATCGGGCTTGTTGGGGTTGCGGATCACCAGCCCACCCTGCATGGGGTTGTTGGGCAGATCCAGGGTGGCGCCGGTCAGATTCTCCACCGACTCATCGGGGATCATCACGGTGAGGCCCCCGGTGATGATGTGGCGATGGCCCTCGGTGCAGTCGGCCACCTCCTCGAACGCCAGGTCGTAGGTGTAGTCGGCACCGCTGGTGCCGGTGATCTCGATGCGCAGGCCGAGGGCTTCGGGATCATCCTCGTTCGACCGGATGTCGATCACCTTCTCAATGGCCGCTTCGGTGACCTCGAACAGTTGGGCTTCCACAGTTTCGCTCACGCCCACCAGCCTACCCGAGCCTCACCCCGCCCACCATGGCCTGAACCGCCTAATCAAGCGCGAAATCAACCGCGGCGGATTCGGCCTCGCAGCGCTTGAAAGGCCAGTGTCTGGGCCAAGAGTCCAATGACGCCGATTGCCAGCAGCGCCCGGCCCAGCGCCCAGCCGTCCCAACCGGAGAACAGCGAGCGCATGCCCTCTAGGGCGTAGGTCATGGGGTTGAACCAGGTGATGGCGGCCAGCCAGTCGGTCATCACATCGCGGCTCACCCAGGCGGTGGTCAAGAACATGAAGGGGAAGAACAAAAGGAAGCTGGAGTTCACCGCCGCGGGGTTCCCGGTGCGCAGCGCTATGGCGTAGGGGAAGCCGGTGAAGGCCAGCCCCCACAGCGCTCCGAACAGCACGAACACCAACAGGCCCACCACCCCAGTGGCACCGAAGCTCACGCCGATGGCGAAGCCCAACGCGACCACCGGTATGGCCATAACCACGAACAGGGTGAAGTCGGCCACCATCAGCCCCAATAGCAGGGCGTAGCGATTGACCGGGGTCATCAGGAGACGGTCGAAGTAGCCCTCGGCGATGTCGATCACCAGCGAGTTGGCCCGGGACATTCCGGTCACCGCGGTCATGATGGCCACCGGCAGTTGGAAGGCCTTGTAGTCGATGTTTGAGACCATGTCGCTGGCCAGGTTCTGGATGGCCCCGATGGTCACCACCAGGAAGAACAGCGGGATCAGCATGGCGGGGATGATGACTTCCAAGTCGCGGGGCAACAGCCGCAGCGCCCGGCTGGACACCGAGGCCATGTCGCCGAAGAACCCCAACGGCCGGGCTCTGATCACCTCGCCCGCAGGCGGGTCGGCAATGACAGCCTCGCTCATTCCTCCACCTCGATCCGGGCGCCGGTGAGCTCCAAGAACACGTCGTCGAGCGTGGTGGGATGGATCGACAAGTCCAACACCTCCACCCCGGCCGCCGACAGCGCCACCGCCACCGGGCTGACCACCGAGGCGCCGTCGCCGGTGGCCGCGCTCACCTCGTTGCCGTAGATCTCGATGTGGCTGATGCCCGGCACCCCGCCGATGGCCTCCGCCGCCACCTCAGGGTCGCCCGTTACCCGGGCCACCACCACGTCGGAGCCCACGGTGCGCTTGAGCTCATCGGGCACGCCCTCAGCCACCAGCTGGCCGTGGTCCAAGATGCCCACCCGGTGGGTGAGGGCATCGGCCTCCTCCAGGTATTGGGTGGTGAGGAAGATGGTCATGCCCAGATCGCGGTTCAGGCGCCGGATCTGCTCCCACACCACCGCCCGGCTGATGGGGTCGAGCCCGGTGGTGGGCTCGTCCAAGAACAGCACCTCGGGGTTGTGCATTAGCGCGGCGGCCAGGTCCAAGCGGCGCTTCATGCCTCCCGAGTAGGTGGACACCCGCCGGTCGATGGCGTCCATCTCCAACAGGGGGGCCAGCTCCTGGATGCGGGTGGCGACCGACCCCTTCTCCAGGCCGTAGTAGCGGCCTTGCAGGCTCAGCGTCTCCCGCCCGGTGAGCTTGCCATCGAGGGCGGCGTCCTGGAGGGCCACCCCGATGCTGAGGCGCACCTTGTCGCCCTCGGTGGCCACGTCGTGGCCCGCCACCGAGGCCGCTCCCGCGGTCATCGACGCCAACGTGCACAGCATCCGCACCGCGGTGGACTTGCCCGCTCCGTTGGGCCCCAGAAATCCGTAGATCTCCCCCGCAGCTACCTCGAGGTCGAGCGAGTCAACCGCCACCACCTCGCCGTAGGTTCGGCGCAGCCCCTGCGCGGAGATGGCTGTCGGCACAGTCGATGATGCTACCGAGCACCGTCGCGATAATCTCATCGCCCATGTCAGCCACCAGCAGTCCATCGGTCAGCTATGAGGTGACCGGCGATGTCGCTCTCGTCCGAGTGGATGACGGCAAGGTGAATGTGCTGTCCCACGAGGTGATCGCCGCCCTGCACGAATCGCTCGACCGGGCCGAACAAAAGGCCAAGGCGGTGGTGCTTATCGGCCGCCCCGGCAAGTTCACCGCCGGATTCGACCTGAAGGTGATGCAGACGGGCCCCGAGGAGGCCAGCAACCTGTTCCGGGCGGGCATGGATTTGTTCGTGCGGCTCTACGAGTTCCCCATTCCGGTGGTGGCGGCCTGCACCGGCCACGCCTTTGCCGCCGGGGCCATCTGGCTCATGTGCTGCGACGTGCGCATCGGCGCCGACACGCCCACCAAGATCGGGCTCAACGAGACCGCCATCGGCATGGTGCTGCCCAAGTCGGTGGTCACCCTGGCTCGCGACCGGCTGTCGCCTCGCCACGTGCACTCGTCGGTTCAGTTGGCCCGGCTCTACTCCCCGGCCGAAGCCGTCGACGTCGGCTATTTGGACTGTGTGGTGCCCGAGGACGAGTTGGAGCAGGCGGCCATGAGCGAGGCCGCTGGACTGGCCGAGGGCCTGGCGCTGAAGGCCTTCGCCGGCACCCGGCGCATCATCCGGGGGCCAGTGGCCACCTCGGTGCGGGACATGCTCGACCACGACACCCGCTCGTTCACCGTCGGATTGACGTGATGGGCGACAGCGTCGACACAGACGGCCCAAATACAGAAGGACAGAAAGCATGAGCGATCCAGTAGTCGAATTGCTCGAGGCGGTGTGGGATTCCATCGCCGAGTTGGGCGCAACTTTGACCGACGAGCAGTGGGACACGCCCACCGAGTGCCCCGGATGGTCGGTGCGAGATCAGGTGAGCCACATCGTGGGCCTAGAGCTGATGCTGGCCGGCGAGAAGCCCGAGCCCCCCGCCTCAGAAGGCGGCCTCGAGGGCATCGCCGCCTTCAACGAGGGCCAGATCGCCCCCCGCCGGTCCTGCCCCGGCTCAGAGGTGCTGGCCGAGATGAGCGACATCTGCGCCCGCCGCCTGGAGATGCTGCGCACCATGCCCGCCGAGAAGTGGGACGAGGTGGGCTTCACCCCCATCGGCGATGCCCCGTACCGCACGTTCATGCACATCCGGGTGTTCGACTGCTGGGCCCACGAGCAGGACATGCGCCGGGCGCTGGGCATCCCCGGCCACCTGAGCGGCCCGGCGGTGCAGCACTGCCTCGACTGGCACGCCCGCAACATGGGCTATGTGGTGGGCAAGAAGGCAGGCGCCCCCGAGGGCAGCACGGTGGTGCTCGCCATCGACGGCGACGCCGACGGCCCCCGGTGCGTGGCAGTGGCCGACGGCCGGGCCAAGCCGTCAGCAGTGCCCGACGACCCCACCGCTACAGTGCACACCGACGTGGACACCTACAACGCGCTGTGCTGCGGCCGAACCGACCCCGCCGGTGCGCTGGCCGACGGCCTGGTGACCGTCAGCGGCGACCGTGAGCTGGGCGAGCGGGTGGTGCTGGCCCTGGCCTACGTCTCTTAACCGCCTATCACCCAGCCGCGGCCATCCGGGCTTCAAGATCAAGCGCTCGGGGACTCACCGACAAGTCGAAGTCGGTGCTGCCCAGCGTCCCGGGGTTCCACACTTCTCGATCCACCATCCACTGCGCCCAGCCCGAGAACCAGCCGTCGTGGTACGACTCGAACTGGGGCGCCCACCAGTCGCGAAGCGGCATGCGGGTGGTGCGGTGGTTGGCCAGATCGGGAGCTGAGGCGGCGATGTTGCTCTCGGCCAGGGCGAGCACGAAATCGGCGGAGGCGTGCTGCGCCGATGCGCTATCGGTCCATTGGAGCCCCTCGTAATCGCGGAGGTACCACAGGTTGGGCACTGAGATAGCAGTGTCCACCGCCACCGTCACCGGCCCCTCGCCAATCGACTGGCTGTACGCGTTGAGCGCTTCGATGCGATGCACGGTGTTCACGTAGTCGTGGGTGGTGTGGACCTGGGTTAACAGCTCCCGCGGATCGCGCTGGTTCACATAGTTGGTTCTCCACCCGAAGAACAGCGTGGTGGCCACCAGCCCGGCAACCACTGCCCACACCGGCAGCATCCACAACTTCCTCCGAGCCCGCCACAGCACCGCCACGCCGTAGCCGGCCAGAACGGCCATGGGCACCACGATGTGAAGCGCCAGCCAGGGAAACCGCTCGCTGGCCCAGGAGTATGAGAACCAGCTGGCCACCGCGGTCCACACCATGAACTTGCCCACAAAAGTGGGATTGCGGAACACATGGACCGTGCCGATAACCGCCAGGATGCACACCAGGTATTCGTAGAGCGGGATGGTGTACAGGTAGTAGTGCCAGGGCTCGCTGCCCCGGTTGGTGTCCTGTTCGCCCCGCCAATAGGTGATGCCCTCGGTGAAGCCCTCGGCGAACCCATCGGGCTCTCTGAAGAACTCCGTGAACCACAGGGCGAAGAACAACAGGAACACCGCGGCGGCCAGCACCCACCCCCATCCGGGCACGCGCCTAACGGCCCGCACCAACGGGAGCTCCCATATCGACTGGGGGCTGGCCAACATGAGCAGAACCATCACCATGAGCACCCCGTAGATGCCCAGAGTTAGGAACACCTCCACGTCGTAGTAGCCGCTGAACCCGAAGGCGACGCCCATGGGCACCAGCCCGGCGGGCAGCATCCACCCCCACCCGGCGAGTCCACCACGCTGCCCCTCGAGGTCTCCGGCGAAGTTGCTCGGGGGCGGCTCAGCGTTTCCGGCTCGTGCCTGCCGGGCCGCCTGCTCGGCCAGCAGGGCCAAGAAGAAGCCGCCGAAGATGAACACCACGATGAAGGTGGTCTCTTTGACCGCAAAGCCCGCGGCCAGCAAGAACCCGAACAGCGAGGGCAGCAGCAGCCGGGGCCGGTCCAGGAACCGCACGATCACCACCATCATGGCCAGGGTGATGAACGCGGTGATCGAGTCTTCCCGGCCCAGCCGGGTCATGTACAGGGAGATGGGGCTGAAGGCCAGCACCGCACAGGCGACCAGGGTTGCCACCGGGCCGAGCGACCGGCGCAAGAACCACGGCAAGACGATCATCCCCACCCCGGCCAGAACCGCCACCATGCGAGCGGTGGTGTGCGATTCCCCGAACACCCAGAAGAGGCCGGCGGTCAGATAGAACCGCAGCGGCCCGTGGTACACCGGGTCGTACCCCTCGTAGCTGTTGTTGAGGAACTTCCACGAGTACCAGGCGTCGATGCTCTCGTCGTGGTGGAGGGGCCGCTCGGCCAGCTCAACCAGCCGCAGCACCAGCCCGGCCACCGCCATGGCGCCGACAACAAGGGCCAGCGCCGTCTCCGGGCGGCGGCGCCAGAACTCCATCGGGCGCCAGCTCTCCAGCGCCACTGCACGCTCGCGGACTATGGCTCGCACCGCTCAGCGGACCTCGTAGATCGCATACTCGCCCTGGGAGAACGCCAGCTCGCCCCGAGCCGCCCAGAACACCTCGCTGACCCCGGCCCGGCGCTCAATGGGCCCCACCACCACATAGTCCACTTCGTAGGTGTTCAACAGCTCCTCAGTTCCCTCAAAACCGCCCAACATGGTACGGGCCTGCTGATGGCGGGTGTGCCAGTCGGTGACCCCGAGGTCGTTGATCCACCCGGCGTACCCCACCACCGTCTGGCGCCCGCTGAGCGCGGGCACCGGGTGGGTGTGCTCGAAGCCGATCAGGAACACGCTGTCGGGCGGCGTCTCGTCCCGGGCCCATTCCCCCGCGGCCACCCCGTCGCCCGAGGCAATCGGGTGGGGCCACACGTTCACCTCGGGGTCCACCGCCTTCCAGATGTCCAGCGCGCCGGCAAACGTGAGGGTGAAGAACAGCACCACGGCCGCGGCCACCCCGAGCCAGCCGATTGAGGCCAGCCTCACCAGCACCGCAGCCACCAGCAGCGACCCCAGCAGGATCACCGGAACGAACCAGTGGGTGTTGTTCCACGGATGCGACGGCGCCACCCGCACGAAGTTGGGCACGATGAGCCACAGCCACACCGGAATCGACCCCCACAGCAGCACCTTGGGCAGCGTGTTCTTCCAAAGCTGGGCCGCCAGCATCAACACCAAGAACACTCCGGTGTTGCGCCACCAGAAGATGAACAGATTGTCTTGGTCGGCCGAATAGCCGGGGGGCTGCATCCAGGGGCCGTCCACCCATGTCTCCCACACGATCTCGGTGTTCAGCGGCTCGATCCACAACGCCGCGGGCACCGAGAACGCCACCGCCGGAATGGCGAACAGCAGCCATTGCCACCGGCGGTCCAGCACCGCCCAGATCAAGCCCAGCCCCAGCGCCACCCCAAAGGAGTACACGTGGAATATGGGCATCAGGCCCACCATCACACCGGCAAGGGCGAACAGCCGACGCGAGCCCGTCTTGTGGGCCTCTCGCATGAGCACCACGGCGATCAGCAGCAGGGAGAATCCGGCCAGGGTCGGGCGCTGGGGGAAGAGGTTCCCGGTGACCGCGTTCTCCATCAGGATGTTGCCCGCGTGGTGGCGGGTGTAGTCGGTGGGCAGGTTCCAGACCGCGCCCCAGCCGTGGTCGGCCACATCGCCGAAGAACCGGAGCCATCCCAGTCCCCCGAACAGGGTGAACACCAGCACGGCGAGCACTCCCACTGCCCGGCTGGCGAACAGCCTCACCCCCGCCAGATACAGCACCGGCACGAAGGCGAAGGCCAGATATCCCGACGAAACCTCCAGGCCGCCGAAGGCGCTCAACCCGGCCCGGTCGAGCATGGCGGCGAAGAAGTCGATGCCGAAGTGGTAGGGCAGCCGCTCCACCCCGAACGCAGTGGGCAGTTCGGGGGGGAAGTTCTCGGCGTGGGCGAACGACGAGGCGTAGGTGAGGTGGGCCTGCCAGTCGGTCCACGAGGAGAGGTGGCCGGCCAGCACGCCTCCCGAGCCGTCGGGCACATAGGCCCGACTCAAGATCCACACGGTGAGCGCCCAGGCCGGGGCGCTCAGAATCAACAGCGGGGCCGGATTCTCGGGGCGGGAGATGGGCCGCATCAGGCGTCGGCGGAAGTCCCGGCACTCGATGCCGATCTGTTTGACGCCCGTCCACCAGCCGGCCACCGAGATGGCCGTGGCCACCAGCGCTGCACCGGCCACCACCCCGCCGCTCAGGCCACCGGCCGCCCAGCCCGCGGCGTAGCCCACCATAGTGACCGCCATGAACCCGATAACCGCGCCGTAGGCCACCCGCTCCTCGACGCGGAGCTTCAGCGCCGTCAGATAAGTGAGACCGACGCCCACGAGCACGCAGTCGGCCAGCAACAGCGCCACCCACAGCTTCATTGGCCAACGAACCTAGTTACGGGGACACAGCTTCATCGGCCAACGAACCTAGTTGCGGGGGAGCCACCGACCGCAGAAGTCCCGAGGCCACGGCTGGTCGCCCCTGCGGGCGTAGAGCAGACGGGCTCGGGCATCCTGCTCCTCGGGGGGCGCGTGGGCCGGATTCCCCACGCCGCCCACCGTTCGCCACGTCCGGGGCTCGAACTGATAGGCCCCGTAGAACAGGCCGTTGGCGCTTTCGGCCCGGTAGTTGTCGGTGGACTCGCAGAAGCGGAGGTTGTACCAGTGCTGTTCGGTGGGCTCGATGAACCCGTTTTCGACCCGCTCGCGCTCGGCCATGTCGTTGATCCCCGCGATGTACACCACCCATTCGGCCTCTTGTATCGACCGCGACGTTTCGGTGATGCGGCTGTTGAGGTACGGGATGGCGCCGTCGAGGCGTCGGGCGCGGGCCTCGGTTCGCTCCCGCTCTCCCGGCACGTTCTCCTTTGCGTCGATGGCCTCGTCCACCATTTCGGACACTTCCGACAGCAGGGCGATCCGCCACAGTGCCTCGGTGGCCTCGGAAACGCCCAGGACGAACACCAAGTCTTCTACGTCGCCCCCCGCCATGTACTCCTGTACCACCAGCTTCTCCGCCTCTTCGGTGAGCAGTTCCCGGCCGGTGTCCACGTCTTCGAGTTTCTCCAGTCGGCCCAGTTCGAGATGCAGTTCGTCGATCGTACGGTTTAGGGCGGCCTGCAAGGTGTCGCGTGCGCTGATGGCCGCCTCCAGGTCTTGCTGGGCTCGCTCCAGATCGCGCCATGGCGGCATGGCCGCCTGAACCGTCACCGGCTGGGGCCGTTCGCCGCCGCTGTCG